>JAFXEF010000013.1 GCA_017520935.1 Bacteroidaceae bacterium | reverse complement strand
CTGTGGTTATGCTTTGCCGAACGAGGCAGAGTCTCTTGCTCTACGCATCACGACAAGCAGCGGTCGCCTCTTCACCCTTACCGCCTTATTGGATAATGCCGAGACTACTGACGATACCGAGGTGCTGTCCAGCGGCATCCACTATACTGTCAGCGTGAAAGTGGGTAAGGACAAGGTGACTATCGAGCAAATATCTACGAGCGATTTTGACAGCCCGTTCGGAGACGGCTGGAACAATGAAAACGACTTAAAGTAGTTTCTTTGTCATTCTGAACGAAGTGAAGAATCTGAAACAATAAAGAATATGCGAAAGATATATCAATACATACTGATGGCTGTTGCCCTGGTAGCGGCAGCATCGTGCAGCAACGAATTGGATGAGGTGTTGCAGCCTGCCGGAAATGGCTCGTTGCAATTCGTGGTAAGCGATTTCCCTGCTTTTGGTGAAAGCCCTGACACCCGTGTTATCGGCACACAAGATGTCGGTAAGACAGCGTGGGAGGAAGGTGACAAACTGCTTTTGTCCATATCTTTCGAGAGCGGCAAGAAACAGGGCTACACACTTGAATACTTATCAGGAGTGTGGACTCTGAATGATAAAGTTCTTGCCAGCTCTGACATTACTGGGGTCCTTGCCCTATATGCACCCGACTGCGAGATAAAGTCAGACGGAAGCATCGGTCTTGCCAGCGGCAAACTGTATGGTATGGCAGAGTACATCCCCGCAAAAACGACTGTTGACGGTCTTAATGTAAGTATTTCCTTCAAAGATGTCACTCGCACCTACAGCCGTCTGCGTTTAGCATCAGAAGCCGGTCAGGAATTGACCGTAACCACTACCGGTTTTGCTCCGGCAGGAACGACATCTGTAGTTGCCGATGACTATACCCTCACCACTGACGACAATGGCAATGCTTTCCTTTATGGTACTTTCGCTGTGGGTGGTTTGGTAATGGTGAAGGATGGCGATACAGAACTTGCAACACATACCTTTAACGTCGCTACTAAAGCAGGCTATAGTTATGCGCTGTACGCAGGTAAAAAAGTAGATGTTGATCTCTCAACCCTTACTGCAACATACGTCATCAACGACAATGCATATTACACGTTTACCGGCACTGGCAACTACGGCATCAAGGTCGAAAGCGGAAATCCGACGATTGTTCTAAACAATGCAAGCATTACGGTTGGTAAGGGCAGTAGTGCTATTGATGTCGCGTCCGGCAGCAACGCAACCATATTTGTTATGGGCAATAATACTGTATATGCAGATAGCGAGTGGGGAAGGGCAGGAGGTATCTTCGTAGCAGAGGGCGGAACAGTTAATATTACTTCGAACAGTAATGGTAATATTCTTCGTGCTCACGGTAGTCATGCTTCAGCTATTGGAGGAAAGTACGACTACGACAACAACGAAAGTTATAATGCTGGTAGCATTAACATTTCAAACGTCACAGTATATGCGTATACGAACAACTTTTACGCTTCAGCCATTGGTGCAGCAGGCGAAGGTACTTGCGGAACAATCAATATTACAAACGCGGTCATATATGCCTATGGTGCAGGTGATAAATGGACTTCTGCTCCTGGTATCGGAAGTGCTTTGAGTCTAACGGGGTGGCCTGAAACGATCCCTGTTGTGATTATCTCGGAATCTGAAATCATACCTTTAGATACAATTCGTATTCTGACTATATTGGTTATTTGGGAGATGAAAGAGGTGAAGAATGGGGTTATCACGCGACAGGTAGTATTAACTGTGGCGAAGGCGGTTCGATAGCGAACAGTACCATCTACTGCTACACTGGATTGGATGCCACAACGACGGATAAGGTCGTGACCTACGATGCCGATGGCAAACCGACGGAAGACTAAAATGATTCAGGGCAGGAAGAGGGTGATGCCTCTCCTGCTCGCAATCGTTCTCCTTTGGTGGAGGCAAAGCGTTCCTTGACATGCTGTTACAAGACGAAAGAAGAAAAAACAAGATAAACACTTGGTTGTACTTTGGATTATTCGTATATTTGCAACCGACACTTTAGATTATCATCAAAATCAAGCGGTATGGCAGAATACGAAAGATTACAGAGAATAGTTGGTGCGCAGGAAGATAGCGTATTCTTGTGGGGTGCCAGACAAGTGGGAAAGAGCACGTTGGTAAAGGCACTCTATCCTAAGGCAAAAGTATATGACTTACTGATGAGTGATGAATATGGACGGCTGATGCGTCGTCCGCAGCTGCTTCGCGAAGAGTTGGAGCATCTGGACGAGGAATCGCTCGTCATCATCGACGAGATACAGAAAATCCCTCAGTTGCTCGACGAAGTACATTGGCTCATCGTGAACCGGGGCATCCGCTTTATCCTGTGTGGCTCCAGTGCCCGCAAGTTGAAACGTATGGGTACCAACCTGTTGGGCGGACGGGCATTGTCCGTCAACCTCTACCCGCTGGTGAGTGCCGAGATTCCCGACTTCGACCTTATCCGTGCCATCAACCATGGCATGATACCTCGCCACTATCTGGCAGCCAATCCCAAGAAACGCCTGCAAGCCTATATCGGAACCTACCTGAAGGAGGAGATACAGGATGAAGCAGTAGTACGGCAACTGGCATCGTTCAACCGCTTTCTCGACATTGCGGCACAGTGCGACGGCGAAATGGTGAACTATAGCAATGTGGCTCAGGATTGCGGCGTAAGTGCCGTGACGGTGAAGGAATACTTCAACATTCTGGAACAGACGCTCATAGGCTATATGATACCAGCCTTTACGCAGTCCAGGAAACGGCGGGCCGTGACTACATCGCGGTTCTACTATTTCGATGTGGGGGTAGTGAATCACCTGCTCAACCGCTCGAACCTGCAGCCCGGCTCTGTGGACTTCGGTCACGCTTTCGAACACCTGATGATACAGGAAATAGTGGCCCGTCTCAGCTACAGCGAGAGCGATGAACGGCTCAGCTATTGGCGCACGGCGAGTGGCTACGAAGTGGATGCCATTATCGGTGACGGACGTGTGGCTATCGAGTTCAAGAGTTGTGGGGAGGTACAGTCCAAGCACACCAAAGGTTTGCGTGCATTTAGCGAAGACTTTCCCGACGCAAGGCTTATCATCGTGTCGCTCGACCGTCATCCCCGACAGCTGAACGGCATTGAGGTGCTTCCGGCTACCGAGTTCTTGCGCAGGATGTGGCAAGGCGACCTCTTTTAGGTTGGCGAGTCTTCCTCACCCCTTCGGTGTAATCCGTTCCAAAAACATTTCTTCTTCGTCCCGACAGGTAAACGGAAAAGTTAGAGGTGAAAACGGAAAAGTAGCATTCACCTTTCACCTCTGACCTTTCAGTTTACCGTTAACGAGCCCACAGATGACACAAATATTCACGGATTCCTTCTTGTCAACAAGATGACACTGATGACACAGACCGACGCGGAGTATTAGCGTCGGTTCTCGGACAAGCCGAGGGCTTCGCTACTGACGACGACGGAAGATTTATCTTCCTAAAGGAGAACGCAGACTTTGCAAGTCGCTACGCTCTTGTTGCCTCCGGGATGTATACACTCGGCGAAACGCCGACACACGCGAGTTTACGATGCGTGCTTCGTGAGATTTGCGAGATTGCCTTTGGCCCCTTGCTTTTCCCTTCGGCCAGCGACCTAAAGGTTCGGGCGGCGAACTTCGTTTCGCGTGAGACAATAATCAGCAAGAAGGGTACGGCACATCCGATGAGACGGGCTATTATAGGGATTTGTAATTCTGACAAACAGATATAGCCATTTTACATATCTACCTACGTTGCTTGGGCCGAGTGGAGCACAATATGCACTGTCGTCCTTTAAGGGAACGCATACCAACAAAGAGAGACACCTGGCGGGGTGTCTCTCTCTTATTATAAATGAATATAAGATTACTGCTTGTCGCAAGCCTTATCACACTTGCCTTCAGCCTTATCGCAAGCTTTCTCGCACTGAGCCTCGGCCTTGTCGCACTTCTTCTCGCAAGCAGCTTTGTTGCACTTGCCTTCAGCTTTGTCACAAGCCTTGTCACACTTCTTGTCGCAAGTAGCTTTGTCACAAGCCTTGTCGCAGGGTTTGTCACAAGGAGTAGCACAAGCCTTCTTGCAAGAGTCGGGCATCTCGCAGGTCTTGTCGCACGCCTTCTTACATTCTTTCTGTGCAGCACACTCTGTAGCAGCCTTGTCACAAGGAGCATCCTTTGCCTTCTTATTGCAGCATGATGTGATAGTGAGAGCTGCAACGGCTACTATAGCCAATAATACTTTTTTCATAATGTTTTTCCTTCTTAGTTTAATAAATGTTGATAGTGTCGGTTGCAAATGTACAAACTTTTTTCATAGCACAATGTCATAATGCTGTATATTTTGAGATTTTTGTGTAATTTTGTACGAAATGAGCGACTAAACTCTATAAATATGAAACATATCGAACGTTTACTTTGCGTATCTGCATTCTTGTTGCTCCCGTTAGGCAGCATCGCCCAAGAGTGGCCCGAACTGACACAGAATGCCAAGCCTGCCGCACGCTGGTGGTGGCTGGGCAGTGCCGTAGACGAGGCCAACCTCAGTTATAACATGGAGGAATATGCCCGTGCTGGACTGGGCGAGTTGGAGATTACGCCCATCTACGGTGTGCAGAACAATGAGGATAACGAGCTCTCGTTCCTCACACCCGAATGGATGAAGGCACTCGAGTATGCCATCGACAAAGGCAAGGAGGTGGGCATGTGTATCGATATGAGTACAGGTACGGGATGGCCTTTCGGTGGTCCTGAAACCTCGATAGAGGATGCTGCCACGAAGGCCATATTCGAACAATATACCATCGAGGGCGGCAAGGCGGTGGAACTGTCCATTGCCGTATCGAGCAAGAAGGATGTACCCACATCGACCCTCCACAAAGTGATGGCCTATCAAGGGCGTAAGCACGTGGATGTGACCAGGAAGTGCGATGCGGAGGGCATACTGCGCTGGCAGGCTCCCGAGGGTGAGTGGCAAGTGATAGCGCTCTTCATAGGCAAGACACGCCAAGCGGTGAAGCGTGCCGCACCCGGTGGTGAGGGATATGTCATCGACCACCTCTCCAAAGGGGCGGTGAGGCGCTACCTCAGCCGATTCGAGAAGGCTTTCAAGGCTAATGGCACTCCTGTACCGAACAACTTCTTCAACGACTCTTATGAGGTATACGGAGCCGACTGGACGCCCGACCTCCTGGAGCAGTTTGCTCGCCGTCGTGGCTACCGTCTGGAACACTACTTCCGTGAGTTTCTCGATCCCGAGCGCCCCGACATCACCTGCCGTATCGTATCGGACTATCGTGAGACGGTGTCGGACCTGTTGCTCGAGAACTTCACCGACCAGTGGACTGACTGGGCACACCGCATGGGCAGCATCACTCGTAACCAGGCACACGGCTCGCCTGCCAATCTCATTGACACCTACGCAGCGGTGGATATCCCTGAATGTGAGGGATTCGGCCTCTCGGAGTTCGGCATCAAGGGATTGCGTCGCGACTCGCTCACCCGCAAGAACGATTCTGATCTCTCGATGCTCAAGTATGCCTCATCGGCTGCCCACATCAGTGGCAAGCCGTTCGTGTCGTCAGAGACCTTCACCTGGCTCACCGAGCACTTTCGCACCTCACTCTCGCAGTGCAAGCCTGATATGGATCTTATGTTCGTGTCCGGCGTGAACCACATGTTCTTCCACGGCACGCCCTACTCGCCACGCGAAGCCGAGTGGCCGGGCTGGAGTTTCTATGCCTCCATCAACATGTCGCCCACCAACAATATCTGGCGCGATGCACCTGCCTTCTTCGAGTATATAGGCCGCTGCCAGTCGTTCCTTCAGATGGGTAAGCCCGACAACGACTTCCTCGTATATCTGCCTGTTTATGACCTGTGGAACGAACAGGAGGGTCGCTTGCTCGCCTTCGACATCCATAAGATGCACCGCGTGGCTCCCAAGTTCATCGCCACGGTCAATGAGATCTGCAACAACGGTTACGACGTTGATTATATCTCCGACAGTTTTGTGCGTACTACCCGCTGCGTCAATAATCAGCTCGTGACCTCGGGTGGAGCTGCCTACAAGGCTATCATCGTGCCTGGTGTGAAGCGTATGCCTGCCGATGTGCTTGCCCACTTGGGGAGGCTCATACACAGTGGTGCTACAGTAGTCTTCATCGGTGGCATGCCCGAGGATGTGCCTGGATATGGTGACCTGGAGGCACGCCGTAAGGTATTCAACAAAGCGAAGGCACAAATTGAAAGTGGAAAGACAACAGACGAGAATAACTTTCAACTTTCATCTTTCAGCTTCCAACTCGGCAAGGGGCGTGTCATCATAGGTGATGATTATGGTAAGACGCTTGCCCTCTGTGGCGTTCAGCCCGAAGAGGTGAAGACCAAGCACGGCATGCAGTATATCCGCCGTAGCAATGGCAAGGGGCACCACTACTTCATCAGTGCCCTGCAGCCCGAAGGACTCGACGCTTGGGTGACCCTCAGTGTGCCCGATACCGATGCCATGATATTTGACCCCGTGACAGGACAGAAGGGCCGTGCCGCCACACGTCCCACCGACGAGGGTTTGCAGGTATACTTGCAGCTACAGTCGGGGCAGAGCCTCATTGTGCAGACCTTCACTTCGGTAGTACAGGCCGAGGAGTGGCGCTACCTGCAACCACAGGCAATTTCCCTCACGCTCGATCATGGCTGGAGGCTCGACTTTGTGGAGAGTGCTCCATCTATATCAGGAACCTACGAAATCGATGAACCATGTTCATGGACAGCTCTCGATGTGCCTCATGCCACCACTACAATGGCTACAGGACGATATACCCTACAGTTTGACCTGCCTGCCATCGCAGCCGATGAGTGGCTACTTGACCTCGGTGACGTGCGTGAGAGTGCCCGCGTACGTATCAATGGCGAGGATGCCGGTACGGCATGGTGCGTACCCTTCCAACTGACTGTGACTCAATACCTCAAACCTGGCAAGAACACGATAGAGGTGGAGGTGACCAATCTACCCGCCAACCGTATTGCCGAGCTCGATCGCCAGCAAGTGCCTTGGCGTCGTTTCAAGGAGATCAATGTGGTAGACCTCAACTACAAGAAGACAGGTTATGCCCATTGGTCACCGCTTCCCTCAGGCCTGAACGGACAAGTAAAGCTCATCCCTATGATAAAGAAAGCATTATGAGAAAAGAGAAAGCCATCTTTGCCGCAGGATGCTTCTGGGGCGTACAGTATCAGCTGCAACGTGCTCCCGGAGTATTGAATACTACTGTAGGCTATATCGGCGGTCATGAAGAGAACCCACAGTATGTCGATGTAAAAGCCCACCGCACCCATCACGTAGAGGCTGTGCTTGTAGAATACGATGCTGATACTACCACGTATGAGGCATTATGCAAATTATTCTTCGAGATACACGACCCTGCACAAACTGATGGTATAGGCCCCGACATAGGTCCGCAATATCGTAGTCAGATTTTCTGCGTCGATGAAGAACAGCAACATATAGCTGAAGGGGTGATAGCCTTGCTGCGCTCCAAAGGATATGAGGTAAACACGACATTGCGTCCAGCCGAACATTTCTGGCCAGGTGAAGAGTATCACCAGGACTACTACAACAAAACAGGCGAAGAACCCTACTGCCACATACGAACCAAGAAGTTCTGACAAATTTGACATTAAAAGATGCTACCCATCCATTTTGCTCCACTGCAGGGACATACCGATGATGTGTACCGCCGAATACACCACCAGCTGATAGGTGGAATAGAACGTTACTATACTCCATTCGTGCGCGTAGAAGCGGGTGAGATACGCTCCAAGGATCGCCGTGACATTGACCCTAAAAATAATACGGGAGTGCCCGTGACACCACAAATCATCTTCAAGAGCGTAAAGGAATTTCTATTCCTCGTCGAGGAGGTGGAGACATTAGGTTATCGGGCAATAGACTTGAATATGGGATGTCCATTCCCCTTGCAGGCACGGCACGGACGCGGTTCGGGAATCCTTGCCCAAACAGACATCGTGAATGATATCGTTGCCATTATCAAGGAGCGTCCGCAGCTGACTTTCTCGGTAAAGATGCGCCTTGGGTGGCAGGATGCAGCGGAGTGGGTACCCATAGTGGAGATGCTTAATGACACTCCCTTGGCTCATATCACCCTGCACCCACGCACAGGCACGCAAGGATACAAGGGTGCCATTGATCACGATGCATTTGCCCGCTTCTATGAGGCCTGCTGTCATCCGGTCTTCTATAATGGTGACCTTACCACCTTGAAACAATTGCATGAGATGGAGGAGAGCTATCCCCGGCTGGCAGGGCTGATGGTAGGACGCGGACTGCTGGCACGCCCCTCATTGGCGAAGGAGTATGTCGAGGAACGCGAATGGAGCCATGAGGAGCATATACGCACGCTACGCACACTGCACGCGAGGCTGGCGGAGGAGTATGGCGGCATTGTCAAGGGTGACACCCAACTGCACGGCAAACTGCGTACCTATTGGGAATATACTGAGCCTATCATTGGGCACAAGCCCTATAAGAAGATCATGAAAAGTGGCAATCTGCGGAACTATATGAATGCAATAGAGGAGCTGCGGTAAGCAACTCCTCCATATCCTTACAGACTACTGACTGTGTGAAATCATCTTCAGTCTCCAGAATTAAAATCACGCCTCTCCCTTGAAATCGCTCAAGCGAGGTACATAGGTTCCTTTCTGCTCAGGCAAGCGGATGGGGCCGAAGGTCTGCTCATACTTCTTGAGGTTGTCCTGCAAGGCGAGCATCAAGCGCATAGCGTGCTCGGGGGTGAGGATGACACGTGACTTCACTTGTGCTTTGGGTAAGCCAGGGAGCACGCGGATAAGATCCATAATAAACTCCGATGAGGAGTGTGAGATAACGGCCAAGTTGCAGTAGATGCCTTGAGCCACGTCTTCCTTCAGTTCTATCTGAAGCTGGTTTTCGGGTTTCTTTTCCATATATGATTATAGTTTAATTGAAGTTTTTTAGGGTACTAAGGGGGTAGTCATCTCCGATGTCCTGCCAAGTCTGCCAAGTCCTGCTTGGTACGCAGGTAGGTAGGCAGGGAGTCGATGGCATCGATGAGGTCGTCGTTGAAGAGGTCATCTCCCTCCATCACGAAGGAGTGTATGGTGCGCTTGGCTGCGAGGTTGTTGTCACCATAGTACTTGGATATCATCTCCTTGTCTTTTTCCTCCTGCTGCTGTCGCTCGGCTTTCTCTTCGGGCGTCTCCTCATGCTTCTCTACGGGGGCATTGTTCACCTCGATAGTAGTATTCATACCGGGGATGTTGCTCACACCGAAACCTGTAGCAAGGATGGTAATCTTCACCTCCTCGTCGAGCGACTCGTCGGTGGCCATACCCCAAATAACCTCAATATCCTTGCTGAGGAACTTGTCGGTGAAGCGGCCTATCTCCTCCATTTCCTCCACCACAAGCGGATGCTTGGGGCTGTCATAGATGTTGAAGAGTATCTTCTTGGAGTTGTAGATGTCGTTGTCATTGAGCAGCGGTGAGTGCAAGGCGTTCTCGATGGCCTCGGCCAGGCGTTTCTCGCCCTTGCCGGTGCCATAGCTCATGATGGCCACGCCACCATTGCGCAACACCTTGCTCACGTCGCGGAAATCGAGGTTGATGGTGCCCTCTGTTGTGATAATCTCTGAGATACTCTTCACGGCAATGGTCAGTGTGTCGTCTACACGGCGGAATCCCTCGCTTACCTTGAGGTTGGGGTATATCTCGAAGAGACGTTCGTTGTTGATGACAAGCAGGGCATCTACATGCTTGGAGATGGCATCGACTCCCTTGAGCGCTTGTACGATCTTGGGGCGCAGCTCAAATTTGAAGGGGATGGTGACCACACCCACGGTGAGCACTCCTGATTCCTTGGCCACACGTGCCACGACAGGAGCAGCACCGGTACCGGTGCCACCACCCATACCAGCGGTGATGAACACCATCTCCGTGCCATCCTGAAATTGCTTGCGGATGTCCTCAATGTTCTCCTCAGCAGCTTGACGGGCCACATTGGGGTCGTTGCCTGCGCCAAGACCTTTAGTTGTGTTGCGCCCGATCTGAAGTTTGACAGGAATCTCCGACTTGGCCAACGCCTGATTGTCGGTATTGCACAAGACGAATGAGACGTCCTGAATGCCCGTGCGGTACATATTCTTTACGGCATTGCCGCCTCCACCGCCCACACCTATCACCTTGATAATTTTGGGAGCCTCGGTAGGCAGGTCAAATGGCATAATATCGTTATCGTTCATAGTGCTATCGTTTATTTGTTGTTGTCATCTTTATCGTCATCGGAGAGGAATACACCAATTTCCTTTTCAAAGTTCTCTCCCACAGATTTTATCTTCTTCATTATACCAGAGAGGAAGCCCTTCTGCTTCTCCTTTCTCTCTTCAGCTCTTTTGGCCGCCTCTTCACGTTTGCGCTGACGTTCCTCTTCGCGCTTCTTGTCACGTGCGTCTTGAGCGCTCTCACCGTTGTCATCGAAGAGGTTGCCTGTCACAGCCACCTTATAGTCTTCGGGCTGAATCTCCATCGGCACCTCTTGGAAGCAACACTCCTCGCCCGCCATCAGCAGTCCCACGAGCACACCCTGCGTGCCGTTCTCGGGACACTCGGCAGTAGCCCAGTCTACGGGCACTACGGTATTGTGTGCCAGGCGAACCTTCGTGGGTTGGAACTTCTGGGCAAGCACATTCTCTATCCCTTTCAGGTTGATGCCGCCACCACAGCACACAACACCGGCCAGCAGGTTCTTCATCTCGTAGCCCGATGCCTCTATCTGATGGCATACGTTGAGCAGAATCTCTTCAAAGCGGGCTTCAATGACATCGTGTACCTTGCGTACCTCTATCGAGCGACTGGCATCAAGCTGTACCGTCTCGTCAGATGATGTGGGGAACACCAGCCCGAACTCGCGCTTGATACGCTCGGCCTCTTGCTCATCGAGTTGCAGCGAGCAGAGGTCGCGGGTGATGCTTTGTCCACCCATAGGAATCACGGTGAGGAAGCGCAGATACCCGTTCTTGTATACCGATACGGTAGTAGTGTCGGCTCCGAAGTCCACCAATACGCACCCTTGACGGCGTTCGTTCTCAGTAAGCAACACATCAGCAGCCACCAATGGAGCAATAGAATCGTTAGCAATGTTCACCTTGGCCAGTTCGAAGCTCTTGCCCGTATTGTCCATCACCGATGTGCGCGCTAAAATATTGAGATAGTTACCCTCTAAGCGTGTGCAATTTACGCCCACAGGGTCGTTCAACGAGTTGTTGCCTATCTTATATTCCTGAGATACCATCACCAGGATGTTGTGTCCGGGATACTGCTTCATGGCATTCTCTTCCTCCATACCAGTGACAATGGCGTCCGATACGCGTGTCTCCTCCTCGAGAGTGCGCACTACGGTATTCAGTTTCGAGTGCAGTGTATAGCCGCCTACACCCACGTATGCCTGTTCTATGGTGGCATTGTTCAGCTCCGGCTCCAGGCGGTTGACGAGGTCAGTCAGGCACTGTGCCGTTTTGTCGATATTGTACACCACGCCACGACGCACGAATCCCGAAGCGGGTTCACTGGCGTATGCCACCACTTGCAAACCACCATCGGGGCGTTTACGTCCCACTGCGCCGGCTATCTTCGATGAACCGAGTTCGATGGCTACGATTAAATCATTTGTTGCCATATATGTTACTGTTTTTTTGTTCCTACCACTTGATTATTATAGTCGATGTTGATGCGTGAATATCTGTCCCATCCCACTTCGCTGAGACCCTTCTCATAGAAGGTGCGCAGCTTGTCGAACTTGTAGGCGTAGTTGCCAGGACGCCCCAGGACGATAGTATGGTTGCCTACACGGGGTATCAGCTCTATTTCTTCGCGCGGAGTGACGTAGATTTGCTCTATCTGCGCGTTCCACAGGTCATCGGCACGGAGGAACTGGGCTAAGGTGAGTAATTCCTGACGGGCAAAGTCGCGACTGATATGTCCTGTAGCCACGGGGATATAGGTGGGACGGGCTATGTACTCTATCACTTCGCCCTCTTCGTCGAGGTAAAAACTGTCGCCCGAGTCGGCCATGATGCGCAGGATGGGACGGCGGCACTCGACCTCCACCACCACATAGCCGGCAATCGTCTTGTAGCACTCGCTGCTGGCAATAAGGGGAACCCCGCCCAGTACCTTCTCTATGGCGCGACAGCTCACCTCCTCGATGGGGAGACCCGTAGGATCCAGGCCGTTCTGCCTGAGCAGGGTCACGATATCGGCTGTAGTCATATAACCCGTCTCCAGGCTGTCACGTATCTCCAAACGGACGCCTTTGCACACCTGATCGGCAGGTTTGTTGCAGAAGGCTATCGTGGCAAACACGATGTAGCCTGCCAGAAGGATGAGGGCGATGGTGGAAAGTAGTTTCTTCATTTTACTTATTCAATATCTTCGTTATCTCAGTTGCATAGTTCTCTATATCACCGGCACCCAATGAGACGAGTACTTCAAGTTCCTCCTTTTTGGCCTCTACGGTAGCGAGTATTTCAGCTTTCTGTATCATCATTTTCTCTACACGGGTATCAAGGTTGTCATAGATGAGCTGGCTGGTGACTCCAGGGATAGGCTCCTCGCGGGCAGGATAGATATCGGTGAGGATGACCTCATCGAAGAGCGAGAGGCTCTCGGCAAACTCACGATAAAAGTCCTGTGTACGTGAGTAGAGGTGCGGTTGGAATATCACCGTCACCTTGTGCCCTGCATACAGCTCACGGATGGAGAGGGCACTTTGGCGTATTTCGGCAGGATGATGGGCATAGTCGCTGAGGAACACCTTGGAGGGGGTTTTCAGCTTGAAGTCGAACCGTCGTTCCACGCCACGGAACGTGGCCATCCCCTCGCGCAACTCCTCATCGGTGACACCTGCCAGCTGGGCCATTGCCATTGCAGCAATGCCATTGTCGATATTGATGCTTAGGGGCACCCCCAACTGAATGTCCTTGACGATGCCTCTGGGTGATACAAAGTCGAAGACTATCTCCCCGCCTCCGATACGGATATTTTGTGCGTGATAGTCGCCTGTGTCGCGCGAATAGGTGTAGACACGTACGCCTGGCTGTACTTGCGGTGTTATCTCCAACCCTTCGTGAATGATGAGTACTCCGTCAGGACGGATGAGCGAGGTGTACTTCTCGAAGCTCTCCCAATAGGCTTCGGGAGTTCCGTAGATGTCCAGATGGTCGGGGTCGGTGGCAGTGATGACCGACATGTAGGGCTCCAAATGATGGAACGAACGGTCAAACTCATCGGCTTCGATTACCACATAGTCGCTCTTATCCGAGAGCAATAGGTTGGTGCCGTAGTTCTGCGATATACCACCGAGGAAGGCAGTAGCCCCCACGTGGGAACTATGTACTAAATGGGCTGCCATTGAGGAAGTCGTCGTTTTGCCATGTGTGCCTGCTACACACAAGCCCCTGCGGCTGCGGGTGATGGTACCCAACAGCTGGGCACGCTTTTGGATCTCGAAGCCCTGGCTACGAAACCATGTGAGCTCGCTGTGCTCCTCGGGTACGGCAGGTGTGTACACCACCAGCGTATGTTCCTTGTCCTTGCAGTTTGCGGGTATCAATGTGCAGTCGTCCTCATAGTGGATGGCGGCGCCTTCAACATTGAGCCGTTCGGTGAGCTCGCTTGGCGTGCGGTCATAGCCTGCGACCTCCTTGCCCAACGAAAGGAAATAACGTACCAGTGCACTCATTCCGATGCCACCAGCTCCGATGAAATAGACGGACTTTATCGTATCGATCTTCATTTCTTGCTTCTATAGTTTTGAGCCAGCGCAATCACCTCATCGGCAATGACCTCGGCCGAGTTATGGAATGCCAAAGTTAATATATTTGCGCGTAAGTCGGTTAACTTTTTTTCATTTTTTATTGTCGCGAGAGCAAGAGGTATCAGGTTTGACGGAGCATCGGCATCCTTGACATAGAGAGCGGCGTCCTTATCGACGAGGGCAAGGGCATTCTTGGTCTGATGGTCCTCGGCCACGTTGGGCGAGGGCACCAAGATTACTGCCTTTCCCAGCAGGCAGAATTCAGAGATAGAACCTGCCCCCGCACGCGACACTACCAGGTCGGCAGCGGTGTATGCGGCGTCCATGTTGCTGATGAAGTCGCACACGTGTACATTGGGAAGTTCGCGGCCACGGAACTGCTTAGTAATTTGTTCGTGATAATACTTGCCCGTCTGCCAGATGAGTTGTACATCTGTTTCCTTGAGCATGTCCCACGCTTGTGCCACGCTTTCGTTAAGGGTGCGGGCACCAAGGCTACCACCGACGATGAGAATGGTTTTCTTCGTGGGGTCGAGACCGAAGCTCTTGACTGCCTCTTCGTGAGTGATGGTACTTGTAAGGAGGTTCTGTCTGACGGGGTTACCTGTAAGTTTTATCTTGTTCTTCGGAAAGAAGCGTTCCATGCCTTCATAGGCTACGCATATGCAGGAAGCCTGCTCGGCCAATAGTTTATTGGTAACACCAGCGTAGGAGTTCTGCTCTTGCAGCAAGGTGGGGATGCCCATAGCACCGGCCTCCTTGAGTGTAGGGCCGCTGGCATAGCCACCCACGCCTACAGCTATATCGGGGCGGAAGTCACGGATGATACGGCGTGCTTTGCGGCGGCTTTTCATCAGGCGCCAAAGTACAGCTATGTTCTTGAGCAGGCGCTTGCGGTCGAAGCCGCTTACGGGCAATCCGATGATACGATAACCAGCAGCAGGCACGCGCTGCATCTCCATACGATTCTCGGCTCCCACGAAGAGTATCTCTGCATCGGGACACTTGGCCTTCACGGCATTGGCAATCGACAAGGCGGGAAAAATATGGCCGCCTGTACCACCACCACTAACGATTAATCGGATATTGTTTGGCATACTATTCGTTATTTACAAATTTACTATTTACTCTTGATTTACAACCTGGATATGGCACAATTTACAAAAAACAGCGATGGCTAAGCAATCATATGATCAAATCACACAATAAATTGTAAATCGTCAAATTGTAAACAATTAGGCTTCTTCTCTTAATATCTCTGGTATATCCTCTTCGGTATGTACGGCTTCAGCAGCTTGCGTATTCCGGTTCATCTTCTCTGTATAGTAGCTTACGCTGAGTATCATACCTATGTAGCCGCAGTTAATGATGGTAGATGTACCGCCACGGCTTATCAAGGGTAGGGGCTGCCCCGTCACAGGAAACAATCCCACGGCTACCATCATATTGATAGTAGCCTGTGCCACGAGCATGAGTGCGCAACCCATCACTAAGAAGGCAGGGAAATAGCCACGGCACTTCTGTGCTATTTTAGCTGCTCGTATGAGCAAAATAATATAGAGGAGTACCACGAAGGCACCGCCCAAAAGTCCTAATTCCTCGATGATGATGGCAAAGATGAAATCGGAATAGGCTTGGGGCAAGTAGTCGCGCTCTACGGAGTTTCCCGGCCCGCGACCGATAATATTACTCGATGCAATGGCCATCGTGGCGTGTGTCTCTTGAAAATTCTCATCGGTAATCTTGAACTGTGCTGCAGGCACTGGGTCGGAGGCCTCGAAGAAACGTTCGAAACGTGCCTTCCAAGTTGTCAGACGGTCTAATCCAGGGATGCTTTCCAACGTCTTGTAAGGTAGTAATAGAAGTGTGGCAAATAGCGCTATAGCAACACCCAATACCAAAACCAGCTTACCCAACTGCTTCATCGGTATGCGTCCCACATACATCATCAGGAACACCACACCAAAGAGCAGTACCGCAGTGGAGAGGTTCTCCGACACGATGAGTGCACATACGATGCCCGTCATCCATAACACCCATTTCATGGCATTTTCCTTGGC
The DNA here is from genome assembly GCA_017520935.1 of Bacteroidaceae bacterium. Lineage (GTDB taxonomy): Bacteria > Bacteroidota > Bacteroidia > Bacteroidales > Bacteroidaceae > UBA1189. The sequence continues at coordinate 164,952 of JAFXEF010000013.1, read as the reverse complement.
TCCATCTTCCGTTTGTAGACGCGAGAGGATAAGTGCCGTGCCTATGATGACACCCACCTTGGCCAGCTCGGAGGGTTGTATGGTGATAAAGCCGAGGTCGATCCAGCGTGCTGCGCCATTTGTAACTGCACCCTTGACCAGCACCCATATCAGCATACCCACCGACAATGGGATCAATACCAGTGGCACGGCTTTGTAGAAACGGTAAGGAATGAGATGCGCCACATACACCACGATACAGCCAAGCAGCAAGTAGGTGCTATGCTGGCGAATAGGCCACCAATAGTTTTCCTTACCATACGTGAGCATACTTGCTGCACTGAACACCTCTATTACCGAGATGAGCAAAAGCAACATAAAAACCACCCAGACGACCTTGTCGCCATGAAATACTCGATTCAGGAAAGACATATCTTAATATACTATTGATTTACAATCTGACTATTCTGTAATTCACTCGCAATGACGAAATTGTCAATCATACAATCGTGAAATAAGTTGTAATTCGTAAACAACAAGATTGTAATAAACTATAATTTCCTCACATACTCCTTAAACTGTTCGCCACGGTCCTCATAACTCTTGAAGAGGTCGAAACTGGCACAGCAGGGACTGAGCAGCACGACTTCGCCTTTCTGTGCCATACGGTAGGCTGCATCTACGGCATCGTGCATACTCTGCACATCGGCTACAGGCAAACCGAAGGGGTCGAAGAACTCGTGCAACTTCTCATTGTGTAGCCCCATATAGATAAGTCCTACACATTTCTCACGCACGAGGTCGGCAATCTCCGTGTAGTCGTTACCCTTATCTTTGCCTCCAAGAATGAGGATAGTCTTCTGCGTCATGCTCTGCAGGGCATACCAGCAGCTGTTGACGTTGGTCGCCTTGGAGTCGTTGATATAGTCGACGCCACGCACGCGAGTCACATACTCCAATCGGTGTTCCACCCCACGGAAGGTGGCTAACGCCTCGCGTATGACCTCTTTCTTGATACCCGAAAGCGAGGCCGAGATACCTGCCGCCATCGAGTTGTAGAGGTTATGCTTACCAGTGAGGGCCAGTTCCTCTTGCTCCATATTGAAGGCATATGGTGCGGTGAAGTAGAGTTCGTCGGCATCGGTATAGGCTGTCATACCATCACGCTTACCCTCAGCAAAGGGATACAGACGGGCATGGATGCCGTGTTTGGAGAGTTCGCGCTGGATGATGGGGTCATCGTTCCAGAATACGAAAGCATCATCGTCGGTTTGGTTCTGCACGATACGGAACTTGGCATCCACATACTCCTGCATATTATGGTTATAGCGGTCGAGATGGTCGGGTGTGATGTTGAGAAGGATAGCGATGTTGGCACGAAACTCATACATGTTGTCGAGTTGGAAACTGCTAAGCTCGATGATGTAGTAGTCGTAGTTGCACGTAGCCACTTGATAAGCCAAGCTTTGCCCGATATTACCAGCAAGACCCACGTTGTAGCCCGCGCTCTTGAAGATATGATAGATGAGCGATGTGGTAGTTGTCTTACCATTACTACCCGTGATACACACCATCTTGGCATCGGTGTAGCGTCCGGCAAACTCAATTTCGGAAATGACGGGGATACCCCGTTCCTGTATCTTGATTATCATAGGCGCATCGCCTGGTATACCGGGACTCTTGATTACTTCATCGGCATTAAGGATGAGTGCTTCAGTATGTTGCAGCTCCTCCCATGCGATATGGTACTCATTGAGCATTTGCTTATAGTGTTCCTTAATCTTCGACATATCGGAGAGGAATACATCGAAACCTTCCTTCTGTGCCAACACAGCGGCACCTACGCCGCTTTCGCCACCGCCAAGTATTACAATTCGTTTCATTTATCTAATCTTCAGAGTTATTATTGTCAGAGCTGCTAATATGATAGTTACAATCCAAAAGCGCACGGTAATTTTTGCCTCATGGAAAAGGGTGTCGGGGTGTGTCACTTTGATGGTGCAACCGGGATCCATCTTTTGCACCTGTGCCACTGATGTGCGGAAATGGTCGTGGATAGGTGTACGCTTAAAGAAGCGACGGTGTACTCCCTTCTTCTTGCCCGTCTTATAGTAAAAACGCTGGATGATGACCGATAGACTCTCCACGAAGAATACGCCACAGAGGATGGGGATGAGCAGCTCCTTACGGATGATGATAGCGCTCACGGCAATGATACCACCGATGGTGAGGCTACCTGTATCGCCCATAAAGACCTGAGCGGGGAAAGCGTTATACCAAAGGAAACCAATGAGGGCACCTACAAAAGCACATAAGTATATTACCAATTCCTCGGAACTGGGGATATACATAATGTTGAGGTAGCCCGCCATGGAGATGTGGCTGGACACGTAGGCCAATATGCCTAAGACAACACCGATGATAGCCGAGTTACCAGCCGCCATACCGTCCATGCCATCGTTGAGGTTAGCACTATTGGATACGGCTGTTACCACGAGGATGGTCATGAAGACAAACAGAATCCAACCGCCCAATTGCTTGTACTTGCCTAACCAGTTGAAGGCATCGGCATAGTCAAGGTTATTGTTTTTGAAGAAGGGGATGGTGGTCTTGGTGGACTTCTGCGCCTCGCTTTTGTGTACTATTTCGGTAGTTGCATTGGCGCCTCGCTGCACCTCAATATTTTCGCGGATGACAGCATCGTCGCTCAGGTAGAGTGTAAGACCCACGATGATGCCGAGACCTACTTGGCCGATAATCTTGAACTTACCGTGTAGACCTTCCTTGTCACGCTTGAATACCTTGATATAATCATCTGCAAAACCTAATCCACCCAACCATACCGTGGTAACGAGCATGAGTATCATATAGACATTGTCGAGCCGTCCGAGAAGCAGACAAGGGATAAGTATCGCAGCCAAGATGATGATGCCCCCCATCGTAGGGGTATCTTTCTTCTGCACACCGAAGGGGTCGATGCTTTCATCGCGCTGTGTCTCGGTAATCTGCTGTCGCTTAAGCATACTGATAAAATGCTTACCGAAGATGGTAGATACCAACAGAGCAATGATGATGGCCAACAGTGAACGGAACGAGATATAGGTAAACATTCCCGCACCAGGCACATTCAAATCGTTCAGGTAGTCAAATAGGTAGTATAACATGGCTAAAACTCAATATTTTTAGTTTCCAAATACTTCATTCAATATCTCCTTGTCATCGAAGTGATGCTTCACACCCTTTATGTCCTGATAGTTCTCGTGACCCTTGCCGGCAACGAGAATGACATCGCCCTTCTCGGCAAGCATACAAGCTGTACGAATAGCTTCACGACGGTCAACGATGGAAATCACGCAGGACTTCTGTGCAGGAGTGAGACCGGCAAGCATGTCATTGATGATGTCTTGCGGTTCTTCGAAACGGGGGTTGTCACTGGTGATGATTACCTTGTCGCTGCCTTTTACGGCTTCCTGAGCCATGATAGGACGCTTACCCTTATCGCGATTGCCACCAGCACCTACAACGGTGATGACTTTACCCTTACCACCTTGCACCCCGTGAATGGCACTCAGCACATTGGCTATAGCATCGGGAGTATGGGCATAATCAACGATGGCGGTAAAGCCCTGAGGGGAGTGCACAGCATCGAAGCGACCACTCACGGGGCGTAACGTGCTGAGTACGGTGAGCACCTCCTCGGGACGTTTGCCCAAGAGGCAGGCTGTGCCATATACAGCAAGGAGGTTGCTGGCGTTGAACTTACCGATGAACTGCACGAACACTTCCACGTTATTGATATCGAGCATCATGCCATCGAAATAGTGCTCGAGGATACGTCCCTTGAAGTCGGCCAAGCTGCGGAGCGAGTAGGTATACACCTTGGCACGGGTATTCTGCGTCATCACCAGTCCGTTCTTGTCGTCCAGGTTGGTCACCACAAAAGCATCTTTGGACAGGGTGTCGAAGAAGGCTTTCTTGGCACGAAGGTAATTGTCCACGGTCTTGTGATAGTCCATGTGGTCGCGTGTGAGGTTGGTGAAGATGCCTCCGGTAAACTTGAGGCCGCCGATGCGATGCTGGGCCACAGAGTGCGAGCTTACCTCCATAAACACGTATTTGCAACCCGCATTGGCCATACGGCCCAACAGGGTATTGAGTGTGATGGCATCGGGCGTGGTATGCTCGGTGGGAATAGCCTCATCGTCGATATAGTTGCACACGGTAGAGATGAGCCCTACTTTGTAGCCCATTGCTCGAAACATATCGTACAGGAGAGTGGCGATGGTGGTCTTTCCATTGGTGCCGGTGACGCCTATCAGTCTGACTTTCTCCGTGGGATAGTCATGAAATGCTGTGGCCATGGGGCCTACCGCCTCTTCACTATCGGCTACACGGAGATAGGTGATGCCTTCGGTGAGCGAATCGGGCAGTTGCTCGCATACAATGGCCACGGCTCCCTTGTCAATAGCGCTTTGGATGTACTTATGACCGTCCACTTGTGTACCGCGCATAGCCACGAAGAGATGCCCCGGACCGATACGGCGTGAATCGATATGTACATCGGCAATGTCACGTCGCACATCACCAATGGTCTCCTCTATACGGATGTTCTTTATAATGGATGAGAGTTGCATATTAAGAGTTTTTTAATTCAACCTAAGATGTACCGTCTGTCCTTTGCGCACAGGTGTACCGTGAGCTATACTCTGCGACACCACCTTGCCCTTACCCGATATATGCACCTTGAGTCCGCAGGTCTCGAGCATATATAGGGCATCCTTGGCGCCGAGTCCCTTGACGTTGGGAACCTTGCCCGTAGAGGTGTCAAGAGCGATATCCGTGAGCACCACTCCTTGTCCAGCACTATCGGCCTTACCCCATACAAGCTTTCCGTTACGGTATGTCGTGTTGGCGTTCCACTCATGGCGGATGTTGAGCTTGTCGAGCACGTAGCGGGCATCGGTAATGTTTCCCTTCAGTACCTCGGGAATGAAGATGGCTGCAGAATCTCTAAGTTCTGCAATCTCGCGCTTGTCATCACGTGCCATCACACGTTTGGCTATTTCGCCAAACACTACACCAGCTACGCCACCGCCCGAGATCAAACCTCCGCGTGTCTGTATGGAGACGATACAAGTGTACTTAGGAGCATCGGCAGGAAAGAATCCGCAGAAACTAAGCTGGTGACCGCCACCTCTGAGTTGTCCACCCAAAGCAATCTGCGCTGTACCGGTTTTACCTGCTACGAGGAAGTTGTCCGACTTAGCTTGGCGGCCGAGCCCTGTAGGTTCATTCACCACCATCGTCAACATCTTGGTGATATCGTCAAGGGCCTGCTGCGAGGCTATCTTGTCGATGAGCACTTCAGGCTCAAATTTCTTTACTACCCTGCCGTCTTCGAGGATACACTCTACGAGGCGCGGTCTCATGAACTTTCCGTTATTGGCAATGGCATTGTAAAATGACACGATATTGATAGGGGCAATCTGGGTCTCGTAGCCGATTGACATCCAAGGTAGCGCGGTGCGCGACCAATTGCTCTTATCCTTATTTGGTTTACGTATTTTTGGGGCTCCTGTACCAGGCAACAAAGGGAAGTGGGTGGCCAATCCCATACGATGTAGTCCCTCGACGAATTTCTCTGGTTCCTTACCGTAACTTTCATCAATGAGGCGGGCGGTACCTACATTGGAAGAGTACATTAGCACTTGCGGTACGCTGAGCACACCATAGGCACTTGCCTTGTTCCAGTTGTGATCACGCATCGTGGCCGAACCGAACTTGTATAATCCGCGATTGGCATCTATTGAGTCGCTGAAGCTAATCTTTTTGTCATCAAGGGCTACCAGCAGCGAGGCGGTCTTGAATGTAGAGCCTGGCTCCAAGATGTCGGTGAGGGCATTGTTCTTCAGTTCATAATAGCCACCATCATCGGCACGGCTCATATTGACCATGGCCTTGATGTCGCCCGTCTCTACCTCCATCACCACCACAACGCCGGTGCGGGCATCTCCTCCATACTGTTCGTTCTGCTTATGCAGTACATCGAGTAGCGCCTTTTCGGCAATATCCTGTATCTCCACATTAAGCGTAGTTTTCACATCGCACCCATCGACAGCAGGTTTGTCTACGATGGTTATGTCCTGTCTGTTGACACGCTTCACATGTCCCAATCCGGGTTTACCGCGCAAGTAGTCGTCGTAGGCTAATTCGATACCGTTCTTAGCCGAATCTACTTTGGCATAAACATCGCCCAAAGTGCGTCGGGCAAGCGAACCATAGATTTTCTTGCGCTCAATATTGCTCTCGGTGAAGAAGCCTCCGCTATGGGAACTCTCACACAGCACAGGCAGTTTTTTTATCTCTTTGTATTGGGCATACGATACTCGCTTGGGATATAGCTTCCAATAGCGACTGCGCTGTGCACGTCCCTTACGGAGGGTTTGGCGAAACTCCTCTACGCTCTTGTCTGGGAGGATGCGGTGCAGGCCTTCACAAATCTCCGTTTCGTGCTTCACAAGTAGCGAGTCGCGCCGGTGCTGTGCCTTGATACGGCGAGTCTCATCGCTGTCCGACACCTTGAAGTCCATCAGCAATGTATATTGGGGCACGCTGCTGGCCATCAGCAGGCCATCGTCGCTGAGTATGTTGCCACGCTTGGGGGCAATGACTACACTGTCTTTTACGCTGCGGCTGGCCACTTCTTTCCAGTAGTTACGTTCAAAGACCATCACCGACATCGCCTTGAGCAGTATGATAATGCCTATCAGCGCCATCAGTATAATGATGGTGAAGTAGCGTGATACTATTTTTTGGTCCTTCGGGTTCTGCATCTCTTTTTATTTACGATTATTTCTTAATCACTACCGGTGGCTTGGTAGAGGCCTTCAACTCGCTTCCTTGTTCCACGATATACTTCTGCATGTTCGATTCGCGACTCTTCTCCATCAATTCGCTCGACCGTGCCAGTGCTTCATACTTCACATCATTGAGCTTGGCACGCAAGGTCTGTATTCGCACCTGCTCTTGCTGGAAGGCATAGCGATTACCCACATATACGATCACCAAGGCAGCCACCAAGGCAATCATCCCCGCTTGGCGCGTTAGGAGGTCTGTCAGCATATTGCCGTCAATCCACGATTTCAGCGTGCGCTTGCGTTTTTTCTTTTGTTCTGCCGTCATCTTGTTTACTTTTTCCTATGTTACTATTTCCGCTTCTCTCCGATTCTCAACTTCGCACTCCGCGAGCGAGGGTTCGTCTCCTGCTCTTCCTTGCTTGCCACAACCACTTTCCCCACCAGGCGGTAGGGCGATGGCTTCGTACCGTAGATATCCTGTTCCACCTTACCTTCCACGTTGCCTGTCTTCATAAGGTTCTTTACCAAACGGTCTTCGAGCGAATGGTAGGTGAGCACTACGAGGCGACCTCCGGGGCGTAGCAGCTCGGTAGCTGACTGTAACATCTCTTTCAATGCCTCCATTTCTTCGTTCACCTCGATACGCAGTGCCTGAAAGAGCTTGGCCATCTCCTTTTTTTCGCGGTCACGTCCGAAGAGGCGCTTTACTGTCTCATAGAGCTGTCCCGTGGTCTCGATTGGAGCCTGCGCACGTGCCTTCACGATGACTGATGCCAGCTTACGGCTATTGAGCAGTTCTCCATAGAGATAGAATATATCGGCCAGGCGCTCCTCGTCATAGGTGTTTACAATGTCGGCTGCCGTGCGTCCCTCGCGGCGGTTCATACGCATATCGAGCTTAGCATCGAAGCGGAAAGAGAATCCTAATTCACCCTCGTCGAACTGATGGCTTGATACACCCAGATCGGCCAGTACACCGTCGAGTTGCTCTACATTGTGGTATTGCATCCAGTTGTGCAGGTAGCGGAAGTTGCTGCGAACGAAGGTAAAGCGGTTGTCATCGACGATATTGCGCTCGGCATCGGCATCTTGGTCAAAGCTGTAGAGCCTTGCCTCAGCATCCATCCGCCGCAGAATCTCACGCGAGTGCCCTCCGCCGCCGAAGGTCATGTCGGCATACACGCCACCTGGGACAATGTTGAGCCCGTCTACCGTCTCGTGTAGCATCACTGGTATGTGATAAGGTATATCCATTCGTATATCTTTTTGTTTCAAGTGTCTTATGAATAGGTAGGTTCCCAAGCGTCCATGCCACTTGGTGCCACACGTATTAGGGAGTATCTTCAGTCTAAAATTCTATCATTCATCAGCGCTTCAAGTTCTGCACCGAATGTAGACTCATCAGCAAACACATTGTCTGCCACCTCCTTAGACCATAGCTCTATGGTATCGTCCATACCGATAAAGCGTACCTCGGCCTTTAGCTCTATAGCCTCGTGGTAGCGTTTCGGTATCAATATGCGTCCGTTGCCGTCAATAGTGAGTTCATCCACACCTGCCACGAATTGGCGGAACCACATTTGCTCCTGACGGTTCCAACGGTTAAGCCTGCTGCGTAAGGCATCAAGCTGCTCATTCCACGTGCTCTCGGGATACAGTACCAAACAACGTTGATGGATGTCTTTGCGCAACATCAGCTTCTCGTCGCCCGATTTCTGTAACACACGGCGGAATGTGGCGGGCAGGAATACGCGACCCTTCTCGTCAGTCTTAGCCTCTATGTTACCGATAAAACGTGTCATTCAAGTGCTTTTTTGAAATTCGCTTCAAAGTTACATAATTCCCCACAATCCCCCACTATAAACCACGAAATATTTTTCCACAAGTTTTCCACAGCACTGTGGATAACTTTTCAAAATCTTATCAAATTGATTCTGAAAGCTATTTGCCGTTTGGGAAAAAGTGGGGAACAGAAATTAGGAAAATGCAATTTGACGATTTACGGTTTGCTGTTATTGGGATTTGATAATTTTATATTACATTTGCAATCAATAATATGCATATTCACGAAAAAGTCAAAATACCCATGGCCAAGACCACATCAAAACTCGTAGAGAAGAAATACCTCATCCCCTTCATCCTTGTCACTTCACTCTTTGCCTTGTGGGGATTTGCCAACGATATCACCAATCCTATGGTAGCCGCTTTCCAGACACTGATGGAACTTTCGGCCGCCAAGGCATCGCTTGTGCAGTTTGCTTTCTACGGCGGCTATGCTACCATGGCTGTGCCCGCTGCTCTGTTTATCCGTAAGTACAGTTACAAGAGCGGTATCTTGTTAGGTTTATCCTTGTATGCCATCGGTGCCTTCATGTTTATCCCTGCTGCTCAATACCAGGAGTTCTCGTTCTTCTGCATCTCGCTTTATGTGCTCACCTTCGGCCTTGCTTTCCTTGAGACTACGGCCAATCCGCTCATACTTTCGTTGGGCGACCCTAAGACCTCGACCCGTCGCCTCAACCTCGCACAGGCATTCAACCCCATGGGCTCGCTTTCAGGCATGGCTGTGGCTGCCCTCATCGTGCTGCCCAACCTCATCTCTGACAAACGCGATGCCGCAGGCGAAATCATCTACCACTCGCTCAGCGAAGCCGAGAAGGCCGATATCCGCCTCCACGACCTGGCCGTCATACGCGACCCTTATGTAATGCTCGGACTTTTGGTACTTGTCGTATTGCTTATCTTCGTATTCACCAAAATACCGCAGGCTCGCGGACAAGGCGTGAAGGCCAAGAACAGCGACACCCTGCGCCGCCTATGGACCAACAATCTCTACCGCAGTGGTGTGGTGGCGCAGATGTTCTATGTGGCTGCACAAATTATGGTATGGACTTTCATCATCCAGTATGCCGACAACTTAGGTATCGACAAGACCACCGCGCAGAAGTTCAACATCGCAGCTATGATCCTTTTCCTCACCTCACGCTTCATTAGCACCTTTCTTATGAAGTATGTCAACTCGCGTCGTCTGCTCATGTACTTCGGCATCGGTGCTTGCGCTGCTTGCCTCAGCACCATCTTCATACAAGGCATGGGTGGCCTCTATAGTCTGGTAGCCATCAGCGGATTCATGAGTCTCATGTTCCCTACCATTTACGGCATTGCTTTAGAGGACGTGCTGGCTGAGGACACTTCGCTTGGTGCAGCTTTCCTCGTAATGGCTATTGTGGGAGGAGCCGTGATGCCCCCGCTACAAGGTATGGTCATCGACTTGGATACTGTATGCGGTATGCCCGCCGTGAATGCCTCTTTCGCCTTACCCCTACTCTGCTTCGCCATCGTTACTTGGTATGGCTGGAAAGCCTATAAGGAGTTGGAATAAGCATGAAAGGATAAACCAAGTTTACTTTCGTTTATCCGCAAAGACTCTTTCACACCGCATTTCTCTCTTAAACCCAAATTGTTCTCAGGCAACTATTGTTCCCCAATTTTTCCAGTCTTTCGATATTTCTTAACAATCTTTGCATTTAAAAGTGAAGATAAGTCGTACTGTTAGAATATAAAGCACACACTATGCCGTGGTATGTTGATGTCATATTGCCACTTCCGTTAGCTGAAAGCTACACTTATCTGATTCCCGAAGCCGAGGCTGAGGGGGTACAGGCAGGTAGTCGTGTTGTGGTGCAGTTTGGTGCCAAACGTTACTACACGGCACTTGTCGTGCGTAAGTATACCGAGGTTCCGCAGGGTGGTTATGAGATTAAGGAGGTAGTGGAGGTTCTTGACACCACCCCAATTGTATTACCGTTGCAGTTACAACTCTGGCGCTGGATTGCCAGCTACTATATGTGTGCCATGGGCGATGTGTACAAGGCGGCGCTGCCTTCGGGACTGAAGATTGAGAGCGATACGGTAGTAGAGCTCAATGAGGCATTTATGGTTGATGAGCCTCTCCGCGACAAGGAACAGATGGTGCTCGATGCTTTGCTCCTCAATCCCAAACAGCGTATACAGCAACTTGTCAAGAATTGTTCGCTGAGGAATGGCATGCGAATAATCAAGTCGTTGCTCGATAAGGGGGCGCTCTTTGTGGATGAAGCCATGCGGCTGAGCTATAAGCCCAGGAACGAGGTGCACGTGCGCCTCTGTGAGGCCTATCGTTCAGAGGATGCACTGAATGAAGCTTTGAGCATGCTCAAGCGTGCAGTCAAGCAGCAGCAATTGTTGTTGCGACTGATAGAGCTTGCTGGGTGCCAGGAGCCCGACTATGTCAACCGTCGGGAGTTGTCACGCAGTACACTCCTTAAGGAGAGTGGAATGACGGCGGCAGTGCTCAACGCACTTATTGCCAAGGGTATCGTGGAGACCTATGTGATAGAGATAGGTCGCTTGGGTGTGGGAGACGATGAACCCATATTCCCTCTTGCTCCGCTCAGTCACCACCAGCAATGTGCTTTTGAGGAGATAACCCGTATTTGGCAGTCGCACGATGTATGCTTGCTCCATGGTGTTACCTCCAGTGGCAAGACCGAGGTGTACATCCATCTTATTAACGAACAGCTCAAGCGAGGACATCAGGTGTTGTACCTCGTACCCGAAATAGCTCTTACACAGCAGATCACAGACCGTCTTCGCCGTGTCTTCGGCTCACGCTTAGGTGTCTATCACTCGAAATTCTCCGATGCCGAGCGGGTAGAGATATGGCAGAAGCAGCTGTCTGGCTCACCTTATGACGTGGTGCTTGGAGTGCGCTCATCGGTGTTTCTCCCTTTCCGTAACTTAGGATTAGTCATTGTTGATGAAGAGCACGAGACCACCTATAAGCAGCAGGACCCTGCACCGCGTTACCATGCACGCAGTGTAGCTGTGATGCTTGCGGCATACCACAAGGGCAAGGTGCTGCTGGGTACAGCCACGCCATCTGTAGAAAGTTACTACAATGCCCAGTGCGGTAAATACGGACTTGTACAGATGACCGAACGCTTCGGCCAGGTGCAGCTGCCTCATATTGAAGTGGTTGACCTCAAGGATGAGTACCGTAGGAAACGTATGTATGGTCCCTTTTCTACTTCGCTGTACGATGCCATGCGCGAAGCCTTGTCGCAAGGCCGCCAAGTCATTCTTTTCCAGAATCGTCGGGGCTATGCCCCTATGCTCGAGTGTGCCGCCTGTGGTTGGGTGCCACGTTGCGATCGCTGCGATGTCAGCCTCACCTATCATCGGGGTATGCACCAACTCGTATGCCACTACTGTGGTAATGTATACAGTGTTCCTTTCAAATGCCACTCATGTGGCAGCGAGGCACTTAGTAAGCGTGGCATGGGTACCGAACGTATTGAGGAGGAGGTGCTTCGCTACTTCCCTGGTGTGCGTGTAGCCCGTATGGATCTTGATACCACACGTACAAAAACGGCCTACGAGCGTATCATCTCAGATTTCCAGGAAGGCAAGACCGATGTGCTCATAGGCACGCAGATGGTATCCAAAGGGCTCGACTTTGACAATGTGCACGTAGTGGGTATCATGAATGCCGACACGATGCTCAACTTCCCCGACTTCCGTGCTTACGAGCGTTCCTTCCAGTTGATGGCGCAGGTGGCAGGACGTGCGGGCCGTCGCGACAATCGTGGTCTGGTAGTGTTGCAGACGAGGAATGTGGACCTTTCTGTCATCCACCAAGTGACTACGAATGATTATGCAGCTCTCTATGCCGAGCAGGCGATTGAGCGTGAACTTTTCCGCTATCCCCCTTTCTGCCGACTTATATATGTCTATATGCGCGGTCGTGATGAGGCTGCCGTCGTTCACGCTGCTGAGGCCATGGCACAGGGTATGCGTCGTTGTTTTGCAGAGCGTGTGCTGGGTCCCGAAGCTCCTGCAGTGGCTCGTGTACAGTCGCTTCATATACGTAAACTAATGCTCAAGGTTGAGCTTTCACTTGGTGTGTCGCAAGTACGCAACTGCCTTTATGAGGTGCAGCAGTCGCTCGCCCAGCAGGGACTGCTCCACGGTGTGATGCTATATTACGATGTTGATCCCTATTAATGCTATAACCAGATAATGTGACTCCTCATTCATGAAGACCTATAATACTCTCACGCTGTTCAACGGATTGCGTATCATACATACTCCTTCGCCCACGTCGGTTGCCTATTGTGGCTATGCCATTGATGCCGGTACCCGTGACGAGCAGCCTCACGAGGCGGGATTGGCCCATTTTGTAGAGCATATGCTTTTTAAGGGAACGTCCAAGCGCCGTGCATGGCACATCCTCAATAGAATGGAGCATGTGGGTGGTGACCTCAACGCTTTTACCAACAAGGAGGAAACAGTAGTGTACTCGGCATTCTTGAAGAAAGACTTTGCCCGTGCCTTGGAACTGCTTACCGATATAGTATTTCATAGCACTTTCCCCCAACATGAGGTTGATAAGGAACGCGGTGTAATCCTTGAAGAGATAGAGAGCTACGAGGATAATCCTGCCGAACTCATCTTCGATGACTTTGAGAGTACTCTCTTTGGCGATCACTCCTTAGGGCATAATATCTTGGGCTCTCCTCGTCATCTCAAATCTTTCCATGCTGAAAGTGGACTCAACTTCACGCAGCGCTACTATCATCCGGCCAATGTTGTACTTTTCGTGTACGGCAATATCCCTTTTAACCGTATTGTAATGTGGGCTGAGCGGCTCACTGCTGATATCCCCATGGGTACAGGTAATACTGGGCGCGTGGCACCGCCACCCTATACGCCTCGTTATCTGGAACAGCATCGACGTACTCATCAGACCCATGTCATGATAGGCTGTACCGCCTATCCTGCTGCAGATCGCCGTCGCACAGGCTTGTATCTGCTGAACAACATGCTTGGTGGCCCTGGTATGAACAGCCGCCTCAACCTCGCTCTGCGCGAGCATTCGGGACTCGTATACAATGTAGAGAGCAATCTTGTGAGCTATACCGATACTGGTGTGTTCAGTATCTACTTCGGTACCGATGGGCGCGATGCAGAACGCTGCATCGACCTTGTGCATCGTGAGCTGCATCGCTTGTGTGAACATCCTTTCACCTCTTTGCAACTTGCTGCAATCAAGAAACAGCTTATCGGACAGGTAGGCGTAGCCTCCGACAATTTTGAGAGTGCTGCCCTCGGTATGGCCAAGACATACCTCCACTATGGGACTTGTGAAGGCCCTGAGGCTCTATATCGTCGCATTGAAGCCCTTACGGCTAATGAGCTATGGGACATTGCCAATGGCCTTTTCTCTCCCGATAATCTGACCACTTTGATTTACCGATAAGCGAACAAAGAAATATAGATGATGAATTAGATTGCTTGGTTTATTCAAGAAACACCCCAATAATTCTTACTTCATCCTATTTTAGACTTGTTTTTTCTCTTACCTTACACTAATTTTGTCCCCCAAATGACAAACGAGCGATTCAGACATACGGCCTTGGTGCTTGAGGGCGGTGGTATGCGCGGTGTGTTCACGAGTGGCGTGCTCGATTGGATGACCGACCATGCCATAACCTTTCCTTACCTCGTTGGCGTGTCGGCTGGGTCGAGCAATGCGCTGTCGTTTGCTTCACATCAGCGAGGCCGTGCCAAGTATACCTTTGCCGACCTGCAGGCCGAACGTCACTACCTCGGAGTGCGTAATCTCTGGCACCACCGTAGCATCATGGATATGGATCTCCTCTATCGCGAACTTCCTGAGACATTGTGGCCCTACGATTACGAAGCCTACCGCACCAATCCTATGCGTGTGGAGAGTGTGGCCACCGACTGCCTTACGGGCGAAGCTGTCTATCTGGAGGAAAAGGAAGATGCAGAGCGCATCATTGATATCGTGCGTGCGTCGAGCAGCCTTCCCTTTGCCTGTCCTGTAGCTTATGTTGACGGTCGTCCCATGCTTGATGGTGGCATTGCCGACTCTATACCTCTCGCTCACGCTTTGGAGCAGGGCTACGGGCATGCCGTCGTGGTGCTCACTCGCCATCGTGGCTACCGCAAGGAAGAGAAGCCATTGCGCATACCGCCCTTCATCTATAGCCGCTATCCCAAATTGCGTGAAGCACTGCGCACCCGAGGAGCACGCTACAATGCACAACTTGCATGGGTAGAGCAGCTGGAGGAGGAGGGTCGCATCACCGTCATCCGTCCCGATCATCCCGTAGATGTAGCTCGTATCGAGACCGACATGGGGAAAATGAACGCCCTATACCACCACGGCTTCGAGATGGCCGAAAAGGCATTGCTTTGAGCTAAAAACGCCTATTCCATTGACTTTAGCTCTAAACCGATTTTTGGTATTGTCCAAGGTATTAAATGTTTAACCTGTCCTAAATTTTATGGGGCACTAATGAAGTACTTTAATAATCATATATTTGAGCCTGTCGGTTTTGTTTTTTAGTGAATAGTCGTGGGTAGTCATATTGAAATAATATGTTGTTCCTATTGATGCTATAGGCATGATGCCAATGTGACGTACTGTACGCATACCGCTTATGATTGATGGCTTATAATATGCAGATACCTTGCCTTCGACATATATATCCACGTTGTTCGTAACGTAGAGCCCCACCTGAGCCCCACCATGAAATCCTATGTTCGTTTTCTTTTGATATGATGAATATAATGTATTGAACCCAACTATCGCTTTTACGTCAATGATACGTGTGGGGTCGTATCCCAACATCCCGTTGGTCAGATCAAGCATATAATCGGCACTTACGGAGTATCCATTTTCATAGGCCTCAGAGTGTAGTGAGCGTAGGTTGACGAATGATATAGCTCCACGAAGAGAATTAATTGCATTGAACTCACGACCGACATTAAAAGTCGCTTGTGGACTCATATGTTTGAAGAAATCTTTGGCAGATTTACTACTATTATAATGAAATGGGAAACAGAGTTCCAAGTTCCCTGATACAAAAGTACGTGGTCTAAAGTCTGCATAACTCTTTCTCAGTCCGTTACGCGTTACGCTGTGTTTACGTACTTCCATTCCGATACTGATGTCGGTGAATTCTTGTGACATTTTGATGACCTTGCCGCCATACTCTTTGCGTTGTGTACGGTTGTAACCGACTTTCGTGTATCGCGGTTCTATGAAGAGACCTATGCCATCCATTACATAATACTTGAACTGTAGTGCCGCAGTAGAGCCATTAGTATATGCCCAGTTGCGTGTATACGTCTTTAATGGACGATACATCAAACTTCCATGGTAACCCGCCAAAAGGTCTACCTCGAAGTCTTTGAGCTCTTTAGAAGGAGCAAATAGTGAGATCAGATTCACCATACCCTCAGCTCGGTATCCTGCATATGCCATCAACATTGGATAATATTTGCGAGAGTCAAGCTTACGGTTGAGTGAACCAAACCCTGAAAGTCGTAGGCCGATAGGCCCTAACCACTGGCCAATGGCCAAGTTCCCTACAGGAAGTGTAGTTATACCCTCATAACCTACAGATGATAAATCCTGTTGTAGACCTCCGAAACAAGCGACGAACCAGTCATTTCTCCAGTTGAACCGCTTAAAATATTCGCTGAAGTAGATGGGGCCTTGTATGTAGCTGATTCCTCCAGACATACCTAACATTCCTTTGTTGTATCCGTTTCTGTGTAGGGGGGGGCTGAATGTATATCTATATGATGGTTCTACAAATAGTTCCAAACTTGGCAATAGCTTCCATGCGATAGGTATTCCTGCTTCTATACCGTGTCCGAAATTTTCAGTTTTAGTGAGGGAAAATACGGGGCCGATATAAGGGCGCATATCAAAGCTATGCGTGGTATTTCCCATCCACCAATTGGTAATGTTGAGCATATACTGTGGCGATAGTGTAGCCCATCTATACCTTGGTTGGGTACTTTGTGGTTGGAACTCTATAAAACCTCCTTTCACTCGTATGGCGTTCAAAGCATCGAATCTATATCCTATAGCCCAATCATATGTGCTACTTAGTGTTGAGGTCCAGTTGCCACTTAGAAGAAGTGGGTACATTTGTCCGTAGCCCAATGAGGCGAAATACTGCGTACGATAAGGAACATTGCCCATCGTCATTTGTTTGGCATTGTAACGGTCAAAGTTAGTTCTGTATAGTTCTACACCAAGATTGAGGTTGGTAAATGTTTCGTAGTATCCAGCCTCATTATCATGCATTGACGAATATCGCCCCTCGGCAAATAGTGCGAATTGTTGGTTGGCAAAATATTTTAGCTGCAATGCGGATGATGTCCCTTCAGAGATGTTGTCATGTGCCATGAAATCGTAACGTAATCCTAATGAGGCCTCAATGCCAAAACGCCCTAAAGAGAAGTTGAATGTTTCAGGGATATTAAGAACTCCTTCGGTTATAATCCCTACGGAATTATTTTGCTGAGGATGATTGAGTTTTCCTGCATAGAAAGAGGTACGGATAGCTAACTTCGGATTTATCCAATGTCCTATGGCACCTTGAAAACTTGGTTCCCATACTGTAATGCTCCCTTGCAAACCAGTCAATTGGCTATATCCTCCGTGGCTGAGCTGTATGAAGTAATTGTCAAGTAATGAAATGCTATCCGATGGAATGTTGTGATTCCATTGTAAAACACGGTATGGGTTACTCAGGCGTGCAGCAGCTCCGACAAGCGTGTTTGATGCGAATCTTATTTTATGCCAATCGGTTGGGTCTCTGAAAATATTCATATCACCCATATAAACGGTCAGATGCGGTTCTATGAAAATAAAGGTGCGTGGCGATAAATTGCCTCTAAGTTGTGTCCCTGTGTGCACACCGCCAAATATAGAAGAACTTCCTGCTTCAGATGTCTTTCCTATGTTTACCCCGACTAAGTAGGAAAGACTCCAGGGGCGAGCCTCGTTATAACCATAAAAATAGTTTGACATATCCCAAAGATAGTCAATCCCTATTTGATGGCGTTTTGCCAATGCTGATGGAGTCCCGGAGAAATGTATCTTGCCGAAATCGTATTGAATACGCAATGCATTGTGAGGGTCAAACTGTTTGCCGGCAAATACCCCCCAATGGGAGTTCATCTCTGCTGCATAGCTATTTCTGTTTGGGGCGATGAAAGCAAGCGGTTGGTCTGTATATACACCTGCTGTCCAATGGTTGAACACGCTATTTTTCTCAAAAGTATGTTTGTCAGGGTTCTTGTAACGAGATATTATCAGGTGTTCTATAGCATTGAATGATGTGGAATCATCGTGCTCAGCAAATACCAATTGTTGGCAATAGGATATCTGCGGAGTTATCAGCAACCCTATATACAGCACAATATAGGTAAATATGTTAAATAGACATCTTCTCATCATTTCACAATGTCATTAGTTACAGAGCTTCCACTCATCTACTTCCTCCGGTGTTGGGTCTGACGAGAATGGGTCATTGTCATCCAAATAGTCATAATTCAATTCCTCTCCGTGATCTTTCCATTTGTAGTAGTTGGTCAAGGCGGCTTCATAGATGTCGCGCATATCGTTTTCGTCATAAATGTCACGTATATAGGCATCTCCCTTGCAGATGTCTATGAACTCTTCGTTCAACTCGAAGCATTTGAGCAGGCATGCTTCGGCCTTTTCTTCGTAGAAAGGTCCGAAAGGCAACCCTACGGCTTCAGATATAACCATATTCAATCGGTGATAGATGACGGCTTTGAAGTAATATCCCAGTGCCTGTTTTTCTTTAGGGAGATAGTTTAGTTGCCTAATTAGTTTGAGAGCCTCTACGTTATGATATCGCTGTTGCGTTGCGGGCACTTTATGCTTGTTCTGTTTAGCTCCCATAGCCAAGTGGAGTACGATGGTATTGATTAGATTCTCACCCAACATTGCATTCAGGATAGTGGGGTTATCAGCATAATATCCGTTGAGGCAGGCAACCAATTGGGATAATTGTAGATACTCAGGTATGCCTTCCAATCTGCGCATTAGGCTTGCTGCAGAAAAATAATGTTTCCCGCTGAGGTACATACATACTTGGTTGGCTATGAGTGCGTCAGGGTTATATATCTTTGTATATGATTCAGATATCTTGATTTTTTGGTTTACACGATATTGTGGGATTATGAACTCTTGCAGCAGCAGAGTGTCTACCATACCAAGGCTCATGTATGTCCGGGCCAGTTCATTGGCTGCATACGGACGTAAAGGAGTGTCGTAGGTGTTTTCCCTTAAGGCTCTTTTGCATATTTTTATTTTCTCTTGTGCATCAGCTGTAGCTTGTATCAGCATCCAATACTCCAGTGGCTCAAACTTGAAGCTTGGGTCTTTCTGATATATTTCCACCACTTCGTGTGTCTTCAGGTTCCTTCGTACCATATAATTGCAGCTTGTTCGTACGCTGCGGAGCTGAGGTAAATATTGCTCCTTGATAAGAGGGTAATAGGAGAGTTTGCGTATGCGGGCCGATTGCGTGTCGCGATTGTTATATTGAGTTACAATGTTTAGTATTTCCTGTGCTTTTTCGGGGTGCTCCTTCTGCATCAAATCGGCGACTTGTGCCCACTCTGCCACTTCCCCTTTGGATGAAAGCTTGGTATTCCTTTGTAGTAGCCCTTGGCTGATG
Organism: Bacteroidaceae bacterium; assembly: GCA_017520935.1. Classification (GTDB taxonomy): domain Bacteria; phylum Bacteroidota; class Bacteroidia; order Bacteroidales; family Bacteroidaceae; genus UBA1189. The sequence goes on along the minus strand of JAFXEF010000013.1, from coordinate 145,535 downwards.
AGACGTTGCAAAGCATAGTTGGCGCGTTTGTCGGCCAAGTCTTTATTAGTTTGGTAACTACCTTCTGGTGATGATACCCCCACAATCTCGAATGATTGTATGCGTGAACCTTTCATTTCTCTAATTTCGACAAGCTTTTCCACTATTTTGTTCCACTCTGTTGTGTTGTCGGGGTTGTTGGGATCCAATTGCGCTTTGCCAACAATGAATGTCAATGACACTGTATCAGCATCATTGCGAGTACGTAATTGTGAACTGGGACGATATTTGAGAGGTTCTAAAGGATAGGTGTCAAATGTGTATTGGAAGAAATGTAGAGGATCTTCGCGTTGGCATTTACAGGCTACTGTGTCAATCTGTTCAATAATGCCGGTATAATGTTGCTTTACCATAGACATTTTTAGCTGATAATAACCCATAGGGTCAGGCATCGTGAAATGGAAATCGCGGCTGAAAGTGGTGTATTCATCACCTAACGGTGTAGGTTCCACATAAGGCGACAGTGGGTCACGTTCACTGGTATATCCCATTCTGCGCTCTTGTGTCAGAGAGAACTGCGAACCCTCAAGAACGATTGGTGGGAAGTAGCGAACGATGCTGTCTTGTTTCTGAAAGCAGGTGGTAACATAGGTTTGATAGACAATACGCTCATCATTTCTGCCTGAGGATGCAAATTGTGGAGAGAAAAACATTTGGTCTCCTATGAGTGTCGGTGCTGTTGGTTCCAATACCGGTGAGTCGGGCATTTTGGCCTCGATGGTAACACCTTCGAGCATCTCTCCTTCCACTGCAATTTGCAGGTTGAGGTCGGTGATACCTTTTATCTCATAAATGGGGCACTTCTCCGTACCCACATCTACCACGATATACCCATCGGCATATGCCTGTTCGCACACATAGTATCCGTTCTCGTCAGGTTGTACTATGGTAGTTTCTTGCATCTTGAGGTCATAGTAGTGATGATCCTTTGTTAAGTTTTTTGCCATCTGATTGGCTTCTTTCCTGCTTTTGGCAAAATAGAGGTTCACGGTTCCCACTCTAAACGGTCGGTCGCCATCGGTAATGTTGGTGACTTTTCCTTGTATATAGTGATCTTGTGCCTTACATTCGGCGATATTGATTATGGACATAAGGAGTACTACCCCGAATATGTATTTTAGCTTTTGCATTATTTCAATATATAAACGATGTTTATCCCAACTGATGTAGTAGCCAGGTCGTATTTCAAGTTGGTTTGTTCCATAGTGACCTCTGTTGTCACCTCTTGAGGTGTACACATTGGGACCTTGTGCTGTTGTTGAAGTAATAATCCTATGCCATAGTACAATTCGAAATTCCATCGTTTAGCTATAGGCCAGGCATATCCACCAAAAACTTCCGCCACCCCCAGATCACTGTAATAGCTGTATTGCTCGTCTCTGTATGTATATGAGCCTATTCTTCCTCCGACTCCGATAAACAGTTGGCTAAGTGATCGTTGCGATATCCAATGTCGATATTGTAGACTACCCGTTGCCAATTCCAACTCTTTTTTCCACGGTTTGGTCACGGTACCAGTCAGACCAAATTCGATGCTGGTCTTTTCTCCGACAACTAGTTCCACACCAATGTTAGGAATGGCTCCCAAGTCGCTAAGTGCATTCGTCTTGACAGCTATCTGCTGGGCTGATACTGAGCGGCAAGCGAATACAAGCAAACATATTGTCCATCCTCGTAGTATGGTGTGCTCTATTTGTTGGTTCATGTTGGGTTAGTAGATGATTCTTGATTTTTTGTATAAATCCTTTACGGAATGTTTTCGCAGCACTAAGGATATGTGTAGGTCAGTCACCATTGGATAATACCAATTCCCGCTACTTGCGATAGCTGATTCTTCTTTGTTATATCTGTAGAAATGGCTTATGACACAACCAAGGCTCCCTCCTAATTCCCACTCTAGGAAATAACGATTACTAAAATTGTACAAAGGTTTTTGGTAGCCTAAAGAGATACCTGCGATTGCCGCCTTTCCGATTCTACCTTTACAATGCTGTGTAAGTGGTACATAAAAGGAATAATCTGCATATTGCGTAAACAAGCCCACATAACTCCTTCCTTTGTCATCAACTTTGTTGAGTTTACGTTTTTTCCAATAACTTTCACTCGACAGCCACTCAGCTACAATGTTGGTTGCTCTTGTCAACCGCGAACAGGCATCCATGTTCTCTCCAAACCTGAAATGCCGGCGGTATTCAATCTTGCCTGACAGCAATCTGTATGTAAGGTCAGGCATGTATATGTTGTTAGCATCAAGCCCCATTTTTCCCTCAATGTAAAGAGAGGCTGCATCGATGTACGAAGGGGTAGTAAGGGGGATGTCAACACCTACGTTGGGTGTGACCAGTACCCAATCAATAAGGTTTGTCGACACAGCTGGTGCATAAACATTTCTATCTTGAGTCCATGATGGTAAAACTTTTAGAGATAAAAATATGCAGCCTACGAATATACGCACAAAACGTTCCCTTTTCGTAAAAAACATTTACAGCAATTAAAAAACTGTGCAAAGATACGTTTTTTTACTGATTAGTGCAATTATACTACGGATAGAGTATCTGTGCTTGCAGCTTGTATAGCTCGGCACCGGCAAGGAGCACGCAGCCGAGGCCATAGTCCTCGAAGTCGGGTACGCTGTCATAGGTTACGGGCTGGCCTGCTGAGGGATCCTTGCCGGTCCCCTGCATGTAACCAAGAAAGCCGTTGGGGTGGACAGCCTTCTCTACGATGGCGTTCCAGGCACGTACCATGGGTTCTTCGTAGGTCTTGGCGTCAAGGATGCCGTTGCGTATTCCCCAAGCCATGCCATATACGAAAAGGGCTGTACCTGAAGTCTCGGGTCCCCCGTAGTTGGTGGGGTCGTGGAGACTGACGTTCCAGAAGCCGTCTTCGCGCTGGCACTTGATGAGCGCCTTGCTCATGGCCTTGAAGTCGCGCAGGTAGTCCTTGTAGTGCTTTTCGTTCTTGGGTATCTCGTTCATCACACGCACAAGTGCAGCATATACCCAGCCATTGCCGCGGCTCCAGTAGCAGTCCTCACCGTTAGGTTCTGTGTAGGGAGGGTCGTAGTCGGCATCGCGCCACCACAGGGCATCCTTGGGGTTATACATACCGTTCTCGCCCAGTTGGTTGCGGGTATACTCGTAGAGGCTCCACATCTTGTCATAGTACTTGGTGTCACCGTATAGGTTGCCGAACTTGGCAAATAGGGGCATAGCCATCTGTATGGCATCAATCCACCACCAGTCGTCGACCTGTGGCGTGTTTACCATGGCATCTATGGACACCTTCACGTTCTTGAGCATCACGGGGTCGGGACAGATGCGGTAGAGGTCCACGTAGGTCTGGCCGCAACAGTGGTTGTCGGCATGTCGGGTAGTGTTGCCATTGCGCATGCCCCACTTGTGAGCACTTCCCCAGTCATAAGCATATTTATAGAAATCCTCGCGCGGATAGATTTCGTGCAGGGCCATCAGTCCCTCGTAGTATACGGCGCGGGTCCATAGGTTGCTGGGGCGTTCCCGCTTGACGAAGGTTGGTGTTGCAGGGTCGGGCCACTTCTTCATGAAGTAGTCGTTGACCAGCAGCATGGTCTTCAGGATTTCTTTCTGTGTAGGCATTTCTTGCGCCTTGAGCGTGCCTGTATACAGGAGCACGGCAAGCAGGGTCCAAAGGGTACGTTTCATAGTATATTCGCAGTTTACTGCAAATATACAAAAATTTGAGAGTAACGGCAAGAAATGTCGATTTTTTGCCGTAATTTTGTCTCCCATAAATAAAGATAACACCTATAATTATGATAGAGCAACAATTGGTAAAGAGTGTCGTAGAGGCGATACAGGCGTTGTACGGACAGGCGGTGGAGTCTGCACAGGTGCAGCTACAGAAGACAAAGAAAGAGTTTGAGGGACATCTGACCCTTGTGGTGTTCCCCTTCCTGCGCACTTCGCGCAAGGGACCCGAGCAGACGGCTCAGGAGATAGGCGAGTATCTGGCCGCCCACGAGCCTATGGTGCAGGCATTCAACGTCATCAAGGGATTCCTCAACATCACCATTGCCGCTTCGGCATGGGCAGAGCTGCTCGGCGCTATCGATAGCGATGTCAGGTATGGTTTGCAGACTCCCACAGAGAGTTCTCCGTTGGTGATGATCGAGTACTCGTCTCCCAATACCAATAAACCGCTCCACCTGGGTCATGTGCGCAACAACCTCTTGGGCTATGCTCTGGCAAACATCATGGAAGCCAACGGTAATCGTGTGGTGAAGACCAACATTGTCAACGACCGTGGCATACATATCTGCAAGTCGATGCTCGCTTGGCAGAAGTATGGCAATGGCGAGACCCCCGAGACATCGGGTAAGAAGGGCGACCACCTCATCGGCGACTACTACGTAGCGTTCGACAAACACTACAAGGCTGAGGTGGCCGAGATCATGGAGCTCGAGGGCTGCACCAAGGAGGAGGCAGAAGCCAAGTCACCCCTGATGGCCGAGGCGCGTGAGATGCTCGTCAAGTGGGAGGCCGGCGACCCCGAGGTGCGCGGCCTGTGGCAGATGATGAATGAGTGGGTATATGCCGGCTTCGACGAGACATACAAGATGATGGGGGTAGACTTCGACAAGATATACTACGAATCGCAGACCTACCTCGAAGGCAAGGAGAAGGTGATGGAGGGCCTGGATAAGGGCTTTTTCTTCCGCAAGGAAGATGGCTCCGTATGGGCCGACCTCACCGGTGAGGGTCTCGACCACAAGCTCCTGCTTCGTAGCGACGGCACATCGGTATACATGACACAGGATATCGGTACCGCCAAGCTGCGTTTCCAGGATTATCCCATCAACAAGATGATATACGTTGTTGGCAACGAGCAGAACTACCACTTCCAGGTACTCTCCATCCTGCTCGACAAGCTCGGCTTCGACTGGGGTAAGGATCTCGTACACTTCTCGTATGGTATGGTTGAGCTCCCCGAGGGCAAGATGAAGAGCCGCGAAGGCACCGTAGTGGATGCCGATGACCTCATGGCCGAGATGATAGCCACCGCACGCGACACCTCGAAGGAATTGGGCAAGCTCGACGGACTCACCGCCGAGGAGGCCGAGGATATTGCCCGCATCGTAGGTCTCGGTGCACTCAAGTACTTCATTCTCAAGGTCGATGCCCGTAAGAATATGACCTTCAACCCCAAGGAGTCTATTGACTTCAACGGCAACACAGGCCCCTTCATCCAGTATACCTATGCCCGCATCCAGTCAATCCTGCGCAAAGCCGAGGGAGAATTCAACATTCAGAATTCCGAGTTTGTGATTAACGACAAGGAGATGTCGTTAATCCAGAAGTTGGCCGAATTCCCCGCCGTTGTGAAGGATGCCGGTGTCACCTACACCCCTTCGGTAATCGCCAACTACGTGTACGACCTCGTGAAGGAGTTCAACCAGTTCTACCACGACTACAGCATCCTGCGCGAGGAGGACGAAGCCGTGAAGCGCTTCCGTCTCGTGCTCTCGGCCAACGTGGCCAAGATCATCCGTCTCGGCATGGGACTGCTCGGTATCGAGGTACCGGATAGAATGTAATGAAAAAAAAGTTCTACGTCGTCTGGAATGGTCTCACTCCTGGTATCTACCATACTTGGGACGATTGTCAAGCACAGATCAAAGGTGTGAAGGGAGCGGTGTACAAGTCGTTCGGTTCGAAGGAGGAGGCCGAGCGTGCGTATGCCTCGCCTGCCTATGAGTATGTGAAAAGGAAAAAAGAAACCTCCCCTGCCTCCTCCCAAGGAGGGGAACCTGACTCCGCGATGCCTGTATCACCCCTCCTTGGGAGGGGCAGGGGAGAGGCCTCTTACGCCCTCGCCGTTGATGCCGCCTGTAGCGGCAACCCCGGTCCTATGGAGTATCGTGGTGTATACCTTGGCGACGGCAGGGAAATCTTCCATTTTGGCCCCGTGCATGGGACGAACAACATTGGCGAGTTTCTCGCCATCGTGCATGCCCTCGCCCTGCTCGACAAACAGGGGCTCAAGATGACCATCTATAGCGACAGCCGCACTGCCATCAGCTGGGTACGCAAGAAATGCTGTAAGACACAGCTCGAGCGCACCGATCAGACCGAACAGCTGTTCCAGCTCATCGAACGTGCCGAGGCATGGCTCAAGGCGCACCGCGTCACCAACCCCATCGTGAAGTGGGAGACGGACCAATGGGGCGAGATACCTGCCGATTTCGGACGGAAGTGATATAGTGGACAATAGGTGCGCGTGAAACAAAAAGCTGTTTTTTCTTGCATCATTGGGGGAATAGTCCTAAATTTGCATAATTTAAATAATATACTTAGGATTATACTATGAGAAAACTCCGTAAGATACGCCTTCATCAAGAGGGTACTCGCCAGCTCACCATCGGTTTCTTCGTGTGGGCAGCAGTTTGTGCATTGGCCTGGTGGCTCACCTATCCCGAGTTACGCTGGTTGTTTATCATCATCACGGTGACAGCCACTACGATATATGCCCTGCTCATCAACTTCTTCCGTTGCCCGCCCCGCCGCTTCCCCGGTGAGGAGACCGATGGCATTGTGGTAGCTCCTGCCGATGGCAAGATTGTAGTCATCGAAGAGGTGGAGGAGCCCGACTACTTCCACGACCGTCGTCTGCTGCTCTCCATCTTCATGAGCCCGCTCAACGTACATGCCAACTGGTATCCTGTTGACGGAGTGGTGAAGAAGGTTACCCACGATAATGGCAAGTTCCACCGTGCCTTCCTGCCCAAGGCCAGCACCGACAATGAGCGCTCGATGGTAGTCATCGGGATCCCCGATGGCCGTGAGGTGATGGTGCGTCAGATTGCCGGTGCCATGGCACGCCGTATCGTGACCTACGCCAAGCCTGGTGACGAGAGTTTCATTGACGAGCATTTCGGATTCATCAAGTTAGGTTCCCGTGTTGACGTGTACCTGCCCCTCGGTACCGAGGTGTGTGTCACCATGGGGCAGAAGACCACTGGTAACCAGACCGTGATAGCCAAGCTGAAATAAGAGCCTATGCGTCGCCATATCCCCAATGCCATTACCTGCTGTAACCTGCTCTCAGGATGCGTAGCTACAGTTTACGCCTTTGAGGGTGCCTATACGATAGCCTTCGTGTGCATCATCATGGGTGCGGTGTTCGACTTCTTCGACGGCCTCACCGCTCGCGCCCTCAAGGTGAGTTCACCTATCGGTAAGGAACTCGATTCGCTGGCCGATGTTATCACCTTCGGGCTCGCTCCTGCCACGATGGTCTTCAGCTGGTTGCGCGAGTGTGCCTATTTTCAATTCTCAATTCTCAATTTTCAATTGGCCGATGTCGTCCCTTTCTTTGCCTTCCTTCTGGTAGCTTTCTCAGCACTTCGTCTGGCCAAGTTCAATGTCGATGAGCGTCAGACAAGCTCGTTCATCGGCTTGCCCACTCCTGCCAATGCCCTCTTCTGGGGCGCTTTGGTCATCGGTTCGCACGATGAGGTGGTGGCTCATCCCTACGGTTGGGTGCTCGTGCTCGCGCTCGTAGGGCTTTTCTCCTGGTTGCTGGTGGCCGAGATACCCATGTTCTCGCTCAAGTTCAAGAACCTCTCATGGAAGAGCAACCGCATAGCCTACACGTTCCTTCTCATCAGCCTTGTACTGCTCGTCGTGCTCGGCTTGGGTGGCCTTTCGGCTGTCATAGGATGGTACATCATTCTGTCAGTTCTGACACAAAAGCGGGCGTAAGGCCGCGATAAGCTTCGGTGCGAACCTTTTTGGCACGCTGTTTGTATATACCTTTACCGTAACGATAAATCGAAAACTGATGTTTTTTAGTGGTATATTCTTTTTTATTTTCCTCTTTTTCCTATTCCTTATTATAATAGGAGGCTCGCTCCTGCGTGGCATCTTGAATCTCCTTTTTGGCTCTCGCACCACCCGACGGCAGCCTTATGGGCATGATGCCCGTCAGCAGTCGGGCACGCAGTCAGCCCAGTCGGAGCAGCCTGCCTCAGACCCCAAGAAGCGCGAGAAGATTTTCGACGCTTCGGAGGGCGAGTACGTCGATTTCGAGGAAATCCCTTAAAGCATATAGAAATCCAAACAGCTAAGGCGCACCTGCGGCTTCCTTCCCGAGCACCGGCTCCGATGCCGTGCCGCACCTGCGGCGTAATATGTCTGTATTGCCGGACGAACTCTCCTTTGACTCTAAAAAATCCTTCACGTAGAAAAAAGTGTTTTATCGCGAAGAAAATTCTGTTTCATCGCGTAGAAACAAAAATCGTCTCTTTTGCAAGGGACGATCTGCTGAGAAAAAACATATATAGTGCACTCGCTGTGAAAAAAAATTGAAGTGAACTTCATATTTCTCGCTCGTTTCTTAGTATCTTTGCCGAAACGAATTATGGCTACAGAGAAAAAAGACATCAAACGAGAGCAGGCAAGGGCATTGCGCAAGCAATATTTTAACGCTGAGGCTGTGGAGTTGTTGCAACGCTTCTCCGAAGCACTGAATGCCGAGGGTCTCACATTTTGGTTAGAGTTCGGCACCTTGCTGGGATATTATCGTGAGCACGACTTCATCAAGCATGACGATGACCTTGACTTTGGCGCATATCTGCACGATGCTCCACAGATAAAAAGAGCATTGGAGACACGTGGCTTCAAACTCATACGCAGCTATACCGACAATGGCGGCGGGTTGGAAGAGTGTTATCGATACCTACACACCACGCTCGATGTATTCTACTTTGACCGTAACAACGAGGGACTGCACTGCACCTCATACACAAGGGCAAGGAAGAATTTGCTGAGTAGCTTGCTTAATCGGCGCCCCTGCACGGTGAAGCAGGTAAGTATTCCCGACAATGGGTTCGAGCCTGTGGAATATAAGGGATGCACGGTCAATGTGCCTGCAGACTGTGTGGAGCATCTCACTTGGCACTATGGCCCCACATTCATGACTCCCAACCCGAACTTCAACTACAAAGAGGAGGCCAAAAACATTCGATATTTCACCATTGAGGAGCGCAAGGGAGTACTTAAGATATTCGGTAAGAAAGGCTAATATATCTCCCATCATCACGTATGCCTAAAGTAAGCATCATCATTCCTGTACACAACACGGCCGAGTATTTAGAGAAATGCGTGGCATCTGTCACTGCGCAAACGCTGACAGATACGGAGATTATCCTTGTGGAGAATGCCTCTACGGATAATTCCCTGGAGCTGTGCCACCAAATAGCACTGACGGACAAGCGCATCAAGGTACTGCACATTGATGAGGCCGACCTCTCTACTGCACGTAATGCTGGGGTTGAGATGGCATCGGGAGAGTATGTGGGATTTGTAGACAGCGACGACACCATACATCCCGAGATGTATGAGCACATGTATTCATTGGCTAACGGTCATGATCTGGAACTCGTGGACTGCAACTTCTACTGCACCTACGACACCAAGCCAAATAAATACCCCTATCCGCAAGATGGCAAAGTGATCATTCTCAGTGCCAAAGAGGCCGCTACGCTTAATCTGCGTGAGAAAATTTCGCGTGTGGTATGCACCATGCTGTATAAGCGAAGCCTGTTTGAAACGCTGAAGTTCCCCACACACATGTATTACGAGGATCGTGCATCGACCTTCCTGTTCATGGCTGCAGCACACCGCGTGGGAATCATCAACAAGGCCTACTATGCTTACTATCAGCGCCAAGGGAGTATCAATCGCGCCAAGAGCTTTGTCAAGTACCGAGACTATGCCGATGCAGACTGCCGTAGACTGAAGTTTATCAACGATAGCGGACTATACACCACCAAACGCGAGAAAGCGTTAGTGGCTTACAAGTCAGCCAATGCATTCGTACGCACTTTGGGGCATATGATTAGACGCGCCCATACTCAGAGCGAAAAGGAGGAGCTGAAACGCCTCAGTTACAGATCTTCACTGATACCCCAAGGTACAACCTTGGCACTTAAGCAACATGTGATATTGCTCTATATCAAGATTTGGCGACGATTTATCTGAGTCGTTTCGAATCAGAGGGTTACATTCAGCTTCTTCGTTATCCACTCCTTGAACATTTGCTGCGCCTCCTCGGTGGTTTCGCCAAGGGAGTTGATGCAGCCGAACTTGAGGTTCTTATTGGCCTCGGCCTCGGCTATCTTGCGCTCCATATAGGCTTCTCGCTTCTCCATTGAGGGCTTGAAGAAACTGGTAGTACCCTTCGGTGAACGCACCTCAAGCTGACCAGTCCGATGAGCACTCACGTAGAAGAGTGTGGGGGCGCTAAACTGCGATGGCTCACGAAAGCGGTGGCGTATATTGCGGTCGAGCAGGTCGGGGTGCTCGGCATAGAACTGTTCATACCAGGTACGGCGCATAGGTACTGGGGCGTGGGGAAAGAGATAGAAATGGTTGGATTTTAAGATGTCGGCCGAGTTGAGCATGGGGTCTTTATGTCCGAACACTTTGTGCTTTTTGCCCAAATGCTTGCCCCAGCGGAGCAGACGGGCCCACAGGGCAGGAAAGCGGTCGGCATAGATGCGGGTCTTATCGCCCTCGAACCACATATCCTCGGTGGTCGGAGAGGCAAGGAAGACATCGTCATTGAAATAGAGGAAACTGTCGCTGATGCCTGGTATGCGCCACAGCATGGTGGAGATGGCCAGCGAATTGAAGGTGGGCAGATACTGCTCGTAGCCGCGGAAGAGCACGGTGTGGTCGACCAGTTCGATGGGAATCGTGTTGTCAGGGAAATTGTGGACTACGAACTCATCCACATGGGGGTCTTGGCTATCGGTCACTATGTATATCTTGCGCACCCAAGGGGCGTAGCGTAATACCGATGCTACACAATAGTAAATCTCGCCAGTGGACTTGTATCTCGACTCTCCTGCTACATCCTCAAAATGGAGCTCCTTGTTTGGGGTCAGAAAACGGGCTTTCTTTCGCTTATGTACAGGGTCATCACCATCAACCCAAGCTATTACCACATCGGTCATACGTGTACAATTATAATATATTCTTGAATCGGTCGGGGATACACACCACCACCTTCGTTATCGGATTCCATGGCTTGTTCCATGCAAATAATTGGCGAAACCATTGCTGCACAAAACGCATTCGAGGAATTGTCGTATCCCAATCCCGCGACCTTTTCTCTGTGACTATTCGTGTTGTCTTGGCTCGTCGATGAAGATGTTTTGCCCACCCTGCATTCAACAAGTCGGAATTGCACAGTTGCTTCTTCATCATTTCATAATCAAACCCTCCGAGGTGGAATAGATACAGATCCTTAGCTATATGATAGTCATGTCCTTTCACTCTGTGGAATCCTGATCCCCATCGTACGGGTTTGGCAATTACAGAGGCCTTGGTATAGCGCGAAGAAAGATAGGCGTGACTGCGCTGAGAGAGCAATGGACGGGATGAATCAATAGGCTTTTCCAAGCTTAAATGCTGCCCTACGTCTATGCCCAAAGCCGACAAGCAGAACTTTATCTTCCGTTCGGACAAGTATGCTGAAAGCGTTTGATTCAAGGAAGGGTCTACAAGCAGAAACTCATCAACATCTGTGCCTATAACCAAATCGTATCCTTGCTCGAACAATAAGGCGGCGCGTGAAGATAGGAATTCAATACGCCCTTTGTCAGACTGAGCCACATTGCCTGCCTCACGTGGACGCAGCAGCGTCTCTACCCCCTCGCAAAAGTCCGGGACTACTTGGTCCTCACCATCGAAAAAGATACGCAGGTTCTCTCGACCGAGTTGAGCGCCATAGTATTCGACCCACTTGCGCAGATAGAACTCGTCGTTGCGAACCATTGTGATAGCACAAATCTTCTTCATGTTGTTAGCTATTACCATGACAAAAATAGTGCAAGGTGAGAGAAAAACCAAAACTTGTTTTAAGTTTTTCTGAACCGTAGCCTATTTTCTGCGAAAAGTCGCTAAAAGTAGTGCAAGGCGAGCGAAAAACCAAATTTATCTATACTCAGTTTGCCGTTTTACCAAAAATCCGTACTTTTGTAATTACATATATATATAATAACATGGCACTCATCAAATCAGTTCGGGGATTCACTCCCGAGATAGGCGACAACTGCTACCTGGCCGACAATGCCACCATCATAGGCGATGTGGTGATGGGCCGCGACTGCAGCATCTGGTTTGGCACAGTACTGCGTGGCGACGTCAACAGCATCAAGATAGGCGACTGTGTAAACATTCAGGATGGTTCGGTACTGCACACATTGTATCAAAAATCAACGATAGAAATTGGGAATCACGTATCAGTAGGTCACAACGTCACCATCCATGGTGCAAAGGTGCACGACTATGCCCTCATCGGCATGGGGAGCGTACTGCTCGACGATGCCGAGATAGGCGAAGGAGCCATCATTGCTGCAGGCAGTGTGGTGACAGCCCGCACCAAGGTGGGGGCATACGAGCTATGGGCGGGCGTACCGGCCAAGTTCATCAAGATGGTATCGCCCGAACAGGGCAAGGAAATCAACCAGAAGATTGCCCACAACTACATGATGTATGCTTCGTGGTACGAAGAAGAGGTATGAAAGAGAAAATAACACTTGCCCTGCTTACCTTTGCGCTAAAGGCGATAGCCATTTGGCCGTATGGGGTGCTCTATGTGCTGAGTAGCCTCATGTATCCTATCGTGTACTATGTGGTGGGCTATAGACGCAAGGTGGTGCACAATAACCTTGTGAACTCCTTCCCCGAGAAGTCCGAGAAGGAGATTCGGGAGATTGAAAAGAAATTTTACCGCCACTTCTGCGACTACGTGCTGGAGACGGTGAAGCTGATGCACATATCCGATGAGGAGATGCGCCGTCGCCTGCGCTTCACCAATCCCGAGCTTATAGAGCAGTTGCGTGGCGACGGCAAACCTTTCTTCGTCTATCTGGGACATCAGTGCAACTGGGAGTATGTCATCTCCATCACCATGTGGACACACCCCGACCTTGCCGCCTGCCAGATATACCACCCGCTCAGCAACAAGGCGATGGACAAATTGATGTATCGTATGCGTAGCCGCTTCAATTCAGTGGGCATACCGCAGAAGCAGACGCTGCGTGCCATTCTCACTATGGTACGTGAAGGCAAGCAGCCTTTGCTCGGACTCATTGCCGACCAGCGTCCTCAGCGACACCCCGAACCGGAGTGGATGGAATTCCTCAACCAGGATACGGCCATCATCACCGGTGGCGAGGTCATGGGCGTGAAGCTGGGTGCCCACTTCATCTACGGCAGCATGCGCTGTGTTCGCCGCGGCTACTATGAGATTACACTTCACCCCATTGAGCCCATCGAAGGCGAGGAGTTCAGCTATAGCAAGCAGTATATGCGTATGCTTGAGCAGGACATCAAGGCACAGCCCCACATGTGGCTCTGGACACATAAGCGGTGGAAGTGGGCGCGAATTAAAAATTGAAAATTAATAATTAAAACACCCGGAGGCGACTGTTCTCGGACTAATCGAGCGTAAACATTGACCGTTGACTGTTGGCCGTTGACAAAAATAAGAATCTTATGATCAAACAATTTCTCTCACTCATCCGTCGGTTCATACCGCCCTATAAGAAGTTCCTGTTCGGCAACCTCGCACTCAACCTGCTGGCACAGATACTCAACGTGTTCTCCTTTGCCCTGCTCATCCCCATCCTGCAGATTCTCTTTCAGGTGAGCGACACGCAATACGAGTACATGACCTTTGCTGATGGCAACATTGCCGATGTCATCAAGAACAACTTCTACTATTATATGAATACCTTCATCGAGACACGCGGTGCGTTGTGGGTACTCATGGCCTCGGGAGTGATATTGATTGTGATGACGCTGCTCAAGACTGCCTGCTACTTCGGCTCAGCAGCTACGCTGATACCTTTGCGCACGGGCGTGGTGCGCGACATTCGCATACAAGTATATAATAAGGTAATGGGGCTGCCGCTCAGCTTCTTCTCCGAGGAGCGGAAGGGCGACATCATATCCCGTATGAGTAGTGACGTGAGTGGTCTGGAGACCTCGCTCTCCAACTCTCTGGAGATGCTTATCAAGAACCCCATCGCCATCGTCGTGACGCTGTTTACCCTCTTCTTCCTCAGCTGGGAACTCACGCTCTTCGTGCTCGTGGCTATGCCTGCTCTGGCTTGGGTGATGGGCACCATCAGCCGTAAGCTCAAGCGCAAGTCCAAGGAGGCACAGAACTACTGGGGCACGCTGCTTGCACAGCTCGATGAGACCCTGGGCGGACTGCGTATCATCAAGGCTTTCCTTGCCGAAGGCAAGATGAAGGAGCGCTTTGCCCATATCAACAACACCTATCGCAATGCCGTGATGCGCATGACCATACGCCAGAGCGCCGCACATCCCGCCAGCGAATTCATGGGTACCTGTATCATCGTCATCGTGATGTGGGCAGGCGGCTATATCATCCTCGATGGTATGTCGGGCATGGAGGGAGCCACCTTCATCTACTACTTAGTGATGCTCTACAATATCCTCAACCCTATCAAGGACCTCTCCAAGGCATTCTACAACATTCCCATCGGTATGGGCTGCTGGGAGCGTGTAGACAAGATTCTCAGTGCCGAGAATCCCATCAAGGAGCCTATTGCGCCTACCGCGCTTGCTTCCTTCGAGCAGGGTATCGAGTTCAAGGATGTGGACTTCCACTATACGCCGGGCGCTCCTGTGCTGCGCGGCATCAACCTCACCCTTGAGAAGGGTAAGACGATTGCGCTTGTGGGACAATCGGGCTCGGGCAAGTCAACGCTTGTAGACCTTGTTCCCCGCTTTCACGATGTCACGGGAGGAAGTATCTGCATCGATGGCACCGACATCCGCGATGTCTCCATCCACGACCTGCGCTCACTCATCGGTAATGTAAACCAGGAGGCCATCCTCTTCAACGATACCATCTTCAACAACATCAGCTTCGGTGTAGAAGGAGCTACTATGGAGCAGGTCATCGAGGCGGCAAAGATTGCCAATGCGCACGACTTCATCATGGAGAGCGAGCAGGGCTACGACACGATGATCGGTGACCGTGGCTGCCGCCTCTCAGGTGGTCAGCGCCAGCGTCTGAGCATCGCACGCGCCATATTGAAGAATCCCCCGATACTCATTCTTGACGAGGCTACCTCGGCACTCGATACCGAGAGCGAGCGCCTGGTGCAGGAGGCCTTGGAGCGCCTGATGAAGTCGCGCACCACCATCGCCATCGCCCACCGCCTGAGCACCATTCGTCATGCTGACGAGATATGCGTGATGCTCGAAGGCGGGATTGTAGAGCGCGGCACGCACGACAGCCTTATCGCTGCAGGCGGCTACTACAAGAAACTCCACGACATGCAGAGTTTATAACAAAAGGCATACCTACTTATAGGTATTTTTTAGAATCCGTATAAATAAAACGTCTTATTGGAGAGTTTTTTTATTAAAATTCACGTATCTTTGCGGCCGATTTATAGGAAATCAGTTCAATAAGGTATGAAGAGATTTTTGTTTTTAGTAGCATTACTTGTAGCAAGTATGCAAGTGACATGGGGAATTACCCCCATCAAGGAAGGCCATATGATTTCTGGCCATGTAATCGAAAAAGGCACCGAGGAAGACATCCCTTATGCCACAATCCTAATAGTTGGCACCGACAAAGGCACCGTATCGAATGAAGCTGGACAGTTTCAATTCCAGAATCTTCCGGAAGGAACCTACACGCTACGTGTCTCAGCTGTGGGCTATAAGGCACTCGAAAAAAAGATTGTCGTTCACAAAGACTATACTGCAGTAGTGCATTTCCCCCTGCAAGAGCAAGCCGTAATGGTAGATGAGGTGGTGGTGTCAGCTAATCGCAATGAGGTGAGTCGACGCGATGCTCCTGTTGTAGTCAACGTTCTAAGTCCTAAACTCTTTGAGGCCGTCAACAGTACAGACCTTGCCAAATCGCTCAACTTCCAATCTGGGTTGCGCGTGGAGAACAACTGTCAGAACTGCGGATTTCCTCAAGTGCGCATCAACGGACTCGATGGCCCGTACTCACAGATCCTTATCAATTCACGCCCCATCATCAGCGCGTTGAGCGGTGTGTATGGACTGGAGCAGATACCTGCTAATATGATCGATCGTGTGGAGGTGGTGCGCGGAGGCGGTTCGGCGCTTTTTGGAGCCAATGCTGTGGGAGGCACCATCAACATTATCACAAAAGATCCCATAGAAAACTCATTTCAAGTATCAAGTACATTATCGAACCTCGGAGGAAAGTCATGGGAACAATATATGGGAGCCAATGTATCGCTTGTAGCCAAGGACAACAGCTATGGTATCGCTCTCTATCAGAGCTACCGCAACCGTAATCCTTACGATCATGATGGAGACTCCTTCTCTGAACTCGGCAAACTGAACATGAACACTTTCGGGTTTCGCGGATATTACCGCCCCTCACTACTTGGCCGTCTCAACGTGGAGTATCATACGACTAACGAACTGCGTAGAGGAGGCAACAAGTTTAACTTGCAACCTCACCAAACAGACATCACCGAGCAGACCAAACACGTCATCAACAGCGGCGGCGTGAGTTACGACCACTTTTGGGATGAATACAAGCACAAATTCTCCACCTACGCATCTATACAGCACACCGATCGCGATAGCTATTATGGTGCTCAACGCGATACGGCAGCCTACGGAAAAACCGAAGACCTCACCTGGGTAGCAGGTGCCATGTATGTAGGTAATTATAATCGCTTCCTCTTTGCCCCAGCCACCTTCACTGGAGGGCTTGAGTACCAGAACAATTCGCTTCACGACATCATGGTAGGTTACCAACGCGACATGAAACAAGATGTACGCATCGCTAGCGCTTTCGTTCAGAGCGAGTGGAAAATGAATGACCTCAGCCTGCTTGCTGGAGGGCGTATGGATAAACATAACCTGATAGAGAATCCAATCCTAAGTCCGCGCGTGAATCTATTATATAAGCCAAAGGAAACATTTCAGGCACGCCTGACCTATTCTACTGGATTCCGTGCTCCGCAAGCTTATGATGAAGACCTGCACGTGACATCAGTTGGCGGAGAAGGTGTACAGATAAAGCTTGCTGAGGGACTGCGAGAAGAGCGTTCAAATAGCTTCAGCGGTTCGGTAGACTATACCACAACATTTGGGCATTGGCAAGCAAATGTACTTGTTGAAGGATTCTATACAGGGCTCGTTGATGTGTTCATCCTCGAGGATATAGGTCTTGATGAAAACGGATACGCCATCAAGGAACGTCGCAATGGTAGCGGAGCACGTGTATACGGGGCTAATCTTGACGCTAAGATAGCTCATGGCAAGGAGGCTGTGCTAAGCTTAGGATTCACCGCCCAGCGCAGCCGCTACAATAGCGATGAGGTATGGACTGAAGTCGATGGTCAGGAACTTACTACCCGTCGCATGATGCGTACACCAGACTATTATGGCTACTTCACATTTACTTCGGCCCCCACAAAGAACTTCGACTTCTCACTCTCTGGCACTTACACCGGCGAGATGATAGTTCCCCACTATGCAGGTTACATTGACGCTGACCGAATGGAAACCACACCTCATTTCTTCGACTTGAATGTGAAGTTCAACTACACCTTTGTACTACATGACCATATAAAACTACAGGTCAATACTGGTGTTCAGAATATCCTCAATCATTTCCAGCCCGACCTTGACAAAGGTGAATTCCGCGACTCGGGTTACTTTTATGGCCCTACACAGCCGCGTACCGTATTCATCGGATTCAAGATGGCCAACTGATCTGTCAAGGGGTTGGAACAATTAAAGCTGGCAAGTGTATCTGTGATTACTTGCCAGCTTCATTTCATACGATATGATATTATACGGTAAAAGGAACCGGCCACCTCTTTGAGATGGCCGGATAAATATCAAATAATCTATTGCATTACAGCTTAGGACCTGCAGCTACAAGCGCCTTGCCAGCTTCATTACCAGTGAACTTAGCGAAGTTCTTGATGAAGCGGCCTGCGAGGTCTTTTGCCTTCTCTTCCCACTGAGCAGCGTCAGCGTAAGTGTCGCGGGGATCGAGGATGTTGGTGTCAACACCGGGGAGCTCTGTGGGCACTACGAAGTCGAAGTAAGGAATAACCTTTGTGGGAGCCTTGTCGATAGAGCCATCGAGGATAGCGTCGATGATACCGCGTGTGTCCTTGATAGAGATACGCTTGCCGGTACCGTTCCAACCTGTGTTTACGAGGTATGCAGTAGCACCGTTGGCTTCCATCTTCTTAACCAACTCTTCACCGTACTTTGTGGGGTGCAAACTCAAGAAGGCAGCACCGAAGCAAGCTGAGAAGGTAGGTGTGGGTTCTGTGATACCGCGCTCTGTACCTGCCAACTTAGCGGTGAAGCCAGAGAGAAAGTAGTACTGGGTCTGAGCAGGGTTCAAGATTGATACGGGAGGCAGTACACCGAAAGCATCAGCAGAGAGGAAGATAACCTTCTTTGCAGGACCTGCCTTAGATACGGGCTTCACGATGTTGTCGATGTGATAGATGGGATATGATACACGAGTATTCTCGGTAACGCTCTTATCGGCGAAGTCAATCTTACCATCAGCTGCAACTGTTACATTCTCGAGGAGAGCGTCACGCTTGATAGCGTTGAAGATATCGGGCTCAGATTCTTTGTCGAGGTTGATAACCTTAGCGTAGCAGCCACCTTCAAAGTTGAATACGCCCTCGTCGTCCCAACCGTGCTCGTCGTCACCGATGAGGAGGCGCTTAGGATCGGTAGAGAGGGTGGTCTTACCTGTACCAGAGAGACCGAAGAAAATAGCGGTGTCACCATCGTGGCCTACGTTGGCTGAGCAGTGCATTGAAGCCATGCCACGGAGAGGAAGCAGATAGTTCATTATTGAGAACATACCTTTCTTCATCTCACCACCATACCATGTGTTGAGGATTACCTGCTCCTTAGAGGTCAGGTTGAACACTACAGCTGTCTCAGAGTTGAGCCCGAGCTCAGCGTAGTTCTCTACCTTTGCCTTAGAAGCGTTGTATACTACGAAGTCGGGCTCACCGTAGTTAGCGAGTTCCTCTTCAGTAGGACGGATAAACATGTTCTTTACGAAGTGTGCCTGCCATGCAACCTCCATGATGAAGCGCACTTTCAGACGGCTGTTCTCATTGGCACCGCAGAAGGTATCCATCACGTAGAGCTTCTTGCCAGAGAGCTCGTTGATAGCAAGCTCCTTGAGCACCTTCCAAGTAGCCTCTGTAACGGGCTTGTTGTCGTTCTTGTACTCATCAGAAGTCCACCATACAGTATCCTTGCTTACCTCGTCCATTACAAAGAACTTGTCTTTGGGTGAACGGCCGGTGTAAACACCTGTCATCACGTTAACGGCACCGAGTTCGGTCTCCTGACCCTTCTCGAAACCTTCAAGACCTGCTTTTGTCTCCTCTTGGAACAAAACTTCATAAGACGGATTGTGCAAAACCTCTACTGCACCGGTGATTCCGTACTTGCTCAAATCAATGTTTGCCATTTTAATTAAGTTTGTAAATTTATGGTTAAATACTCTTGTTGTTTCACATGTTTATGTGTCTGTAGGGAAACATCCCTTCCAAACCGCATACAAATTTACACTGATTTTTGTTTTATCAAAAACTCAATTTTGAATTTATAGGGCAAAAGGGGCTAAAAATGTTTAATAACATGTTTCATGTTGAATCCTCTCCGCAAAAGTGGCAATCCGAGTTAGCAATTCCTATTGCCGGTCATACTTCTGTAACATCTTCTTTGGTGAGTCCCACAATAGTATTATGATAGAATTCCCTACGTCCTGGACAAATTCTACATATATATCTTAAAGCATATCAAATAGAGGAATCTACATGATAGATTCCTTCTCAAACACAAGAGTATAGATGTTTAGAACTTGAAAGCTGCACCTAACATGGCATTGATTCCTTGAACGGGGTAGCCTGCATAGCGTTGGTAGTGGCGGTTGAGCAGGTTGTGTCCGTCAAGGAAGAACGAAAGTTTGTCGTTCATGGCATAGTGGGCACCGAGGCTCCAGTCTATGATGGCGCGTTCACGCTCACCATTTACAGCATTGAACATTACGAAGTGGCAATCAGTGTGGATGTATAGACCGTTAATGATGCGAACACGAGTGCCAAAGTTGGCATCGAATTGGGGCGTACGAGTCAGTATACTACGGTTGCCACTTACCATCCAATGGTTGTAGGTGCCTTCAGCGGTGGCGCTGACCCGATCTTTATAGGTGTAGTTTATGCGGGCATTGCCGTAAGCTACTTGTGCATCGTGTGTTGTTAGGCCGGTGTATACTATGTTCAAGGTGTCAAGTGTGTTTTCGAAGAGGGCATTATTGGTGATGCGATAGCCTCCGCCGAGGTGTAGATGCAGGCCTTCCATAATGCGAAGATTGCCCTGTAGACAGGCATTGAGGAAGGTGTAGCTGTTGGTGAGCTGATGGCGGCTGGCCCAATAGGGAGAGAGGGCGTAGGAGGAGCCGAAACTATGTATCTGACGGCCTCCGTCAAGGATGAGGTCGGCCGAGAAGAGTTTTGATGGTATGTAGCTTACTTTGCAAGCGGGCGACATCTGTATGAGTGGGCCGTGGCTTTTTCCCTGGAAGTCAAGATTGGCTCCGGCTGTAAAATGAAGGTCTTCATGGCTGTACTCCCATGTAGGAGTAATACCCAATGAGAGATAGTTGTGATAGTCGATACCTTGGTGTAAGAGCAAATCACTATGTATGAGCAAGGAGGCGATACCGTATTCATAAAAATCGATACCGAGGGAGGCTTCGGTATGGAGGTGCCCTTGGCTATGTTGCTGTTCATTGTCAAAGTAGGCATTACGTCCAAAATGGTTGTACTCAGCAGCTGCATGGTAGCGGTAGTGCTCCTTGATGCTGCCTTTGATACCTATGTTGGCTTCGAGGCGCATGCCCTGCTGCCAATCAAAAACATCGATGGAAAGGGGATCTTTCAGGTAGTTGTAGCTGTAATATGCACCATTAACTCCAGCGGTGAGCTCGGTTCTACCCATGAGCAGGCGGTAGTCGGCCTTGAATCCCATATCGTGAAGGTTCGAGTGCCATTTGCTATTGTCGCCAGTGCTGATGTTACCATTCCAACCATTGACGTGGGCTCCTAATGTGAGGGCATGGCGTTCTTTGAGACGCAAACTGTAGGTAGCCAGTCCGTCAAGGTTACTGTAGTTCCCGAATCCGAGATGCAGGTAGCCAGGGTAGTTGGTGTTGTGTGCTATCGTGCTGCTCTCAGCCATGCGCGGTGTACGTGTGAAGCGGTTGATGGGCATACTTTCATCGGCATATACGATGGTCTCCTTCTTCATTGATGGTTCCATCTCTTCGGGGATGAAGTTGCGCTTCACGGCTCCTGCAATAATGGGGTTGTAGGTGCTCTCTACGAGTACCATCCGGTTGATTGAGTCGTTGGTGTTTGTCTGTGCAGCTGTTCCCATAGCTATGAGCAGCACGGTAGAGAGTAGGGTGATATGTTTTTTCATTGCGTCTCTTGCTTTTGGTGTTTCTTATATGAGGGGTTATTGAGCAGGTGCGAGAGTTTGTAGACGGCTCTCTATCATATTGGCGATGTCATCATTGGCTTTGTAGCTTTGCTTAAGCGACAGGAGGTATTGCTTGGCTTCGATGGGCATCTCCTTCTTCACGTACACATCGGATAGGAGTATGAAACTACGTGCCAACCAATAGCTGTGTGGGGTGCTCACGTTGATGTAGTCGAGTACTTCCTGCTCGGCTTTGTCGTAACGGTGGATATCATAGTAGAACTGTGCCAACAGGTACTTGGCCTCGGCACCATATACGTTACGTGTGTCGTTTGCGAGCTTGATGAGGTCTTCCACAGCTGCTTCGTTTTTTTTCTTGGCGAGGTAGGCTTTGGCGCGGTAGTAACGTAGTTCGATAGCGGTCTCAGGAGCCAGCTTGGCGTTGGCGAGCGCGGCAGTGGTCTCCTCTATAATAACGCCTTGGTTGTTCAAGGCTTGTGCTGCACGCAGGCGGTGTATCTGTGCGTGCAGCTTGTTTTGTGGATTGTTGGTGATTCCAATGAGGTCGCCATACGACTTCATGGCCAAGCTGTAGTCTTTATGGTTGTAGGCGAGGTCGGCCACCATGCGTGTAGCCTCCTCGCAATATTTGCTGTTGCGTTGCTCGGCTACACGCTGCAGGTATATGCGTGCTTGGTCGTAGTTGTTCTGCTTGTAATATGTGCAACCGAGGTAGTATTGTGCATCGATGATGTAGGCTCCGTTGTCGAATTGGGTGATATACTTGCTGAATCCCTCGATGGCCGCTTTGCTGTCACCACGTGTATAGGCCAATTCGGCTGCCTTGTAGGCGAGTGAGTCATGTTCGCTCACGTCGACTTTTACCATGCTCTGTGCCTGTGAGGCGAAGTCGATGTAGTTGTCTACCATATTTTCCTCCACGTACAGGTTCTTGAGGTCGCGCATGGCTACGTTGGCCTGCTCGCTTCCTGGGTAGTTGAGAATGACCGCCTTGTAGGCTTTGATGGCTGAGTTGATTTGGTCGTTCTGATAGTAAATGAGTGCTATTTCGTTACCTGCTCTGGGTGCATATTGGCTTTGGGGAAATTGGGTGATAAGCTGCTCGAATATATGGATGGCTTGGTTGCCCTTGTCGAGTTGTATGTAGGCCCTTCCCTTCTCGTAAAGGGCATCGTCAAGGTAGTCAGACTGCGGATAATTTTCGATAAGGTAGGTGAGAGTCCCTATCTTGTCAGTATAGCGTCCGGTGATACCTTGGGCAAATGCCTTCTGATATACGGCATAGTCGGCTACCGAGGACTCTATGGTCACCGCCTTCTGATAGGCCTCTTCGGCAGCGCTGTATTGGCGCGACTGGTAGTAGCAGTCACCTATACGCATCTGGGCATCGGCCAGGGTAGTCTTGTCGATATCTCCCGATAAGGTGGCATGGGATTGTTGTAGTTGGGTAAACAGTTTGAAGGCATCCTGATAGTTCTTTTGGATGAACTGTGTGTAGCCCAATCCGTAGAGTGCTAGGGCGTAGGTGCGTCCACGACGTTCTCCTGTGAGGTTCAGGTATTGGGTATAGTCGCGGGCAGCTTGGCGGTAGTTGCCATCTCGGTAATAGGCCTCACCGCGCCAAAAGAGGGCATCTGCATTGGTCTGCTTGTCGTAGCTGCCCACTTTGAGTGATTCGTTGAGTTTGATTATGGCTTTGTCTATATTGCCATTAGCGAAGGCTTCTGTGCCAGCTTTGTAGAGGAGCTTCTGCTTGGCTTCGAGCACCACGTTGCTGGGACGCTGTATCTTGGCTATTGATGTTAGTGCGGCATCGTAGTTTTTGGTGTTCATGTAGGTCTCCACGAGGTAGCTGTTTACGCGGTCGGCATATATTGATGTGGGGAACTCGTTGAGAAAGCGCTCGAGTACATTCACTGACTCTCCGAAGCCAGTATAGGCTGTTTCGTGTACGCATACTGTGTAGTTGTACATGGCTCGCTCGCGCAGTTTCGGTTCGGCGGTGAGGGCTGCTGCCTGCTCAAAGCAGAGGCGTGCCTTGTTCTTGTCACCCAGGTTGAGGAACGAGAGACCTGCGTGCAGTTGTGCGCTCTGTGCTATGGTATCGTCGCCATCGGTCACCATTGCCAACACCTCTGGGGCACGTAGATGCTCGCCTGAGTTGAAGTGTGCCATACCCAGCTGATATAGCGCTTCGCGGTTGGGACTGTCGGCTATAGCAAGGTACTCTTCGAGCACGATTGCTGCGGTAAGGTAGCGTTGCTGTGCATAGAGAGCCTCACCCTGTATTCGCTTCATTTCGAGTGCGAGTTTATCATCGGGCATCTCTTCGAGGAAGGCGGTGGCTTCGGCCTCGGCCAAAGTGTAGTCTTTTATCTCAAGGGCAGTGGCTGCAGTGTAGTAGCGTGCCTGGCGACTATAGACGGGCGACTTTTTCATGCGGGAAAATCCCTCGGCTGCCTCTTCGTAGCGGTGGGTGGCATAGTCGGTGTAGGCTGAGTAGAAGGTGATTTCGTCGGTATAGTTGTCGCTGATGACATCGAGTATGTCGAGCTGTGCGGCGGCCTCTTCGTAGTGCTTTTCCTGTATCATTGCAAGGGCGTAGGCCAATATGAGATCATCGCGTTCGGTATCGTTTAGCATGTCGGGGTCAACGTCTTTCATACCGCGTATCACGGCCGTGTAGTTGCCTTGGGCATAGTGGCTCAGTAGAGCCAATGCTTTCATGCGGTTGGGCTCCGGAGCATCGGGATAGCGGTGCAGGTATTGCTCTATGGCTTCACTTGCTGTAGCGGCATTGCGGTGGTAGGCGATGAGAGTGAGCAGGGCAGCCGCCTCGCGTTCTTGTGTGGCTGTGGGCGACGTTGCCAGTACTTCGCGCAGTAGCGTCTCTGCAATATCGTAGCAGTGTTCATTGTAGAGTAGGCGTGCCTGTTGCAGCTGTAGCTCGGGGATGTCGGAGCGGGTGTAGTGGCTGTAGGCAGTACCGATGTCTTGTGCCTGTGCCGTGATAGCACCGCATAGTATAATTAGTATGATGTACTTTTTCATTGCGCTTAGTCTTGGTTGTTATTATTGGGTACAAAGGTAGCTAAAAGTTGGGATTCTCGGGTATAGTATAGTCATTATGTTTCTCCACTGGTCATACAGCTGGCAGGCTGTTGCCGTTGATTTTGCGGTATAAGTCAAGGGCATATACATCGGTCATCCCTGAGAGGTAGTCGAGTACGGCCTGCACCTTGCCGTATAACGTAGGAGCTTTGATGGCATATTGTTCGCTCACACGGTCGATGAGCAGGCGCGAGTAAGCTTTGTTAGGGTGTGTTACGGCATCTACCATCAGTTCTATCAGTGTGTTGATGATTCGGAAACCGGCCAATTCTATGTCCAACACGTCGCGTGAGCGGTATATGCGCTTTACGGCTACATCGGAGCATTTGGCATAGGCTTCGCGGCAACGTGGGTTCGTGTGCTTCATGAGACTGCCGCTGAAGGTGCCGGCCAGTATCTCATCTTCGTGATTGACGAAGGCTTCGGCACAGGTCTCGATGAGTATGCCTATCACCTTGGAACGCAGATAGGCTATCTGTTCGTTGCTGTCGGTGACGAGGGCAAAAGTGTCGGCCACGCGGGCATGACGCTCCTCTTCTATGAAGGGCAGCATGAGGCCTACCGTCTCATCGCGCGTGAGCAACTTCAGTTTGTAGGCATCCTCGAGATCCATCAGTTGGTAGCAGATGTCATCGGCTGCCTCCACAAGGTATACCAGAGGGTGACGGCTATATTTGAGCGGTTCGCCCTCACCGCTCAAGCGAATGAGACCTAATTCGTCAGCGATGCGGGCGAAGGTGTCGGCTTCAGTGTGGAAGAACCCGAACTTGGGCTTTCCGTCTGCATAGCACGATGCGTACGGGTACTTCACAATGGCGGCAAGAGTGGAGTAGGTGAGGGCAAAACCTCCTTGTCTACGGCCGTTGAACTGGTGGGTGAGCAGTCGGAAGGCATTGGCATTGCCTTCGAAGTGTACGATGTCGTTCCACTCCACATCGGATAGTAGTGAGTGCAGCTCGGCACCTTTGCCTTCGGAGAAGTAGGTCGATATGGCCCGTTCGCCCGAATGCCCGAAGGGTGGGTTCCCTAAGTCGTGAGCCAGACAAGCGGCCGATACAATATTGCCTATCTCCTCCACTGCTGTTTCGTACAATTCGGGGTGCTTGGCGGTGAGCATGTGGCTCACGCGGTTGCCCAGCGAACGTCCTACACATGACACTTCAAGGCTGTGTGTGAGGCGGTTGTGAACAAATACACTGCCTGGTAGAGGAAATACCTGCGTTTTGTTTTGCAAGCGACGGAAAGGAGCCGAGAATACCAGTCGGTCATAGTCGCGCAGAAACTCCGAGCGCTCGTCGCTGCCTACTCTGTGTTGCGCCTCCATACCCAGGCGCTGTGCTGATATAAGTTTCTTCCAGTTCATAATGCAAAGATACAGACAAACGAACGAGAAAAACAAAGTTTACTTTGGTTTTTTCAAAGCGAGTGCCAACAATCTTCTTGGTTTCCCATAATGATACAGATAAACGGGCGAAATATAAAACTTGTTTTAATATTTTTCAGCAAGCCCCAAAAAAACTTTGGAACATTTGCGTATGCACGGCAATCGTTGTAAATTTGCATCATAACAAACAACGAAAGAAATGAATACGCTGAAAGTGCAGATAATAAATCGCGGACATCATGCTTTACCCGCATACGCAACAGAGCTGTCGGCAGGAATGGATCTTCGGGCAAATTTGATCGAGCCTGTCGTGCTGAAACCCCTACAACGTTGTCTGGTGCCAACAGGATTGTATATGGCACTTCCCGAAGGGTATGAGGCACAGGTGCGTCCGCGTAGTGGATTGGCATTGAAGAGGGGTGTCACGGTACTCAACTCGCCGGGCACCATTGATGCCGATTATCGTGGCGAAATAGGTGTGATACTGGTGAACCTTTCGGCCGAGGATTTTGTCATTGAGGATGGTGAGCGCATAGCACAAATGGTGCTTGCCCGTCACGAACAGGTGCAGTGGGAGACTGTAGAAGTGCTCTCGGAAACGGAACGTGGCGCTGGAGGATTCGGGCATACAGGAGTGTAGTCCGGATAATAAAAACAAAAAGGAATCGAGAGCTCGTGTGTTATTTCCGACATATATGCATGATGTTGATTGTGCTGCTGATGGCGGCATGCGGTGCGACACGCAAGGTAGCCGAAGCGCCAGAGGAGGGTGTAACGCTCTCTATAGAGGGTCAACGCAGATATGAGTACTACTACTTGGAGGCGGTGAGGCTGGAGCAGCAGGGATGCTACGATGAGGCGTTCGGCATGCTCGTGCATTGCCTCGACATTTGTCCCGAGGCTCCATCGGCATTGTATAAGATGGCGACTTATTATTTCTTCCTTAACCAAAAGGATAAGGCGCTCGACGCGCTGCTTCGTGCCGTAAAGGGAGAACCTGACAACTATTGGTATCGTCAGACGTTGGCCTCGTATTATCAGACAAACCGCGAGTACGACAATGCTATAGCCGTGTTGGAAGAAATGCAACAGCGATTCCCCAAGCGCAATGGCGAACTGCTGTCGGCACTCGTGGGGTTATATAGTCAGACACAGCAGTACGACAAGGTGATAGATGCTCTGTCGCGTCTGGAAACACTGATTGGCAAGACCGAGGCCATCAGCATGGAAAAGTCACGCAACTATCTACTTATGGGTAACCAAGAGGGCGCTTTCGGGGAGATGGAGGCGTTGGCGGCCGAGTATCCTGACAATAGCTACTACCGTGTGGTATTAGCGAGTATATATATGGAGAATGGACGCGAAGCCGACGCACTGCCTGTGTTGCAGGAGATACTGCACGAAGAACCTGATAACGGTGCTGCCAAGATTGCCATGGTGCAGTATCACAAGCAGGTGGCCGACACGGTTGGCTATCATGCCATGGTGGATTCGGTGATGATGGCCTCTACCGTAGACGATGATACGAAGGTGAAGATGATGTTGCAGCTTATCAACGAAAAGACCGATAGCACCTACGTGCTGCAGCTTTTCGACCGGGCCTTGCAGCAGCCGCAGCGATCGGCCAAGCTCGGCCATATCTGCGTGCAGTACATGCTCATGCTTCATCAGTCCGAAGAGAGGGTACGCCCCGTGTTGTTGCGTATGCTCGAAACCGAGCCTGACCATGTGCAGGCACATCTACAATTATTGTCCTATGCAGCCAAGCGCAACGATTTGGAAGAGATTATCGACATCTGCTCCAAGGCTATCGACTACACTCCCGAGGTGTTGGATTTCTATTACTATAAAGCGATAGGGCTCTATCAGACCAATCGTCACGAGGAGGCGCTTGATACCTACCGCAAGGCTACGGCACAGATTACCCAAGAGAGCAACACAGAGTTAGTGTCGGACATATTCACAGCGATGGGTGACCTGTACCAGCAGACTGGCCGACTTGAGGAGGCCTATCTGTGCTACGACTCGGCACTTGTGTATAATCCATCGAACTTATTGGTGCTCAATAACTATGCCTACTTTCTCTCCGAAGAGGGTAAACAGCTCGACAAGGCCGAACTGATGAGTTATCGGACCATCAAGGCCGAGCCGCAGAATGCCACCTACCTCGACACATATGCGTGGATATTATACAAACAACAGCGCTATGAAGAGGCGCTCGGCTATATAGAGCAGGCATTGGCTGCCGACTCGGTGCCGAGCGATGTACTCTATGAACACGCAGGCGACATACATTACCGATTGGGTGACGTGCAGCGAGCGCTCGACTACTGGAAACAGGCATTGGAGTTGCAGCGTAAGGCTGAGGCCGTGGAGGAGAGGTTGAAAAAGAAAGTGAAACTAAGGAAACTGACAGAATGAAACGAACGAACAGTAGGCAGTTGCTGATTCTTGTGCCATTGGTATTATTGATCGTACTGGCAGGATGCCGCACAGGACGTAATGCCGAAGACAAGGCGGCACGCATAAAAAAGCAACAGCAATATGAACGGCTGGTCGAGTTGGCCAAGCCGCAGCAGGGTTTGACCGACATTACCGCACGTACCAACGTCAGTGTAAGCTACAATGGGCATTCGATAAGAGTGAAGGGAAAGCTCAAGATGCGACGTGACGAGGCAGTGCAGATAACCTTCACGGCATTGGGATTGATGGAAGTCGCCTTTGTGGAGTTTACTCCCAAGGCAGCCTACATCGTGGATCGTGTAGGCAAGCGTTATACCCGGATAGATTACTCAGAAGGGATGCTCAAGAGCGTGGGAGCTAACTTCGCCACAGTACAGGCGCTGTTCTGGAATCGTCTTTTCATCCCTGGTAAGGATGACTCGTGGAAGCAATCCGAGGACTTTGAGATTATACCAACAAGCACACGGCAATGCGTGGAGCCAGCCCGCCAACGTATGCTCAAATGCTATTTCTACACCGATGAAGAGTATAAGCAGCTGCAACAGACGCACCTCAAGCTGAGCCACTATGAAGTTACTTGGCGATACGACATGTTTGAACCTCTCGGTAATCACAGTTTTCCCACTACGTTCGATGTGTCGTTCTCTGGTTCATCGCGCACCGTAGCTGCCAATATAGCCCTGAGTAGTATCTCCTGTGCCGATACGACGTGGAAGAGCGGTATCGACCTGTCGCGCTACGAGAAGGTGGAACTGGAAGAGTTGATGTCAATCTTAAATATTCTGAAATGAAACGTCTGCTCTGTTATATCATAGCCTTTGTGGCCTTGAACTTCGCCTACGCACAAACCAATCCGAAGGTGAAAGAAATGGAAAGCCAGCGCAACAAACTGGAGCAGCAACTCGCCGAGTCGCGTAAGTTGTTATCGGCGGCACAGAAGGACGTTGATGGACAGTTGGCACAACTGTCGGCACTGACCGCACAGATAAAAAAGCAGAAGCAGTTTGTGGCTCGCCTTGATGCCGACGTGAAGGCTATAGACCGCGAGTTGAGAAGCATAGAGGAGCAGATGCAAACCCTGCAAACAGAGCTTGAACGCCGACGCGAGCATTATGCCAAAGCCTTGCAGATGATGACGAACAAAAATACGTTTGAGAACAAGTTGATGTTTCTCCTCTCGGCCGAGTCGTTCAATCAGATGGTACGCCGTATGCGTTACCTGCGCGAATACTCGAATTTCCAACAGAAGCAAGGCGAGCTGCTTATGGCACAGCAGCAGGATTTAGAGAACAAACGTATCGAATTGGAACAGACGCGCGAGGCCAAGAAGGCGTTGCTTGCCAAGCGTGTAGAGGAGCAGAAACAGCTCGCCAAGCAGCAGGCAGAGCAGAATAAACTCGTGGCCGGACTGAAGAAGAAACAGAAGGAGATACGCAACCGCATGGCTGCACAGCAGCGCGAGCACGACAAACTGAATCGCGAGATAGAGCGCATCATAGAAGAGGAATTACGGGCGCAGGAAGCCGAGCAGCGCAGGCAGGAAGGCAAAGGCGAAGAGCCTGCCACCACCAAGGATGGCAAGGCAATGCCGGCATATAAGGCAAGTGCGGCAGACAGAAAGCTCTCAGGCTCTTTCGAGAGCAATAGAGGCAAGCTACCTGTACCCGTTACCGGTCCTTATCTGCTCACCTCGCGCTATGGCGTGAACTATGTAGAGGGGCTCAAGAATGTGAAATTCAACAATCACGGTGTGGATGTGCGCGGACAGGAGGGTTGCTCAGCCCGTGCCGTATTCGACGGAACCGTATCATTTGTGTTCGAGCATCCGCAAGTACCCGGCTCATTCATCGTGATGGTGCGCCACGGACAATACATATCGGCTTACTTCAATCTCACGGCACTGAAGGTAAAGAAGGGTGATAAAGTGAAGATAAACGAACCGCTCGGACTCGTCATAGCTGATGCGGCGGGAAACTGTACTATGCAATTCCAACTGAGAAAAGATAAGCAAAGTTTAAACCCGGAACAATGGGTGACATTTTAATATGTATGCAAGGATAGAGAGATGAAAAGAACAGGTCTGATGATATGTGGAGTGGTGTGGGTCACGCTGCTGGCTGCACAACCCCAGTATGCCGACTCACTTGTCAGAGAGCGCCTCGGTAGAGGAGTGGCTGTAGTGAAGCAGGACATGAGCGAGGCATTTGTGACGTGGCGTTATCTTGACACGGATCCCAAGGGGATTGCTTTCGAGGTGTATCGTGATGGCAAGAAGATTACCCCACGCCCTATCACTGACAGGACGTGGTATGTAGACTCCTCAGTCCCTGAAGGTGATGTGCTGTATGAAGTGCGCCCAGTGCAAGGCGGTGAGGATGCTCCTTCGGGAAACTTTGTGATGGCAGCTCAGGCTCCGGTCGGGTATATCGAGATTCCGCTCTATTACCCGCAAGGAGGCAAAACTCCTGATGGGCGCAATTACACCTACTCGGCTGGCGATGCCAGCATTGGCGATGTGGATGGCGACGGAGAGTATGAGATTGTGTTGAAATGGGATCCTTCAAATGCGCACGACAATGCGCACGATGGCTACACGGGCAACGTACTCTTCGATTGTTACCGCCTTACAGGCGAACGCCTATGGCGTATAGATTTAGGACCCAATATCCGCGCTGGAGCACACTATACGCAGTTCATGGTATTTGACCTCGATGGCGACAACAAAGCTGAAGTGGTGATGCGTACCTCTGACGGTACGGTAGACGGTATAGGAAAAGTCATCGGTGATGCTTTTGCTGATTATCGTCTTGTAGGTGATACAGCATCCTCTCGTCACCGTCAGGATCAGGCATATATGTGGCGGGTTGACAATCGTGACCGATTTGAGCGCCATTCGCTGCCTGACACTGTGCTGCACCGGCAACCTCCCCAAAATGCCCGCCGCAGACGAGTGCCTACTCCTGTCATGCAGGGTCGCATTGTCAGCGGTAATGAATACCTCACCGTATTCTCCGGACTCACAGGCGAGGCGCTCCACACTATCGACTATGTACCCTCACGTGGCAATGTGAGAGACTGGGGAGATGATAAAGCCAATCGCAGCGACCGTTTCCTGGCTTGTGTGGCCTATCTTGATGGAGTGCATCCCTCCGTGGTGATGTGCCGAGGTTACTACACTCGTGCCGTGTTGGCTGCTTTTGACTGGGACGGTGATAGCTTGCGCCAGCGCTGGGTGTTCGACTCCTATCAACCTGAGTGGAAGGCCTATTCAGGGCAAGGGAACCATAATCTCCGCGTAGGTGATGTGGATGGCGACGGGTGCGACGAGATTATATATGGCTCGTGTACTATCGACAACGATGGCAACGGGCTCTACTCTACAGGCCTCGGCCATGGCGATGCCCTCCATATGACCGCTTTCTACCCCGATAGTGCATCGCTCCAGGTATGGGCATGCCACGAGAACAGGCGCGATGGCTCTACGCTACGTGATGCCCGTACTGGCCGCATCGTCCACCAGTATCCGAGTGGGGAAGATGTGGGGCGCTGCATGGCGGCCGATATTGACCCCCGATACCCTGGAGTGGAAATGTGGAGCCTTGCCTCGGGAGGCATACGCAACCTGGCAGGAGAGGTCACTGCCGCACGCGTGAAGGGCTTGTCTACGAATATGGCCGTATGGTGGGATGGTGACTTGCTGCGTGAGTTGCTTGATGGCACTCAGGTGAGCAAGTATGAATGGGAGGCAGACTCGTGTCGCGTGCTTGCCCGGTTCGACGGCTGTGCACGTATCAATGGTTCCAAATCTAATCCTTGTGTTCACGCTGATATTTTGGGCGATTGGCGCGAGGAGGTGCTCGTGCGTACTCAGGACAACAATGCCCTGCGTCTCTACATTTCCACTATCCCCACGAACTATCGCTTGCATACCTTTCTGCACGATCCTATTTACCGTATCAGCATAGCTACACAGAACGTGGCCTATAACCAACCCACTCATACGGGATTCTACATTGGCAGTGAGGTGCACGGAGAGTTCCGGGGCACCTATATCCCATAATATGAACTTTATCTCTAACCATAATATCTGACGCCAAATGAGAAGAGAAGCTTTTAAGATGTTCCTCAAACCTGGATGCGAAGAGGAGTACGAACGCCGTCACGCTGCTATCTGGCCCGAGTTGAAGAAACTGCTGTCTGACAATGGAGTGTATGACTACTCCATATATTGGGACAAAGATACCAACATCCTTTTTGCTTGCCAGAAGGTGAAGGGCGAGGGAGGTTCACAGGATATGGGCGACAATCCCATCGTGCAGAAATGGTGGGATTATATGGCCGATATCATGGAGACCAACCCCGATAATTCGCCCGTGTCAATCCCGCTGCCCGAACTCTTCTATATGGAATAAGGTCAGCCTGAATTCTTATGCCCCTTTATCTGCTTATTTTGGCTGTTACGCTCCCAGAAGACACCATCGGTGTAGCCTTGAATTTCGGCGTTTTCATCGGCCATCCTCAGACGTTTGGCAGCCCATAGGCAGTACTCTTCGTTGATCTCGATGCCCAGATACTTGCGCCTAAGTTTCTTGGCTACTACAGCAGCTGTTCCGCTGCCCATAAAGGGGTCGAGGACAACATCGCCTTCGCATGACGAGGCCAAGATAAGCTTGGCATACAGTTTCTCGGGTTTCTGTGTGGGGTGGTCGGTGTTCTCGGGCATTGACCAAAAGGGGATGCTGATATCGTCCCAGAAGTTCGACGGGTAGGTGAGGCGGTAGTTGCCCTCTTCTGTGGCCTCCCAATCCTTCGGCTGGCCACCCACCTTATAGGGTGCCCGTACATGACGCTTTATCTTGACGCTTTCCACATCGAAATAGTAGTCGTGGGGATTGTTCACAGCAAACCAGATATCCTCCATACAGTTCTTCCAATTTGCCCGTGCACCGCGTCCCTTCTCGCGCTGCCATGTGATGCGGTTGATGATGGTGAGCCGCTCCTCAATTACTGCTTGCAGGGTTGATGTGCACTTCCAGTCGCCACACATATAGAGCGAACCGTTAGGTTTCAGCTTGTCGCATACCTTATGGAACCACGAACGCAGATAATCGGCATATTTCTCCGATGAAATGGCCGAAAAAGCCAGTCCGTTAAAGTCTTTCGAAAGATTGTATGGCGGGTCAATGATGATGAGGTCGGCCACGCCGTCGGGAATGCGGTCGATGATGCTGAGCAGGTCGGCACATACGATGGTATCTTTCCACCGAACGGTATCGAAAGACTGCGCGGTTGCAATCCCCTTCTTCAGTTCACTGCGTTCCTCCGCAGTAATGGTTATTGTCCGGTTACGGCCTGCTCGCTGTTTGTCCATGTGATAAGTAAATTGACCTCAAAAGTACAAGATTCGTACAGCATTACCAAACATTAGCGGTAAAAATCCAGCAGATCTTTACTTTTTACTCGCGTAGTAGCCACAGTATGCTGCTGTTTATTTATTTTAACGCCTGTTAGATAAAAAAGGAATCTTCTCTTAGGGAAAAGATGCAAGGACTATCATATAAAGTCAAATCATAACTTGTGATTAGGTAATTACAACTTATGATTACGTAATCAGAACTTATGATTACCTAATCACAACTTATGATTAATCTTTATGTAACAGAAGACAGGGGGTTTATAAGACAGATGCAAGAACTTTTACCTAATAGAGGATATAAATTATTTCTTTCTATGGGGATTGTTGATGATGATTACGTGCTTCAACCGTTTTTTCTATTTCGCTTATTTATGTTACTTTGGCGATGTCACACTTTTGTCACATATTTGTCACACGCAATTTTTTGGAGAGAACGATAAGATTGCTAATTTTGCCGCCATACTATTGCATGAGACTATGAAAACCGTCCAATCTCTCCTACTGACCTCCTGCATCTGCTTCTTGGTTGCATGCAGCTCCTCGGGCAATAAGCCCCAGTATTCTCCTGTGGAGGAACAACGTGTGGCACACGGCCATTTCGTACAGGCTTGTCGCACCGATACGGATGACGGCAAAGATCGCACAGCCATGTTTGACCGAGCCATATACCACTTTGCCAATATTGTGGTACGCCCCGATGCTGACGACACCCTACGGGCCGATGCGCTCTATACTCTCCGCTGGATTGAGGCATACGAGAAGCATAACTATGAGTTGGCTCTGCAATATCTTAACCAATATATGGCACTCGTAGGTCCCGAGCATAGCAGCTACCCTATGTGTCTGGCCTATAAGGCTGACGACTTGTGGCACTTCGGTGCGCTGGACTCGGCTATGCATTATGCTTACAAAGCGTTGGCTGCTCCCCATGAACGATACGATGGTGTGGAGTATGTATGTCATTATGTGTTGTGGCAGATTTACGAGGTTCGCGAGATGTCCGACTCTGCCGAACGGCACAAATCGCAGCACATAGCCATACGCGATAGCCGGATGTTTGAACCCATGACGATGGATGAGTTGAAAAGCAAGTTGGAAACGAATGTCATCACGCCCGACATACAGGCTGGTGCAGAAGCGTTCGGTGCATTTGCGGAGATTCGTGCAAACCGTATACGTGAAGAGGCCGAGCACAAGAACCGAATGCAGGATCGCCATCTCTATGCTACTGTAACTATCCTGCTATTGCTTGTTGCCTGTATCTTTATCTATAGTTTGATGAAACGTCGTCTACAACGGATTAAGGAACCTAATGCGGCACTCGCTGCTATGGGATCTACCGATAATAAATCTGCTCCTGAAGCAAAGGCCCCGATGCTCTGCCGCATGCTGGTTGAGGGGCGTCAAGTCTTTGAGCATACCACGGTATATGCAGACATCCTCACCATGCAGGTTAATGAGAGGGTACTCCCCGATATTACTTACGAGGTTGTTCAAGAGATGGAACATGCCCTACTCGAATCATTCAACAGTGCCTGTTGCCTGCTGATTGAGCAATGCGAATTTAATGATCAGGAGCTCATCTGTGCACTGGGTGTCTATCTCGGCTATTCCAATGTTATCATTGCCCATCTCGGTAATACCACAACGGCGACTATCCGCAAGCGTAAGGAGCGCATTCGTAAGAAACTCCCTGCTGACCTCTATGAGGTAATCTTTGGTCGCCAGAAGTAATATATGCCATCGAACGAGAAAATACGGGAATTATTAGATGAGTTTCTGAAATAACCATAGAAAGAAAGGAAAAATCACATATTTGTCGTATCTTTGTCAAATAATTGGTGTGACACGATAAATGCAAACTATTAATTATATATCATGAAAAGATTTCTTTCCGTAATCGCAGCAGGATGTGCCTGCATGCACTTGGCGGCACAGTCGCCCGCCCTCGAAGGTTTCCTTTATGGAGATCAAGCCGCACCCACCGGCAAGGAGTGGGAGTCAGTAGAGGAGCTATCGCTCAACAAGGAGCAGCCTCATGCCTATTTCTTCTCATTTGAGAGTGTGGAGAGCGCCCGCAAATTCCTCCCCGAGAACAGCAAGTACTGGCAGTCACTGAACGGTACATGGAAGTTCCACTGGGCACCCAACCCCGATGAGCGTCCGAAGGACTTCTTCCAGCCTGGCTTCGATGCCACCGCTTGGGACGATCTCGCCGTACCCTCATCATGGAACATTGCCGGTATCCAGAAGGATGGCTCGCAGAAGTATGGCGTGCCCATCTATGTAAACCAGCCCGTTATCTTCCAGCACCGCGTAGCTGTGGGCGATTGGAAGGGTGGCGTGATGCGTACTCCGCCCACACACTGGACCACCTATAACCACCGTAACGAGGTGGGCTCGTATCTCCGCACATTTGAGGTGCCTGCCGACTGGGAGGGCCGCGAGGTGTTCATCACCTTCGATGGTGTAGACTCATTCTTCTACCTCTGGATCAACGGTCAGTACGTAGGTTTCTCGAAGAACTCACGCAACGCTGCCGAGTTTAACATTACCAAGTACCTGCACGATGGCCCCAACACCGTAGCCGTAGAGGTATACCGCTCCAATGACGGTTCGTTCCTCGAGGCTCAGGATATGTTCCGCCTCCCCGGTATCTTCCGCACCGTGGCACTGCATAGCCGTCCCCAGGTGCGCATCCGCGACCTCGTGGTGAAGCCTGACCTCGACGAGAACTACCGTGATGGTATGCTTAACATTACTGCAGAGCTTACCAATGCTTCAAAGAAGAACGTGAAAGGCTTGCAGATGCGTTACTCGCTCTATCGTCACGAACTTTACGATGACAACAATACTTTGGCTGCGACATATAGCATCAACCGCACTGCCGATTTGGCAAAATTGGGCGGTAAGGGCGTACTCTCTGCTTCATTCTCAGTGAGCGAGCCCAACTTGTGGACCGCTGAGGCTCCCTACCGATACACCCTCGTAGCTGAGTTGCTCAACAAGAAGGGTAAGGTGCTCGAGACCGTATCAACCATCGTAGGTTTCCGCGAGGTGGAGATCAAGGACACCAAGGCCGAGGATGATGAGTTTGGCCTGGCTGGTCGTTACTACTTCATCAACGGCAAGAACGTGAAACTCAAAGGTGTGAACCGTCACGAGAGCCATCCCGCAGTGGGTCACGCTATCACTCGTGAGATGCAGGAGGAAGAGGTGATGCTGATGAAGCGCGCCAACATCAACCATGTGCGCAACTCACACTATCCCTGCGACCCCTACTGGTACTTCCTCTGCGACAAGTATGGTATCTACCTCGAGGATGAGGCCAACATCGAGAGCCACGAGTACTACTACGGCGATGCTTCGCTCTCTCACCCCGAAGAGTGGAAAAAGGCCCACGTTGCCCGCGTGATGGAGATGGCTCACGCTACCGTGAACAATGCCTGCGTGGTGATATGGTCGCTCGGTAATGAGGCTGGCCCCGGCAACAACTTCGTGGCTGCCTACGATGCCCTCAAGGCATTCGATGCTACACGCCCCGTGCAGTATGAGCGCAACAATGATATCGTGGATATGGGTTCAAACCAGTACCCCTCAATCGGTTGGACACAGGGTGCCGTGACCGGTAAGTATGGCATCAAGTATCCGTTCCACATCTCTGAGTATGCCCACTCGATGGGTAATGCCGTAGGTAACCTTATCGACTATTGGGAGGCTATCGAGAGCACCAACTTCTTCTGCGGTGGCGCTATCTGGGACTGGGTAGACCAATCCATGTATAACTACGAGAAGGATGGCACACGCTACCTTGCATACGGTGGTAACTTCGGCGACACGCCCAACGATGGCCAGTTCGTGATGAACGGCATCATCTTCGGTGACCGAGAGCCCAAACCCCAGTACTATGAGGTGAAGAAAGTGTACCAGTATGTAGGCGTGAAGATGGTCGATGCCAAGAAGGGGCTTGTGGAAATCTTCAACAAGAACTACTATACACCGCTTAATGACTACGAAATCGTATGGTCGCTCTGGGAGGATGGTAAGTGCATCCTTGAGAACCAACCCGTACAGGGTCCGCGCATGGCACTCCAACCTCGCCAGAAGGCTACCTATCGTTTGCCCTATGACTGGGGCTCTTTTGCACCACAGGCAGAATACTTTGTGAAAGTGCAGTTCCTCCTCGGTAAGGATATGCCTTGGGCAAAGCAGGGCTATCCTCAGTTTGAGGAGCAGCTCCTCGTGGCAAGCCCCGATATGGAAATGCCTGAGATTAGTGAAGTTGCTACAGGCGACAAGTTGCAGGGCGAAATGAACGAGAATAATATCAGAACCATCAAGGGTAACGGCTTCGAGGTGCAGTTCGATATGGCTCAGGGTACCATCCACCAGCTCACCTATGGTGGCGATGTAGTTATCGCTGCCGGTGGCGGTCCTCGTCTCAATGCCTTCCGTGCCTTCGTGAGCAACGACAACTGGTGCTATCAGCCCTGGTTCCAGAATGGTCTGCACAACCTCCAGCACAAGGCGGTAGATGCCAATACGATTCTCAATAAGGACGGCTCAGTGGCGCTCACCTTCACCGTAGTGTCGCAAGCTCCCAATGGTGCACGCCTCAACAGCAAGAACGGCCGCTACGACAGCGGCATCCACGAGCTTGTGGAGCAGACTCAACTCCCCTTCGGTGACAATGACTTTAAGTTTACCACCAATCAGGTATGGACCGTATACCCCGACGGCTCCATCGAGCTGCAATCGGCTATCACATCAAACAATCCGTCGCTCGTGCTTGCACGCCTCGGCTACGAGATGCAGGTGCCTGCCGAGTATGAGCAGTTCAGCTACTATGGCCGCGGCCCCATTGACAACTACAACGACCGAAAGACAGGTCAGTTCATCGAGCAGTTCTCATCTACCGTAGCTGAGCAGTTCACCAACTGGCCCAAGCCTCAGCAGATGGGCAACCACGAGGAGACTCGCTGGGCATCGCTCACCAATAAGGCTGGCCATGGTATGCTCGTAGTGAACGAGAACCCCTATGCTGTAGGAGTAACAAGCAACAGTGCTATGGATCTCACCATGGCTACTCATCCTCACCACCTGCCCAAGAGCGATGTCACCTACCTCACCGTAGACGCAGTGGTGACAGGTCTGGGTGGTAACTCGTGCGGTCAAGGTGGTCCGCTCGCACACGACCGTGCCTTCGGTGCTCCCACACGCATGGCCTTCATCATCCGTCCCGCGGGTGCCAAGCGTGGTGTCAATGTGGCTACTGCTGGTGACAAGCCCCTGCTCATGACCCAGCAGAAGAACGGCGACATCGCCATCGAGAGCGGTATTGAGGGGGCTACCGTGATGTACAAGATTGGCACTTCGCGTAGAGCCAAGGCCATGAAGTACACTGAGCCCATCCCCTTCCGCGATGGAGGTACCATTACCGCCTACTATAAAGAGAAGCCTGAGCTCAAGGTGACCATGACCTTCGCCAAGATTGAGAAGATCAATACCGAGGTTATCTTCACCAGTAGCGAAGAGTCGGGCGAGGGCAATGCACGCCACCTCGTGGACAACGATGCCAACACCATCTGGCACACCATGTATTCGGTGACAGTAGCCAAGTATCCTCACTGGGTGGACCTCGATGCCGGTGAAGTGAAGACCATCACTGGCTTCACCTACCTGCCTCGTCAGGATGGTACCAACGGTAACATCAAGGATTATCGCCTGCAGGTGTCTGACGATGCCAAGACTTGGAGCGACCCTGTAGCCGAAGGTACCTTCGCCAACGACAGCAAACTGAAGCGTGTGATGCTCGACAAGCCTGTCCGTGCACGCTACATCCGCTTCACTGCCCTCAGCTCACAGGCAGGCAATGACTTCGCTTCAGGTGCCGAGTTGGGTATCCTGGCCGAGTGATACTCTCCTGTAAGTAAAAAGAGTCGTCCTCGCGAGGGCGACTCTTTTTACTTGCTGCATGTGAAATGATACACAAACTTTGTCGCTATGTTTGCATTCAAACGATTTACTGTCCGGCAAGACCAATGCGCCATGAAGGTTGGTACCGATGGCGTATTGCTTGGTGCCTGGGCGCGAGTGGAGCATTGTTCACATATCCTTGATGTGGGTACTGGCACGGGGCTCATAGCCCTGATGGCTGCCCAACGTAGCGAAGCCCATATTGTGGGTATTGATCTTGATGCCGATGCCGTGCTGCAAGCTTCAGGGAATGCTGCATCCTCGCCCTGGGGGCATCGCATACGGGTAATGGAGATGGATGTGAGAACCGTGAGTCGTGAGCGGTTAGGGATGGAGGCAGACAATTGCCCGTTGTTCGATGCCATTCTCTGCAATCCTCCCTATTTCGAGAATTCGTTGAAAAGCCCCGATGCCGCACGCACTATGGCTCGTCATACCGATACGCTCACTTTCGACGAATTGGCTCGCAGTGCCACTCGCCTACTCAGCCTTGAAGGCGAACTCTCCGTGATCATCCCTTACGAGCGTGCTGCCGACATGACTGTAAGTGCAGCTTGCTATGGCCTTTTTGCTACGAGGCAAACCATTGTATGCCCCGTTGAGGGCGGCAGACCTAAACGCATGCTGATGGCTTTCTCGCGCCAAGGAGTGTCTCATACACCCGAGATTCTTTGCATTCAGGATAGCCGACGGCAATATACCCCTGAGTACGTCCGTCTTGTCAAGGACTTTTATCTGAAGATGTAAGGAGATTCCTTATTTCGTGTTCGTATAGCCCTCCTTGAGCAACAGTTCCACAACCTTGGGCCTGAAGTCGCCTTGGATGATGATCTCACCCTCCTTGGCAGAGCCACCTACGCCACAGCGTGTCTTGAGCAGTTTGGCCAGTGCCTTGAGGTCGTCATCTGTGCCGATGAAGCCACGTACGATGGTCACCGTCTTGCCTCCACGATGGTTCTTTTCCATCTGCACACGTAATTTCTGTTGCTGTTTGGGGAGCGTCTCCACCTCGGGTTCATCGTCAGTCACGTAATTGAAGTCAGGGTTGGTAGAGTATACCACCTGTAGGCGGCTCTTCCAGTCGTTATCTTTAGCCATATTTTATTCTAAGTAGTAAATGGAAGACAAATATAGTGAAGTTTTTCGGGGTTTGCGATATTGATAAGAGAAAAAATACTACTTTTGCAGAGTTACAAACCTAAAAATTCACAACAGATGAAGATTATCTGCGTAGGCATGAACTATGCCGAGCATCATAAGGAACTCAACGGAGCTGCAGTATTACCGGAATCTCCCGTGATATTTATGAAACCCGACTCGGCCATTCTCAAAGGCGGCAAGCCCTTCTTTATTCCCGATTTTGCCGAGCGGTTCGATTATGAGACCGAACTGGTAGTGCGTATCAGCAAGTTGGGTAAGAACATTGCTCCGCGCTTTGCTCATCGCTACTACGATGCCGTCACCGTAGGGGTCGATATCACCGCTCGCGACCTTCAGGAGCGTTTCCGCCGTGAGGGACTGCCATGGGAACTTTGCAAGGGCTTCGACGGCTCGGCTGTCTTGGGTGACTTCGTCCCTGTAGAGCGCTTTGCTCATATACAGAACATTCATTTCAATCTCGACATTGACGGGCACACCGTGCAGCGTGGTCACACCGTAGATATGCTTTTTGGTGTGGACGAGCTGGTGAGCTATGTGAGCCAGTTCTTCATGCTCAAGACGGGCGACCTCATCTTTACGGGCACTCCCGTGGGTGTAGGTCCCTTGCAGATAGGCCAACACGTCGAGGGCTTCCTCGAAGGCGAGCGCGTATTGGCATTCAATGTACGGTAGAGATTACAGCCATCTGACTCTGGAGACTCTGCATATTGTATGACAAAAAAGATGTGGGCAGACCAGTCGGGTCTGCCCACATCTGTATGAGTTATACGGGATTACTCTTCGTTCTGACGCAAGCTCTGAACGTATACGGCACGCTCCATCTTGAGGCGCTTAACTTCAGAAGGCTTGTTGAACTGCTGACGGCGACGGAGCTCCTTCACTACGCCTGTCTTCTCAAATTTTCTCTTGAATTTCTTGAGGGCTCTTTCGATGTTCTCGCCCTCTTTTACGGGTACTACAATCATTTTGTTGTTTTTTATTATTTTGTTATTACTCTTTTTCTTTCTTATATACGCGCCTTGCACGCAGTTCTTTAGGTTTGTGTGTCAGTATATATTTCTACTTGTATTTACCTCCTTTACACTTTTAGCGGCTGCAAAATTAGTGCAAGCCGAGCGAAAAAACAAATATTTATTTGATTTTTTCCGAGGTGCCGCCTAATTTCTACTTGCAAAGCAAGTTAAAGGTAGTGCAAACCGAGCAAAAGCAAGCGGAGGCTATAGGGTTTCCTAAGCCTCCGCCAATATAACAGACAAATATGCTATTATGCCAAGTTGGGGTTTACAGTAGCCCACTCGCTTACAGGAGGAATGATGCCGAGCTCGATAATCTCGTCGCGCATCACCTGGAGGTGAGCGTATGATGCATCGAGAGCTGCAATCTCCTCAGCGGTTCCTGTCACTTCACCGAAATGTACGCCTGTGGCGTCGATAACGGTAGGCATAGCCATGAGCACGTTCTTGTACTTCTCGTTGTTTACGTAGCAACCTGCAGGCCATGTAAACTCAGCGCCGCCCATAGCAGCTTCAATCATCTTTACAGACTGGTAAGCGGGGCTTTGGAATGATGAACGGCCACGGAGCTTGATGATGCGTGAGCCACCCTGGATGGTGTTATGCTTGATCTCGGCCCACTTCTCGTCAGAAATCTCATATTCTGAGAGAGGCTTGCCATCCACAGTAATCTTTGAAGCAAATACTGCCATAGCCTCACCGTGACCACCATAGGTGCGGGCATTCTCAACCTTGTATTGGGGAACACCTACAGCCTCGGCGATAGCCTCCTGCAGACGTGTAGAGTCGAGTGCAGCGAGTGAAGTGAGCTGGTTAGGCTTCAAACCTGAACGGATGAGTGCTGTAAGGGCTGTTACATCGGCAGGGTTGAAGATTACCACTACGTGCTTCACATCGGGGCAATACTTCTTGATGTTGTCACCGAACTCTGCTGCAATCTGGCAGTTGCCCTTGAGCAAATCCTCACGGGTCATACCCTCCTTACGGGGAGCACCACCAGAAGAGATGATATACTTGGCACCAGTGAAAGCCTCTTCGGGGTCGATTGTCCAAGTGATGTTTGCACCCTCAAAAGCGCAATGAGCCATCTCCTCAGCTACACCGTGTACACCGGGGCCATAGATGTCGTAAAGACAAATATTGGGAGTGAGACCCAACATCAAGGCTGTCTGAGCCATGTTAGAACCGATCATACCGCCGGCACCTACAATCACGAGTTTCTCGTCAGTCAAAAACTTCATAATCTCTTTCTTTTATATTAGTAAAACAAATCTTGTCTTCCTTCTCGCCACAAAATTAGTGCAAACCGAATGAAATGCCAAATTTATTTGGGCATTTCTGAGGTGCCGCCTAATTTCTGTATACGCAAAGCGGATACTAAAGATAGTGCAAACCGAATGAAATGCCAAATTTATTTGGGCATTTCTGCTCAGAAACGCATGGCCATACCCAATGTAGCTCCTTCACGATTTACGGAAGGATATACGAAAGCATCGCAACCAGTGAGGCGATGCATGGCCTTTCGTGTATAGGGGAGCAGCCAGTAGCCGATGCGGGCGCTGAGAATGCCAATACCGGCACCAGCAAACACATCGGTGAACCAATGCCGTTCGTTATATACACGCAACACACCTACCGCAGCAGCTATGGTGTAGGCTCCTACAGAGTACCACGGCGAGTCGTCACCATACTCGATGCGCACCAGCTCGGCTCCCATAAACGTGGTAGCGGTATGGCCCGAAGGGAAAGAGTTGTGTGCCGACCCATCTGGGCGAGGCTCACGCACGGTATATTTGATGGCGTTGACCATAAGGCCGAGGGCTACGTATGAGGTTGCCAGTTCGAGGGTGCGATCTACATAACCATGCTTGGCATCGGCACCGAGTATACTGAGTCCGTACACAGCACCGAGAGGGACGTATTGGAGATAGTCATCCGTGGTGATACGATGGTCGCCACGCCACTCGTTGAGGTAGTCGCGCACTTCGAAGCGTGCATTCTTCAAAGGCTCCACGAAGCCCAGTGTACCCGCTCCAATCAATGTGAGGGGCATGATAAGCTCGCCAGCCTTGAAATCAGGCTTTACGGCAAGGCTGTCATTCACACCGGCCGATAGGGGTAAAACAAGTGATAGGCTCAATAAAAGCGATAGTAGTCTGTGCATCGGATACAAAAAAACTAATTATTCACCTGCAAAGATAGTGTATTTTACGGAATTGCCTTATCTTTGCTCCAAATTTAGCAAAAACAGTCTCATGTTTACATTGAAAGAAC
Organism: Bacteroidaceae bacterium; assembly: GCA_017520935.1. Taxonomy (GTDB): domain Bacteria; phylum Bacteroidota; class Bacteroidia; order Bacteroidales; family Bacteroidaceae; genus UBA1189. Next base: position 101,108 of record JAFXEF010000013.1, on the reverse strand, counting down.
TCTACCGTATAGGACACGGCCCATCGAGTAGTCATACGATGGGGCCGCGCAATGCAGCCACCCAATTTCTCGGGCGCAATGCCGAGGCCGCGCATTTTGAAGTTACGCTCTATGGCAGCTTGGCCGCCACAGGCAAGGGACACATGACCGACCAGGCTATCCTTGATGTGTTGGGCGAGGAGCGCACTACCATCGTATGGGAACCGAAGGTGTTTCTCCCTTTCCACCCCAACGGTATGAAGTTCGTGGCGTTCGATGCCAATGACAGGCCTGCGGCAGAGTGGACCGTCTTCAGTGTAGGCGGTGGTGCCTTGGCCGAGGAGGGGCAAAAAGCCGTGGAACACAAGCATATCTATACGATGAATACCGCCACGGAGATACTCTCGTGGTGTATCAGTACCGGTAAGAGCTACTGGGAATATGTGGAGGAGTGCGAAGGTCCCGAGATATGGGACTACCTGCGTGAGGTATGGGAAACGATGAAGAGTGCTGTTCAGCGCGGTTTGGAACAGGAGGGAGTACTGCCTGGTCCGCTCGCCTTACGTCGCAAGGCTGCTCTCTATCATGTACGTGCCGAGGGCTACCAGCAGTCGATGCGTACGCGCGGACTGCTCTTTGCCTATGCCCTGGCTGTGAGTGAGGAGAATGCTGCCGGAGGCAAGATTGTGACGGCTCCTACCTGCGGCTCGTGTGGAGTATTGCCTGCTGTGCTGTATCACCTGTACAGGTCGCGCAACTTCTCGGAGCAACGTATAGTACGTGCCTTGGCTACGGCCGGACTCTTTGGCAATATCGTCAAGACCAACGCCTCCATCTCGGGTGCCGAGGTGGGATGCCAAGGCGAGGTGGGTGTGGCTTGTGCCATGGCGGCCGCTGCGGCGGCACAGCTTTTCGGTGGACTGCCCTCGCAGATTGAATATGCCGCCGAGATGGGACTCGAGCATCATCTTGGGCTCACCTGCGACCCTGTATGTGGACTGGTGCAGATTCCCTGCATCGAGCGTAACGCCTACGCTGCAGCCCGCGCCATGGATGCCAACTCATACGCCATGTTTACCGATGGTGTACACCGCGTTTCGTTCGATAAGGTAGTGGAGGTCATGAAGAAGACCGGCCACGACCTGCCCTCACTGTATAAGGAGACAGCCGAAGGCGGACTGGCAGAAGATTACAAGCAGATGTGGGGAAGCAACGATGCCGGGATGCAACTTTGAGAAAGGAGGGTAGAGATTGATTCTTCAACTCTCTGCTCTCAGCTCTTTCAGTAGCCCTTCACACGCATCTTCCAAGATATCAATCACATTTTCGAATCCTTGTGCACCACCGTAGTAAGGGTCGGGCACATGGTCGGCCACCATGCGGCTGCAATACTCCGTCATGCGGTGTATCTTGGCTTCTGCATCGAGGCTTGGAGCCAGGTCGTGCAGGCGACTGATGTTGCTATCATCCATACCGATGATGAGGTCAAAATCATAGAAGTCCGTCATACGTACAGGGCGTGACAGATGCGTTATGTGATATCCACGGCGCAATGCGTGAGAACGCATCCGCGGGTCGGCCTGTTCGCCTTGGTGATAGCTGATGAGTCCGGCCGAGTCTACCTCAATCGCTTTGTCCAACCCCTCACGCTGTAGTATAGTGCGCATAATCTCCTCGGCCGTACAGGAACGGCAGATATTGCCGAGGCAGACAAAAAGTATTCGCTTCATATCGTTCTTTCGCTGTATTATTAAACTGCAAATATACGATTAAGCGAGCGAAAAGCCAAGCTTGCTTGAGCTTTTTGTAGCGAGCGTAGTATATTCTAAAACGTGTAGCGCACCTGTAGCTGCACATCTTCGCGGTGGCAGGCATCAATCATGGTGGCTCCGCTACCGATGGTGTTGCGGTCAAGGTAGTGTGTAGCACCGACTTTGGCGGTGGCGGTGAGGCGTGGGGTTTCCTTGTGGCTGTATTGTATCAACAGGTAGCCGCGCAGGCCAGTGCCGTAGTACATCTGGTAGTTATAGGCATAGAGTAGGCCGCGTTCGTAGCCGTAGAGACGGGCAGCATAGTCGGCACGGAAGGCGGTAAGTCCGGCTGAGAGGCGTAGGGCGTGGTGCCCGAGAGTGGGGGAGTAGGTGGCTTGTGCGCTGGCCATCGTGCCTATGGAGAGTGTTTCGGCCTGTACGAAGCATCCTTCAATCAGTGCCTGGCAGGTCAGTAGGGGAGTGAGTGTACTGTTCCATTGCAATCGCAAGCGGTGTGTCCACTCGTTGAACAGCGCACCATCAAGTAGGCGGTAGCCTTCAACCACGTCGCGTTGCTTCAGACGGAATCGGTAGCGCAGTTGCAGGGTATGGCCATTGCTTATCGTATAGCGTGCATTGACCACACCGTCAGTTCCGTACGAAGGCGCTGCTACACGGTAACGTAGGTAGGGATAGTGGTAGGCGTCGGCGTATGCCGTGAGCACGAAACGGCGATGGGGTTGCCACTCGGTACCGAGGTAGATGCCCTGCTCACCCCGGATTTCCGATGAGGTGGAGAAACTCTTTCCCTCCAATGCCCAGAAGTCATGGGCGTAGTGGCGCTGCAGTAGCGTGAGGTATAGACCGTCCGTCGCTTTCAGGCGAATCATGTTGAGAGTGGCTATAGAGCCCTTGCCATCCACCGCTGTCTCGCCTGTAATGCTCAGGCGATGGTGGTGCCAGGCATAGTCGGCCGAGGCGTTGAAGAAGCTGTGTCCTTGCGGAGCATAGCGCTTGTAGGCTTGGGTAGGTGGGGCGAAGCGGCGGTTGAATGACTGATATAGTACTGTCAGCCCCACGTGCAGCCCGTGGGCACTGTGTCCGAGGTGAGCACCGAAGAGGTTACCGCGTGTGTTGCCGCGTCGTGTCAGTTCGGTAGGTGTGCGGTGATAGCCGTCGGTCTTCAGGGTGCTGATGGCTGCTCCGTCCAGTGTAGCATCGAGCCGTCGGTATGAGGCAAAGGCCGTGAATTGCCACGAATGCCATGCCAAGGTGGCTGCAGCTCCGGTGTAGTAGTCGCCCTCGCCCGTGCCGCGATGGGGCTTGATGGATGCCGTTTGCCGTCCCAGTCCCTGCAGCAGCATCGTTTTCCCGAGGGCAAAGTCGGAGTTGAGTATCAGTCCCTGCCCGAGGCGCAGGCGGTAGTTGCCCACGACAAGGTTCTTGAGTATGCCCATATCGCCCAATTGTATGTAGCCCGATAGGTAGTCGGGTAGGGGCACGGAGGGGGTGAAGATGGGTTCGCCTGCATCTTTTTCTGCGCTGACACCCCACGAGAGGCGTGTGTCGTAGCGGTAGGTGTAGCGTAGGTTGTGATAGAGTGCGTTGCCCATATAGTAGCGTGAGGGCGATGTCTCGAGTTGGCTTTGTGTGCGGGGTGCATAGCCGGCGCGGCGGTAGAGAGGCACGTCGAGTCGTGAGGAGAGCTCGCTGCGTCCTCCAGTGAGCATGCGGTGCCACGTGTCGCGGGCATCCTCTCTTTTCTCTTCGGGCTCGCCGAAGGTGACAAAGTACGACAACAACTGCCGTGTATGGTAGTCGAGTTCGGGGATAAGCATCAGTTCGCCCACACTGCGCAGTGTCCCATACCTATATATATAATAGTGTATGCCCTCTATCTGGCGGTCAGTGAGGAATCCCAGCCGTTGCAGTTCCGTGCTGTCGGCGCGGTTGATATTGATGGGGTGGGCGTGCAGGTAGGCGTAGTCATCGTAGAGATTCTCGGCCATCGCTGCCGCCTCCTCACCCTCGCTCTCTGCCTCCACGAAGAGTTGTTCCACGAAGTCGTCCCACGAGAGAAACTGCGCTGTGGTGGGTAGTGAGCAGAGCATCAGTATACATAGGAGCACTGTGTGCCTAAGCGAAGTGTGTATCTTTGCCATTATGTGTGTTCTTGTTGCAAAGATAGTGAAAGCGAGTGAATAAAGCTTGCTTTATTTTCAACGAGCGCATCCTATCTTCGCTTTTATTGTTGCAAAGATAGTGAAAGCGAGTGAATAAAGCTTGCTTTATTTTCAACGAGCGCATCCTATCTTCGCAATATATTGCAAAGATAGTGTATTCCTTGTCTGAGGCAACCCTTTCTGTTAAACAATACAAGTATGAATGTTTCACGGGAGGAAATTGTTTTTTCTGCACCAGTTCTTTTATATCCCAAGCTTTGGTATGTATATCCCAAGGTTTGGTACGTACATCCCAAGGCTTGGTATATACATACCAAGCCTTGGGATATAAAATATGTCGTGTAGAAACAACATTTCAATGTGGGCGGAAAGAGGGTAGTAGACCGCTAAAGGGGAATCTCCTTCCCTCCCTTACCCTACTATTTCTAAGAATAAATGTTAAAAACGGAAGAAAAACTAAAGTTTTCGATATTTAACTTTTTCGATTTCGTGCATTGTCATTTATTTTGTCCCAGTCAAAACAAACACACAGGACAAAATGGGAAAGAAAGACAACACGCTGACCAAGATGGAATTCCAGATCATGTCCATCCTTTGGGACATCAACCACTCGGCCTGCGCTTGGGATATCCTTGAACGATGCGAAGAACCCAAGCCAGCCTATACCACCATCGCCACTTACATGAAGATTCTCTATGAGAAGGGCTATGTGGACTACTTCAAGAACGAGGAGAAGGGTAAGACCCACCTGTATGTCGCCAAGGTGACTCGTGCCGAATATGCCCGTCAGACGATGCAGGAAGCCAAGAAGAGACTTTTCGGTGGCAGCCTGAAGTCGATGCTCAGCTTCTTCGTCAAGGAGGAGAACCTCACGGTAGAAGAAATCAAAGACTTGTTGGACTTGATAGCTCAGGAGGACTAAGCCATGTGGAGTAATCTGTTTGATCTCTGGATGATGCACATGGGCGACCTCGCTACCTATCTATTTGCCACTACCTTGGTGCTCATCTTTCTCTATGCTCCTTATACGCTACTCTTACGCAAGGAGCACTTCTTCCGTCAGAATCGCCTTACGCTACTTGCCATCCTGGTACTCTCCATAGTGTTGCCCTTCTGTGATGTGCACGCACTCTATTCAGGCGGTATTATGGAGCGGCTCACTCCAGATGCCACTGTCATCGAAACGCAATTATCGACAATCCCCACAGAGTTTGATGCTTCAGCACCCTCCGAATCCGTAGCATTTCTCGAGCCGTATAGCCGTCCGCATGGCCTTTGGCCTTGGCTGTGTCACCTATATATAATAGGTCTCCTCATAGTGCTTGCCATCCGTCTATGGCAGTTTGTCCGTATGCATCGCTTCATCCGTAAGGGTTGTCTGTGGTGCGACAAGGAGAACGGCATCATCATCCACTGCCACGCCGATGATGTGGCTCCTTGTAGCTGGATGCGCCATATCGTCATCAGCCAGCACGACTACGACCATCATCGCCACGAGATATTGCTCCACGAACGTGGTCACGTGTGCAGTCTCCACTCATGGGACATCATACTGCTCAGCTTGGTGCAGACCATCCAATGGTTCAACCCTTTCGTTTATATGCTTGGTGCCAGTCTCCGCGACATACATGAATACGAAGCCGACGACTATGTATTACGTCAAGGCGTCACCGCAAGTGAGTATCAGACACTACTGCTCAAAACGGCCGTAAGCGACAGTGTCTATGCTTTTGCAAATAATTTCAATCATTCACTAATCAAAAACCGTATCGTTATGATGAAAAACAAAGAATCCAATCCGTGGATGCGCTGCAAGGCGCTCTATATCCTGCCCTTGGCAGTCGTGTTGCTCAGTGTTTTTGCTTCACCGGGGGCAGCTAATCCCGTTGAATCATATCCTGTAAAGAATGTTGACAAGCGATTCTACAGAAAGCTTGACAAGATGCTACTTATTTACAATGAAGAAGAAGTGGATGCTGACCGTTTCTTGGAACTACTGAACTCCAGCAGAACGCCCAATGATGTGTTGTATGCTGCTCCATATAAGAAATTGCATAAAGATGTGCGTAAGCTTCTTGTACCGCATATAATATGGATGCCAGAGGAGGATATGCATGAGCTATATACTCGTACAAAGGAGAAAAAGGCGAAGAAAGGAGTGTTGATTCTGCAAAACCAACTTCCTATACCATCTTTCTCTTCTGGTACAAACGACTTTATAATTGAGGGGCATGTCTCTTCCGATATAAAGGATGTGGCCTATCAAATCACATTGATGGATGATAATGGGCAAACGACAGAAAGCACCGTATACGTTAAGGATGGCAAATTCTCCTACGAGACTCAGCTTGATAAACCGATAAAAGGCCGCATTCGTGCGATATTTGAGGATGGCTCCCTATGCCAAGCTTGGATTGACGAGATGTTCTATCCTGGTTGCAAGCTGAACATTCTTGTCATGGACAATACATACACAGCCCGAAACACCCCTTATATGGCAAAGCGTTAAGACCAATGAAGTAATTTAGTTATTCAGTCCCTCCCGAATGTGCTGTGAAGCACATTCGGGATTATGGTTTCTGCCAATACCGTTTTATTTGTAGTTTTCTACCATACGGAACATGCGGTTCCAGCGAATCTTGCCGTCCAGCCATCCACGGTCCTTGTCAAGCGAGAGCCAGATGAGGATGGGCTTGCCCACGATGTGGTCTTCGGGCACGAAGCCCCAGAAGCGTGAGTCGAGGCTGTTGTGGCGGTTGTCGCCCTGCATCCAGTAGTAGTCCATGGTGAAGGTATACTCCGTAGCCTCCTTGCCATTGATGTATATCTTGCCGTCACGTACTTGCAGGTCGTTGCCCTCGTATACGGCGATGGGGCGTTCGTAGAAGGGGAGGTTGTCGAGTGTGAGCGATATCGTTTCGCCACGCTTGGGTATCCACAGCGGGCCGTAGTTGTCGATGCTCCATCCCGTATGCTTGTTCACAGGGTAGAGTCCCTCTCCGTGCTCCTCCACTACGGGAGTTATCTGGGTCACGATATCGGTGCGTTGCGACAGTGTCTCGTAGGCTTTCTGTGTCAGAGGCAGGTAGTAATAGGTGCCGTTGGCATTGTGGTTGGCAAGATCCTCCTTGCTGATGCCCAGCTCGCGGCGCAGCTTCTCACCGATGGGTTTCTTCGTAGTGACGTAGTAGCTGTACTGCACGTTGTCGGGTTCCTTATTGGCCACGCCATCGAGGTAGATGACCTTGTCCTTGATCTCAAGTGTCTGTCCGGGCATACCCACACAACGCTTCACATAGTTCTCGCGGCGGTCTACAGGGCGCCAGTCTACCTTGCCGAACACCTCGGGATGGCTGGCGATATACTTGCGTCCCTTGGCGAGGAACTGCTCGTATGCCTGGCGCTCATCGGCAGCCGTGAGACTGTCTACGTCGGGGTATTGCCCATGGTTAAGCTCAACGCTGATGTCGCTCACCATCTTGTAGAAATCGTTGGCGGCAAACTGCGGATTGCTAACGATGGTGTCGCCTGTGGGGTAGTTGAACACCACGATGTCGTTCAGCTCCACGTTGCCCAGTCCCTTCACACGTTCGTAAGGCCACTGTGGCCATTCGATGTAGCTCTTGCCGCCTGTAACGGGCATGGTATGCTGTGTGAGGGGCATGGTGAGTGGTGTGTTGGGCTTGCGCGGGCCGTACGACACTTTGCTCACGAAAAGGTAGTCGCCCACGAGCAGCGACTTCTCTAATGACGAGGTGGGGATGGTGTAGTTCTGGAAGAAGTATATGTGCACGAAGTATACCGCCACGAGGGCAAACACGATGGCATCGACCCAGCTCATCACATTGCGCACAAGGCTGCTCTTGGCCTCCTTCCACCATGTCCAGGGGATGAACTTGGTGATGTAGGCGTCGAAGAGGAAGGGCACTACGATAAGTCCCCACCAGCTCTTGATCCACACGAGGAACAGCAGGTACAGTGCAAGCACTATGGCAAACTTTATCCACTGCTTGGCAGTGGGCTTGGCTTTCTTGGATTTACTCATAAGTTGTTGTATCAGATATACTAAAAATCAAACAAATCGCTCATGCCGAGCAGACCCTCATGGGAAACGGTGTACTCGGCGGCAAGTACGGCACCGAGGGCAAAGCCGCGGCGGCTCTTGGCATCGTGGGTGATGGTGATGCTGTCGGCCTCAGAGTCGTAGCGGATGGTGTGTATGCCCGGTACTTCGCCTTCGCGGATGGAGCTTACGGGCAATTCGTCGGGAGCGCATGCTGTGGTGCCGGTGAGTGTGCCGTCGGCAGCGAGCAGTGTGCCCGGCACCCAGGAGTGCTTGCGGTCGAGGTTCTCAAGGATACCCTCGGCAAGGGTAATGGCTGTGCCGCTGGGGGCATCCAATTTGTGTACGTGATGTGTCTCGCTCATGCTGACATCGTATTCGTCGAAGCGGTTCATGATCTTGGCCAAGTACTTGTTTACGGCAGCGAATATGGCTACACCGAGACTGAAGTTGGATGACCAGAAGAGTGTCTTGCCACCCTCCTTGCACAGTTGGCGCACCTCATCGCCATGCTCTTCGAGCCAACCCGTGCTGCCCGAGACTACCTTGACACCGGCCGCAAAGGCTTTCATGTAGTTGTCGTAGGCTACCATGGGGTTGGTGAACTCAATGGCCACATCAGCACTGCGGAACGCCTCAGAGGCGAAGTCATCCTGATTGTCAATGTCGATGATGCTCACTATCTCATGTCCCCGTTGCAGGGCTATCTGTTCTATCATACGGCCCATTTTGCCGTAGCCTATCAATGCTATTTTCATCTTGCTATGTAACGTCTATAATACTGTTTGTTCGATGGAGAGTGTATAGGAATCTATGCCTGCACCTTGCGCTTGCGCACAGCACGGAATATGGAGAATGCTATCACAAACAGGATGGTGGCATACATGATACCGATGCAGATGAGTGCAATGGTGTCGCCACGCTTGGCACTGTCGGGGGCGAACTCCATGTGTATGGTGTGCTTGCCGGCGGGCACGTTGATGGCACGCAGCATGTAGTTGACACGGTAAATGTCGGCTGGCTCACCATCGATGGTCGCTTTCCAACCATAAGGGTAGTAGATCTCTGAGAAGACGATGGTGCCGGGTTTGTCCGTGGTGTATTCGTAGTCGAGATAGCGGGGGGTATACTTGGTGAGGCGTACGGTGGCCGTAGAGTCGGTGTCCGGGGTGAAGTTGCTTACGTAGGGTGCAAACTCCTTGTCGAGCACGGCAGTGGTGTGCAGGTCAATGTGGTTGAGTGCATCGCTCTCCTCATTGGGCGTGTCTACCACCTGCAGGGTGTCTACAAACCAGGCATTGCCCATGGCAAAGGGGTTGCGCTGTACGGCCGGCTGCCCTCCTTTCTGGTCAGGTACGATGAAGTATTTGGCGTTGAGCATACCGATAACACCCATATTCATCTTCGATATGTGCTGGTCTATCAAGTCTTGATAACGGCGTAGTTTGGCAGCACTGTACCCGCCGATGGACTTCAGATAATAGGAGGTACGCGCATCGTTGAAGGTGTTTGTGGTAAGGTTCATCACACGGAAGTGCGGATCCTTGTCCTGCAGTATCTGCTGTTCGTAGGGGTACATCTGGAAGGCAGCCTTGTTGTCTCTCTTTGTGACGAAGTGCTCATCGTTGAGGTAGCGTTTGTTGACGGGCCACATGTCGGCCATCACCAATACGCCCAATATGGCTACCATATAGCCCCACTTGAGCCACCCTTTGGCATATACCCACAAGGTAGCGGCTGCCAATACGATGAAAAGGAACGAACGCCATGCATCACCCTTCATCAGTGCCTCGCGCTCGGCAAGGATGCCCTGGTAGGCGAAGTCAGGGAGGCTTGAGGCGAATCCGGCATCTACGGGAGCCTTGAAATCGAACATCACACCACCAAAAAGTGCGATGAAAAGGCAGATTCCTGCTGTCACGCCCGTTGCGATGTAGATGCTTTTCATTGCTTTCTCACGGGCAATAGTGCCGTCCATCAGTTCCTTGATGGCAAGGAATCCCAAGAGCGGCATAGCCACCTCGGCCACGATGAGGATAGAGGATACAGCGCGGAACTTATTGTACATGGGGAAGTACTTGAAGAAGAATTCCGTGAGCGGCATGAAGTTGTGTCCCCAAGCCAAGAATACGGAGAACAGCGTGGCTGCCAGTATGGCCCATTTGTAGGGACCCTTCACGATGAGTAAGCCCAACACGAAGAGGAAGCATACGATAGCACCCATGTATACGTTACCTGCTGTGAAGGGCTGGTCGCCCCAGTAGAGCGGCACGTTGGCACAGAACTGGGCTGCTGAGTTGCGCGGTACGCCATTCTTCACCAAGGACTTATACAGCTCCGAGTCGGTGCCCACATCGTAGGTCGATGCACCACCCATCACACCGGGTATAAGGAACGACAGCGACTCGTCGATGCCATAACTCCACTGGGTGGCATAGTCGAGGTCGAGTCCCTTGGTCTTGTTCTCAGCATCGGAAACCTTCTGCAGGTCAGAGTGCCCGCCACGCATTGTCTGTTCGGCATATTCCTGATTGACGAAGATGGTAGAGCTACCTGTACCCAAGCCTATGAACAGCGAACCGAAGAAGAGGACACTACCTATGGCGAGGTCCTTGTAGCGTTTCTCTTTGATATGGATATATAGTTCGGCAAAGAAGAAGAGCCCGATCATCATGAACAGGTAGTACGACATCTGGGGGTGGTTGCCAAACCCGATGGCCGTAAATAGCATGGTGAGCACTACACCCCACCCGTAGCGCTTACGGAAGATGAGGTAGAAGCCTGCCGCCGCCACCGAAATGAGAGCGATGGACGAGGTCTTCGAGTTGTGCCCGGCCTGCACGATGATGAAGAAGTATGACGAGAATCCCGTAGCCAAGGCACCCACGATGCTCAGCCACTTGTTGATGTTGAAGGCCCGCATCAGGATGTAGAAGCACACGAAGAAGATGATAAACACCCACGGAGTGCTCCAATGTCCCTTGAGCATTATCTTGCGGAAGGGTTTCAGCCAGTCGTTGGCCTCGTAGTGCCCGCCGCCAATCTGGTAATTGGGCATACCGCTAAACATCGAGCCTGTCCAGAACGAGTAGTCGCCGGTAGTTCTCGTATATTCCGTAGACTCGTGTACGGCAGCAGCCGCACTCGTGCTGTCACCGGAGCGTATTACCTTACCCTCCAAGGCTGGCGAACAATAGATGCAGGCAATGGCAACGAAAAGCACCAATGCTGCTGCGTAGGCTCCATATTTTTGTAGGAAATTCTCTTTTTTCATACTCTGATAGTTCGTTTAAGTAACTTATTGACGTGCAAAAGTACAGTTTTTTTAGATAATTCATGGCAACTGTTCTCCTTTTTTGTACTTTTGTATGAGTTTAAGTGGATTTTTATGGAGAAGAAACGGATAATGATTGTCGGCCCGGCCTATCCCTATAGAGGAGGTATCGCCGATTTCAATGAGCGCCTGGCCTATGAGTTCCAACGCGAGGGCCACGAGGTGCTCATCTATACGTTCACGCTGCAGTATCCCGGTTTTCTGTTCCCGGGCACCACACAGTATGCGGCCGGAACAGCACCTGAGGGTCTCTCGATAGTGCGCAGGCTCAACTCCATCAACCCCTTCAACTGGATTAAGGTAGGCCGTGAGATACGCCGTGCCCGCCCCGACGTGGTGATGATACGTTTTTGGCTCCCCTTCCTGGCTCCCTGCCTGGGTACGGTAGCCCGCATCGTCCGTCGGGACAAGGGCATCAAGGTGGTGGCATTGCTTGATAATGTGATACCTCACGAGCACCGTATAGGTGACCGTCTGTTTGCCCGCTATATGATACATTCTGTGGGTGGCTACGTGGCCATGTCAGAGTCGGTGTTGCGCGATGCCAAGAGCTTCGACGATACTAAGCCGTTCGCCCTCACCCCTCATCCGCTCTACGACAACTTTGGCTCCAAGGTATCTCGCGATGAGGCCATTGCCCACCTCGGACTCGACTCCAATACCCGCTATATCCTTTTCTTTGGGCTGATACGTGACTACAAAGGACTGGATCTCCTGCTCCGTGCTTTTGCCGACGACCGCTTGCGTGGCACAAAGGTGAAGCTCATCGTGGCTGGTGAGTTCTATAGTAATGCCGAGCGATATGAGCAGTTGGAGAAGGAGCTGAATCTTGCCGAGCACATCGTGTGGTATAAGGAGTTTGTCCCTGCCGACCAGGTGCGCTACTTCTTTGCCGCGGCCGACCTCGTGGCCCAACCTTACAAGACGGCTACACAGAGTGGCATCACCCAGATAGCCTATCACTTTGAGCGGCCCATGCTGGTCACCGATGTGGGCGGGCTGGCTGAGATTGTCCCCCACGGCAAGGTGGGATATGTGACAAAGCCCGATGTGGCCGACATTGCCGATGCACTGGTCGACTTTGTTGGCAACCGCAGCGAGAGCGACTTCCACGACGGTATCGTGGAGGAGAAGGCAAAGTATGCCTGGAGCAATATGACCACATCACTGCTCGATGTAGCAGGCAAGTTGTAATGGACCACAGATAAAAACGGAACATCCATCGTGAGAGTACTCATCATAAATACAACCGAGCGCCAGGGCGGACCCGCCATTGCTGCCTATCGCCTTACCGAGGCTTTGAAGAGCAATGGCATCAAGGCCAAGATGCTGGTGCGTCGGAAGAGCACCCAGCAGGTAACTACCGTGCTGGCCGAATACTCCCTGGCCGACCGCCTGAGCAGGGTGTGGGAACGACTGTCGGTGGCGCTACACACGCACTTGCGCCACAACCGCATCTATGCCATTGATTTCGGCCATTCGGGTACCGATATTACCGAGCTCCCCGAGTTCAAGCAGGCCGATGTGATACATCTGCACTGGACCAATGGAGGCATGCTCTCACTCTCGTCCATAGAGAAGATTATCGCTTCGGGTAAACCCCTCGTGTGGACCCTGCACGACATGTGGCCCTTTACGGGAGTGTGCCACTATGCCCACGACTGCGACCACTATACGGAGCATTGCCACGACTGTCCGCAGCTCAACAGCCGCAAGCATCGGGATATGGCCTACCGCATCTTCGACCGCAAGGCACAGATGCTGCAAGGTGCCCGCATACAGTTTGTGGCCTGTAGCCGCTGGCTTGGCAATATGGCTACCAACAGCCGTCTGTTGCGTGACAACAAGATACTATGTGTGCCCAATGCCATCAACACCAACCTCTTCCGCCCACGCAACAAGGCACTGGCACGCGAGACCTTGGGCCTTCCTGCAGGCAAGCGGCTGGTGCTCTTCAGCTCACATACGCTCACCGATGAGCGCAAGGGATTCCACTATCTCAAGGAAGCTGCCAAGGTGCTTGCCGCCGAGCACCCCGAATGGACAGACAAGCTCGGCATCGTGCTCATAGGCAAAGACATCGTGCCTGCCATGTACCACGACATCCCCTTCGACGTATATCCCCTGAGCTATATCGCCGACGAGAAGCGCCTGGTAGAGGTATACAATGCCGTAGACCTCTTTGCCATCCCCTCGCTGCAAGACAACCTGCCCAACACCATCGTTGAGGCTATGGCCTGTGGCGTACCCTGCATCGGGTTCAATGTAGGCGGCATCCCCGAGATGATAGACCACTTGCACAACGGCTACGTGGCCGACTATAAGAATGTGGCCGACCTGGCGGCAGGCATCCACTGGCTGCTTACCGAAGGCGACTACGACGTGCTGAGCCGTGAGGCCGCCCGCAAGGCCGCCAGCGCGTATGGCGAAAGCAACGTGGCAATGAAATATATAAGTATATACAACCGAATGACCGGAAGAAACGAATAATAACAATAAAAGCTTAAGACTATGTTTGCAAAAGAGACTTACATCCGCCGTCGTCAGCAACTGAAATCGACGCTCAAGAGCGGCTTGTTGCTGTTTCTCGGCAACGATGAGTGTGGCATGAACTATGCCGACAATACCTATCACTATCGTCAGGACTCTACATTCCTCTACTTCTTCGGTTCCGACTATGCCGGCTTGGCCGCCGTAATCGATATCGATGAAGACCGCGAAATCATCTTTGGCAACGAACTCACTATCGACGACATCGTATGGATGGGCACACAACCCACCATCAGCGAGAAGAGCGAGCGCGTAGGCATCCGCGAGACCTTACCCATGAGCGAGCTTAAGAGCTATCTCGACCGTGCAGCTGCCAAGAGCCAGCCCATACATTATCTTCCCCCTTATCGTGGCGACCATAAGCTGTGGCTTGCCGAGCTTCTGGGCAAGCAGCCGGCCGAGCTGGCAGCAGGCTCGTCGGTGCCGTTCATCCGTGCCATAGTGAACCAACGTAATTACAAGAGCGCTGAGGAGATAGCACAGATAGAGGAGGCTATCAATACCAGTGTAGAGATGCACAAGACAGCCATGCGCATGGTACGTCCCGGAATCAAGGAGAGCGAGATTGCAGCAGCCGTCACCGAGGTAGCCATGCGCCAAGGGGGTAACCTCTCGTTCCCTGTCATCGCCACCATCAACGGGCAGACGCTCCACAATCACTGCCACAGCAATGTGTTGCATGATGGCCAACTCTTTCTGCTCGATGCCGGTGCCGAGAACACCATGCACTATGCCGGTGACCTCACCTCTACCATGCCTGTGTCGGGGCGCTTCACCGAGCGTCAGAAGACCGTATACGACATCAACCTGCGTGCCTACCGTACCGCTGTAGCGGCTCTCCGTCCCGGTATCACTTACCGCGAGGTACACATGATGGCCGTGACCGAGATATGTAAGGGGATGAAAGAGCTCGGACTCCTCAAGGGCGACCCTGCCGAGGCGGCCAATGTGGGTGCATACGCGCTCTTCATGCCTCATGGTCTCGGTCACATGATGGGACTTGACGTGCACGATATGGAGAACCTTGGAGAGGTCTATGTGGGTTACGACGGCCAGCCCAAGAGTACCCAGTTCGGCTTCAAGTCATTGCGCCTTGCCCGTACCCTTGAGCCAGGCTTCGTCTTCACCATCGAGCCGGGTATCTATTTCATCCCCGAGCTCATCGACAAGTGGCGTGCCGAGAAGCAGTTCACCGACTTTATCTGCTACGACAAGCTTGATGCATGGAAAGATTTCGGTGGCATCCGCAACGAGGAAGACTACCTCATCACCGCTGATGGCTCGCGTCACCTCGGTGAACACAAACCCTGCTCTACCGAGGAGATTGAGGCCGAGTGTAGCCGGTAATCGGACTCACATTCCTATATTATACGTACATTTGCAATGTTTAATATTAAAAGTAAGGAATTATGAAAAGAATCGTATGTATGGCAGTGACCGCTATGGCTCTGCTGTTGGCAGTCCCGGCACACGCCCAGTTCAGCTGGGGTATCAAGGGGGGTGTCAATCTTGTGAGCAACAACTTCTCCGATCTGAGTGGTACTATCACCAAGGATCAGATACTGAACAAGGACAATTACACCGGTTTCTTCATTGGTCCCAAAGCGGAAGTGCGTATCCCTCTCCTTGGATTCGGTGTCGAGGCTGCAGCACTATATTCACAGAAAGGGATGAGCATCGGCAATAATGAGACGTTCAAGATGAACAGCTTCCAGATTCCCTTGAACATCAAATATACCTTAGGGTTGGGCAATATCGCCAATGTGTTCATTGCGGCAGGTCCTGAGTTCGGATTCAATGTAGGCGAAACGGCAAAGGTAATCAATAACCTTGTGACCACAGGAAGCACGACGACAGGAAGTGTACAGGCCTATATACTTGAGAAATCAACCTTGAGCATCAATGTTGGGGTAGGTGCCACACTGCTGAATCACCTGCAGGTTGCCGTCAACTACAATATGCCTTGGGGAAAGACTGCCGACTTCCAGTCCATCGATGCCGATGAGATAGATAACGCGCAGGATCTGGCAAATGGCCAGAACATTACGCTTGGCGCTTTTGAGAAACTAAACGGTACCGTTGACAAGGCAGAGCAAGCGGCTGCCAACATCAAGGCCGGTACCATACAGCTATCGGTGGCTTATCTGTTCTAAGAGTTTTCAGTTACAGATTATAGATGTCCGGCCAAGTGCAAGGCCGCCGTTTCTTTGAGGATAGAGGCCGACCAGAAGTCACACACTTTTGGGTCGGTCTCTCTCTTATTCGCTGACGGGCTTGAGATACCAGTTTGCTTTGTCCTGTAGCTTCAGCCGAAGGCTCTCATCGGGCGTCTGTGGGGTAACACGCCGTGCAATGCGTGAGGCTAAGTAGTCGGTGCCCCGGCGATGGGCAAAGCGCATGAGGTCAAAGTAGCGCAATCCTTCGAAACTGCAGTCGAGTGCCAGTTCGTCGCAGATGAGATCTTCTACATACTCGATCTTCTCGTCGGCCGACAGCTCAAGGGGAAGTTGGTAGAAGATGGTGTCCATCTCAATGTTGCCGCATCCCCGGGCGTGTATCCCTATTTGGTTCTTGTTGTTGCCGAAGTCGTAGAATGTGTGTCCCGACAGGAGCAATTGGGGCAGTTCCTTCTGGTTGTACATTAGCATATTGCCTCTGCTGAGTCCGTACTTGAGCATGCAGAATGCCGTTTCGGGGTATCCTGCCCGGCAGATGGCCTCGGCCAGTCGCAGGTATATGTGGTTGGAACGGTAGGTGCTGATGTGGGGGTAACGTGCCGGGAACTTATCGATGCTTATTGTGTATTCGCCCTCCTGCTCCTGTGGCTTGTAGATGCGGAGGTCGCCACGGGCATAGCTCGGTTCGCCAGCCACGTGTATATAGTGGAGCAGTTCGGGGTGTGCCTTGGTGCCGTATATGGAGTCATCAATGAGCAACTGGTATCTTGACGGAATGAGGTCGGGGTCTTCGTCCACCTCGTCGGTGATGCCTACGTGGCAATAGAACTGGTTGCCGGCCAGTTCCTTCAAGGCTTCGCTTCCTTGCAGCTTGCCCATCACCTGCTGCAGATTGGAGGTCTGCCCATAGTTGGCATGGGTAGCCATGGGGATGATGCTGATGCGTTCGGTGTCCCAATAGCGGTCGCCCGTGTATAGTTGGTTCCATGACAATGTTGTCGTGATGAACTCGGTGTCAGTGTAGCTGTTGGTGTGTTGGGACCATACGCTATATTGCTCCTCCACGAGATAATCGTGGTAGTACTGTGCCGCTTTTATGTAGTCCTCTTCCTGCCCTCTTATGGATGCTCTCCATAGGTGCATGTCGGCCAATAGAAGAGGTATGGGGAAGAAGAACTTGCGGCTGTTGACAGTGTAGTCCTGCCCGTAGGTGAAGTTGCCGTATGTGGGGTATCCTACGTTGAGGTGACTCTCCAGCTCGGGGATGAGGAGGTCGCACAGCTCGTCGATGCTCTTGCGATTGGATGTGTCGCCGGCCACTTTCTCAATATCGCTGAACGATAGGAGCGGGGTAGTATAATAAGGTACTCTCTCGAAGTTCATTGCCAGCTGCAGGTAGCTCCAGCATCGTATGGCACTCACTGCGGCACGCTCACGGGCGAAAATGTTTTCGCCTTCACGGTACATGTCGTCAGGTGCCTCGTGAAGGTAGTAGTTGCAATTATTGACAATGGCATAGAGCTCGCGATAGGGGTTGTATTTGTTGGGCGAGTCTGTCTCGAAGTTACCCAATACGGTGAGGTCTTCGTCGGTAATGTCGGGTCGCAGTTGCACCAGGTCTCCTCTTACCTCACCCAGGATGACCGTCTGGTCGGCGACTCTTTGGACATGAGCCAATATCCCCAATACGCTGAATACGGTATCGGAGGGGGTGTCTATCTGATGATCCTCTGTGAATGCAACATCTATGGTCTCCACATCGCACGAGGTGAATAGCAGTGATAGGGTGAAAATACTCAAGAAAAACTTTTTCATAGAGCTATATATGATATATGTGTGTTATAGATTGATTTTTATTCCTGCCGTTACGCTACGTCCCTCACCCAGCAGGCCACAGTCGATACCTTGGTAGAGGGCATTGCGCGAACAGCTCACTTCGGGGTCGGCACCGAGATAGCGTGTCAGGGTGAACATGTTGTTGGCCGCTACCCATACGGTAAATCCTTGCATGAAGGAGAGGGCGAGTGGCTTATGGTAGCTCACCGATACGCTTCTGAGCTTCATGTAACTGCCGTCCTCAATCCACCGGTCGGTGAACCCATACCCCGAGGTCTTGCTGGCTGAGTTGGCACGTGGCACGTCGGTCTGTTGCCCTTCTCGTACCCATCTGCGCAACATGGCTGTTGTTTGGTTATGGTAGCTGCCTCCCTGCTCGAGCACTCGCCGGGCATAGTTGTAGATGTCGCCTCCGATGTTGTATGTAAAGGATGCATCGAAGGTGAACCCTCGCCATGTCAGTGTGGTGCCGAACGAGCCGAAGAGGTCGGGATTGGGGTCTCCGATAATCTGGCGATCTTCCTCATTGATTATGTGGTCATCGTTGGTGTCAATGTATACGGGGTCGCCGGCCTGCAGTTGGTATCCTCTTTCTGAGCCCATCCGGATAGCGGCCTCCTGTGCAGCTTCTGTGGTGGCGAATACTCCGTTCGTGCGGTATCCGTAGAACACAGCAATCGGGTTGTCGATGGCAGTCAGCAACTGCCCCTCCATATAGTCGGTCGTGAAGCTTTTGTTTCCTTCGGGCAGCGCGGTCAGTCTGTTGGCATAGCTATTGGCTGTCCCGTAGATGTCCCATGATAGGTTGCGCCGGCTCAGCAGTCGGATATCGGTGTGCAGGCTATAGCTGATGTTCTCCAACTGGCCTTCGTTGCACAGGTAGCGGCTGAGTCCGCTGATGCCATCGAGAGGTTTCCACACCAGCAGGTTGTCTGTGTAGCTCTTGGTGGCCTTGACGGCTATTCCCCACCGCTCCTCGAAGGCGCGCATCTGTGCTCCTACGTGCAGGCGTGTGGTGGTCTCCCATCGCAGTTTGTCGTTGCCGATATGGCCGAGGCTGATGCCTGCAGTGCCATTGATGAATGGGGTGGTGGTGAAGTAGCTGCGTGAGGCATAGGGGGGGATACGGTCGTTGCCGCTTTGGTCGATACCTGCCGTGATTGCCAACTGGCTGATGGCTTTGGTCTTGCGGAAGAAGGGCTCGGCCGATACGTTCCACCTTGCCTGCAATGATGGGAACATCGCCCATACATAGTCGCCCACAGTGATACCTCCCTGTGCGTTGCGTCCGTAGCGTGTAGAGGTCTCTCCAGTGAGCGATGCTGTCAGGTCGTAGCGGTCAGTGTAGCTGTAGTCGGCATGCAGGTACAGTGCTGCCGATTTCCATTGTTCGTAGCATCCGGTAACCTGCCGATTGTCCATGGTAGCAGTGATGTTGGGCATCTTGTCGCTCACAGTGTTGCTTGCTGATATACCGTCGTTGTTATAGGTGTCGCTCATGTAGCGCATCCCTCCTACCGTTTTCATCCGGTGAAGGCCATGCCTTGCGCTCCATGTCAATCGGGTATCGCTCATCAGTGACGTTTGTTTCGAGGAATAGGCTCTCGACTGATTGTTGATGGCGGCATCTGTTCCGTTCACAATGGTGGGCACTCCCTCATCGGGCATGAAGTAGCGTTCGGTGACGTTGTTGAGCACGTAGCTCACCTGCTCGCTTATCGTCAGGTGCTTCCCTAATCGCCATTCGGGGCGTATGTTCATGAAAAACAGGTTGTAGGACAATGAGTTCTTGTTGCTGGCATCTCCTCCTTCGATGATTGCCAATGGGTTGCTGATGCCGAATACGTCGTAGTCGGCCAGTGAGGCTGTGAAGTTTCCGCTCTTGTCGGCCATGTGGCTATTGAGCAAGGGCGATTTGATGAGTGCCAAAGCCGATGGGGCAAAGTTGTCTCCACTATGTATACCATCATCGCGCAGGTTGCGCCCCGTATTGCTATAGGCCACGTCGAGCTGCACGGTTAGTGGATCCACGATGTTGACATCCGTGTTGAAACGCAGCGACAAGCGGTCAAAATCATTTCCCTTGAGTGTGCTCTCGGCATTGCTGTAGTTGATGCCGAGGTTATACTTTGCAATTTCGTCGCCTCCTTGTACGTTTATGCCGTAGTACTGGGTCAGTGCTTTCTGATACACTGCTCGGCTCCAGTCGGTGTCGTTGTGGTACATGGCATAGAGTTGCTTGTCGGCAGTCTGATTGCTCAGGAATTCGGGTGTTGTGGTCGCATTGCCCAATATGTCTGCCGCGTAACTTCTATATTGTGCTGCGTTCATCATCTGTGGCAGGCGTGGCATCCACTCCATGCCGCTGCGGAGGTTCACGTCGATGCGCGTTGCCATTGACTTGGCGCGTTTCGTCTCTATCAGTATGACACCTCCTCCGCCTTTGGCTCCATACAGTGCTGTGGCGTCGTGTAGGATGCTCACCTTCTCTATGTCGTCAGGGCTTATGGCACTGAGCACATTGTTCAGGTACCCTTGATGTAGCAGGGGGCGGTCGTTCTGCTGATCCAATACTACACCGTCGACTACGATTAGCGGTGTGGCGTTGCTGTTGAGCGAATGCCATCCTCCGAGCATGAGCATGGCTCCTTGTGCAGGGTTGGAGCTCCCTCTTATCGTTCTCAGTCCTTCGGCTTGCTTCGTGGCCAAGTTATCCTCGATGGTGAGTGCGGTAGCTGCTGCCGAGGGGACGATGGCCGGGTGCATCAGTACCTTGATGGCTGTTCCTTCCGCGGGAAGGTGTAGGGTGACGCTCTTGTGGTCGGTGGCCTCTACGGTCAACGTGCCGATGTGTGGTGGCAATGTAATCTCAAACGTGCCCTTCGTATCGCTCATTGCGCTGTATCGTGCATCACTCTCTGCCGTGACTATGGCACCCGCGATGGGCATTCCCGTGGCATGGCTCACGACGGAGCCTTTCCACACCGTCTCTTGTGGCATGGCAGGCTGTGCTGCCCACAGGATGGTTGTTAACAGTAGGAGTATGTGTCTCATAGATGTTCAATGTTATCGGTTAGTATCTTCGTGGGCGCAATACGATGCAGTCAATGTACATGTCGCGGCTTAGGGTAGTTTCGGTTCGCTTGGCTGTTCCCGTTATCTTCAGTGTGAGCTTAGAGTCCGTCAGCTTCTCTCTGTTGGGGTAATAGTCGCAGTACTCAAACTGATGCTCCTCGCGCACCCACACCGTATCGATCGTTGTGCCGTCAATGTCAAGACCTGTGCTCTTGTACACTTCGCCGAGGTAGTCATCGTACAGCTCCACATCGACTCTTCCGTCCTTCGGGTCGATGACGGAGGAATACCCGTTCTTGGTCAGGTTCATGGGCACGAACACTACGCCGATGTCATATTTGCACGACAGTACATTGGGCAGCACGTAGGTTACTGTGGGTTTCAACAGAGGCGATGTTGCCACTAACTTCATGTAGCGGTTTTTGCTCAGTTCGTTCTTCCCTGTTACAACAAACACGCTTGTGGCTTCGCAGTTGCTGGGCTCCTTGGTCATGTATGCCTCGGCTTCGGCTTCGATGACGATGTCCTGCACGAATGTCTCGTAGGGGTCGATGTTCAGAGCTTCGGCTTTCAGCAGTGTTCCGTTGCTGCAATCCACCGTGTCGGTGATGAGTGCCTCATAGGGTAGCGGTTCTTCGCTGTCAGTCCGGCGCACTAAATACTCCGTGATGCGTCGTTTGGCTACGGAGTCGCCCATGTGCTTATAGATGCCTTCCGGGTAGCGGTAGAAGGCCTTGAACTCCTCTACCGTTTCTTCCCATGCTTGGTTGGTGGGAGCCGTCATCACGTACGACGTGTTCTCTGCATTGAGTTGTCCCATCCTTGACCATAGTTCGTTGGTTGTGATGAATACGGAGTCGCTATATACCTTCTCGCCACCTACGACACCGCCCAAAGTGCTGGCATTGGGGTCAAACTCCTGACGGTTGAATCCGTACAGGTAGTCGCATAGTTGTTGCAGGTCGTTGTCCTGGCGCAGATAGGTCCAGATGTTGTTGTTGAATCTGACTTGCTGTTCAACGATGTGGAGTAGTCCATTGCTACATTCCATGTTGGGACTCTCGATGCGCACTCCGTTGAATGCCACGTGAATGCCGTCACCGATAAGGCGCATCAGCTTACCATTGAGCGTTTTTATCGAGTCTGCCTTTGCTGCCGACACCGAGATGAGCGAGCGAGCTATGTGGTTCTCGATTACCTGTGTTGTGATTTCCTCATCCGACATCATGCCGCCTGTAACTAAGGAGGTGTCAATCTTGCCTTTGGGAGCCCATACGGTGAACCGCTGGTCACTGTCGAGCAGTTTGTCGTAACCTCTCGACTGCAATAGGCGGGCAAAGTCGTCCAGTTCGACGTTATCGGAGATCTGTTGCCACAGCGTTGTTGTCGACTGGGCGGGCACAGCGTAATGCTCCTCCCAGCTGTCGGTACACGACAGTGTGGTAGCGGCAACCATTACGCTTAATATAAAATGCTTGTTCTTCATACTCTACTCTTTTTCTTGGTCACACTTCGTGGATACTCCTCTTAGAATCTGTCTTCGGGTATCGCTCCGTTGTATATGCTACGTGGGCAAACCTCAATGAAGTCAAGATTGAGCAATCTTCCTGTGCGCTCATCCACCTTTCTGAATCTCAAGTAGAAAGGCCTGCCATCGAGCTGTTGGGTGGTGATGATGCGTCTCATGTACCACCAGTCGTTGGTCATCCGTGATTTTTGGGTCACACGGTCATTCTCCACGCGATACATGGCTGCGGGTCCCTTCATATATCCGAGGTTGCGCATGGCTCTGTCGTTCTCGGTGATGGTGACTAATCCTCCCACGTTGGCCGATGCGTCCGAGGTGATGTCATCGAAGAGGTTGATGTCCTGGATCATGCCCACCTTGGGATCCATGCCTGTGAGGTTCATGTCGAGGGGGATGCCTACGGGCATCATCAGCTGCTTGTCGTAGCCGAAGTAGATTTGCGAGATGCTCATCAAGGCGTTGCAGCAGTAACCCAAGCGTATCTCATACTGTCCTGCGGGGACAGCCGGGAAGCGTATGGTGACATCGTATTCTCCGTCGAAGTTGAGGTTATCGGTCTGATGTGCTGCCAGATCCTTGTGTGTGCCGTTGCCGGCGCTCTTGCCTGCAGGCCAACGGTTATACTTGCATTCGCTGTTGTCATCATAGTCCAGCCCGTCGAAGTAGCCTGTGGGGAAATACCACCACAGCATCTCATCGTCCTTGTCAAGGCGGATGTCGTTGTTGGTCAGCTCCTTGAGCAACGACCCTGTGTCGATGCGGATACGGGTGTTCTTGAACATACTTACCACTTCTGCATCGAATTTAAGTATGCCGTTCACAAACTGGAAGTTGCCGTTGATGGTGGACTCTCCTTCCGTGCTCTTGACTTCCACCCCTTCGACAGCATTGTTGGAGCGCATGAAACGGTTGAGATATACCGCGTTGCCTTTACCCGATACGGTCTGCAGACGCAGTAGATTGCCTTCCAGAGTTTCATAGTATTCGGTGTAGTCGCCACCTTCGTTGACACTCCAGTCGCGGGTGGCATTCACCAGATTGTTGTATCCTACGTTTCTGTCGAGGATGTGATAGGCCATGTACCTGTTGAGCGGATTCTTTCGGTGTGCAGGGTTGTCATCGTAGAGGCCGGCATCGCCAGGATACACCTCGTCCATCATCACCTTGGCATAGTTGGCCAGCGATGCGATATCGCTTTCGAGGTCTCCCGTGTAGATGGGTTTATTGTCATTCAGCGGGTCGGTGAGTGTAGCGTACACTTCGTCTTTCTCTACGAACACGGTGTAGCCCAGTCGTCTCGATGCGGGCACCTTTTCTCCTGTACCAGTGTACTTGGCTGCATATTGTGCCAGTTTCTGCACCATCGCTTCGCTCTCGTCCTTCTCTTCCAGAAGGAGGTCGGTGAGTTGTGTCTTTTGCAGTGCTGCCATAAACAGGGTGAATCCCAGTGCCTCGCACCGCGACTGCATGTAGTCGGGCAGTACATAGCTCGACTGCTCCAACACGTGGTCGAGGGTGTGTATCACACCATTGGTCACTGTGTCGTTGGCAGCGATGATGCGTGATTTAGTGTTGAGGCGGTACACCGTGACCGAGTCACCCCGTGTAGAGTCATACTCTTGTGTGATGGTCACCTGTATCTTCCTTTCATACATATTGGCCCGGGGAAGGTATCCGGTGTGCATGTCGTGTGTGAGCAATGCCTCTCCAATGATATGGCTTTTGGCTATGGCGGTGACTGTGCTGTCGGGCAGTGTCCCGAGTTCCATGCCGGGATGGTGCTCTGTAATGTATTGCTCTATGGCTTCGTTGGTCGGTGCCAGACAGGTGTATTGTCCATAGGTTGTCATCAGACCTTTTATGCCGGCACGTGCGAGTATCTGATTGAAGGCGGAGTACTGTTCACCGGCCTCCAGAAAGTCTCCTATGGTTTGCTGCTGGCTCACATAGAAGCTGTCGCCTTCGACACCATCGTCATAGCATCCTGTCATTGTCAAGGTCATGGCCATGACCACTATCCATATTTTGTTCTTGGCTTTCATATACGGGTCTTTTGTGGTTTCTCAATACTGATAGGCTGGGTTCTGGTCTACCTCCAATAGGGGGTTGACATCTATCTCTGGTTGGTAGAAGGGCAGATACAGGTTATCGATGCTGGCCAGTCGGGTGACGGCATCTCTTCCTCCAGTCTGGTACTTGCGTAACAGATAGGTGTTGCGCAGGGTCGACATCATCTTGGCTGGTTCGTCGGCATGTCGCACCATGCGCATGAGGTCATACCATCGCTTGCCCTCGAACATCAGTTCGCGCTGCCGTTCATCGAGCACCAGCCGTTTCATGTCATCGGGCATGGTCAGTAGCCTGCTCGTGCCTCCACAGGCGCGTTCGTTCACCGCCTTGACGAGCAGGAATGCCTCTTGCAGGTTTTCCTCGCCGCCCAGGTAGGCGAGCGCTTCAGCCCGCATGAGCATCACGTCGGTGAGGCGGTAGATGATCCAATTGGCTGCTTTCCCACTCATCTGAATCTGCTCATTGTCGTCCTTGGCAGCTCTGTACTTCAGTATGGAGTAGCTGTTTGAGGTGGTGAATCCGTCATAGTTGACATTGTCGGTGAGGCGTCCATCGTTGACATCTTCGAACAGTGACCCGGCCTGCTTGTCGATGATGTAGTTGGCTGCCGAGAGCATGCCTCCCGTGAGGGTGCGGGTGGAACCGTATAGTGAGGTAACGCCACTGTTGTCCCTGATGTCGAAGTCGTATTGCAGCTCAAGGAGGCTCTCGAAGCTGTTGCCGGTAATGAAGATTTGCTGGTTGGCATAGTGCAGGGTGGTGCCGTCAATGAGGGGATACCCTGCATATAGGCTCAAGGTTCCGTTGGCATAGTACAGTTCATTGTCACCTTGCGCCACCTGCTGTTGTTGCAGGGCGTACTCAGCCTGTTTGGCTGCTATCACTTCATCTGCATATTCTGCGCATAGTGCATAGTTGCCTGCCCATAGGTGCACATCGGCCAGCATGGCTTTTACGCTGAGTTTGTTGAATCGTCCCTTTCGCTCGGCGGGAGTGTCGAAGAAACGCTCTCCCCAAATATGTTCTTTGGCCCATTCCAAGTCTTCGATGATCTGTGCCAGCACCTCCTCTTCGTTCGAGGCTGCTACCTTGAAGTCTTCATCGTCTCCAATCGTGGCTATGGTCACGAGCGGCACCTTCTTAAAGGTGCGTATCAGATAAAAGTAGCACAATGCCCTGATGCTCCGTACCTCGGCACTGTAGCTCAGCAACTCCTCTTCGGTGAAGTTGCCGTCTTTCTCTTGAGCTCCCGGGGCATAGTACAGTACGGTGTTGCATAGGTTGATGACGTTGTACACTGCTGCCCATGAGCACCATGTGTTTTGTGAGGTAATGTTGTTGACGTAGTAGTTGTAGTCGTTCTCGCTATTTTGCAGTGCTGCGTTGTCAGTGATGTTGTCGGCTCGCATCTCGCCCCAGGCGATGACGCGTTTGGCAAAGTTGGCATCTTGCATGGCGTAGTAGCACGAGGCGATGCAACTTTCCACCTCGCTCTTCTTCTCCCAATAGTTCTCTACACTGACGGCGTTGAGCGGTTTCAGTGTGAGGAAGTCGGCCAGGAAGTCATTACACGAGGTCAACATCAGTGTTGTGGCTATTGCCGCTATCATTTTCTTTTTCATAATGCATCAGAAGTTAATGGTGGCACCTAAGGTGAATGACTTGGCTCTTGGCGTGGCAGCATTGTCGGTGGTCACTCCCATGCCTCCATAGCCTACTTCAGGGTCTACTCCGCTATATCGGGTGAGCAAGAATAGGTTGTCGGCACTGGCAAATAGTGCTATGCGGCTCATCCCCAGTCGCTTGCTGAAGTCCCTGTCCACTTCGTAGGATATCTGCAGGTTGTTGAGGCGGATAAATGATGCGTCCTCCACGTAGCGGTCCGATCCCAGCCAGTTGTAGCCTTTGGCATAGAGTGCTCTCGGTACGATGTGTGCCCCGTCGGCTCCGTCGCCCTCCTTGCGCCAGCGGTAGTTGACAGTTGTTGTCTGGTTATTGGTGCCATACATGTTTTCGGCCAGCATACGCGCCCTATTCACCACCTTATTGCCGTAGCGGTAATTGAACATCGCTTTCAGAGTCCATGCCTTGTAGTAGAGGTTGAATCCGAATCCGCCCGTCAACTTCGGCAACGATGAACCCAGGTACACCAGATCCAGTTCGTTGATGTTTCCATCATAGTTGATGTCCTCGTAGATGGCATCACCTCCCGTGAAGGCATATTTGGTGTTGTGGTAGTCATAGTACAGTTGCATCGGCTTGTTGTTGGCTCCATAGATGACCTTGCCGTCCTTGTCGCGTGCCACGGGGCATGATGCTCCTTCGGCAACTGCTTTGTTGTAGTGGTCGTAGCTGTAGGCATATACCCCTTTGTAACGGAGTCCGTAGATGGCTCCGAAAGGGTTGTTGAGTTGCACGCGCGTCACATAGTTCCCGTTGGTTGGTAGCTTCACGCCTGTACCATTGATGGCATTGAGGCGTATCTCGTCCATTTCGGTGATGGTGTTGCGGTTGTTGGCAAAGTTGAGATAGGTCGATGCCTGCACATCACCTGCCAGTCTGAAACGGTTGACGTTAAGATTGATTTCGTAACCTTGGTTCTTCATCTTTCCATTGTTCTCGTAGTTCAGTGTGGCAAACCCGCTCGTCGTCGGTATTGATGGATTCTTGGTCAGCAGGTCGCTCTTGTACTGGGCATAGAGATTCACCGATGCTGTCAACAGGTTGTCCATCAGTCCGAGGTCGATACCCGCATTCCACGAGTTCTGCTTTTCCCAACGAAGGTCGGTAAGGCGTATGTTAACGGGGCGCATACCGGGCGTATTGATGTACTTGCCGTCAGACTGGTATATTGAGTAGTGCAGGTCATTGGCACC
This sequence comes from Bacteroidaceae bacterium, assembly GCA_017520935.1. Lineage (GTDB taxonomy): Bacteria > Bacteroidota > Bacteroidia > Bacteroidales > Bacteroidaceae > UBA1189. Next base: position 73,686 of record JAFXEF010000013.1, on the reverse strand, counting down.
TGGCTGTGTACCGGTGATACCCCATCCCGCGCGTACCGAAAGCATCGACATCCATTCGCGTGCTCCATCCATGAACGTCTCGTCGATTACGTTCCAACGTCCCGAGGCTGCGTAGAAGTAGCCCCAGCGGTGCGAGGGACCGAAGCGTGTGCTGCCATCGGCACGCATTGACCAGTCGAGCGAGTACTTCGACTTGTATGAGTAGTGTGCCTGTAGCACCCAGTTGGCACTGCGCCATTGTCCTGATCCGGTGTTCGTATTGCTCAGGTGGCCACCTGTGGCCGCCATCGTGATGTTCGCTCCGGGGAGCATATAGCTGCTCAGTGACTGGCTGTTGGAATTTCCGGTGACCATTTGTCCTTGCAGCATGGTACGTATCGAGTGATCCTTGTTGGCCAGTGCGGGGATGAAAGTCAGACGGTGTGTGGTGGTGAATCCGAAACTCTTGTTGAAACTCGATGACGCGGAGTTCACTGCTCCCTGCGTCTCGGTCCATTTCACACTTTTCAGTTCGAAGGGATAATAGCTGTCGTTATACCCATTGAGTATAGACAGTGCCACACTACCCGTATAGTTGAGCTGTGTACGCTCCTCGTCCACCCCCAGCAGCTTGTAGTTGATGTCAAATGTTGGAACCACGTTGTATGAGCGGTTTCCCTTTTGTGCCAGCCATGCCGATGCCACGGGGTTCACCAGCGAGCGTTGTGCCGACAACTCGTCTCTATCGCCAGAGTATGTTTCGGTAAATTCGTCCATCCGGAAGTAGGTACCCAGACTGTTGCCTAAGGCATCCTCGTCGTAGATAGCCATGTTGGGCATCTTCACGATGGCTATACCCAGCAACCCGTCGCTGTTCTGTTTGTTGTCTGTGTAGGTGAGGGCAAATGAACTACTGATTCTGATGCGGTCGCTCACGAAATAGTCAAGGGCCATACGGGTAGAGAAGCGGTCGAGTTGTTGGGCGATGATGCTTCCCTCCTGATGGTCATAGCCTGCAGATATGCGGTAGTTGGCTTTCTCACCTCCACCGGCGATAGACAAGTGATGGCTCTGGAACAGTCCGAATTGCTTCACTGCATTCTGCCAGTTGGTGTTGTTGTTGTATTGCTCGTATTGAGGGTAGTTCTGGTTGTAGCTGAGCTCCTCCAGCCGTTCCGGGTTCTGAGAAGCATTGAAGAACTCCTCTTTCAGCAGCATGGTATATTGGTCGCCATTGAGCATGGTGTATCCTTCCGGTTGGTAGGTCCCGCGTAAGCGTAGTGAATAGCTGACGCGGGGCTTTCCGCTCGAACCTCGTTTAGTGACGATGCTGATGACACCGTTGCTGCCCTGACTTCCCCAGATGGCCGTGGCTGCTGCATCCTTCAGTACGGTGATGCTGGCGATGTCCTCCACGTTGATGCTCAGCAGTTCGGCAAACCTGTCCTCTGTGATGCTGCTATAGTCGATGTCGTTGTTGGCATCCGTCTCGAATATGTTGCCGTCTACAACGATGAGTGGCTCTGAACTGGAGAAGATGGATGATACACCGCGCAGACGCATGCTGGTGCCACTACCCAAGTTTCCGCTGTTGTTTACGATGTCGAGTCCGGCAATCTGCCCTTGTAGTGCCTCGTCGACGGAGGTGAACGAGAGGCCTTCGAGCTTGCTCATGCTCATGGTCTGCTGGGAGAATGATTGCTCGCGTTCGGGGATGTCGAGTCCGCCGGTAGCAACGCGGGTTGTTGCCGTCACCACTACCTCTTCAATCTGCGTATCGCTCTTCAGGAATATCTCAAACTGCCGTTTTTCTCCGATGGACAGGAACTGTGTCTTGCAGCCTACGTAGCTGATTCTTACCTTGTGTCGCGTGTCGCGTACTTTCAGTGCGAAGTTGCCGTTCATGTCGGTTACGGCTGACTCTATGATACGTTGTCCCTCATCGACCTCTACCACGTGAGCCCCAAATACTGGGCCGAAGTCATCGGATACGGTACCGCTGATGGTGGTGCTGCTTTGTGCCTGTATCGTTAAAGGCAGCATGCAGCATAGTAGAGTGAGCAGCTGATGTATGGTTCTGTGTTTCATAATTCGTGGGTGTGGTTGTCTTATGTGAGGCATGTGTCATTTTTATTCCTTCTCAATGCATAGGCACTCTTCGTCGTAGAGTAGGGGCTCGCTGATGCGGTGCACTACTGCATAGCTCGATGTGCTGATGAGGTTGGAGTAGCTTTCTCCATCAAAGGTGTATTCACGTACGGATTGGTTATAGTCGGTTGTCGCTTCGGTGGCTTTCACGATAGCGGGTGTCGTCCATGAGGGGATATAGTTGCCGGTGACGGTGATGTCGTTGGGTGTGCTGCTTACCTGCAGGCTATAGCTCAGTCCTTCCTGAGCCCCTTCAAGCACGTAGGCGGCTGTCTCGTAGGTGCCGTTGGCGATGTCGCCTCCGATGTATATGCTACGATCCTGTAAGTGATATTTGATGAAGTTGAGCAGGCGCATGGTGTAGTCGTGTTTCAACTGTGCGATGTCAATGTCGTCGCGCCCGGCATATTTCTCCGTCAGGTCGTTGATGTCGCTCCAGCGTGGCAGCCCGTGCTCATAGGCTTTGAGCATGGCTTCGTTGTCGGGTACGTATACGGTGTATTGGTATGAGTTGAAGGTCTTCACGGTGGTGTTGTCCCTGTTCATGGAGTAGGTCTTGCTGCTCGAACGCTTCATGATGGCATAGAGGTTGCGCTCGGCGGGCATCCATTCGGGATTACCGAGCAGGAGCTCATAAAACTCGCTGTACTCCTCATGCCCCTCAAGCAGCATCTGTAGCGACTGCATGGTAGGCTGTATCATACGGTCGGCCACGAGGTAGTAGCCGTTATCTTTCTCTACGCGCTCCTTGATGGTGACATAGTTTCCTGATACTTGGTCTTTTATTTGTAGATCGTTTCCCTTGTCAACAATCTCCATGATTCCGTTGTCCTTGGTGATGAGGTAGGGTGTCTGCGGCCCGACGATGTTGGTGCCGTAGATGTCGCGTGGGATGATGGTGAAGTTGAGCAGGTCGGTGAGACGGTTGCGCACGGCGGCATGGGCCACGCCCTCGGAAGCGGTGAGGGGACGCATGTTCTTGTTGGTAAAGGCTGCGTCGCCTTCTGCGGTCTTGTCGTAGCTGTAGGTGTAGGCATCCACGGTCTGCTGCACATCGTTGTACACGAATTCAAACCAGCGGGGGTCGTCGGTGTTGTAGGTCACGGGGTCGATGTAGCGGCGTAGGGCCTCGTCGGTGAGGATGATGTAATTGTAGTAGCTCACCATGGAGAGCAGGTAGGGCTTGAACTCGAGATTACGTATAGCCCAGTCCATGATCTTCATGTTGTCCTCCACCAGGGTGGGAGCTATCACGGAACGGAACGATGAGGGGGCGTATACTTCGTTCATGACATAGAGTGCTCCGTTGCAGCAGGTAGCTGTGGCACCCGGTACGATAGCGTCGGTGGTGAGTCCTATGGGATCTTTGGCATCGTCGAGCACGCTGCCGAAGCGACTGGGAATGCTGCTGAGGAATGAGGGGTGGATGTGATTGTTGAGAAACTCGGCCAGCACATTGTCGGGTACACTGTCGAAGGGCGTGTCGCTGGGGTAGCGCTGACGCAGGAACTGTCCGTCATCACCCTCCCACCAGGCTTTGAGCGCTTCATCGGTAGGGGCGAAAATAGCACCCATGTCAACTCCTTCGTCAATGCCGCTCTCCACGTAGTCGAGACATCCGGGGTCGAGCTTGAGCCATCCGGTGGCCTTTTCATTGCCAACGGAGGTGATGCCGTTGCCCTCGGCATCGCGCCACAGGTAACTTTTATAATAGATGGAGTCGCCTCCCCACAGCGGGGAGTAGAGGTCTTGTCCCTGATAGTAGTCGTAGAGGTAGGCATACTGCTCGGCTACCTTGGTAGCAGAGAGGGGGATGCTGAAGCGGTCGATGAGGCGAGCAAAGAGGTCGGTGTGTCCGTTCTCGGACATGTAGATGGCCATGGAGGGTAGCGGAGTTGGCACGTCGTCCATGATGTGGATGTAACCGTTCTGGCAGGTAATGTTGCCCTCGCGCACCTTTACATTGTTGATATATACATCCTCTTCGTTGAAGGGCGTGCCCCCGAAGAGGTAGGAAAAGTCGGTAGGAGTGATGCCTTTGGTCATCATCTGACGCCAAAGGAAGTGTACCATAGGCTGGGTGCCTTGGGCGATGATGTTGTATGTGGGTTGGTTCATGGTTCGCAGCCTCTTCCACCAGTCGTGGAGGGGTGTGGCTGTGGGGAGAGAGGCCGTTGGTATTGTAGTAATCGAGTCGTATACGGCCCACTGGGTGTTGGTACGGCGCATCACCTGTCCTTTGGCGATGCCGTCGGCAATGGATTGGTTGGTGAGAAGATCCAGCACATAGGCATTCTCGAGCATGGCACTATTGACCAGATACTTCTTCTGTGCCGGAGTGAGGTTGTTGCCGTCGATGCCATGCTGGGCAAAGTAGGTGCGATAAGCGTCATCAGTAGCTGCAAATATGGTGACACTACCGGTCTTCTTGAGAAACTCGTCGCGTCCCAGGTCGGTGGCCATCTGCAGGAAAATGCTGAATTCGCCACGGCGTTGCAATTCGTCGTATATACTTTCGCCTAACCATGAGGGCTTCTCTTCAGCCCACTCGTAGCCGTCCTTGCATCCGGTGACGGAGATGCCCATGAGCACTGCTGTGGCATAGAGTGCCAGGCGTACCTTACTGATGACTCTTCGCATGATTCTTTAATTTTGAAGAAGAATCAGCATACCTCGCGTACTGGTCGCAAGGTATGCTGATGGTGAATAAATAGGATTATCTGATGATGACTTTCTTGCCATTGACAAGATAGATGCCGCGTGCGAGCTGGTTCTTGCTTGTGTAGTGGCGTCCCATGAGGTCGTAGATACCTGCAGGGCTGTTCTCTTTCTCGGCAGTTTGTATGCCGCCGGGCTGAGGTTCTGCGTCTTCGGGTTTGGTGGTACCGTAGTAGAAGAGGCGGAAGTTGTCGGCATGCCAGAAGCGTCCGTTGCCGCCCACGATACCCGTACCGCGTATGCCTATCACCATGTGACCTTTCTCGATGAGTATCACACCAGTTTCGGTGGTGGTACCCAGCTCGCGTTGTGCGATGTTCCATACGTCGAGGTCGGCGTTGAAGGTGCTGTCTACATACAGCGTGTCAGAGTAGGTGTATACGATGCTGTCGTTGCCGCTGACATCTGTCAGTGTCTGCTTCTCGGCATTGCGGCTCATGGTGTAGAGGCGCAGGTTGCCGGCACCGGCCGAGGCGTAGGTGGCTGCTGTGGCTTGGTAGTATCCCTTGGGGAGTGCTACCTTGCCCTCTTCATCGCCGAGGTTGCCGATGGTCTGACGGTAGTCGGTGGCTGAGGCGATGTTGTGTCCCTCATGTCCCGACCAGCTGTAGCAGTACATCCAGGTGTCGCCACTGGCGCTGCCTGTGCGTTCGGGCTTGTCCGCATTGGTTGTGGTCTCCCATCCAGGAAGTACGATGGCGCTGGGCTGCTCGGCCTCGAGGTGATCCTGGTAGATGTTGGGGTTGACGATGAATGAGGTCATGTCGAGCGGGTTGGTGGCGATGTCGCTGATTTGTGCTGTGGCCAGTGCTTCGGCGATAAGTGCGTTGAGCGCTGCAGTGTTGAGCTCGGCATCAATCTTTTCCAGGTTGTCGTTGATGAGTGCCTCGGCTACTGCGGTGTAGGCGGGGTCGGTGCTGAGCCCACCGATGCGGTCGGCAAGCAGCTTGGCCTTGCCCATGGTGAAGCAGAGGGCGATGGAGGCATTGATCTTGGCCGACTCGGCTGCGAGCGCCTCGGTGTCTGCCACAAGCTTCTCGGTCAGGTAGTTATCCCATGTCAGGTTCTCGGCATTGGCTGCTGCGGTCTCCAACGCATCCTTGAAGGTGCCGATAATACCGGGCTGTGCGAAGATGAGTCCCTCATCGAGCTGAGTAGCTACGGCGGTGCATCCCTCAAGCAGGGGACTTAGGGCATCGTAGTTGGCGATAATCTGTTCAGCGGCAGCAATCAACACATCCATATCCTCGATGGCTTGTTGTAACTCCTCTACTGTGCCCTCCTCGATGAATGCCTTGTAGCCCTCCTCTTCATCGAGTGCGATACCCAGGTAGTCGGCATCGTCGATGCCATACTCGGTCAGTTTCTCATGGAGGGGCTGTGCGGTCTCGAGGCGTGAGGCCAAGCGGTCTTGGTAAGCCTTGATAACATCGGCGTTCACGTAGTAGAGACGGAAGTTGTCGGCACGGAAGTAGCGTCCGTTGCCGCTGCCTGCTGTGGCGTGCATACCGATGTAGAGTGTACCGTCGGAACCCACCTCGATGCCCTCGATGAGGGTGTTGGTTTCCATCTGTTCGCGCAGAGCCTCATATTCGGCTTCGGTGCTGGCCGAGAAGTCCACGGTCTTGAAGTTCACGCTGTCGGGTGTAGCCCATAAGTGACTGTTGGCAGGACCATTGTTGCAGAAGGTGGTGGCTTTCAAGTTGTAGAGTCCGGCAGGGAGCTTCACGGCACCCTCTTCGTTGCCGCCTATCTTCTGGTGGTAGTGTGAGTTTGCGATGAGCGAGCCTGTCCAGTGGTAGGTATAGAGGTCTGATTCGCCATATTCGCTGGTGGTGCGTGCATTGCCGTCACGATTGTCGCGTACGCAAATCCATCCACCGGGGTTTGCGGTCATCGGGCCGTTCTGGTAGATGTTGGGGTTGACAATGAATGAGGTCATGTCGATGGGGTTCTCGTCGGTAGCGCTGCTGAGGAAGGCTACGGTCATCTTCTCACGCATCACGGCATTGAGCTGTGCCACGTTGAGTGCCATCTCGTCGAAGCCAAGTTCGGCATTGGCGAGCGATGCCACCACGGCGGCATAGGCTTCAGTGTCACCGAGTCCTCCGATGCGGTCGGCCAGCTCCTTGGCCTTGTTGAGCGGATAGGAGAGTGCTACGAAGTCGGTAATCTTCTTGGTCGCATTCTGCATGTCGGTGACAGCCTGGTCGGCAGCGGTGGTAAACTCGGCCAGTGTGGCGAGCTGCATCACGGCTTCGGCAGCGGTGATACCTTCGGTGAGTACTTCGCGTACGGCTGTGGGCAATGTAGCACCATATTTGTTGTCGGCCTCTGTCGCTGCGTCAATAGCGCTTCTGAGCTTGGCTGCCTGGGCTATCAAGGTGTTGAGGTAGCCCATCTTCTCTGCGATGACAGCCTCGGCAGCCTGTATGTCGGCTGCAGGGGTGTCGGCATTGTAGCCGCTATATTGGTCCACGATAGCCTGCATTTCGGTGTAGGCTGCTACTCCGAGGCTTTTGAGCGAGTCGGTGAGGATCTGCATCTTGGTCTGCTTTACAGCGAAGGCATCGAATTCGCTGCCCTCCACGTAGAGGCGGAAGTTGTCCCAACATGCCCAGCGGTTACCGCTGCCGGCACGCACGTCGATACCTATTTTGATGGTGGTCTGGTCGGTGATGGTGAAGTACACCTCGTTCATGTAGCTTTCGGGGTATACCGTAAAGTATGCATTGGCACCCTCCATTCCGTTGGGATAGCCATTGAGGGCGTTCACCGTGGCGTTGTTGGGCTCACTGAAGAGCGACTTGATCTTCACGGCACTGTCACCTGCCACGACGTAGCCTTCAATGACTTCTGTTCCGTTGTTGTGTCTGTCGATTTCAGCTTGATTGTTTCCCTGCGGGCGGAAGAAGGCCTGCACGGTGAGCTTATACTTGCCAGCCTGCAATCCGCTGATGGTTTGCAAGGCTGAGTTTTTCTTGTTATAGAACTCGGCATTCTGGTAAGTTGCATTGACTACAGGCTCGGCTGTTCCATCAGTCCATCCCGTCGTACCATTTTCGTAACTGGGGTTCACGATGTAGGTGTCGGTGACATCGACCCATGACTGGGCTATGGCACCTGCAGTAAGCGCGGTGGTGAGGCACAGAGCCATTCCGCGTCGGAGTAGAGTAGTGATTTGTTTTCTCATAGACTCTTGTTTTTTGGGGTTATTACTTTAGTTCTTTTCTTTTTTGCTCTCGGGTGTTGTTCACCCTGCAAAAATAAAGAATAAAGGCGAATGCCTATGAGACAAAAAAGACCTTATGATGGGTTATTTTGCACCATGTTCGTCGCGATATTGCGTAGGGGTCATGTTGAATTCATCCTTGAAGTGTTTGTTGAAGTACTTGAGCGTGTTGAAGCCGGCCATGTAGGCAATCTCGCTGATGTTGTACTGGCTGTCGCGTAGAAGCTGGGCGGCACGCTTGAGGCGTATGCTGCGTATGAACTGTAGTGGGGTCATGCCCACGATGCCCTGTATCTTGCGGTTGAGGTGGGTTTTGCTCATAGCCACCTCGGCTGCCAGCTGCTCGATGCCGAACTCGCCATCGGAGATGTGCTTCTCGATGGCCTCCATGGCGCGGCGAATGAGCTCCTCATCGAGCGAGGTGACGGCTATCTCGCTGGGCGTGATGTCGACGCTCGTCCTGAACTGCTGCTGACGCTGCTGCTGGCGCTCGATGAGCTGGTGTATGCGGAGCAACAACAGTTCGTAGTTGAAGGGTTTGGCAATGTAGTCATCGGCTCCTGCGCGGTAGGCATCGATCTTGGCATCATCGCCTGCCTTGGCGGTGAGCAGTACCACAGGGATGTGGCTGATGGCGATATTGGCCTTGAGCACCTGGGTGAGTTCTATGCCATCGCGGCGGGGCATCATGAGGTCGGTGACCACGATGGAGGGATTGTGGGCGATAGCCATCGTCTCGGCCTCTATGCCGTCGGCTGCCTCCAACACGGTGTAGCCTTCGGCCTTGAGCTGGCTGGTCATGAAGTGGCGGAACTCGTCGTTGTCGTCCACCACGAGGATGCTGTGCTTGCCGGCTTCCTCACTGCCTGCGTTCTCTTGGGATTCTGCTGTGGTCTCTTCGGCATGTTCCTGTGTGGGGTGCAGTGTGGTGGGCAGGCTGACGGTGAAGGTAGTGCCCTGTCCGGGCTGGCTCTGTACGTCGATGTGTCCTTGGTGCATCTCGGTGTACTCCTTCACCATGTGGAGCCCTATGCCGCTGCCTTTGAGGGAGGGCGACTTCTCCTGTGCCTCGGCTTGGTAGAACCGCTCCCAGATGTGGTGTAGCTCTTCGGGATCGATGCCTTGTCCCGTGTCGCTCACGGTGATGCGGGCATGCTGCCCATCCTCGCCCGTATCGATCAGTACGTTCACCTTGCCCCCCGCGGGGGTATACTTGAAGGCGTTGCTGAGCAGATTGGCGATAATCTTATATACCTTATCGCTGTCGAAGGCAATGTAGAGGTGTTCTATCCGGCTGTCGAAGGTGAGCGTTATCTGCTTCTCCTCGGCAGTGTCCTTGAAGTTGCGGCACAGTTCCTCGACGAAGCGCACGAGTTCACCGTTCTTCAGTGTCAGGTGTTCGCCTCCCATCTCGAGACGGCGGAAATCGAGCAATTGGTTCACTAATTGCAGCAGCCGTTGGGCATTGGCGTATATCGGCTTCAGCTGTCCTTGCAGTCGTGTATCGGTGTTGCGGTGTAGCAGGGCTTCGAGCGGGGTGATGATGAGCGTGAGTGGTGTGCGGAACTCGTGGCTCACGTTGGTGAAGAAGCGGAACTTCATCTGGTTAAGTTCCTCCTGTTGTTGCTGGCGTTGTGCCTTGGCCTCCTGCAGCAGCGTGGCTCTACGGCGGCGCTGTCCCATGCGGTAGGCATAATAGGAGAGAGCAGCGAGCAGCAATAGGTAGATAAGGCGTGCCCACCAGGTGTTCCAGAAGGGTGGACTCACCTTGATGTCTATCGTGGCGCTTTGGGCACTCCACTCGCCTGTGGCGGTGCGGCAGCATACCTCGAGGGTGTAGTTTCCGGGGCGCAAGTCGGTGTAGGTAATCTGTCCCAATCCATTGGCGCGTCCCTCGCTCCAGTCCTTGTCGTTGCCATGCAGCTTGTAGCGGTAGTGCAGGTGCTTGTTGCCTGTGTAGCTGAGCGGTGAGAAGCTGAGACTGATGTTGTTCTGGTTGTGTCTGAAGGTGAGTTCGCGAGTGTAGCAGATGTTACCGGGCAGAACGATGCGCCCATCATGCTCCCTGCCGGTGGCTATCTCCTGCCCGAAGAGCTGCAGCGAGGTGAATACGGGTTGTCGCTGGGGCAGGGCGATGTTATTCATTGTGGTGGCGTCGATGTAGTTGATGCCGTTGACACCTCCGAAAAGTACCCCACCGTCGGGGGTGCAGCAGATGGCATTCTCGTAGAACTTTCCGGGCTGTACTCCGTCGTTCTGGTCGTACGACTGTATGTGGAAATGGTATGTGTTGTCCTCTTCCGACACTACGATGCGGCTTACCCCGTTGTCCGTGCCTACCCAGATGTCACCCTCCGGGGTTGTTGCGATGGAGAATACGTTGTTGTTGTTGAGGCCCTTGTAGGTGGTGAGCCGCTCCAGCTCCCTCATCTGCTTCGTGTCGTACAGGATGAGGCCTTGTGCGGTGCCTATCCACAGGATGCCGCGTCCGTCGCGCAACATGCAGTAGGCACTGCCGTGCTGTATGCCCAACTCCTCGGCCCATGCGGGGATGCTCACCTTGTCGGTGTGGGTGGCGTAGTGAAATATGCCTGTAGGGCCTAAGGCGGTGAATCCGTGTCCGTCGCTGTCAAGGTAGAGTGTCTGGATGGATTTGTGCTGGCTCAGCTCGGGATGCTTGTCGGTGAGCAGGTGCTTGATGGAGAGCGTGTTTCCGTCATACAGAGCTATGCCGGCATTGGTGCTTATCCACAGCCTGCCTTCAGCATCCTCGCACATGGTGCGTCCCACATTGGCGTTGGGCTGCGTGCTCAGGCGACTGCTCCTGATACCGTTGTCTTCGATGAGGTAGTAGCTGTTGAGGAAGGTACCTGCCCACGTGCGCCCTTGACTGTCGTGGTAGAGTGAGATGACGATGTCGTTCTCGGCCACCTCGAACAGGCGGCTCATGTCTCCTGTCCGTGGATCGAAGCGAAACAGCCCCAGGCTGCTCCCCACGAGTACCGTGCCGTCGGGACAGGGCAGGAAGCAGCGCACGTTCTCATTGGTGATCTGCTGTGTCGAGTTCGTGGTGCTGGCATACCCGAAGCGGTTCATCATCGGGTGGTGATAGCACAGTCCCATGAAGAGGGTACCCACCCATACGCCTCCGGCATCATCGCAGTAGATGCTCTGCGTGTCATTGCATATCTGTCCATATCCGGGGATGCTGAACCGGGGTATCTCTCTTGTTGCATAGGTGTCGTGGTCGATGGTCACGATACCGCTCTTCGAGGTGCCTGCCCATACGCTGCCCTGACGGTCTATGTCCATGCAGGTAAAGAAATTATCCTTTCCGTTGATGGCACATACTTCCTCCCATGTGCGTTCCAATCGGTCATAGTGGTATATGTACTGTCCGATGGCTACCCACAGGTTCCCGTTGCTGTCGGGGTGTAGCCCCACACGCATCTCCGACTGCTGTGTAGCGTCCATCGGCAATCTGCCGGTGAGGTGTGTCTCTTCGGTCACCGCTTCGCCCGATACATAGTCGAGGCACACGAGCGTGCCGCTGTCGAAGAGCAGCCAGCAGAAGTTCTTGTAGCGGGTCATCTCGAGCAGCTTGCCGTAGCGCTGCATCTTGTCGGTGCTGCCCGGCAGGAGAGTGCGTGTCTGTCCGCTCTCCGTGTCATAGGTGACAATGTCATTGTCTGTGGTGACAAACCAGAAGGCTTTGTAACTGTCGATGTACAGATCCTTGATGGGGCGTCTCATACCCATGAGAGCGAGCTGTCCGGTGATGTCACTCACGTACTGTCCTGTATGCAGGTCGAGCAGGGTGAGGTGTTCCCACGTCTTTATCCACACGCGCCCTTGGTGGTCGTGATACTCCTTCGATACCCCGTCGTAAGGCCATACGTAGCGGTGTGCCCGCTCGTAAGGGTAGTGCTGCACGGTGACTCCGTTATACACGTTGACCTGTTCGGAGGTCTTGATTACCATCAGTCCGTTGCCGGCCTGTGTGATGCCGCGTACCTGGTTGCTGCTCAGTCCGCTGCCCGTGTCGAGCAGGTGCCAGTGTGCCGTGTGCAGCTGTGCGCAGCACAGGGTGGCCGATGCCGAGTAGCAGAGCAGGGTGTATAAGAGTCTTCTCATGTTCTTTTATTTTTAGGAGTTCTGAACTCCTTGGAAGTTTTTATTGCAAACTTACATAAAAAAAGTGTTTTTTACGCAAGTTCTATAAGAAATCCGTTTTTTATCAGGAAAGGTACGAAAAAAATTTATCTCCTCTGATTTTATCACCCGATATGGTGAATAAACGAAGCATTTCCCGCTTCGCAGCTACATGGGCAGCGCTTTTTGGCAATTTGCTACCAATACAGTTGCCTATTGCCCTACGGGTTCAGAGCCTTGGTAGCAGAACTGGGTGAGGTTCGCCCGTGCCTTGCCGAGGCCAGTGCAATGCGCAGGGCGAGATGCCCTTGTAGCGGTTGTGGTTCTTTTTGTTGCGCCTTAAGGTTCTTTTTGGCCATTCAATGAAATAGATATGTCTTTTCCCAATGTTCGATAAGTCTCTGTAGCTCCTGCTTCGTTACGGGCATCACCGAGCCGTGCTTCTGCTCTGCGAAGTTGGTGCGTGTCATGGGACATCCCGGTTCGTCGAAATGGCCAATCGAGGTGAAAGTCTTGAAGTCGGTAGTCTCGGCAAAGCCGAAATTGGTAGGATTCTTCGAGTAGTTGTCATACATCAACACCCAGCGCTCTTCGCCCAGGCGTTTCCATATCGTCGGAGCCTCATGACGCAGGGGCTCTCCATCGCTGTATAGCGTGTCCAGTGTGTAGGGGCCTGTGATACACGCCCCTGTGGCATGCTTGCCCCATCCGTGCTCCGAGGCAAAGAGGTGGTAGGTGTCGCCTACCTTCAAGATGTGCGAGTCTATCATATTGAAACGTGGGTTGCCATGGGCATCGGTGACCGAATGGAACAGGAGCTTTGGATCCGAGGTCATCGTATCGAACGCATCGTTCATGTAGACGCAGTAGATGCGGTTGCGGAGGTCGAGCATACGGGTGGTGAAGTGCATCAGTATGCGGCCGTTGGTGTCATCAATGGTCATCTCGGGTGCCCACACACAGCCTACCTCGCTCCAAGGTATAGGGTTACCCTCTTCATCGACCTCGCCCGTGGGGGAGGTCAGCGTGGTGAAGTCGAGGTTGGTGCGCTTCCAATGGATGAGGTCCATTGACTTGAACAGCACCAATCCGCGATTGTTGCCCCAGCCATACTTCCGGGGACGCTCCCATTGGGTGGTGCGCACACTGTCGCGTTGCCCGAATACATGGAGGTCGGTCATGGCCATGCAGAAGCCACCGTCGGGGCCACGCATGATATAGGGGTCGCGTATGCCATGCTGCTCGGCAATGGTGTCGCCGGCCATGATGGGGCGGTCATCGTTCAGCGCCGTCCACTCGTAACCGTCGTGGCTGTAGGCCATGTGCAGACCATGGTCGCAGTCTTTATGGTATACCATGACGTAACCGGCCATATCCTCCTCTGTAAGAAGAGCCGTCTTGCCTACACAAGCCACCAACATAGAGGTAGCTATAACTATAGATAAGATATTGAGACCTCGCATAATCATCTGTTCTTTATGGTTGTCTTGTGTCCGTCATAAGCGACGACCTTTGATGTCCCATCAATAAATTCAATGCGGAACTGGCGATGCTTCTTCATTCCTGGGAACTGCCCGATCCGGCGGCCTATAGTGAGGCCCTGTGCCTTATCGTCCCATCGGAATGTAATGGTAGAATATAGGCCTTTCTCATAGTTATAGCCATCGCCTTCGTCCTCATACAAGACAAACTCTGCATCGGCTCCTGGATATACACGGATAGTCAAGGTATCCCATGCTTCAACACTCGCATACTGCACATCACGGCTTACAGGGATGATAGAGCCAGCCTTTACATAGAGAGGAGAGTAGGCCAAAGGGGCTGCTGCAGATACCTTTTGGCCACCATTGTAGCGTTCGTTCGTATGGTAGTCATACCATTCTGTACCTTTAGGTAGATATACCTCATACTGCTTCGGTGCATCCCAATCTACTGGAGCATATAACTCACCGGTAGCCTCATTCTTGTCCCAACCGGAATATTCATTGGCACGGATGATGCGTTCTTGAGTATATAACGGATGCAGTACCGGACATACGAGCAGGCTGGGGCCATACATGAACTCGCTGCCATTATTCCAAGTCAGACTGTCGGCCTTGAAGTCCATGAAAAGTGCACGCATAAATGACTTGTCGGCCTGGCTTACCTGCCATGACAGGCTATAGGTGTAGGGAAGTAGGCTGTATCGTAGCTTGATGGCATCGACCAATGCATCGTACACAGGTTCGCCAGGCTTGCCATAATGATAAATCTCGCGATAAACACCTGTTCCGTGGCTGCGCATCATCGGGGTAAATGCACCAAACTGCATCCATCTGACATATAGCTCCTGATACTGGGGATTACGGGTAGCCGAGTTTTCGCCCTGCGTATTGTAACTTCCGGCAAAGAATCCACCGATATCGGTATTGACATTCGGGTTGGCAGTCAATGTATAGCTCAGACAAATGGGAACCTGCTTACGGAAGTTTTGCCATGAAGAGGCAATGTCGCCGCTCCAAGTATTCGCGCCATAGCGCTGCTGCCCCGCAAAATAGCTTCGCGTAAGTATGAAGACACGTTTGGTAGAGTCTACTGCACGTTGATTGTTGTACACGCCACTCACTGCCATATAGGGGAATAGGTTACGCACCGAACGCCATGACCCCATAGCTGTAATCTCATCAAGGTCACTCTCTCTATATGCCACGTGGTCAGGGTCGGTAGAATCCATCCACCAGGCATCTATCCCCATTCCATGTAGGCGTGAGAGATGTTGCCAATATATGCGACGGGCCTCTTCCGAATACACATCATAGCAACGTACTCCGCTGGGATAGTCCTTACGTGGAGGCCAGAAGTTAAGTCCGCTCTCAGGCCATGTTTTGAAATCCATAAGCAAATCCCGTTCCTTGAGTTGCTTGAACGGTTTTGTCTCAGGACCAAACGATGACCATACAGAGATGGAGATATGTGCATTACGCTTGTGTACTTCATCAATCATCCGTTGGGCTTGTCCGAAGTTCTCATTGATAAACTCCATCGCATTCCATGTATAGTTTCCACCCCAATATTGCCAGTCTTGGATTATGCCATCGAAGGGGATACCCATATCGCGATACTTTCGTACAACCTCCAGGAGCTCATCTTGCGATTTGTAGCGTTCACGGCTCTGATGGAAGCCGTATGTCCACAAAGGAAGCATAGGAACCTTACCCGTAAGATGACGCATCTCGGCAATCACGCCATCGGCATCGGTGCCGTAGATGAAATAGTAGTCAGAGGCCTTACCAACCTGGCTCTCCAGCACAAGCTCACCAGCCTCTCCTTCATTAGGAACAATTATCTGTGTCGGGGAGTAGTTGTCCCAATATACACCATACCCCTTGATGCTTTGAAAGAAATGGGCGTAATCTTCCAAATTATTCTGTTGCATCTTACGATTCTCGGCACGATGCGACATCTTTCCATTCTGTAGAAGTCCTATTCCATATATACCCTCCTCAGCTTCTATGGCAAAGGTCTGTTTCACCTTATAAGCTCCCTTGTCAGGTCCTTCCTCAATGGCGGTGAAGCGAGTCTCACCCTCTGTGCAGAGCCGCTCTCCCCATTTATTATAGAATGTCACTTTCCCATGGTTGACTTCTACTGTCAGGTCCTTGCTGCTATACGTTATACCATTGGCCGTATGTGTCTTCACCTTCACATCAGTGGGAACCGCTGTCACTACCACCGACTTGCGCAGACTATCATCAGTGCAGCGGAGAACACGTACGGTACGTGGTGTAAAAAAGGTTACGGTCTGTGCCATCGCGGTATAGCTTATACCCCAAAGCAACATAAAAAGTCCAAATACAAAATCTCTTTTCTTCATATTATCATCCCATTTGTTGTTCTTAGAAAAGTATATGCCGGGAAACCACAACCTCCGTGCATATACTTACGTGTTACCCTAAATCATTGACTAAATTCCTTGATTTACAATCATCTTTTTCCCATTACGAATGTATATCCCTTTTTGAGGATTAAGCACCTTCCGTCCCGAAAGGTCGTAGTATAAGTCGTCGTTCATGACCTTTCGCACCGTTTCTTCCTCAACCGTCGGTACCTCAATGCCGGTGTCAACAACTCCCCCTTTCCTTATAATACGAAAGGGAAAGGTGGCAAAGACATTTCCTGCCTCCACTGCTAAAGCATTATCGGTGACAACCAGATACCCCGACCCTGCACTTGACGAACGTGATATGGCAAACAGCCCCTTATCATCGTCCTTGCTCAGGAGGTTAAAGGTATGCTTTGAGTAGCTGCTGGTTGTTGTCAACGTCCCCTCTTCTGAGAGATGCTTCGAATTGCTACACGATGAAATCAGATACCTGTTCCCATAGGTCGGCAGCTTACGGAGTTTCCATAAGAATTCTTTATCGGTCATCTCATCATAGGGAACAAAGGCTGCATCACTGTTTCTCAGATAGTAACCTGTTGCATTGTCTTGGATATAGAAACTATCGGTAGATGCCACCTCCAGCACATTGGTGTCATAGGCCGATAAGGAAAAAGTCACCCATGTCTCTATAGGTTCACCTCCGTTGTAACTGCGCGAGAAACAGAGCCTGACATCTTTGCTTGAGTCTAACGCTCCTAACTGTAAGGTGTCATTGAGTTGCTTCTCGGTTAGCGACACTTCACGTAATGTATCTTCTCCGCAAGTCCATATATAGTCACGCACTGTCTTTGTGCTCTTGGCCAAGGTTGAGTTGGGAGCTGCTGTCAATACAAGCTCGGAGCCGCGCTCTACGGCCAGTGAGATGCCCTTATCGTAGCAGGTACCTTGCTCTCCATATAGGATGGCAACATCCACTTCCGAAATCCTGACATCGTAAACTAACGAGACCTCTACTCCGGCCATATCAATCGATGTTACTCTGTACAATCCGCCGGCAGTGACATTGCTCTGTGTATATGTCGGTTCCTTACAGCTCAGTTTGCTCCACGAGGTTCCTCCATTGGTGCTCCGTTCCCATCGCCACTCTTCGGTACGTAGTCCACCATACTTCATTCCGAGAGTCAGCTCGCTATACTTGGATACATAAACGATGGTATCGGCAAACTCTCTCCCGTTGTACTTGCAATAGGGGGTAGCCTTTCCTGCCCAACCGTCGCTTAGGATATGGATACAGAAAAGTTGCTTGCTCTTGACACCGCGACTGTTGGTATATACAGCACGTAGCACACGGCTTTTCTCCTGCATGGAAATCTTGCGGGTAGGTGACGTTACCGAAGGGTCATCCTCCCACATCCAGGATCCGTTGCCATCATCATCGCCCGTAACATAAGCGGTAAGTGTCACCTCCGTTCCTTGAGGCACGTTTATCAGGTTGGTCTTCTCATACGTAACACCGTCATAGGCCATCGTACCTCCTAAGGGGGTTACAATTGCCACCTTTGCAGTATCTTCGAAGTTGAGTAGTGTATGGTATCCCAGCTGATCATATCCGCCGCTGTTTCCACCTCCGTATCCTCCTCCGAGTTCTACCCAACCCCATTGGTCCAGCCGCTGATGCGCATAGCGCATCTCTACGCCACGCCGGCTCTTGTAATAAGAATAGAAACGGGCTATACCGGACCGGCAACTGCTGCGGCCTCCAGCCCCATTTTCTGTAAATGTATAGTCATATCGGGTATACTCCACCCATGGCAGATCATCTACACCTAAGTTGTAGGCCAAAAAATACTCCAGCCCCATAGCCAGGCGGTCATCATCGTAGGCGAAGAGGTCATCGCCTTGGTTCAAGGCCGCTCCACAGATATCGATGGCAAGCGAAGCTGCCATAGCTGCATGGCCTTGATCACGGCCACTCTCCTGCATCGGTGAGAGATACCCGAATGGACCACGCTCGTCGGGTGCCTTACCTACCACCAGATTACACAACGACTCACTATACTTATGATCCTGCATATACTTATAATACTCCATAGCAGCGGAATAGATATACACATCATCGCACAAGATACCTACGCTGATGCCGCAAAGCACATTGCACAGTCCCCAGTTGCTCCAGTAATGGTCATCAGCGGTGAAATGGCGGTCTACCAGGAAGCATTGAGAACGCAAGAACCACACCCCACGCATCCAATCACAGAAATGCTCGAAATCGGTTCGCCGCCATCCCGCATAGTCGCGAACCAATTCGGCAGCATTAGCAAAATGGTATCCATAAAGCCCTGCCGCCAACGAGGCGTTGGTGTCACCTCCCACCGCCTTACATTTACGTGCCCAGGCATTGAGAATCTGTACCGCCTTGTCGGCATAGGCATCATCCTCTGTTATCCACCACATCACGGCACACTGATAGGCTGTTGCTGCATCACGGTAGGCCACGGGGTAGTTGTCTGGATCGGGTTCCCAGATAGTACGTCCTCCGCGCACCACCTTCTCCACGGGATTGGGAACCCAATTGAGCGAGGTGTGAGGACTTGTCTTCAGCTTATCGAACGTCGCCTTCCACGGGTTACGTCCCTCCTTTACCATCTGACGGGCCCGCAACAACTCCTCTTCCGAATTGAGTATACCGGGATGAATAAACTGCGCCATAGCTCCTGCTGTAACGAATGCGATGGCTATTAATACGAGTGAACGCTTAATGCACATAGAGTTGTCTTTTTTAGTTTCGTGGCAAAGTTATTAAAAAATCACGGGATACCCTTAGACCAAAATCTTCTTATATGGGGACAAACTGAGCCATTAATGCTTCGGCACTTTATTTTTCCCCTTTATGGCCTCCACATCTGATGTCGCTTCCATAAGCAATGTGGTAACACGCATCTCTCATACAAAGAAGTCCTACGGGTTCAGAGCCTTGGTAGCGGAAGCGGGTGAAGGTTGCCTTGCCACGCCCTGCCGAGGCCAGCGCGATACGCAGGGCGAAGAAGCCCTTGTAGCGGTTGTGGTGCATGTGGCTCACGTCGATGTCCTCGGCCAGCGTGTGCCAGATAGCATTGTCGCTGCTTGCCTCGATAGTGAGGCGGTCGGCACGATTGAGCAGGCGCACGGTGAAGTGTCGGCCGAGGGTATTGGGTAGCACTTGTGGCTGTGCGGCACAGGTGTATACATAGATGTTCTTCCGGTCGGCCATAACACCGGCATATGCCTGCTCGTTATAGTAGAGGAGCATGCCGCCTTGACTGTTGCGACCCACCTGTATGCCGACGCTGGTCTCGTAGGTCCTATGCCCTGCTGTAGTAAGCAGCAGGCGTGCATCGGCGGGGTGACTGCCCTTGGCGCGCAGCTGCAGCTTGCCGTTGCCTGTGCCGAGGTGGCGCATCGGGTTCTCGCGCCATCCCATCCATTGTAGGCCGGGCTTGGTGCCCGAGAAGTCATCATTGGTAGCACTGCCTGTCGCCGTATGGGAGACGATACCGGCAGGCAGGGCTCGTGCGGTGTCGGGCACGAACCATCCGTCGGCGGTGTAGCGCATGGGCTCTATCAGGGTGTGACGCCCGAGGGTGTATTGCCCGTTGGGGTAGGCGTGGTAGATCATCCACCAGTTGCCGTCGGCATCGTCGATGAGCGTGCCGTGCCCTTTCGACCACCAAGGCTCCGAGGCGCTGTAGGTGTGCACGAGCGGATTGTAGGGCGAGTCTTCCCACGGACCGTGCACCGAACGTGAGCGCGCCATCGCGCACATGTGGCTGGTGGGAGGCCCTGCCGTACCCCCCTCGGCCGAGGTCATATAGTAGTATCCATTCTTATAGATGAGCTTGGGTGACTCGAGCCACATCCCTTCGGTTTCCCATTCGGCAGGGAATGTCCAGCCGTTGTAGACCTTCTTCGCCTCCGACGTAACGCTGAGGCCGTCGTCAGAGAGCTGCACCATGCGTCCGTCGTTGATGTAGAGGTAGCGCCGCCCATCCTCGCCCACCACATGGCCGGGGTCGATGCCCTTGACATTGAGCCGTACGGGTTGGCTCCACTCGCCACGCAGGTCGTCGGTATGGATGACATACACCTCACCTGTGGCCGTGGGGTAGTACAGGTAGTAGCGTCCGTCGTGCTTGATCAGGTCGGGAGCCATGGCCGACCCCTCGTAGTCGGGACATACGCGGGCGATGGGTTCCCATCGGTGCAGGTCGCGCGAGTGCCAGATGAGGAAGCCCGGTGCATGGACGAAGGGGGAGTGGGTCATGTAGAAGTCGTCGCCGTCGCGCATGACCGTAGGGTCGGGGTAGTCGCCTGCAAGCAGGGCATAGGGGTAGTCCTGTGCCGGGAGGCAGGTGGCACATACCATGAGCAGGGCTGTCAGTAGCTGTTTGAGTCTTGTCTGCATAGTTCTTCTGTTTGTTTCGGTTATTGAGCAACATCTCTTGTGTTGTACTGCAAAGATAGGTAGAATGAGTTTATCCTTCTCCGACATTTTTCACCCAAAAGGGGGATAAAACGAACCTTTCCCTGCTTTTTTCTATGAGGGGTGGAAATTATTACAACAAGATGGTTATATTTGCATCGGATGCTCATTGAAACACACAGACAGTATGACGAAGCGACTGATAATTCTCCTTGCAGCGCTGTGTGCATGGCGCATGGCGATTTCTCAGCAACCCTCCTGGGGACAATGGACACGGTGGGGGCAGCAACCTGATGGCACCTACTGCAACCCAGTGCTGCCATCGGACTACAGCGACCTCGACTGCATCCGCGTGGGCGACGACTACTACGCCATCTCCTCTACCATGCAGTTCTCACCCGGCATGACGGTGCTGCACTCCCGCGACCTCGTCAACTGGGAGATTGTGGGCAATGCCGTCACCGACCTCACGCAAATAGGACCCGCGCTCAACTGGGACGTGATGAACCGCTACGGACGTGGGGTGTGGGCCGGTTCCATACGCTACCACAAGGATCGATTCTACATCTTCTTCGGCACTCCCGATGAGGGCTACTTCATGACCTCGGCACCCGATGCCGCAGGCCCGTGGGATCCGCTTATCTGCCTCATGGCCGATAGCGGGTGGGACGACTGCACCGCCATCTGGGACGACGAGGGGCAGGGCTACTTTCTCGGCACCTGTTTCCGCGACAACTGCAAGACCTATATGTTCCGCATGGCCGATGACTGCAGGAGCATCGACCTCGAAAGTGCCCGGCTCGTCAACGAGGGCAACCACCGGGAGGCCAACAAACTCATTCGTCACGGCAAGTACTACTACCTCATCTTCAGCGAGCATAAGCGTCACTTGGGGCGGTACGTGATGGCCAAGCGCGATACCTGCCTTACGGGCGACTTCAAGGAGGAGCACCAGCTGCTACTCCCTTGCCGTGAGGCCAACGAACCCAACCAAGGCGGCATCGTCGAGGGAACTGAGGGCAAGTGGTACTTCTTCACCCATCACGGTACAGGCGACTGGAGCGGACGCATTGCGAGCCTGCTTCCTGTCACGTGGATTGACGGCTGGCCTATGCTGGGCGACCTCAGTGCAGGCATGCCGGGCAGCATGGTGTGGACAGGTCCCATGCCCAAGATAGAGGAAGAACGTCTCACAATAGCTCGCAGCGATGAATTTGATACTTCCACGCTCGCTCCGCAATGGCAGTGGAACTATCAGCCACGCACTTCGATGTTCTCGCTCACCGAACGCCCCGGATGGATACGTCTCAAGGCTTTCCGTCCTTTGGTGCCGGGGCAGCTGCTCAAGGCGGGCAACACCCTTACCCAGCGTTCTTGGCGCACCTCTGCCAACTGCGTGACCATCAAGGCTGATGTCAGCAATATGGCCGACGGACAACATGCGGGACTATGCCATTTCTCGTCGACAAGTTCAGGCATAGGCATCGTGCAAGAAAAGGGAGCACGCTACCTCGAACAGCACATTGACGGACACTACGTGAAAGGTGAGCGTATAGAGCACCTCTATATATGGCTACAGACACGCTGGGGACTCGATGGCATGGCTACCTATTACTATAGTCTCGATGGCTGCCATTTCGTTCCCTTTGGGGAACCCTACCGTATGGTGTGGGGGCACTACCGGGGCGACCGTATAGGTGTATACAGCTTCAATGACCATACCGAAGAGGGTTGGATTGATGTAGACTATCTGCACTATCGGGGGGTGTAAGTTGGCTCGTGCCATATTATTAGATATAAATAAAGGGTAGTAATACATTACGAACATAGGAGTTGCTTCTCCTCGCACTTATTTCTTTGCGTAGTGGCTGAATATGTTGTTTCTGCATGATGTATTTTATATCCCAAGCTTTGGGATGTACGTACCAAGCCTTGGGATGTACGTACCAAACCTTGGGATATACATACCAAGCCTTGGGATATAAAATATATGGTGTAGAAAAAACTGTTTTCTGGTGTAGTAAAACTATTTCAAACACCTGATTGTATCGAAAACGACGGATAGTGCATGTCCATCGGATAGAGCGCAGGCAAAACTATTGATGTCTGTGCGAGTGGTTCATATTGTCATCGTATCGGGCGCATTTTATCCCATATTGCTTGGATGGGATGCGCTATCTTTGCAGCATATTTTGCGAAGATAGGCTGCACTCACTTTGTAACCAGCAAGCAAGCTTGCGTTACGTTCGTTTGCGCAATCTTTGCAGCCGATAAAATAGATTTAACTTTTTTAACGTGAATAAAAATGAAAAACAGTAAACAACTTTTCAAGCGCGGCCTGCTCTCCTGCATGGTGGCCGCACTGGCAATGGGCTTTGCCATTGCACAAGAGGAGGAACCCGTAGACCCAGTAATTAATGATTATTCAACGCTTTTTGCGGATGTTGAACTGACGAGAGCAATCTTTAAACAGGCGACTCCCACTCCTACGGACCCATCGTGCCCATGGGGAATCTTCAAGTCAAGAATGAACCATGCCAATGGTTTTGGACTGACGGATGGTACGGGTAGCTATGGCGAAACTGTTGCAGACGGGTTCTCTTCTAACGCCAATATGGTTTGGCTTAAGGCCGATGGAACTTTTGCTTCAGGAAAACCGAGCAGCATTTATTATGCGATAACCATGAGGTATAAGAATATCACTTCGGAGGCTTCTTGGTATAAGTTCAGTATGTCGGCTCAGTACACGAGTGGCGATGCGATGCATCTAACTTTGCTTTATCTGAATCCTGCATCAGACAATTTTGAAAAGGTGTTGTCGTTTCATCGAATTGACCTGAAAATAGCGGAGTCGACAGCTGAGACATTTTTCGTATACATGCCTGCAGGGTCAGCTGTCTATATCGCTGCTAATGCGGACAGACAGGATGGTTATGCCGATTTTGGTAAATATGATTATGTAAAAGTTGAAGCTGTGAATGAGCTTCCGGCTGATGCCCGTGTGTTTAATGGCGAAAGCATTGTAATCTCAAATCTGGATTATGTAGGAGGATATGCTTCTGCAATTTTTGAGGAGAAGAGCTATCTGCTTCCTAAAGAACAGTTTGAATCATTGACTCCTCTTGAAATAGCTTCCGATAAGGTATATTATATATACAATAAGAAAAGGTCGCTTTATTGGGGTGGTATGAATGCGGATAATAGTGACATCCTGATGCAAGGAGATAAGAATAATGCAGGAAAGTATGCTGTGATTAAGTCCGCGGATGGTGAAAAGAGTTATCTGTATGATGTTGTGAATAAAGCTTATGTTTCTACTCCTACGAATACGACGAATGGCGACAAGTGGATGCTCACCAACAACAGTGTGAACGCCGTTTATTTTGAAACGGTCAAGCCCGTAGGAACCGGGCGCTATGAGTTCAAGATAAAGAATACGAAGAACAATGCAAATAATGGTCATGCAAATCCTTATAATCAGGAATATATTGCTAATGGAAATTGGAATAACGATGACCAAAGATGGTATTTGGAAATGGTCGACGAGAGCCCTGTATGCGATTTGACCCATCTGAATGAGGGTGATGTTGAGGGATTGATAGCCATGGCTGCGGAGAATAATGTCCCCATGACCTACACTGCAACCGTATCGGCTGCAGGATATAGCACGCTGTGTGTTCCCTTCGATGCCGAGCTACCCGCTGATTCTGAGGTTGAGGTATATAGCCTGACCGACGTGGCTGATGGTGCTGTGCAGGGCGAGAAGGTGTCGTCCGTCGAAGCCAATAAGCCTGTGTTGCTGAAGAATGAAGGAACGCTGGAGTTGACGTCAACCGCAGTGGTCGCACCCGAGAGTACGGTCAATGGATTGCTGACGGGTGTGTATGCCTCTGAGGTGATTCCTGAGGGAAGCTATGTATTGCAGAAGCAGAACGAGGAGGTGGCTTTCTTCCGTGTTGGTGCAACCCAACCCACAGTGGTGCCCTTCCGTGCTTATTTGACGGTGCCAAACAATGAAGCACCTGTCCTGCGCATTGGCGGAGCAACAACAGGAGTGGAAAGCATGTCTGTGATGGAGAATCAGCCTTCAGTGGTATATGATATGATGGGTCGTGAGGTGGCTTCACCGGTAAAGGGAATCTATATTGTGAATGGTAAGAAGATGGTAATAAAATAAATAAAGTGCATAAAGATATGAAAAAGACTGTATATATGGCTCCCGAGGTGAGCGTGATGGATATCGAGATGGAAGAGATGATTGCAAGTTCGCCTGGTGTGGGCCTGTCTGAAACAGAGGCAGATAATAGCGACATGCTTTCGCGTGGCCGCCGTGGCACATGGGGCAACCTGTGGGTCGGTGAAGAATAAGATGAATCGTAATTTTTCTCATCAATAGATTAGTAGATAGTGTGGATGCCGCCCGGAGTGATTTCGGGCGGCATCGCTTTTTTTGACCCTCATTGCCGATGGCTCATATTGTCATCGTATCGGGTGATTTTGGACCATTCACGTAAAGTTTTTCTTTATACTTTTGCAACATCAATAACATAATGACAGTACTATGAGACGGTTTTTCACAATGGTGTTGCTTGCCACCCTTATCTTTTCTTCCCCCATGCAAGCAAAGAAGCGTATACCCAAGGAGAGGGGTATGGCAGGTTATGTGATGGTCTACCACAAGGACCAGGATCACGGATTACACATGGCCTATTCGTGGGATGGCTATACGTGGACTGCCCTTAATGATGATAGCCCCATCATGGCCGGTGATACGATAGCAGTGCAGAAGGGCATACGCGACCCCTATATTTTCCGTGCTCCCGATGGCGCATTTTGCATAGCTATGACGGACTTGCATGTGTTTGGACAGCGTGATGGCGTACGCTCGACCCAGTGGGAACGCGACGGCAAGAAATATGACTGGGGCAACAATCGCGGACTGGTGTTGCTTCGTTCCTTTGACCTTATCCATTGGCAACGGACCAATCTTGACTTCTCTTCGCTCACCTGCCCTACAGGGGAGGTTGACGGCGAGGGACATCCGCTGCCTTGGAGCGAAGTGGGATGCGTGTGGGCACCGGAGATGATTGCCACTGATGACGGGCACATACTCATGCACTTTACCACGCGCTTCCAGCGTGGGCGTAACCACATCCGCTATGTCTATATGAATGGCGATTTCACATGCATGACCAGCGAACCTCAAGTGCTGTTGAAAGGGCAGACCGATGAGCAGGGACGTGTCATCAGGCATATTATCGACTCGGACATCACGAAGATAGGTGACACCTATCATCTCTTCTGCACTGAGCACGGACATCCGCGCCATGCCGTAAGCCAGTCGCTCACAGGACCATATACCTTTGTCCCGTTCGACGATGGATTGGATCAGGTACACGAGGCTCCGATGCTGTGGAAGCGGATTGGGGAGCAAAAGTGGGTGCTGATGCAAGACCGCTATTCCATAGAACCTCACAACTTCTATTTCTGTGAAACCACCGACCTGGAGCATTTCACTCCTCTCGGCTACTTTGATGATGGGCAGTGCCCCATGCGCCGCACCAATTTCTCGGAGCAGAAGCACGGTGCAGTGGTGCCGGTGACGAAGAAAGAACTGAAAAGACTGATTAAATATTGGGACAAATGAGAATATACTGTTTCCTACTATCGGCTATCATGCCACTCTTGATGATTGGCAGCAATGTGCGGGATGAGAAACCTATCAGCAGTGATCTCTTCGGTATATTCATCGAAGACCTTAACTATACGGCTGACGGAGGCTTGTATGCGGAAATGGTGCAGAACCGTTCGTTTGAGTATTCCCCAAGCGATGTAGACCTGCACCTCTATTACAAGAAAGGGCAGTGGCATCCGTTTACTGCCTGGGAGTTTCTGAAGGTAGGGAATGCCATAGCAACCCTGTCGATAGAGACAGCTTCGCCGCTCAACGAAAACAATCGGCACTATGTTACAGTCAATGTGCATACGGTAGGCAAGCAAGGAGCTGGCCTGCGCAATACAGGCTACCACGGCATGGTAGTAGAGAAAGGTGCCAAGTATCTGTTCTCAATGTATATGCGCTCATACCGGCAGGGAAGCGTGATGATAAGGTTGGTCGAGCGCGACTCGGTGTTGGCCGAGTCAACGATACCCGTTGGAGGAGATGGGTGGGTGAAGTATGAAACGGTACTCGTGGCTCGCAGTGGCAGCAAGAATGCAGCATTGGAGGTGTTGCTGCAGCAAGAGGGACGTGCAGATATAGACATGGTGTCGCTCTTCCCGGAACAGACATTCAACAATCGCCGTAATGGCCTTCGTGCCGATTTGGCGCAAGCTCTGGCAGACTTGAAGCCCGCCTTTGTGAGATTCCCCGGCGGGTGTCTTACGCACGGCGACGGCATCAGCAACATCTATCGGTGGAAAAATACCATCGGCCCCGTGGAAGAACGTGTGGAGGACTATAATATCTGGAATTATCACCAATCGATGGGATTTGGATTCTACGAGTACTTCTTGTTTTGCGAGGACATCGGTGCAAAACCATTACCCGTGCTTGCCGCAGGGGTCAGTTGCCAGAATTCGGCCCGGACACGAGGTACAGGGCAACAAGCCATACCTATGGAGGAGATGGATGAGTATGTGCAAGATATGCTGGACCTCATAGAATATGCCAATGGAGATACAACTACGGCATGGGGGCGAAAAAGAGCTGAGGCAGGGCACCCCGAACCTTTCGGGCTGGAATATATAGGTATAGGAAATGAGGACCATATATCACCGGCATTCAAGGAACGGTTTGCCATGATACAGAATGCGATAAAGGGACATTATCCGGGAATGAAGGTGATAGGTACCGTGGGGCCGCAACCCGATGACAAGGACTGGCGTGAGGGGTGGGAGTTTGCCCGAGAGATAAAGCCAGACTTAGTGGATGAGCATTACTATAGACCTCCACAATGGTTCCTGGATAATTTGCGCCGTTACGACAGCTATGATCGTAATGAGCCAAAGGTATATGTGGGTGAATATGCGAGCCGAGGTAATGCGATGTTCAATGCAATAGCGGAAGCGGCTTACCTTACTGCATTGGAACGCAATGGAGATGTGGTGCTGATGACCTCGTATGCCCCTCTGATGGCACGTGTGGGTGATACGCAATGGAACCCTGACCTTATCTACTTTGATAAAGAAGGGGTATACCCCACGGTGAATTATCATGTGCAACGCTTATTCTCTTGTAACAGTGGTGATAGATATATCTCCGATGTCGTGAAAGGAATTGAAACGGCCTCATGTGTACGTGATACACGTACAGGAGCTGTGGTGCTGAAATTAGTAAACCCTACAGATAGCGTTGTAGAAATACAGGCAGACCTCTCGGGGATACATTTACGAACACGTAAGGCTACAGTAAGCGTATTGTCAGGAGACCCCAACCATGTGAATGCGAAAGACAAGCATCTTGAAACTGACATATCCCCTCAGGTAAGCAAAGAAAAATTCTCGAAGAAGTTCAGCAGGATGCTTCCTCCCTGCTCTTTGACGGTTATTGCATTCTAAAAGATAATAATTGTGTTTTTAAGGTAATTGTTTTTATGGATAACCGGGAGTTGCCGGGGCTGGCGTGCCTTGGCAGCTCTCTTCTTGAAAGTGATGGCATTGGTTTTCTTAACCTTGCAGGGAGGTATTTATTTGGTAGATAAGTGAAGCTAAAAAGGTGATAAATGCCGGTAGCTATTGCGCGTAAGGCTCCGATGGTTCATATTGTCACAGCATAGGGGCGTTTTGGCCTATGCGGTGACGATATTTTTTTTTAATTTTGCTCAATGAATAGTAATAGCAAATGAAATGACTATGAAACGACTACTGTTATCGGCTATCGTCGCCTGCATGGCGGCAGGCTCCATGGCACAGTTCGTGCATCCGGGCATCCTCAACTCGGAGGAGGAGCTGCTGCGTGCCCGGCAGATGGTGAAGGAGGGGCGCAACCCCTGGAAGGCGACGTATGACAAGCTGAAGAGCAGTCCGCACACCTCGCTCAGCTGGACTCCCGCACCCGTGGAGAAGGTGGTGCGTGGAGGAAGGACGGTGTGGGAACCCGATCCCGACAATTATCCCGTGGCTTATCGTGATGCGGCGACAGCCTATCAGTGTGCCGTGATGTGGTGGATCACCGAGGACAAGGCCTATGCCGAAAAGTCGGTGCAGATACTCAACGCATGGGCACGCAAGTGCAAGGCGGTGGGGGGCGACACCAATGCGTCGCTTGCTGCCGGACTCTATGGCTACCACTTTGCCAATGCGGCGGAGCTGATGCGCGACTATGAGGGATGGCGCAGGGTCGACTTCGAGTATTTCTGTGACTGGATACGTGCCGTGTGGTTCTCGCGCACGCAGTACTTCCTCGTGGAGCGCCACGGCACCATTGACGAGCACTACTGGAGCAACTGGGGGCTGTGTAACGTGCTGTGCGGCATCAGCGTGGGCATCCTGTGCGACGATGAGTACATATACAATGCCTCGATGGAGTATTACAAGTATATGAAGGGCCGCAAGTATAGCGAGTCGCTCTGCAACCTCGTGGTGGGCAAGGCGGCCGACGAGCGCGGCCCCTTCGGCTACCTGTCGCCCATGCAGGAGAGCGGGCGCGACCAGGGACATACGGCCATGGCTGCCTCGCTGGCTATCGACATCTGCGGCGCTGCGCTGAACCAAGGCGACGACCTCTTCGCCTACGAGGAGGACCGGCTGGCCATGGGCATCGAATACATCCTGGCCTATAATCTGGGCGTGGATGACCTGCCTTGGGTGGAGTATACCCGCTACTCGGACACCTTCACGCAGAACGGGGCGGGAGGACGCGGAAGCAGCCGAGCCGGCATAGCACGCTTCTACTCCTACTACAAGACGATGCGTGGCGTGGAGATGCGCTATGCACGCCAGCGCCTGAGCAGCGGAGGATGGGTAGAGCTCGGTGGCGGCTACGGAGGCGGCAACAGTGGCGGGTATGACCAGCTGGGATACCACACGCTGCTCAACTTTGCCGACACCGCGGAGGTGGCCATCGTGACTCCATTAGGCGGGCGCATGGCCTACAGTGGCACCACCTATGAGATGACCAACCTCACCAATGTGCCCGAGGGTACGGAGGTGACACTCACGGCCTACGTCACCGGCGAAGACAACGGCGGCACATGGACATGGGAGGACGATGCCTCGATAACATCGCCAACACGCACGATTACCCTGCAGGACGAGAGTCGGGTGCTGAGAGCCGTGTATACCAACAGCCGTGGGGTGAAGAGCAAGCAGATGTTCTGTATCCACGTCGATGGTGACGGATGGGCAGGAAAGGCGACACCCTACTACAAGTATAACGGGAGGGAGTATGCCGACACGCTCATCTATGTGGCCAAATACAGTGAGCTCACCTTGGGCATGAAATACACCGGATTGCGCACCAAGGCGTGGCGCTGGGAACGGAGCACCAATGGGGGAACCTCGTGGAGCAAGCTGACGGGCAGGTCATCGACCTACACGCAGAGCAGCGTCACCGCCGACGGCCTCTATCGCGTGACGATGACCGACATGGCAGGCGTGGAGGTGTCGCTGGTGTATGACGTGAGGATATCGGAACTCGATGCTTCTATCCTCTATGGGACGAAGGGAACACGCTACGACGGTGGCGTGTCGCTGGTCGTGGAGAAGGGTACGGACATCGTGTTGGCGGCAGCGCCCAACTCGACATTGGCCAAGAGCAGCAAGACGGTGCGCAACTATACATGGAGCCAGGACGGTGAGGTACTGCGCGAGGTGTCGCTCGAAGGCTTGCAGCTCAACGATACGCTGGTGGTAGGCCCCTTGCAGGAGAGCAAGGATGTGAAGCTGTGCTTCTCGCGCAGCTACAACGGAGGCGACCCCGTGGAGACATGGATCACCTATGCCCTGGCGGTGTATGAGGCCAACACGCTGCAGGTGCAGACGACAGACACGTTCTACATCATGGACGCTGCCACGGGACATTATCTGCGCAATACGGATGCTGCCTTCGCTGCTTATGACGAGACCATCGACGGGGAGTACCTATGGAAGTTCCGCCAGCTGCCCACCTATGGCAACCGTTACCTTATATCGGCCTATGGCAACACGCAGCATATCTCCGAGACAGGGAAGATGACCACGACGAGCAGCTACGCGAAGCATACCTTCAACCTCCTGAGGAAGGATAATGACAGGGAACTGTTTGCCATGTCGCGCTCGTCAAGTGCAGGTAACGGCCGGCTGGTCATAGCCGATAATGCCTTGGCTGTGGAGGAGGGGAATGTGTTTGCCTCCTTCCCTTTTCGTATTGTGAGGAAGGGGGGATATGTCGATACGGCCATAGAGATACCTGCCATGGATGAACAGCCGGCAGCAACCCTAAAGGGTTATGATGGCTATTACGACCTGTCAGGACGCAAGGTGACCAATCCGACCAAAGGGCTCTATATACATGGCGGCAGATTGATCGTCGTGAAGGAATAGGACAGCGTAGTTCCCGATCAGAATAACAGGAATCATAATTGGCAAATCGAATGAAGCGTTATTTGATATTTTCCCTATATGTGGTTTTAGTTGCTGTTGCTGCAGCACAAGTGAAGGTATATACCTATCCGTCGGGTAAGGACAGCATCGAAGTGATGCACGACTACCGTGTGAGTATCTGCGCCGTGGCCGATGCCGGTGAGCAGTGGTTGCCCGTGACCACGCTGCGCTGTGATGTGGATATGCACCGTGTGCAGAAGGCCTCGTGGGCACAGTGGGAGATGGGCGAGCCGGTGCGTGTGCGGGTGACTAACCTGCGCGACGATGCCCTCGCGGCAGGCACTATGCAGGTCGTAGTGCGCCCCTCGGCACTGGGCATCGCCACACGGAGGGTCGACGAGCGAACCATAGAGTTTACCCTCGACAGGCCCGAATACCTGAGCGTGGAGTTCGGGGGCGACCGCAAGCACAACCTGCACCTCTTCCCCGAATTGCCCGAGACGGAGATTTACACGGGTACCGAGGAGCGCTGCATCAACTGGACGGGCAAGAACAACCACGACGTATTCATCGAGGATGCCCGTCTCATCTACTTCGGTCCCGGCATACATCGCCCCAAGGACCTGCCCAGCGGTGAGATCAAGATACCGAGCAATACCACCGTGTATCTGGCACCGGGGGCTGTGGTGAGGGCGAAGCTGTGTGTTGACCGTGCCAAGAACGTGCGCATCATAGGACGCGGCATACTGGCCAACCCCCTGCGCGGTGTGGAGATTACCTTCTCGAAGAACGTGCTTGTGGAGGGTATCACGATGGTGAATCCTCAGCACTACACCGTGTTTGGCGGCGAGAGTAGTGATATCACCGTGCGCAACATCAAGTCCTTCTCGCGCCATGGGTGGAGCGACGGTATAGATCTCATGTGTTGCCGCGATGTCACCATCGACAACATCTTCCTGCGCAACTCAGACGACTGCATAGCTCTCTACAATCATCGCTGGTGGTACTGGGGCGGCTCGCGTCACATACGCATCAGCCGTGCCAAGCTGTGGGCAGATGTAGCTCACCCATTCAATTTCGGTTGTCATGGCGATGACCGTAGCCGCCGGGGCGAGGTACTGAGCGATGTGGCGGTGACCGACTGCGATGTGCTCAACGAAGATGGCGATGGCATATTCTCGGTGCGCTGTGGCGACAAGAATCGCCTCCGCGACATCCATTTCGAGAACATACGTATCGAGGAGATAGAGCGGGGCGCATTGTTTAGCCTCCGCGTGCTCTTCAGCGATAAGTACAACCGTGCCCCAGGCAACAGCATCCGTGGCGTGAGCTTCAAGGATATCCATTTCACGGGCGACGAGTCGCGGCTCATCCCCAGCGACATCACCCACTATGATGCCCGTCGAAGGGTCGAGGACATCACCTTTGAGAATGTCACGGTCAACGGACGTCCCTTCGATCCTGAGGGGGAGATCATATATAAGACCTCTACCGTAGACACTACGCATTGATAAGAATCAGCGAAGAATATGGATATGATACGAAGTGGGAGATATGGGGCGTTGCTGGCTGTTTGGTTTGCTGTAGTTGCTGTTGCTACAGCCCAGGAACTACGTCTCACCTCGCCCGATGCCAGTCATGAGGTGTGTTTCTATCAGACGGCGGTGACCGACGGTGTGTGCGAACTGCGCTACAGTATTGCCTATCGGGGCACTGAGGTCATCACCGATGCGCGTGCCGGACTGGAAATGGACAATGAGGTGTGGGAGAAGGCACTCGGATTTCGCTCATTGGAGCAGCCCGAGAGCTGGATGCATAGGCTTGTGGCGGACTCGGTGAGCCTCACCACGGAGGTGGACACCCTGTGGCACAATGCCTATGGCGAGCGTTCTACCGTGCGCGACCACTACCGTACCGCCACGCTGCATCTCTCGCGTCACGATGAGTCCGACTACCGTCTCGACGTGGAGGTGCGTGCCTATGATGAGGGCATCGCCTTCCGCTATTTCTTGCCTGAACACAAGAAGGCCATCTTCCATAAGGTGGTGGATGACCTTACCGAATATCGCTTCCCCGCAGGCACACGCGCCTGGGCCGAGCGCTGGGCACAGGCGACCTTCACGCATGGCTCCCTGGCCGAGCTCACCCAACCCGTGGAGCGGGCACTCACGCTCGACCTTCCCAGTGGTCTCTGGGTTGCCCTCACCGATGCTGATGTGGACGACTGGTGCCTCACCAAGTACGAGGTGTCGCCCACCGACACGAATACGCTGCGTAGCGTGATGTACAGCCCCGTCGATGTGGTCACTTACTGTGCCACCCCATGGAAGGTGGTGATGGTGGCCGACACACCGGGGCAGCTCATCGAACATAACGACATCATCCTCAACCTTAATCCCAGCTGTGCAGTGCCCGATGCGGCCGAGTGGGTGTGCCCAGGCAAGATCATGCGGGCAAACATCTCTACCGAGGCGGGGCTCAGGGTCATCGACTTCTGTGCCGAGCATAAGATACCCTATATGCTGTTTGACTGGCAGTGGTATATGCCCTGTACCAGCCACGATGGTGATGCCACCCAGGTGGTTGACAAGCTGGATCTGCCGCGCGTCATCGCCTACGGCAAGGAGCGTGGGGTAGGGGTGTGGCTCTATGTGAACCAGCATGCGCTGATGCGCCAAGCTCACGAACTCTTCCCCCTGCTGCGCGAGTGGGGCGTGGTGGGCGTGAAGTCGGGCTTCGTGCAGTATGCCAGTCACCGCTGGGCTACCTGGCTGCACGACCTGGTGCGCCTGGCTGCCGACAATCACTTGATGATGAACATACACGATGAGTTCCGCCCTTCGGGATTCAGTCGCACCTATCCCAACCTGCTCACCCAGGAGGGTATCTGCGGCAATGAGGAGTGGCCCGACGCTACGCACAATGTCACCCTCCCCTTCACCCGTATGCTCAACGGAGCGGCCGACTACACCATCTGCTATTTCGACAAGCGCCTGCGCAATACGCATGCCCATCAGTTGGCGGCTTCGCTCATCATGTTCAGCCCCTTGCAGACTATTTTTTGGTACGATACGCCCGAGCGCTGTGCTCCGGTTCCTGAGCTGTGTTGGTTCGAGCTGCTGCCCACCACCTTCGATGACACCCGCGTCATCAGCGGCTATCCGGGCGAACATATCGTGATGGCACGTCGCAAAGGCGATACGTGGTATGCGGCATTGATGACGGGCAATGAGGGCACCCTGCAGATGTTGCCTCTCGACTTCCTGAGCGGTGACACACTATATCTGGCGCAGGTCTATACCGATGACCCTACGCTAACCACCCCCACCAAGGTGCGCTGTGCCGAGTATGTGGTGCAGGCTGGGCAGACCATGCAATTCGACTTGCTGCCGTGCGGAGGAGCCACGGTACGTTTGACACCCATTGATAAGAAGATGGCCAAAAGTTATACACGCTATCGTAATACCAATAAACTATGAGCATTATGACGATGAAACGATTGATACATGCCGCATTGCTTGCCATAGGATGCCTCACCCTACAGGCGCAGTACGTTTCTGAGGTATGGGTGGCCGACCGTGGCGACGGAACCTACCGCAACCCTATCATTCATGCCGACTACTCCGACCCCGACGTATGTGCCGTGGGCGATGACTTCTACATGACGGCTTCGAGCTTTGGCTGTGCACCGGGTCTCCCCGTCTTGCATTCCAAGGATCTCGTCAACTGGCAACTTGTCAACTACGCTCTGCGTGAGATACCTCCTGTGGAGTATTACCGCGAGCCACGCCACGGCAAGGGCGTGTGGGCCCCCTGCATACGTTACCATGCCGGCGAGTTCTACATCTATTGGGGCGACCCTGACCATGGCATCTACATGGTAAAGACTGCCGACCCTCTGGGCGAGTGGGAGGCTCCTGTGCTGGTGAAGGCCGGCAAGGGTATGATAGACCCTACCCCCCTGTGGGACGATGATGGCAAGGCCTACCTGGCTCACGCCTGGGCTGCGAGCCGCTCCAAGATGAACAGCATCATCGTCATCAGTGAAATGAATGCCGAGGGTACTAAAGTGATAGGCGACCCTGTGCTCGTTTATGATGGTAACGACGGAGTGAACCACACCGTGGAGGGTCCCAAACTCTACAAACGTGACGGCTGGTACTACATCTTTGCTCCGGCCGGAGGTGTCGAGCAGGGTTGGCAGCTGGCGATGCGCTCCCGCAACATCTATGGCCCCTACGAGGTGCGCCGCGTGATGGAGCAGGGCGATACCGATACCAACGGTCCGCATCAGGGCGGATGGGTGGAGACCCCACAGGGTGAGTCGTGGTTCGTTCACTTCCAGGACAAAGCTATGTATGGCCGCATCATACACCTCAACCCCATGACGTGGCGCGATGGTTGGCCCGTGATAGGCGAGGACAAGGATGGAGACGGATGCGGCAACCCCGTACGCCGCCATGCCAAGCCAAAGGTGAGCGGAAAACATGTCAAGGCCACACCGGTAGAGAGCGACGAGTTTGACACTCGCCGGCTGGGTCTTCAGTGGGAGTGGCATGCCAACTATCAGGATCTCTACGGATTCACCTCAGACCTTGGGTATATGCGTCTCTACGGTCATGTGCTCTCTGAGCATTTTGTCAACTTCTGGGAGGTGCCCAACCTTCTATTGCAGAAGTTCCCAGCCGAGACCTTCACTGCCACCACGAAGCTCAAGGTGTCGGCCAAGGCCGATGGGCAGCAGTCGGGGCTCATCGTTATGGGATGGGATTACTGTTACCTCGCTGTAGTGAAGGAGGACGATGGCTTCGTGCTGCGTCAGGTCACCTGCAAAGATGCCGAGCAGGGCAATCCCGAGGAGGTAACTACTTTGGCAACGCTTCCCGGTGGCAGGGTCTATAAGGCTGGTCTGTATCCCAACTATGAGATTGATGTCTACCTGCGTGTCAAGGTCATGGAAGGTGGTGTGTGCCACTTTTCCTACAGTGCGGACGGCAAGCGCTTCGTGCCTGTCGGCAAACCCTTTACCGCTCGTGAGGGTAAGTGGATAGGAGCCAAGGTGGGCCTCTTCAGTACAGCACCCTATGGTAAGGAGCGCGGATGGGTCGATGCCGACTGGTTTAGAATAACAAAATAAAACGATTGATATAAATGAAACGTAAAAAAAATCTTTTGCTCTGTATATGGGTGGCAGCCTTGATGATGGGAGCCTGCATCCAGAAGACAACCCCTTTTGATGTTGACGAGGCGCTCGACTACTGTGCTCACCAGGTGGAGCGTGCACTGGAGGCACTGCAACCGCACGATTATACGATGATGCCGCGCAATATCCTTGCCGGCGACACGCAGGAGGGATGGCGCTGCCGCGAGGCCATTCCGCAGGAGTGGTGCTCGGGCTTCTGGCCGGGTGTGCTGTGGATGACCTATGATTACACGGGTGATGAGGCGCTGCGCACCGAGGCCGAGCGCTATACGGCCTCGCTGGAATATATGGCTTCTCGTCCTGCCTACGACCACGACCTGGGCTTCATCGTCATCAACTCTTTCCTCAAAGGGTATGAGCTTACGGGCGATGCCCACTACCGTGAGGTGGCGCTGCGTGCTGCCGACACACTGGCTACGCTGTGCAACCCCACGGTGGGTACTATGCTCTCGTGGCCACGTCATGTGGGCGACTATGGCGGCCACAATACCATCATGGACAATATGATCAACCTTGAGTTGCTCTTCTGGGCAGCCAAGAACGGAGGAAGCAGTCATCTGCGCGACCTGGCCGTGGCACATGCCGAAACCACCATGGAGCATCACTTCCGCCCCGACGGGTCATGCTACCACGTGGCTGTATATGACACACTGACGGGCGACTTCATCAAGGGGGTGACCCATCAAGGATACAGCGACGAGTCGATGTGGAGCCGTGGACAGGCGTGGGCCATCTATGGCTACACGATGGTGTACCGCTTCACCCGAGACGAGCGTTTCCTGACTCATGCCCGTAAAGTCACCGACTGTTACCTGAACCGCTTAGCGGATACCAGCGATGACAATATCCCCCTATGGGATATGGATGACCCGCGCGGCACGGCTGCACCCAAGGATGCCTCGGCGGCAGCCATCGTGGCCTCGGCACTGATAGAGCTTGCCGGCTATGTGGAGGCGGCCGATGCGCAGCGCTACCGCACCCATGCCGAGCAGATGCTTGCCGACCTCAGCACACCCCATTACCAGTGCGGAGAGAGCAACGTGGCCTTCCTGCGCCATGCCACAGGACATCACCCGGCAGGGAGCGAGATTGATGCCAGCATCATCTATGCCGACTACTACTATATAGAAGCATTGCTGAGAATGAAGAACTACAAAAAACTAAATTGATATGATGAAGAGAATCCTACTCGCCGCACTGCTCATGGGTAGCATGGCGGTATATGCACAAGAGACCAAGGAGTACAAGATGGCAGGCCCCTACGAAATTGTGGCCCGCGATGGTGAGCACCGCCGTACCAAGGGTGGCAGCGAGCGTGATATGTATACCGCGTGGCAGTTGGCACAAGCGGGTGAAGCCGAGCAGGCACTGAAGATTATCAATGCCTATGCACAGGCGCTGCAGGGATTTGACGGACACGATGCACCCCTATGCTCCATACAAGCCTATTGGCTGCTGAGGGCAATGATTATCCTGAAGGACAGCCAGACTCCCGAGTGGACAGCCATGATAGAACGTGCCATGCTGCCTATGATGGCCAAGTTTGAGGCCGACAGTCCCTATGCCAATGGTAACTGGGGACATATCGTGAACCGCTTGCGAATGGCCTGCGGTATCTTCCTGAATGATAGCGTGCTCTACCAGCATGCCATAGATACCTACCTATACGCCAACGATAATGGTTCGCTTCCCAACTATATCGGTGAGACGGGGCAGTGCCAGGAGACCGGGCGCGACCAGGCACATGCCCAACTGGGACTTGGAGCCATGTGTGAGATATGCGAGATGGCCTGGGAACAGGGCGACGACCTCTATGGCGCACTGGACAATCGTCTGATGAAGGGACTGGAATATACTGCCCGCTACAACCTCGGATACGATGTGCCATTTGAGACATGGAAGGACTGTACTGGCCTCTATTGCAACTGGACAGCGCCGGGAGCCATGCAGCGTGGCCGCATACGCTGCATCTACGACAGCGCCTACGAGCACTATACCAAGGTGAAACGCCTGAAGATGCCCTATGTGAAGAAACTGCTGGAGCTGCAGAGAAAGGCAGAGCGTCGCGGCGAGATAAAAGATGGTATGGAAGCTCGGACATTTGTGGTAAAGGGAGTGCACGAGGGTACCAAGCTGCACTCGATAGTCACCTATCCCGCCCCCGAGGGCGCACCTCTGATGAGCGATTACGATGTATTCATCCGTCCGCGTGGGGTGGATGAATGGACCAAGATTGATACCTACATGGCTAAGGTGAATGCTCCTATCGGTGATAACAAGCACCGCGTGACGCAGATTTCCTACGCTTTCTTCGACTTCACGGGTGATGTTTTCGTCCGAGTGGTGTGCAAGAACAAGAAGTACAAGAGCGCCCGCATACGCCCCGACTACCGAGGCACCATTGCCAATGTGCAGAACGACTCTACCGTGCAGTTTATCCTCTTCCAACCCGAGAACGTGAGCGTGGAGTTTGACGGCAACATCACCGATAACCTGTTGCTCTTCACCTCTCGCCCGCCGGTGACCGAGGATGAGGCCGAGGCTGAGGCACGCCGTCAGGGTCGCCAATTCATGAGCTACGCTCCTGGTTACTACGATAAGGAGCGCCGCATACGCATACCCTCGAATACTACCGTATATCTTGCCGGAGGAGCCTATTTCACCGGTACGTTTGCCATCGAGGATGCCGAGAATGTGAGCATCATCGGACGTGGTATTGCTCGTCCCGGTGACGGTTACGAGGGGTGCCACGTACACCGTAGCAAGAACGTGAGCATTGATGGCCTCATACTCAACACTTGTCCCGTAGGTGGTAGTGATGGCGTGACGCTGCACGATGTGCGCTGCATCTCGCACCCCGCATGGGGCGACGGACTCAACGTGTTTGCCTCGTCGAATGTGCTCTACGACCGTGTGTTCTGCCGAACCTCGGACGACTGCACCACGGCCTATGCCACCCGTAAAGGCTTCGGCGGTTCGGTACACAACGTACGTATGACCAATTCTACCCTCTGGGCCGATGTGGCACACCCTATCTTCATCGGCATACACGGCAACTCGGAGCAGCCCGACAGCATCGTGGGTCTCGTGTATGAGAACATCGACATTATCTGTCAGAGTGAGCCACAGGTCGACTATCAGGGCTGCATGGCCATCAACTGCGGCGACAACAACTACATCAAGGATGTACTCTTCGACAATATCCGCATCGAGAATATCCACCAGGGTTCACTACTCCACGTTAAGGTGAGTCACAATGCCAAATATTGTACCGCACCCGGTCGGGGTGTCGAGAACGTCACCTTCCGTAATATACGCTATAGTGGCGAGCGACCCTACATGTCCGTCATCAACGGTTACAACGAGGAACGCAAGGTGAAAAACATCACTTTCGAGGGACTCAAGATAAACGGTTGCCTCATCTACGATGATATGCCCGGCAAGCCTCGTTGGTACCAGACAGCTGACTTCGTACCCATCTACGTAGGTAACCATGTGGAGGGGGTTACCTTCAAGAAGTAAAGATGACGGATGATGTCATTAGTCGAAAAGAACTAAAGGATAGTTTTGTCAGCAGGGATATAAGTTTGTGCTTCCTTACATCTGCATAGGTGATGATACGGGCATTGTGGACGATTGTTTCCCCACCTTGCTTCTTTTTTGTAAATCTGACCTCCTGTACTCTGACCTCCATCACCCCTTCTGGTGTCTGATATATAGTGTCACCGAGAATCTCGTACTTCAAGGACTTTTTCATCTTGGTTACGTAGATGACCTGCTTCTCTGTTAGTTGTTCGAATTTTTCATAATCGATGTAGGCACGATCCATAGCTATGATATCTCCTTTGCTTAGTGATGATGGCTTTAGCATAAAGGAATCGTTCGTAGCCGCCGAGGTGAATCTGATGTCCGACGGAACTCCCTCATTGGCATGGATGACCATATGCACCTTTATCCCTCCCATCTTTTTGCCGTTCTTGGGGTGTCGACCGACACCTTTGAATATAAGGTTAGAGAATAAGGTTATGGTCGTGGAATCGATTATTTGCAGGCGTCTCATCCATTTGGGAGTCTTCCCCGTCCGGCTGTCCGATAAAATGACTACTTTTGCCATGGTTATAAGAGTTTGTGGTAAAACCAAAATAACCAAAAAGGACTGATTCCTCCAAATGGAACCAGTCCTAATTTTTTATTCTCTAAAAAAAGTTTTATCGGACACCAATAATAGTCTAATAATCCTTATTCGTTACTTTTCCCTACGGCTGCCGCCCTCGGCATTCAGTAAGGCTGCCACCTTTAGACAAAGGCGGCGACCTAAAGTTTACGATGATTAATCAAGTCCACCACCACCTTTAACCAAGCAGATACTCAAAGACATTCTTCATGATGATGACATTGTCAAGGATGTGGATAGAGACAACTTTTGTGTATTTACACAGTTTTCGCTTGCAAGTGTGGTGATTTTAATGACGAGAGCAAAGGAAGAGGTTAGGAATTAAACGCTTTCTTTCTACCTTCCCACTGTCTCATAATGATGCCTGCCGAAAGGTTCCTTAGAGTTTCTTCTCCAGCGTGAGGATGTTCTTCCCATCGATGCGCTCGTAGCGCACCTCGTTCATAATCTGACGAATGAGGAAGATGCCGAGACCGCCTATCTCGCGCTCGTCGGCCGAGAGGGTGATGTCGGCATCGGGCGCCAGGGTGGGGTCGAACTCCTTGCCCGTGTCGGTGAGCACGAGCACGATGGAGCCCTCGTGCAGGTGAGCCGAGAGGTAGATGTGCTGATGCTCTTCCTTGGGGTAGGCATAGTTGATGACGTTGACTACGGCCTCCTCGATGACGAGGTTGAGATTGAAGACTACGTCGGGGGTGAGGGCAAAGGCTTCGCCTACCTCTTCGATGAAGGTGGCCAGGCGGCTGATCTCTGCAATATCGTTTGCTAAGATGATTGACTTTTCCATATCTTATATGATTAACAGTATTTTATACACATGACAGTGATATCGTCGCTTTGTTCGGCACCGTTGGCATGATGCTCCACCTCGGCGAGCGTGGCAGCGATGAGGTCGCCAGGCTCGAGGGTGGCATTGCGGCGCAGCAGGCCTTCGAGGCGGAGGTCTCCAAAGAGCTCCTTAGCGGTGTTCTCGGCCTCGCTTACCCCATCGGTATAGAGGTACAGCATCATCTGCTTGTCGAGCTGCAGCTGCTGCCCCTCGTAGGGGAAGTGCTCGAACATGCCCAAAGGTAGGTTGGGAACTACAGGGAGCGGAGCCACGCGGCCGTCAGCACCTATCGTCAAAGGCGCATTGTGACCGGCATTGCAATAGCGCAGGAGTCCCGTCGTGAGGTCGAGCACGCCGAGGAAGGCGGTACAGAACATGCCCAGCTCATTGCCATCGGCAAGCGAGTCGTTGAGCGAGGCGATGATCTCTTCAGGCTTGTCGAGGTGTGACGCTACCGATCGGAACAGGCGGCAGGTGACGGCCATCACCAAGGAGGCGGGGATGCCCTTGCCTGACACGTCGCCGATGATGAAGTAGAGCTTCTCGTTCTCGATGAAGAAGTCGTAGAGGTCGCCGCCCACCTCCTTGGCTGGTACGAGACGGGCTGCCAAGGACAGGTCGTCGCGTTCGGGGAAGGGCGGGAAGATCTTGGGTATCATGCCCATCTGTATGGCGCGGGCTATGCGCAGTTCGCTCTCGATGCGCTCCTTGTTGGCCGTGGTGGCCTTGAGCTCGTCGATGTATTGTACCAGTGAGTGTTGCAGCTCCTCGAACGAGTCGTGCAGCTCGCGCAGCTCATCCTTGGAACGTATCTGGGGCAGCTCGGCGGTGAAGTCGCCCTGAGCGATCTTCTTGGCCACGTCGGAGAACTCCTCCACGGGAGATACCACCTTGCGGATGCCCTTATAGCTGAAGGCTATCATGAGCAGCAGGGCGATGATGCCCAGGATGATGAGCAGGCCGCGCAGGGTCTTGACCTCGGCATAGAGCTCGCTGCGGGGACAGACGATGGCTACGGTCCACTGGGTGGTCTCTACGGGTGAGTAGAAGACGAAGTACTTGCCTCCTTTATTGTCTCGTAGCACCTCTCCTGCACGGCCACTGAGCATATCGTCCTGCATCTTGGAGAGCGACTTATCGGTGTCTCCATAGGTGGACGAGAAGATGGTCTCGTTAAGGATAAGCTCACGGTTGGGGTGGACGATGAACGAGGCGTTGCGGCTCACCATGAGGTTGTATGAGTTGTCGAACGCCTGTATGCCACCCACGAGGTCGGTGAGCCACTCGAGCGAGAGGTCGGCGATGAGCATGGCATAAAGGCGGCCATCCTTGTCGTAGAGGGGCTTGGAGTAGGTGGTCATCATCTTCTCGCCACCACCGTCGTCGTAGTAGGGCTCGCTCCAGTAGGGGCGGTCGAGGAGCTTGGGTATCTGGTACCAGTCCATGTAGTGGTAGTCGTAGGTGTCGTCGCCCAGCTGCTTCGTGCGGATGCTGTCGTTCGCATCTCTATAGGAATAGGGCGAGAAGTAGTGCCCCTCGGAGGCGTAGTAGTTGGGCTCGAAGGCTACGGAAGCGCCATAGATGAAGTCGTTGTTCTGGAGCAGGCGCTTGGTGATGTCGTACATGAAGTCGGGCGACTCCAGGAGGTGAGGCACCACCCATGCGGTGTTCTCGACAGCTATCTCCACGGAGCGCAGCACGGCATCGATCTGATGTATGGTGTTGGACAGCTCGCTGTGGGCATGCACGGTGGCCTCCTCGCGCATCTTGCTGGCTGCCATGTGCAGGAAGAGTGCAAAGGTGAGCGTGAAGATGAGGGCCGAGACGATGAGCACACGGCCCATGAGGCGACCCGAGATGGTCTCCTTGGTCTTTTTCTTGGTTGTTTTCATCGGTTACCTCCTACAAATCGGTTATAGACAATGGGTTTTGCAATGTAACCATGCTTGAGCAACACTCCGTTGAGGCGGTCGACGTCATCGGCATGCAGCGTGTACGAGGGGGCATCGCCCTTGACATCCTCCTGCTCCTGGAGTACGGCCTCGAGCATCCACTTCTGTACGTAGATGTTGGTGGGCACCTTCTCGGCCTTGACATGCTTCATCACGATGGCGAGTGCCTCCTCGCTGTGGCTGCGTACCCACTCCCATCCTTTGCGCGAGGCCTCGGCAAACTTTCGGCACTGCTCGGGGTATTTCTTATAGAATGCTTCGGTGACATACAGGCCATCCTCGGGAAAGTCGTAGCCCATGTCGGCAAAGCGGAGCACGCTCTTGGGGGTGATGCCTGCCATGGAGAAGAGTACCTGCTCGTTGTAGCTCTTGGCCAGTGCGGCATCGATGGCACCGGAGATGTAGAGATTCAGGGGATTGGTAAACTGCACCCACTCGATGCCGAGATGCTGCTCCTCATCTATCATGTGGGGTATCTCATTGAAACCTGCTCGCCATGTGCCTACACGGTGCCCTGCAAGGTCGGCCATCTGGCTTACTCCTTCGATGCATGACAGGAGCACCAGCGTCGAGTGCTGGGTAGTCTGCATGAGGTTGACAAGGCGCACCTCCTGATCGGTCGCCATCATGGCACGGATGAGCTCGGCCGTGATGATGTCGGCCGTACCATCCTTGAGCATGTTCATCGAGCTGTACGATGCCGTAGGATGCTTGATAGTGACATCCAGCCCAGCCTCAGCATAGTAGCCATTCTCCAGAGCGGCATAGTAGCCTGCAAACTGGCTCTGAGGCATCCACTGTGGGGTGAAGGTAATTTGCTGTGCATGACCGCGCACGAGAAGCACGGAGAGCAGGCAGAGTAAGAGGAGTTTCTTCATTGAGTGAAAAGGGATACTCTTAAATAGGTAATGATATATCAATTATCGAATATTTAAATTTCTCAGCGATAGTGTCATCCTGAGGAACGAAAGATCCCGCGCAAGGACTCTATGTTACCATTTGGTTCGGCTGCACTCGCTGAGCGACCTAAAGGTTATTTCACTACGTTCAGAATGACACGAGGCATCTCAGACAATCCAGATGGTAACTCTTCATTCTTAACTCTTCACTCTAAGAATCTCTCGCGCAGAGTCTCCATCATCTCGGGAGTCACACCGATACACTCGGTAAGGTAGCCACGTAGCGAACCGTAGCGAGACTCCACCTTGTCTAAAGAGGCCTCGAAGATGGCGGGATTGGCACTGATGAGGGTGTTGAGGGCCGTCTGCTGAGCCTCGGTAGTAGTCTCTATCTGTGAGATCTGAGGGT
Organism: Bacteroidaceae bacterium; assembly: GCA_017520935.1. Taxonomy (GTDB): domain Bacteria; phylum Bacteroidota; class Bacteroidia; order Bacteroidales; family Bacteroidaceae; genus UBA1189. The sequence continues at coordinate 29,146 of JAFXEF010000013.1, read as the reverse complement.
CATAATAGTGCTTCGATAGGGTAAAGTCGGTCACGATTAAGTCGCGCTCGGCACCCAAGGCCGCCAGTAGCATGGCTGAAGCGCAGCCTGCACGATCCTTTCCTTGTGTGCAATGCCATAGTATGGCACCCTCGGCAGGGTCGAGCGTCAAGAGATCGGCAAAGAACTGTCGATACACCTCCTGAGAATTCTCTTCAAAGAAGATAATGTCGTACATGTTGGTACACATGGTCTGCACAGCAGGATGCTCGGCATACATGAGCAGCATCTTCACAATGTCACGCTCGTTGCCCGTCTTGACATCAAACGAACTACCCTTCTCATCCTTATCTAAGGAGAGAGAGAGGGCGAGATGACTCGCCTTGCCAGGGAGAATGTCGGGAGCAGCGAGTATCTCCTTCTCGCCACGAAAATCGTAGATACGCTGCACGTTGTACTTGTCGGCAAGTAGGGTAGAGTCCTCCGCTGTCAGTTCAGACAAGCGGGCTGTGCGCAACAGAAGGTCGGCCTTCACATGCTTGTTGCCAATGCGATAGCCACCCAACTGTCGGGCGTTATGAGCACTCGTAATGCCTATCTGCTGACTTTCGAGCGTAGGCTCTGTATATGCGACTTTTGATTTACAAGATACTATCATAAGCGCGAAGATACTAAAAATAAGTGAGCGCATCATGCTGGATAGAGTGTATTAACAGTATTTACCAAGAATTTCACGCCAGCCACGATGTTCTGGATATTGGGGAAGAACACCTGACGCGACATCTCGATGATGGCGGGGCGGAACTTTTCTGTATTCTTCGAGGTGAAGCCGATGGCGAATACGGTGCGGATGAGACGCAGCGCGTCGAGCATCTTGGCATAGCGCTCCACCATCTCGGGATCGTCGGTCTTGAAATACTTTCTGATGAAGTGCTGCTTCATGATAGCCACCGTAGCGTTGGTCATGCCGGCGATGCCAAGGATCATCTCGTCGGTACGCATACCGTTGATGATGACGGCAATAGAGATGAGGTCGTAGATGGGATGACCCAAAGACATTCCCTCCATATCGATCCACAGCATCTCGCCGTTCTGGATCATCAAGTTCTTGGGGTGTGCATCGCAGTGCACGAGGCGGTCGCCCTCGGGCAATGCCTCGAGGATGAGCTTCAGCTGCTCGCCCTCCTCCTCGGTGAAGTACTTAGAGGCGTCGGCCACCTGCTTGGCGTAGGCAGCCTTGGCGCTACCGAAGACGGGATGGTTGCTGCGGGTAGAGTGCAGGTGGTTGAGCTGTGCCACGTACTGCTCGGTAAGCTCCTCCATGCGCTCGGGCTCGGCCTGCATCGTCTCGCCCAACGTGCGGCTCTTGATGATCTCATACACCACGCCACGCTTGCCGTCGCCGCAGTCTACGGTGTCGAATGAGATGGCTGTGGGGACACCCAGGAGGAATGCCTCCTTGGCCTTGGTCAGTTCCTTGTCGAGACCCTCGTAAGTGTCGGGGTTGTAGTTTACCTTCACGATTTCGTCCTCGCTCACACGGTATACGGCACCATTGCCACCGGCACCGATACGCTCGCACTTCTCCAAGTCGATCTTGCGGAGAGCCTTGCTGATGTTGATGATGCGTGAGAAACCAGTCATTTCAAACACGTTGTATACGGCTGAAGACACATTCTCAATCTTGAAGTTCTTCTCTGTCTTCGCCAGCTTGAGGATGGTGCGCAATCCGCTCGATGCCACATACTCCAGTGCGGCAGCATCTATGGTGAGTGCGCTATGTGCGTTTGCCTTGCACACCTCAGCCATTTCGGCCTCAAATTTCACTGCAGCCTCAGTATCGAGTCTGCCAATCAATGACACGATGAGAACATCGTTTTCCAATTTGTAGTTAAAGTTCATCTTTTACCTTATTAATATAAAACTATCCTAATATTTTTCTACATAAATGTTCTTAGAACGACTTACCTACGGTAAGGCCCAGTGTCTGGAGCTCTAGACCTGCGCAGTCAGACTTGATACCTATCCACCACGCCTCGCCCTGCTTGCCTGCAGCACTGCGTATGTTGGTACCGAACTCAATGCTTGAGTAGAGGTCGATGCCATTGAGGACGCATCCCAGGCGGCCACTCACGTAGGGTGTCACGCGCTTGTTGCCTCCCGTGAGGCGGACGTTGGCGTAGACGGGTACTGCCGCATCATAGAAGGGGCTCTCTCCTACCATTTCATAGAAATATGTAGAGCAGCCCAAACCACCACCAACGAAGAGGTGCTCATTGAAGTTGTATCCTCTCACCACATCAAGGCTCAGACTATTGGCGATTCCCCATCCAGCCTCCACATTCGTCACATAGCCACGCTGCCCTTCACTGCCGATAGTCATCAGCGAGGTGCCACTCTTTTTCATTCTGGCTTTTCCTACCCAGCGGAAGGGAAGCCCCGTCAGTGCTACCAAGCCACCGTAGTAGCAGCCTATAGCTGTACAGAACACCAGGGGACCGATGTCATCGCCATGTTCGAGGGCGGTGTTCGCCACACCCATCACAAAGCCTGTCATGGCCACCGATGCTCCAGTGAGCATGATGGTTTTGCTTATATTCATCGCGCGCTGACCATCGCGCACCGACTTGGTAGTCTGCTCCAGATTTTCCATTTGTTGTACACTTGCTGCATACTGTGCAAATGTTGCTTGCGACATGAGACACGCTACGAGTCCCACGAGAACGATACGTATTGTCTGTTTCATTTTGAGTTTATAGAATTTGTTTACAATTTACTCTTTGTTTACAAATGTACCTATATCCTTGAAAATCGCGAAAAACGGCCGTCCTACATTTTGGTATACAAAGTGATGAATAGGTCAAAAAATGAAGTTAATACAGACAAATCGACATGCAAAAACCACATTATTGCTCAGTGGATGTGACATTGCACATACGTAAGACTCGGGAGGGGGATACGCTTCGCTTGCCTTATTGGTCTGCTTGATGCCCACCACCTCGATGGGGCCTATCACAACGGCCGTTTTGCTTATAATAAGCACATCTCCCCTATCACCTGCCACCATCCGCCAACACCACATAACATTCTAATAGATAGACGCTTGATGGCGGACACTGTGTACGATTTTACACGTCCGGCAATGTCCGCCCTGCTTGCGGGATATCGCTCAATATCCGCCTATCACATCAAGGGCCCATACCATCCAAAGATACGCCATTTCTGCTGTGTCTGCATACCGATGTTATTTACAGCTGCGCAACAGCAACCTTACCCTTGCGTAACAGCAAGGTTACCGTTGGGCAACAGCAACCCTACCGTTGCGCAGCGGTAAATATCATTGTTATGTCCAAATAGGGAAAACGCATTATGAAACACGAGAAAAAGAACAGACGGAAGCTATCGAGCAGCAGCAATTGCCCCATCATGCCCGACAATGAAAATCATACGCAGTGTCCGCCATTAAAGCACTGTCATCCAGCATGGTAATCTGCATTGGCGGACGGTGGCAGGTAGAAACGAGGAAAGCCTTTCTCACCATATCCACCTCTGTCGCGGTGGATTTATCAATCACTAGTGATAACATATCCGCCGTGACGGAGGTACTCTCATTTGCCAAACATTTGCCATATTCCTTCCTTATCCGAGCCCCATCGTGGACAGAGAATATCCGTTTGTCAGGAACAGGAAAATACCGATGCAAAAAAAACGGGAGATGCGTCATGACGCATCCCCCGTGACGGAAAGCTATAGTTCGTATTATCGCTCTCTGCCTTCTTGCCCGACCGACAGGCCGATGCACTCCTCGTTGTTGTAAGAGAAGGTGATTTGGCCGTAGCGGGTGGTGTCTGCTGGGTTGGGGGCTACCGCTATGGTGGCCCGCTCGTTCGTCAGCTCCTTGATGGTGATCCACTCACGATCCGCCTCGGCAGTCACTACGCCTCCCTCGACAGGGGTGTATATGCTGATGTTGATACTGATGGCGCTGTCGCCCTCGGCAGGCACATGCAAGAAGGAGAGGTCAATGCCCATCACGGGATCTGCTCCGGGGTCTTCGTTGATGTAGATAAGTCTCTCGCAAGCCGAGAAGAACCCCGTGCAGAGCAATGCTGCGATGATGTACTTTTTCATATTGTTCGTTTATTTTTTTGGTGTTACTGTCATGTGTAGGTTAGTGTTAGAGCCGCCCGATGGGGCGGCTCTGCTCACGTTTGCGGTTAAGGCTTATTTTTCATGTAGCAAATCCTCATAGTCGCTCCACTTCTTCTTATAGTCGCTCAAGCTACCCGAGGGCGGCTCTGCTGGTATTTACAGAAAGAGTCTATCGACTTTGTGTCAGCCTCTCCTATGAACTTAAGGATTACTATTTAGATTGTGCCTTAATGATATAAGCATAATAACGCCAGTTGGCTGCACCTTTAAAAGCTTTAACGTTTTCATCCGAACCATCCTCTAAGGCAATCCAACGCATTTGCACATCTGGATCATTCAATAAAGTACCCTTAAATGCACCTCCATTTGAATCATCGTCTTCAATCAAAGTAGGAGGACCTGTATGTGCCAAAGTCATTCCATAGAGTTTCGAACAATTATAGAATGCACCTTTACAGATTTTTGTAACTTCCCTTGGAATCCAAATAGTCTGTATATTCAAACCGCTGAACATATATTCAGAAATTGTATTTACATTTCCCTGAAGGGTTACTGATACTATAGGATCATCGTCTCCATCAAACGAAGTTGAGAAAATACCTTCATCATCTGAATCGCGTGCAGCAGCATAAGCGGACGATGCTACCAATTCACGGTTAACGTAAATAGATGTCAACGGTGACTGATAGAAAGGACCACGTTCATTAGTTCCCGGTTGGAATCCGATAGTAAGCGGTTCGGAACTTCCTTCAAATCTTACAGACGCAAGGGTTGTACACTCATAGAAAGCATTATCCATGATTTCTGTAACTGTTCCTGGGATTTTCAGAGAAGTGATGCCAGAGTTATAGAACATGTATGGCAACAAGGTGTGGACTTGCTCACCGAGAGTTACTCCGTTTCCAAGAGATTTACCCGAGAAAGGAGTTAAATCCTCATCGAGATCCTCGCTTGCCATTGCGTAGGTGAGCTGACGATTCAGGTTTACAGTCTGAAGTGGACAGTCAACGAATAGACCCTCATCTGTACCGGTCGTATTCCATCCGATGGTTAACGCTTCGTTTGTCGGGCTTGGCTCGAATGTGATGCTTGAAAGAGCTGTACATCCATTGAAAACATCATTACCGATGGTGGTTACTGTTCCTGGGATGGTGATAGAAGTAAAGCCTTTTCTAGAAAACATGAAAGGAGACAATGTACATACCTGATCTCCAATAGTTATTGAAGCTTCAAACCTATTTTCGAAATAATCATAAAAGATTCCTTCATCATCTTCATCTGGAGTGAATGGATCTCCATCCGGGTCCACATAACTGAGCTCACGGTTGAGATTGATAGATGTAAGCGGGCAGTAGTAGAATGGACCATATTGGGCAACTGCAGGACTATATGCTATGGCAAGTGGCGTTTTATCCGGGCTTGGAAGAAATGTAATAGATTTTAAATCAAAGCAAACATCAAAGACTTCAGCTTCAATCGTGTTAACGCTACCAGGAATAGTGAGTTCCTTGAGATCCGACCACGAGAATGCACTATTTTTAATAGTTTCAAGGCCCTCTGGAAGTTCGATTGTCTGAAGCACAGTATTAAAGAATGCATCCTCGCCAATCGTTTTCACAGGAGTGGAGAACTCAATGACAAACTTTCCTAGTGATTCATCATAGTAATGCTCCTTGATGGTTGCATCAAAAGGATTTTCCTGTTCATCGCCGAATATTAGCGGATTTTTACCTCCTTCTGCTGCCATAGCTTCAGCAGTCTTGGTATATACAATCTGATTAGGAGTCTGTGTATTGGGGGTGTACTTAAGCGCTGCCATGGGCTGGATTTCGTTGCGAGTAATCTCCACCTCCTTTGAGGTCTGCATCTCGAAAGCAAGGCCTTTGGCGGGGGTAACGTGAATCTTGAAACCCTCCTCGAAGGTCGTGGGAGGCATAGCAAACCAGAACTCGGTAGCATCAGCGCCCAGCGCTACGCCCTCGCCGCAGTTCAGCGTGATGGTAGAGCTACCCTCGTCGGTCATGGCTACCACGGGAGCAACATCGTTGCTCGCAGTGATAAGACCCTTACCCGCAATCTTCTCGCCACCCAGTGCGGTGAGCGTGATGCTCTTAACTGATACGCCCTCACCATAGAGCTTGATGACAAGGTAGCCACAAGCGTTGCGGAAGCGGAAATTCTTGTCAGTGGTATGTGTACCCGCAGCCACCATCACATTGGCACCTCTACCAAAGGAGTTAGCCGCATAGTTCTGTACAGCGGGGAAGTCCACCTGAAGCTTCTCTACACCGCCATTCTTCACGCAAGCATTAGTTGTGCTGTAGGGGTATACAGCAAAGGAGTTGGTCACGGTGAACACCTCTTGGCTAACAGCATTTTTGTCTATCACAAGTTCTGCGTAAGACACACCACCCTCGCCAAGGTACTGGTACTTGGCATTGTGTGTGATATCCATGTAGACCGACACCGCATCGCCCGTGTTCCAAAGGACAGACTTGTCGTTAGCTACTACAGTACGGGTCTTGTCACTCTTGTCATTGTTGTCAGCTACTGTAGCGTAGATTACCTCGGGGAGGTCGCCACTGGCTGTGCCGCCCTGGTTGGGCTGGTCAATCACGTCAGCCTTCTCGCACGCACAAAGCAGAGCGACGGCTGAGAATAGATAGGTTAGTTTCTTCACGATTGAATAATTATGATTTATGATTTATGATTTTCTCAACCACGGATTACGCAGATTTCTCAGACTTTATGCATCGCGCTGCTCGCATCCATCCGGCAGACCAGCGAGCGGTAGCGATGCTGATATCTGTTTCATCTGTTTCATCGTGTTGATTATTTTAGTCAACTGATTGAACGGATGACACAGATTTGGCATGCGCAAGACTTGTGCCTCTCCGAATGGCCGCAAGGGCGAAGCCACTTGCATAATCTGTGAAATCTGAGAAATCTGTGGTATAATTATCAACTTTGACTTCGTTCAGTTTACAATTTGATTTTACTCCCACAGGTTTCCCCATCCCTCGCCGCGGCGAGCGTTGCTCCATTCCATCTCCTCCTTGGTGTCGCCGATGGTCTCAATCTGGCCAGAGCCAGCCAAGATGGCTTGTTGCATGTCGATGTTTACTACCTCGATAGCAGGGCATATGTAGGCCTGCTTGTGTTGAATGTTTACTTTTGTCATGTTATCCAAATCTTATTATACTATATTATATATACTTCTTTTTGTTTACCCGTGAGCCGCCCCGGTGAGGGCGGCTCTGCTTCTACTATAGGGAGAGGGGATTATTCGAAATCGGCAGCCCATCGGAGATAATCTCCGTAAGCTCCCCAACCTGATGTGTTGTTCTTTGCTGCGCTCTCAAATTTTTCGTGTACACGGTTACGCACCTTGATATAAGTGAAGCTACCGCAATCATTAAACACGCCTGTACCAATGCTAGGGAACGTGGTCGTACCATCATAGCCCAAAGTCAATCCTCCAAGGTTGTCACAGTCATAGAACGCCTTGTCGCCGATGCTCTCGATGGTATGAGGAATCCACACGCTACCCGAAACACTTGCCTTGGCAAACATATAGGGCAGGATGTCGCGCAGGCCACCACCGAGGCTAATCTGGGTCAGCTCGTCGTGCTTGGTAGCAAAGAGGCCTTCATCCCACTCGTCGAGGCCATTAGTGACAAAGTCGGTGCCATCTTCCTTCACGTAGTTGATTTCGCGCTTGAGGGTGACAGACTCCAGGGGCGAGTCGTAGAAGGGACCAAACTCAGACGTGAGGTCAAATCCACTGATAACACGCACCAACTGATAACCAATCTTGAGCGGCGTATTGCTATCCTCAATGTTCACGGTAGCCAGTTTGGTGCACTCAAGGAATGCATTGTCACCAATCTCGGTGATGTTGCTGGGGATGGTGATAGAGGTGATGCTCGACCCTGCAAACTCATAGGGGTGCAGCTTCTTCACCTGCTCGCCAAGGGTCACCTGAGTGAGGGTTTCCTTGCCGCCAAACAAGCTCTCGTTGCGACCCAAAATCTGGGCTCTATCCACTCTTACATCACGATTTATTTCAACAGTCTGGAGCGGGGTGTTGTAGAAAGGACCATACCCTTCACTTAAGGTGCTAACCATGAGGGGGGCCGATGAGAGGCTGGGCTGGAAGATTGCAGTCTTGAGACTTGCACAGTTAGCGAACGCATAATCACCGATAGAGGTCACCGTGCCGGGGATATTCACCGAGGCAAGCTTCGGGCTGTCGGCAAAGGCATGTTTACCGATAGTGGTCAAACCATCGGGGAGAGTCACCGAAGTGAGCACTTCACTTGCGGCAAACATATAGTCAGAGATAGTCTTCACCTGCTCGCCAAGCTCAAGTGTTGTCAGCTTGCGTCTGTCTGAGAATAGGCCATTGTCCTTGCTGTCAACATTCTCACATGTGTAGATTATCTCACGGTTAAGGCGGATTGTTGTAAGTTTGTCTCCTGCTGAACTATTCGGTAAATAGAATGGGCTCACATCGCTTAATAAATACGTGGAATTTCCGAACGTGAGCGGGGTATTAGTGGGACTAGGTTCGAAAACAAGTTCTTCAAGTGACACGTTATGGAAGAATGCATTTTTACCGATGCTTGTGATATTGCCAGGGATTACCAATTTTTTAATGTCGCAGTCAACGAACATACTTTCTATAATCGTTGACATATTGGGACCAATTGTCAAATGGACCCAACCTCTACAACCAAAAAGTCCATGTTCGTTACCGACTTTTGCATGCTCTCCTCCTTCATCATCTGTGTATCTGATATTTCTATCAACATATATGGTATCCAAGGGTGTATTACTAAACTGACCATATCCGTCCTCCACTCCTTCCATTATATCGTCTTCATCTCTGATTTCCAAGATCTCTTCACCCCAAAGGAAGGTAATACTTGGCATGTTCCTATTATTTATTAATGCACCCTCTTTAATCAAGGTGACATTGCCAGGGATAACAAGTCTTCTTAAATTGGTAGTGGCAAGGGCATACGCACCGATGGTTTTGAGCTGCTTGGGGAGAGAGATTGAACTAATCTCAGTTTTACAGAATGCATAGTCTCTGATTTCTGTGATGGGAGCATCGCACTCGATGATAAACTTGCCGAGTCTATCATCGTAGTAGTGACTGGTGATGGTGACATCGAAGGGCTTGCCTTCTACATTTTCGTGGAAAGTTATAGGGTCTGTGCTTTCATCCGCTCTGGTATAGAACAATTGCTTTGCCGACTGCGCATTGGGGGTGTACTGGAGCGCAGCCATGGGCTGGATGTCGTTGCGGGTAATCTCCACCTTCTTCGAGGTCTGTATCTCGAAAGCCATGCCAGTGGTGGGAGCGACGAAAATCTTGAAGCCCTCCTCGAAAGTAGTGGGAGGCATAGCAAACCAGAACTCGGTGGCATTCGCTGCATCAGCACCCAAGGTGACACCACTGCCGCAATTCAGCGTGATGGTAGAGGTGCCCTGGTCGGTCATCTCAACTTCGGGAGCAGCGTCGTAGCGGGCTGTGATGAGTCCCTTACCCGCAACCTTTTCGCCGCCAAGGGCGGTGAGTTCAATGCTTTTCACCGTTATATTCTCGCCATAGAGCTTGATGACAAGGTAGCCGCAGGCGTTGCGAAAGCGGAGGTTATCGTCGAGAGCGTGTTCACCTGCTGCCACCATCACATTGGCACCACGGCCAAATGAGTTGGGCATATAGTTTTGCTCAGCTGGATAAAATACCTGGAGTTTCTCTACTCCATTGTCCTGGATACACGAAGCGTTGACCTCAAAGGGGTATACGGCATATGATCTGCTCAACCCGAAATCTCTGGTGCCTTCCGTAATCTTGTCAAACTCGGCTTCGGCTACGCCATCTTCACCATGGTACTTGTATTGAGCGCCGTGTAAACAGTCAAAGAAATAGGTGATGTTGTCACCCATGTTCCAAAGGACGGTCTTGTCATCTTCGGCCACTACGGTACGGGTCTTGTCACTCTTGTCATTGTTGTCAGCTACTGTAGCGTAGATCACCTCGGGGAGGTCGCCACTGGCTGTGCCGCCCTGGTTGGGCTGGTCAATCACGTCAGACTGCTCGCAGGCACAGAGCAGAGCGACGGCTGAGAATAGATAGATAAGTTTTTTCATTTTCTCTTGATTTCGTTTTCGTCTTCGTTTATAAAAATCAATCCCAAAGGTTTCCCCATCCCTCGCCGCGGCGAGCGTTGCTCCACTCCATCTCCTCCTTGGTGTCGCCGATGGTCTCAATCTGGCCAGAGCCAGCCAAGATGGCTTGTTGCATGTCGATGTTTACTACCTCGATAGCAGGGCACATGTAGGCCTGCTTGTGCCAAGTGATTACTTTTGTCATGTTATCCTTCTGTTTTTTTATTTAAAAATAAACCTCTTTTTTTCGGGGCGCAAAGGTACGATGATATTTCCACACTCCGAAGGGAAGCTAATCTACATTTCGTTCTATATAGGTGTGAAAATATCGCAAAATCATCAAATGTAAACCAAAATGTAAACACCTCCTCGTGGGCTACTACGTGGGAATTGTGTAATTTTGCATCGAAATGGGGGAGGGGAGACCGATGTAGAGAGAGGCCCCCTCTTATCCCCTCTTGAACCCCCGCCCGGCCTTCGGCCTCGTCCCCCTTGAAGAGGGGACAGTGCAGAGTCCGCTGTAAATTGAAAAATAGAACAATTGTAAATAAATCGTAAATAGTAAATTAACTTCATTGAAATTCGGCTGCACTCGCTGTAAAAGTCCAAGCAAAGCTTGACTCTCGCTCGTTGGCACGAATTTTGTCAAATCGTAAATAATATAGATTAGATATAATGAAAAAATCACTTACCCTCGTCACCGCCCTGCTGATGTGCATCGCCAGCTTTGCTACCGAGAGCCTCTACCGCAAGGCGAGGACCCTGCAGCGTGATGGCGACTATGCCGAAGCCATCGAGGCATTCAAACGCTACCTGGTGCAACCCATCGACGCAGCCAGCATCACCGACCAAGAGCTCACCCTGCACACCGAAGCACTGATGCAGCTGATGAACACCTACCAGAGCATGGGCGAGCCCGAGGAGTGCATCGAGGCACTGCGCGAGGTTTACAAGGCATCGTCCGTCGTGCAGGAGCTGTGCCTCAGAGACTACTACTCCGTGCTGGGCTATGCCCTATCGCGCACCGAGCACATGGCCGAGGCCGAGGAGACGATGCTCAAGGCACTCACCCTACCCCTGCACCATTCGACTCCCGAGCGCTACTTCCGCGACTATGCCTATGCGGCAGCCGTGTTCTACAGCAACCCCGACTATCAGGACGAGGTCATCGGCTGGTGCCTGGAGGCGCTGGAGCAAGCCGAGAAGTGCCATAACACATCGGGCAAACAGTGGGTGACTGCCATGCTGGGCTCGCTCTACAAGCGTGACGGACAGCTCAACCGGGCACTGGACCTCTACCGACAGAGCGCCGAGGAAGCCCTCGCGAGACACGATAAGCTGGGTGCCCTCAACAGCTTGCATACACTCATCGACCTCTTCCTCTACTGGGGCATACCCGAATATGCCAATCAGTATGCATCGGAAGCACTACGCGTTGAGCAAGGTATGAAGCAAGCAAACCCCATGGTATCGGCACAGACCTATATTAATAAAGGTAGGGCACTGCATGCGCTCGGAGCTATAGACTCTGCATCGGTCTACATAGAACAGGCACGCAGACACTGCCAATCACTACCCTACAACAGTGGCATGGTAGACGTAGACCTACTGCACGGTTCCTGCCTCACCCAGCAAGGAAGCGATTCGCTACAAGTGGGTGTAGAAGCCCTGATGCGTGTCGCTCGTGAGGCCACTCCTGCCAACCGCGCAAAGGCGTACCACCAGTTGGCACAGACCTATCTGAGGAGCGGTCACGAGAGCATAGCCGAAGTGATGCTCGACAGCATGTACACCTTGCTGAGCCCCCATGGGAAGCCCCGCCATATCCATCTGGACTATCAACCCATCTTGGAACACTTCCTGAAGAGCAATGACGAGGAGATGGTAGAGCGATATGTGAGACTGATGCTACAGGAGCAGCAGGCCCACGCGGAGGAGAAGCTGAAGTTTAACCTCGTGGAGACCGTCGTCGACCTGCAGACAACACAGAAGAACCAAGAGCTGAAGATCGCGCAGCTCAAACAGGCAAACCAGCGCCTCTGGCTGCTCACCTGCATTGCCGTCTCTGTGATTGCCATCTCGGGTGTAGTGGCATACCTCCTATATCATAAGAGACAGTATAAGCAACAAATGAACAAAGCAAATCAAAGACTCTCCTCATTGGTGCAAGAACTTAACCAATCGAACGCCGAGAAGGAACAGAGAGAACAGGAAATCAGAGATTTCTTGAAGAATAAGGACAACCGCCAAGAACTGGAGACCTTGACACCTCAGATACTACAGACCGATGGAGAGACCAAGTTTCGATAATGTTTCGAACTGCTGTACCCTCTCTTTCTACCTCGCTTACGTGAAAAGGTTCCTTCAATCACCCGTCGCGAGGAGCTGCTCTCGATGTTCATCGTCCTGAAGCAGGACAACAAGCGCATCGCCGAGTTGCTGGCCATAGCGCCTCGAAGCGTACTCATGCTGAGACACCGCTTCCGCCAAAAGATAGGAATGGACACCGAGCTCTCGCTCGAGAACTTCATCGAGGAGATCTTAGAAACGGAAACGACAAAGCAATGAGTTTTAGCGGCTCTGCTGTTGGCTGTTAACTAGTAAGACGTAAAATAATTACACATAGATTTGTTTATCCCCCCCCCAAAAAAAAACTTATCTTTGTAATAAAGTTAAAAAAAGAAGAAGTTTTATTTTATTGTTTAATTTTAATCAATAAAGGATTATGAAAAAGTTATTAACAATTTGCGCTTTTGCTGCAGTGGCTCTTTCTTTCCCGATTGCGTAGGTTTGGCATCTACAACCGCATCGAACCACAACCTCACACAAACTCAGGTAGTACTCTCTGAGGGTAACTTCAAGGTAGTAGGCCAGGCTTACGGTGAGGTTACAGCAACTTACATTTGTGGTATCGGTGGTTATTCAAAGAAGGCTTTGTATGAAAACGCCATCAACGAAATGGCTAAGAACGCTAACTTGACCGGTTCGCAGACATTGACCAACACCACAGTACACTACTCTGTAAAGATGATTACTCCGTTCTTCATGAAGAGCACATGCATCGCTACAGCTAACATCGTTGAGTTCACAAAGTAAGCTACTGCAGCTAAACAAAAAAAAAGAGCAGGCAGGCCTGCTCTTTTTTTAGCAATAATATTATTGCTGTCCGATAAACTCTAAAACTCAGAATATACTCAGTGTCGCTGCCAGCACTGTCCCCCAGACAGGGAGACAGTGCTGTCGGCTAAAGCTGAGCGATTCGTTCAACCTAATACAGCTATAGGGGCTTATAAATGAAAAACAACCGCAAATATCACAATCAAGGCGCCTATTCACATGAGATATTGAGTTGATGAAACTTTATCGGACACCAATAAATATAAATAAATATTATAGGTTACTTCACTTCACTGCCTGGCTTCACCTCACGCAGCAGAGAGGTTACGGCGAGTGAACCATCGTAGTTCTCGGCACTGAGTATCATACCTTCACTCACGAGTCCGTTCTTGAACTGGCGTGGAGCAAAGTTGGCGATAAATAAAACTTGCTTGCCTACGAGCTCCTCGGGAGCATAGTGTTCGGCGATACCGCTCACAATGGTGCGGTCAGCGATGCCGTCGGCAATCTTGAACTTAAGGAGCTTCTTCATCTTGGGTACACGTTCGCATTCGAGCACAGTGCCCACGCGAATGTCGAGTTTCTCCCAGTCCTCGAACGATACGGTGGGTTTCACGGGATTGGCCCTGTAGCTGGCTGCCTCGTTGGCTTTCTTGATTTCTTCGAGGCGTTGCATCTGTGCATCGATGGCGCTGTCGTCGATTTTCTCGAACAGCAGTTCGGCCTTACCGAGCTGATGGCCTGCAGCGAGTAGGTCGGTGCAACCCAGTTGCTCCCATTCGAAGCTTTCCATGCCGAGCATGCCACGCAACTTCTCGCTGCTGAAGGGCAGGAAGGGCTCGAAGGCGATGGCGAGGTTGGCCGCCAGCTGCAGTGAGAGGTTGAGAATTGTGCCTACGCGCCCCATGTCGGTCTTAGCCAGCTTCCAGGGTTCAGTATCGGCGAGGTACTTGTTGCCGATGCGAGCAAGGTTCATGGCTTCTTTTTGTGCCTCGCGGAATTTGAAGGTGTCAAGCAATTTCTCCACTTCGGCCTTCACGTTGATAAACTCGGCAATGGTGGCCTTGTCATAGTCGATGAGTTCACCACAAGCGGGCACCTTACCGTCGAAATACTTGTGTGTGAGCACGAGGGCTCGGTTTACGAAGTTGCCGTATACGGCTACCAGTTCATTATTGTTGCGTGCCTGGAAGTCGCGCCAAGTAAAGTTGTTGTCCTTAGTCTCGGGAGCATTGGCGGTGAGCACGTAGCGTAGTACGTCCTGCTTACCAGGAAAGTCTACGAGGTACTCGTGCAACCATACAGCCCAATTGCGCGAGGTAGATATCTTGTCGTCCTCGAGGTTGAGGAATTCATTGCTTGGCACATTGTCGGGCATCACATAGCCGCCGTGCGCTTTCATCATGGTGGGGAAGATGATGCAGTGGAAGACGATGTTGTCTTTGCCGATGAAGTGGAGTAGACGAGTATCTTCGTTCTGCCACCATTTCTCCCAAGACCCCCACTTCTCCGGCTCATTGTCGCACAGTTCCTTGGTATTGCTGATGTAGCCGATGGGGGCATCGAACCATACGTAGAGCACCTTACCATCGGCACCCTCTACAGGCACGGGGATACCCCAGTCGAGGTCGCGGGTCATGGCGCGGGGTTGCAGATCCATATCGAGCCAGCTCTTGCACTGTCCATATACGTTGGGGCGCCACTCCTTGTGGCTCTCCAAAATCCACTCTTTCAACCATTGCTGATATTCATTGAGAGGAAGGTACCAGTTCTTGGTCTCGCGGAGCACGGGTGTCTCGCCCGTTTCCTTGGAGCGTGGATTGATGAGCTCCGTAGGTTCAAGTGCACGTCCGCAACCTTCTTCACACTGGTTGCCGTAGGCCTGCTTGTGGCAGTAGGGACATTCACCCACCACATCGCGGTCGGTGAGGAACTTCTCGGTCTTCTCGTCGTAGAACTGCTTGGTAGACTGCTCTACCAGCTTACCCTCATCGTAGAGCTTGCGGAAGAAGTCTGATGCAAATCTATGATGTACGTCCGATGTGGTGCGGCTATATACGTCGAACGAGATACCGAACTCCCTGAAACTCTCCTTGATGATATTGTGATAGCGATCCACTACATCCTGTGGGGTGATGCCCTCTTTGCGGGCACGCTGTGTGACGGGTACGCCATGCTCGTCGGAGCCACCGACGAAGAGCACCTCCTCTCCCTTGAGACGGAGGTAGCGTACGTAGATGTCAGCAGGAACATACACGCCTGCCAAGTGGCCGATATGTACAGGACCGTTGGCGTAGGGAAGTGCCGAGGTCACGGTTGTTCTCTTGAATGTCTTTTCCATAATTACCTTATTATATTTATAGTGCAAAATTAGTGCAAGGTAGGCTAAATGCCAAATTTACTTGATAAATTTTGGTAATAATATAAGCAGTTTATCCACACGCGGATAAACTGCTGTCTATATATAGAAGGATTCTAAACGGTATTCAATAACAACTCATGTTATTGGCCATAACCTTCACCATGTTACTTACGCTTCTCTTCCAATGAAAGGCTTTCGTTGCGGAGGAAAGTCATGGGGATTATCTCAAAGTAGTCGTGCATGAATTGCGCCTTACCATCGTCACCTTCAAATACGCTCTTAAAGCGGATCCAGTGCTCACCCTCGGAGAGGTACTTGGTGGCGATGACTTTGCGGATGGTGGAGGCTTCGTCACGTACAATGATTGAACCGTTGTATTTGTAGGTGGTGGGTGCCTTCAGGTAACCACGATTTTTCATTTCCTTGTCGTTGGCTACACCGTTGTCATCGGTCTCGGAGTCTTTTATCCAACCTATTGAAGGGTTGTCGGCTGGGATTCTGAGGTCTACGGGAATACCAGCTACTTCGCCATCAACATAGAATTGGATGATGTGGCGCACGGACTCAGACTGGTATCCCATGCGTATCTCATACGTGCCTGCAGGTACAGGGGGTAGTTTGTAGGCAAAGTCGAGAGCCCCCAAAGTCATCATTTCGTCGCCCTGATAATTGTGCCAATTGGTGTAAGGGCACAGGTAGAAATGCATGGTCTCGTCAGAGTACACCTTCATGTTTGTACAGTAGTCGTTGGGAATGTATATTTCGCCGGCATTGCTTCCTGCCTTGTCACGGCTACGCCAGCGGATGTCGTTGTTGGTGAGTTCGGGGCAGAGGGTCGATGCATCGAAACGGATGATGCAGTTAAGCACGTTGCCGGCCATCTCGTCCTCGTTGTAGATAAGCACTTTGTCTATGACATTGATGGAGCCATTGAGCGCCTCGGAGACAAAACCTGCATACAAAGTGTCGAGTGAACGGAAGTCATTGGGGTCATATACCTTGATGTTGATGTGTTCATCCATTTCGGGTTGGTTGGCTCCTTCGCGTGAGTAGTTGATGAGGCGGGTCGACTGGAATTTGGAATTGCTGCGAGGCACGCTCACTTTCATCAGGCGGTTGTTCATCGTTTCATAAAACTCGTTACGGTCAGAGTAGTTCACTAAATTCTTCTCTGAATCGAAATTGTTGAGTGAGATGTTGTAACATACCAAACGAGAATAGGGTATTTTCTTATTAATAAGATGGTAGCCGACAAACTGATTGAGCGGATTCTCCTTGCTTGTATAAGGTGCGTTGGCATCGGCATCGGGATACCACTCGGCACTCTTGGCTATCAGGTCTTCGAGAGTGAATACGCCATACTTGGCAAACACTTGATCGCTTTCAACAAAGGCTGTAAAGCCATAGTAGCGATCGGAAGGATAGGGACAATAGCCCTGCAACTTGATGTCGAGGTGTTGTTTGTCGCCGTCAGTATAGGTTTCGTCTTTGTAGAGTTGCATCATGTCATCGTAGCCAGTAAGTTCCAAAGCTTCGCTGAAGATGCGGAAATACTCGTGCTCCTTAATTTGTGTGGGAACCATGTTTGTTGAGGGGTTGAGCACACCGGCTAAGGTGTGCACTACGCCGTTCTCTACCTCTTCGTCCTTAGCTATAATCTTGGCTGTCCCGTTGATGAGCAGCACGTTGAGGTTGTTCTCGTCAACCGCATAGCCGAGGCTGAGGTAACGGTCGTTCATATTCATCGTAGGGATGATGTCGCCCTCCATATCGGTGGTAAGATAGGGGTCAGAGAGAATGTGCGTCTGTGAAATCACCTTACACATGGAGTCTGAAAGCTCACTAAGCTCGGGTGATGTGATACCGGTCCAAATGGGGTCACCGGCTGCATAAGAAGCCCAATAGATAGAGTCTTGCTCGACGAGGTAACGAGCGATGGCATCGTTGGTAGGAGCAAAACAAGTGTATTCACCATAGGCTTTCATCAGGCTGAAGCACTCGCCACGGGTAAGAATCTCGATGAAACTGCTGTATACATCTTTGTGCGATTCTAAGAAGCTGGCTACCGTATGTCCGGTAAATGTATAACGGGCACCGGCATCAATATGCTCCTGACAACTGCTGAATGCCATCGTTGCAATCATAGTTGCAGCACCTATTTTCGCTTTCCATGTTTTCATAGCTTTATGTTTTAATATTTATTTTCCATTCAATTTTGCTGGCCTTGTGGAAATCGGTCATATTGCGGGCAAAAGTATAAATAATTTCTCAGATTTTAAGCATTTTACTCGAAATATTTATAAAAAAGAAATGAAAAAGAGGCGGTTCGCCTCTTTTCATTATTTCAGGTAATCCTCAAAATACTGCGTGATACGTTCGTGTAGGTGCACGCTCTTATGACCCATCATGTTGTGCCCCTCACCGGGGTAGGCGAAGAAGTCGGGCTGCGTACCTGCTTTGATGCATTCTTCGATGAACATGAGGCAGTGTTGCGGAACCACGGTGGGGTCGTTGTATCCGGTGATGATCTGCAGCTTGCCCTTTAGGTCCTTGGCCTTAGACAATAGCGAGCATTGGGCATAGCCCTCGGGATTGGCCTGCGGAGTGTCCATGTAGCGCTCGCCATACATCACTTCGTACCACTTCCAGTCGATGACGGGGCCACCGGCCACGCCTACCTTGAACGCGTCGGGGTAGTTGGTCATGAGAGAGATGGTCATGAAGCCTCCAAAGCTCCAACCATGCACGCCGATGCGGCTGACATCCACGTAGGGAAGACTCTTGAGGTACTCTACGCCACACATCTGGTCGCGCATCTCCTCTTGCCCAAGGTGACGGAAAGTGGCCTGCTCGAACTCCTTGCCACGGTTCTCGCTGCCGCGATTGTCGAGGATGAAGAGGATGTAGCCCTTCTGTGCCATATAGGTTTCCCATGAACGGCTGCCATAGTGCCAGCGGGCATCTACATTGTGGGCGTGGGGACCTCCATATACATATATTATAGTGGGGTATTTTTTTGTCTCGTCAAAGTCGGCAGGACGCACCATGCGCCAGTAGAGGTCGGTGGTGTCGTCAGCTGCCTTGATGGTTCCGCACGAGAACTGCGGCACCTTGTAACCTTCCCATGGGTTGGGTGACTCGTAGTAAGCCGTCTGCTTGCGGGTCTTCGCATCATTGATACTGATGTTGCGCGGTATCTCCGGAGTCTGATAGCTATCGACAATGTAGCGTCCGCTACTGCTCAGCTTGGGCGTGTGCCAACCCTCGCCATTGTCCAGCAAGGTGCGTTTGCCATTCTTGACGCTCACCTCCCAGGTGTTGCACTGTATGGGTCTGCACTCGTTGCTGCAGATGATGATGCTCTTGTTCTTCGCATTGAAGCCTAACACATCCATCACTACCCACTGGCCCTGGGTGAGTTGGCACAATTCATTACCCTCAGTGTCGAAGAGGTAGAGGTGGTTGTAACCGTCCTTTTGGCTCTGTAGGATAAACTTGCTGTCATCCCACGGAAGGAACAGAATGGGGCTTTGCGGCTCCACATACTTCTCGTCGGTCTCACGGTAGAGTTCGCCGGTGCGGTCGCCAGTGGTCGCATCGTAGCTCACGAGGCGGCAATCGTTTTGGTCGCGGTTGAGTTCCAGCATATAAATGGTCTTCGAGTCGGGACTCCAAGCAACATTGGTAAAGTAGCGGTCGGTGGGGTCGCCAGCCTTGAGGTAGAGTGTTTTGTTGGTTGCCACATCGTATACGCCCACGGTTACCTCATGCGATGTCTCGCCGGCCATGGGATACTTGTCGGGCTCGTGAGTGGCGATACGGGGGGATAGGTTCACCTGCGGATAATCGGTCACCATGCTCTGATCCATGCGGTAGAAGGCGAGGCGCATGCCATCGGGGCTCCAGAAGAGTCCGCTATGGATGCCAAACTCATCTCGGTGTACGCTGCGGCCGTATACAATCTCGCGTGAGCCGTCGGTGGTGAGCTGTATGTCCTTGCCACCATCGGCAGGACGGAAGTAGAGCTGGTCGCCATTGACATAGGCGGTATGGCGAGAGACGGTGTTGAAGTTGCTGGCCTGCAGCTCATCGGCACTGCATTGTCTCCACACCTGCTTCTTCTGTTCGAAGTCTACCAAGCAGCGCTCGCCGCCAAACTTCAGTAGCACCAAGGGTTGGTTGCTGTAGGGGAAAGTGGCGCTGTAGAGCGCACGCAAACCATTATCTGGCGTGCATCCCAGCCACTTGCTCACATCGTCGACGGTGAAGAGCACCGTCTCTTTGCCCGTCTTCTTGTCCACGAGGTAGCACTCCTGCACATCGAGGCGCACCAACTGGTCGCCCCACCAGGTGAGCCAGCGGTTACCGGGACTCATGTTGCGGTAGTTAGTGCCGCCGAAGTTGAGATCTTCCAATGTAAACTCCTTCATTGCTGTATTCTCCTGTGCAATTGCTTGCGGTGTGCCTATTGTCAACATGGCAGTTATGGCACCGATAATGTACTTGCTTTTCATTATTATATTATGTGGAATCTTTTTTTGTGACGTACAAATTTCTGAGAAATATGGGACTTAACCAAATAAAACCATAAAAAAATGTGCTGTGGCAGGATTCCTTGTTCAATCATAACGCTTTTCGTGTAGGGTGTCGTTTGTGACGACAGATATTCGCGTTCGTTGAGTGGGGCGTATCATTGTTGGCGTGAGTTTGGTATTGCAAGGTGACAGTACTGCGTGTTTTTTTACATTTTTACTTGCTGTATTGGCTGTCAGTCATGCCCTCACGATGTGATTTTTGTTTCTACGCGATGAAAATTTTGTTGCATCGCGTGGAAGCAAAAAATCGTCTCCTTAGAGTGTCCTCTCCGATGGACTGGTGTTGAAAAATGAACTTTATAGTTGTGGATTTGGCAGGCCGGTTGATTGCTGCTTGTTCTATTTTTTTAATTGTATCGAATTTGCATATTGTTAAGGATTCCGAGTAGAAGGTGTCCTTGAAAAATGCTATACAACATATTTCCTTTGAAAAAAATCGCGAGTTTTGTTGGCCAATCGAAAGAAAGTTGCTAACTTTGCACCCCGAATATGAGGTGGACTGTGTCTGTATTCGATGAAAATTGATTATTATTAAATTATAAATAATTAAAATTTAACAAAATGCCAACAATTCAACAGTTAGTTAGAAAAGGCAGACAGGTGCTTGCAGATAAGAGCAAATCACCCGCGTTGGACAGTTGTCCTCAGCGTCGTGGTGTTTGTACTCGTGTCTACACTACTACGCCTAAGAAGCCTAACTCAGCAATGAGAAAAGTAGCGCGTGTGCGTTTGACGAACCAGAAAGAGGTGAACTCTTACATTCCCGGTGAAGGCCACAACTTGCAGGAGCACTCAATCGTATTGGTGCGCGGTGGTCGTGTGAAGGATCTTCCGGGTGTGCGTTATCACATCGTTCGTGGTACATTGGATACCGCTGGTGTGGCAAACCGTCTCCAGCGTCGTTCCAAGTACGGTGCCAAGCGCCCCAAAGCTAAGAAGTAAGCTGAAGCTTACCCCGACAATGCGGCGGCACGATGAGTGCGGTCTGAGGTAAAGCCCTCAAAACTTAAAATAGTATAGAATTTTACGTTTTGGTTTGTTGGATAAGCTATAAAGGTTGAGTAAATGTCCCAGAGGGGACGTTGAAGGAAACAAAAATGCAGCCCAAACGAAAACAAAAACTTTTCAAGAAAGAAATGAGAAAAGCAAAACCAAAAAAACGTATGGTCCTCCCGGATCCCGTATTTAACGATACCAAGGTATCAAAGTTTGTTAATCACTTGATGTTCGATGGGAAGAAGAACATTTCTTACGAAATCTTCTACGCTTCGCTCGATAAGGTAAAGGCTAAGATGTCTGACTCTGAGCTTTCTGCTCTCGAAATTTGGAAGAAGGCTCTCGACAACATTACTCCCCAAGTAGAGGTTAAGTCGCGTCGTATTGGTGGTGCTACCTATCAGGTTCCTACTGAAATCCGTCCCGACCGTAAGGAGTCAATCAGCATGAAGAATATGATTCTCTACGCTCGTAAGCGCGGTGGTAAGACCATGGCCGACAAGTTGTCTGCGGAGATTCTCGATGCATTCAATAATCAGGGCGGTGCATTCAAACGTAAGGAGGATATGCACCGTATGGCCGAGGCTAACCGTGCATTCGCTCACTTCAGATTTTAATATTGGGTAAGGACTTATAAATACGTTTTACAAATGGCAAAACAAGATCTTCGGTTGACGAGAAACATCGGTATTATGGCGCATATTGATGCTGGTAAGACTACCACATCGGAACGTATCCTTTTCTATACCGGTCTGACTCATAAGATTGGTGAGGTGCACGATGGTGCGGCTACCATGGACTGGATGGCTCAAGAGCAGGAGCGTGGTATCACCATCACGTCGGCTGCTACTACCACTCGTTGGAAATGGAACAATACCCAGTACAAGATTAACCTTATTGATACCCCGGGGCACGTTGACTTTACCGCTGAGGTGGAGCGTTGCTTGCGTATCCTTGATGGTGCCGTTGCTGCTTACTGTGCAGTAGGTGGTGTAGAACCCCAGTCGGAGACTGTATGGCGTCAGGCTGACAAGTATAACGTACCCCGTATCGCTTATGTGAATAAGATGGATCGTCAGGGTGCCGACTTTTACAGTGTGGTTAATCAGATGAAAACCGTGCTCGGCGCTAACCCCTGCCCCGTAGTGATTCCTATCGGTGCTGAGTTCTCTTTCAAGGGCGTGGTTGACCTTATCAAGATGAAGGCTATCGTATGGCACGATGAGACTATGGGTGCTGACTACTCTGTAGAGGAGATTCCTGCCGATATGATGGATGAGGCTATCAAGTGGCGTGAGAATCTGCTCGACAAGGTTGCAGAGTTTGACGATGAGGTGATGATGAAGTATCTCGATGATCCTGACTCCGTGACTGAGGAGGAGATTATCAAGTGTGCTCGTATTGGTACCTTGAAGATGGAACTCGTGCCTATGCTCTGCGGTTCTTCATTCAAGAACAAAGGTGTTCAGACACTGCTCGACTATGTTTGCGCATTCTTGCCTTCACCCCTCGATACTCCCGTTGTTGAATGTACTGACTCTTCTACCGGTGATGTTGTTGAGCTCAAGGCTCAGGAGGATGAGAAGACTACCGCTTTGGCATTCAAGATTGCCGTTGATCCTTATGTTGGCCGCTTGGTATTCTTCCGCGTATACTCAGGTTGTGTGACCGCTGGTTCATACGTATACAATCCTCGTTCTGGTAAGAAGGAGCGTATCTCACGTATCTTCCAGATGTTCTCAAACAAGCAGACTCCTGTTGATTGCATCGCTGCCGGTGATATCGGTGCCGGTGTAGGCTTCAAGGATATCCGCACTGGTGATACCCTTTGCGATGAGTCTCTGTCGGTAATGCTCGAGTCAATGGATTTCCCCGATCCCGTTATCGGTATCGCAGTTGAGCCTAAGTCTCAGAAGGACGTTGACAAGCTCTCTAATGGTCTCGCCAAGTTGGCTGAGGAGGATCCTACATTTACTGTTAAAACAGACGAACAAACGGGCCAGACCGTTATCTCGGGTATGGGTGAGCTTCACTTGGACATCATCATCGACCGTCTGAAGCGTGAGTTCAACGTGGAATGTAACCAAGGTCGTCCCCAGGTTAGCTACAAGGAGGCAATCACACAGACTGTTGAGCTTCGCGAGGTTTACAAGAAACAGTCGGGTGGTCGCGGTAAGTTCGCTGACATTATTGTTAAGGTTGGTCCCGTAGATCCCGATTGGACACAGGGTGGTCTCCAATTCGTTAACGAGGTGAAGGGTGGTAACGTTCCAAGCGAGTTTATCCCCTCAGTACAGAAGGGCTTCCAGACAGCTATGCGTAACGGTGTTCTCGGTGGCTATCCGCTCGATTCGCTCAAGGTTACCTTGGTTGACGGTTCGTTCCATCCAGTAGACTCTGACCAGTTGTCATTCGAAATCTGTGCTATTCAGGCGTTCAAGAATGCATGTGTGAAGGCATCGCCCGTAGTTATGGAGCCCATCATGCGACTCGAGGTTGTTACTCCCGAGGAGAACATGGGTGACGTAATCGGCGACTTGAACAAGCGTCGTGGTCAAGTAGAGGGCATGGAGAGCAGCCGCTCAGGTGCTCGTGTAGTGAAGGCTAAGGTACCCTTGGCAGAGATGTTCGGTTATGTGACCGCTCTGCGTAGTATCACCTCTGGTCGTGCTACATCAACCATGACATACGATCATCACGAGGCCGTAAGCCGTCAGATTGCCAAGGCTGTGCTTGAGGAGTCAGGTGGTCGTGCTGACCTTTTATGAAAATGAAAACGGAAAGACCGATTAGCGAATGACTCTTAATCGGTCCTTCCTTATTATATTATAATTATTAACTAAAAACACTAATGAGTCAAAAAATTAGAATTAAACTGAAATCTTACGACCACAACTTGGTTGACAAGTCAGCTGAGAAGATCGTAAAGACAGTGAAGGCTACGGGTGCTATCGTTAGCGGTCCTATTCCATTGCCTACACACAAGAGAATCTTTACAGTAAACCGTTCGACCTTCGTAAATAAGAAGGCACGTGAACAGTTCCAACTCTCTTCTTACAAGAGACTTATCGACATCTACAGTTCTACAGCTAAGACTGTTGATGCTCTGATGAAGCTGGAGTTGCCGAGTGGTGTGGAAGTAGAAATTAAAGTGTGATTAAATTAAAAAATTAACTGAAATGCCAGGATTATTAGGAAAAAAAATCGGAATGACATCCGTTTTCAGTGCCGATGGTAAGAATGTTCCATGCACTGTTATCGAAGTAGGTCCTTGTACAGTTACACAAGTGAAGAGTGTTGAGAAAGATGGTTACGCTGCCGTACAGGTAGGTTTCCAGGACAAGAAGGAGAAACACACAACAGCTCCTCTATTGGGACACTTCAAGAAAGCCGGTGTAACTCCCAAGAGACACTTGGCCGAGTTCAAGAATTTTGAGACTGAGTACAATTTGGGTGACGTCATCACCGTAGATCTGTTCAACGATGCGGCTTATGTTTCTGTTGTGGGCACATCAAAAGGTAAAGGTTTCCAAGGCGTTGTCAAGAGACATGGTTTCGGTGGTGTAGGTCAGACTACCCACGGTCAGCACAACCGCGCCCGCAAACCGGGTTCAATCGGTGCTTGCTCGTATCCCGCAAAGGTATTCAAGGGCATGCGCATGGCCGGTCACATGGGTAACGAACGTGTGACAATCCATAACCTGCAAGTGATTAAAGTAATTCCTGAGAACAACCTCCTCGTAGTGAAGGGTTCTGTTCCCGGTTACAATGGTTCAATCGTAATTGTTGAGAAATAATGGAAGTTAGCGTATATAACATTAAAGGTGAGGACACCGGAAGAAAGGTCGTTTTGAACGATTCTATCTTCGGCATTGAGCCCAATGATCACGCCATCTACTTGGATGTAAAGCAGTATATGGCTAACCAGCGTCAGGGTACTCATAAGTCAAAGGAAAGAAGTGAAGTCTCAGGTTCAACACGCAAACTCGGCCGTCAGAAAGGTGGTGGTGGTGCACGTCGTGGTGATATCAATTCTCCTGTATTGGTAGGTGGTGGTCGTGTATTTGGTCCTCAACCTCGTGATTATGGCTTCAAATTGAACAAGAAGGTGAAGGCTCTTGCTCGTAAGTCAGCTCTTAGCTATAAGGTGCAGGAAAACGCCCTTTTGGTAGTTGAGGATTTCAATTTCGAAGCTCCCAAGACCAAGCAATACGTGGAATTGCTGCAAAATCTTAAAGTGGCTGATAAAAAGTTGCTTATGGTTTTGCCGGAAGCAAATAAAAATGTATATTTGTCAGCTCGTAATATCCAACGTCAGGATATGGCCGTTGCTTCTGCTGTTAATACATACCAGGTATTGAATGCAGATGCATTGGTTGTGACTGAAAGTGCGTTGGCTGTTATCGAAGGAACTTTAATGAATAAGGAGGCTTAAAAAATGGGTATTATTGTTAAACCTTTAGTAACTGAGAAGATGACTTCTATTACCGAGAAGTCAAATCGTTTCGGATTCATTGTAAGTCCTGAAGCAAACAAATTGGAGATTAAGAACGAAGTGGAGGCTTTGTATAACGTAACGGTTGTAGATGTGAATACAATCCGTTATGCTGGTAAGAATAAGGCACGTTGGACAAAGTCTGGTCTCTTGAAGGGGCGTACAAATGCATACAAGAAAGCAATTGTAACCCTCAAGGATGGCGATACAATAGATTTTTATAGCAATATTTAATAGAAATGGCAGTACGTACATTTAAGCCCACAACACCGGGGCAGAGACACAAGATTATTGGTACCTTCGAAGAAATTACTGCATCGGTACCAGAAAAATCTCTTGTTTGTGGTAAGAACTCAACCGGCGGCCGTAACAACGTTGGTAAGATGACCATGCGTTACATGGGTGGCGGTCACAAGAGAAAATTCAGATTCATTGATTTCAAGAGAGAAAAAGACGGTGTTCCCGCAGTTGTAAAGACTATCGAGTACGATCCGAATCGTTCGGCTCGTATTGCTCTGTTGTTCTACGCTGACGGTGAGAAAAGATACATCATTGCTCCTAATGGATTGCAAGTAGGTATGACACTCGTTTCTGGCGAGAATGCAGCCCCTGAGATAGGTAACGCACTCCCGCTGAAGAATATCCCTGTAGGTACCGTTGTACACAACATCGAGCTCCGTCCTGGACAAGGTGCTGTGCTCGTAAGATCTGCAGGTAACTTTGCTCAGTTGACTTCTCGTGAAGGTGATTACTGTGTAATCAAGTTGCCTTCAGGTGAGTTGAGGAAGATTTTGAGCGCTTGTAAGGCTACTATCGGTAGTGTAGGTAACTCGGATCATGCGTTGGAAAGTTCAGGTAAGGCTGGCCGTACGCGTTGGCTGGGTCGCCGTCCTCACAACCGTGGTGTGGTAATGAACCCTGTTGATCACCCCATGGGTGGTGGTGAAGGCCGTCAGTCGGGAGGTCATCCTCGTTCACGCAAGGGCTTGTATGCTAAGGGCTTGAAGACAAGAGCTCCGAAGAAGCACTCATCTAAGTATATCATTGAGAGAAGAAAGTAATAAAACCAAATTAACTTGAGTAAATTATGAGTCGTTCATTAAAAAAAGGTCCGTATATTAACGTATCGCTTGAGAAGAAGGTGCTCTCAATGAATGAAAGTGGCAAGAAGTCTGTAGTGAAGACTTGGGCCAGAGCTTCGGTGATTTCACCTGACTTCGTTGGACACACTATTGCAGTTCATAACGGAAAGAATTTTATACCTGTTTATATTACCGAGAATATGGTAGGTCACAAGTTGGGCGAGTTCTCACCCACCCGTACATTCCGTGGCCACTCTGGTAACCGTAAGAAATAAACAGGTCTTTGTAAAGTAAATAAATAAATAAGATAATGGGAGCAAGAAAACATTTATCGGCTGAAAAGAGAAAAGAAGCCTTGAAGACCCAGTATTTTGCGAAGTTGAACAATGTTCCTTCATCACCCCGAAAGATGCGCCTCGTATGCGATATGATTCGCGGTATGGAGGTGAATCGTGCGCTTGGTGTGTTGAAGTTCTCTACCAAAGCTGCTTCTGCAGATGTGGAGAAGCTGTTGCGTTCGGCTATCGCTAATTGGGAGCAGAAAAACGAACGTAAGGCCGAGGCTGGCGAATTGTTCGTTACCAAGATTTTTGTAGATGGTGCTGCTACGCTGAAGCGTATGAGACCGGCACCTCAGGGTAGAGGTTATCGTATCCGCAAACGTTCAAACCATGTGACTCTGTTCGTGGATTCTAAAAGTACTAATGAAAATCAAGATTAAAGATGGGACAGAAAGTTAATCCAATAAGCAACCGTTTAGGTGTAATCAGAGGTTGGGATTCTAGTTGGTACGGACAGTATAGCGACCGTTTAGTAGAAGATACCAAAATCCGTGAATATTTGAACGCGCGTCTGGCAAAGGCCAGCGTATCAAGAATTGTAATCGAGCGTACGTTGAAGCTTGTCACCATTACTGTATGCACCGCTCGCCCCGGGTTGATCATCGGCAAGGGTGGTCAGGAAGTTGACAAACTGAAGGAGGAGTTGAAGAAGGTTACTGACAAAGAGGTTCAAATCAATATTTTTGAAGTTAAGAAGCCTGAACTTGACGCTGTGATTGTTGCCAACAACATCGCTCGCCAGTTGGAGGGAAAGATTGCCTACCGTCGCGCAGTGAAGATGGCTATCGCTAACACTATGCGTATGGGTGCAGAAGGTATTAAGATTCAGATCTCGGGCCGTTTGAATGGTGCTGAAATGGCACGTTCAGAGATGTATAAGGAGGGACGTACTCCGTTGCATACTTTCCGCGCAGATATCGATTATTGTCAGGCTGAAGCCTTGACAAAAGTAGGTATTCTCGGTATTAAGGTGTGGATTTGCCGTGGTGAGGTTTATGGCAAGAGAGATCTTGCTCCTAACTTCGTACAGTCAAAGGAGGCTGGTCGTGGTAATGGCGGTAAGAACTTCAAGAAAAAGAAAAACAACAATCGCTAATTGAGTAAAGATTATGTTACAACCGAAAAAGACAAAATATAGAAGAGTCCAGAAAGGCTCTGCTAAGGGTAACGCCCAAAGAGGTAACCAGTTGGCCTTTGGTTCTTTCGGAATCAAGTCAATGGGAACCAAATGGATTACCGGACGGCAGATTGAGGCTGCCCGTATTGCTGTAACCCGTTATATGCAACGTCAAGGTCAGGTGTGGATACGTATCTTCCCGGATAAGCCTATCACCAAGAAACCCGCTGACGTACGTATGGGTAAAGGTAAGGGTAGTCCCGAAGGCTTCGTAGCCCCTGTAACTCCGGGTCGTATGATTATCGAAATTGATGGTGTACCTTTTGATGTAGCTAAGGAAGCTCTGCGTCTCGGTGCTCAGAAGTTGCCTATCATTACTAAGTTTGTAGTACGTCGCGATTACGACTTCTCTAAGTAATAATCTTGACACGAAGTAACGAACTTGATAAAAAGTAGAGATTATGAAAATTGCAGAAATAAGAGAAATTGCAACAAGCGAGTTAGTTGAGAGACTCGCTACAGAGGAGGCTAACTACAAGAATATGGTGTTGAATCATGCTATCTCTCCATTGGAAAATCCTGCGCAGATTAAGAAGCAGCGCAGAATGATTGCGAGAATGAAGACTGAGTTGCGTTGGAGAGAGCTTAACAACAATTAATATTGGTTCTCATGGAAGAAAAAAGCTTAAGAAAAGAAAGAATCGGGTGTTGTAGTGAGCGACAAGATGGA
>JAFXEF010000012.1 GCA_017520935.1 Bacteroidaceae bacterium | reverse complement strand
TGTAAACTACGTTGCCGAGGTCTCTTGTGAGGCTCCCGTGACCTACAACGAAGGAGCAGCCAAGAAGGTAGTGCTCATAGACTGCGGTGTCAAGCACAGCCTTATCCGCTCTCTCGTGGCTCATGACCTCGAGGTTGTGCGTGTGCCTTACGACTACGACTTCACGGCATTGAACTACGATACAGTGGTGGTAAGTGCCGGCCCCGGCAATCCCAACCTCTATACAGCTACCGTTGCAAACATAGCCAAGGCTATGGAGACTGCGAAGCCTATCCTCGGTATCGGACTCGGCTGCCAGCTGATGGGTCTTGCTGCCGGTGCAAAGGTGGAGAAACTCAAGTTTGGTCATCACGGAGCCAACCAGCCCTCACGCCTCACAGGTAGCAACAGCTGCTACATCACCAACCAGAACGCAGGCTATGCCATTGTGGAGAGCACGCTCCCCGCAGGTTGGAAGGTGCTGTTCACCAACATGAACGACGGTGCTGTGGATGGTATCCGCCACGAGGAGAAGCCCTGGATAGGCACACAGTTTGCTCCCGAGGCTTGCAGCCGTGGCTACCAGAAGGATAACCTGATGGACGATTTCGTGAAATTGATTAAGTAACCTTCTTATACATATAGATAATGGAAAAGAAATTCAATAAAGTATTGCTCTTAGGTTCGGGCGCATTGAAGATAGGTGAGGCTGGCGAGTTCGACTACTCAGGCTCACAGGCATTGAAGGCTCTGCGCGAAGAGGGTATCAGCACGGTGCTTATCAACCCGAACATTGCTACAGTACAGACAAGCGAAGGTGTGGCCGACAAGATCTACTTCTTGCCCGTGACCCCGTTCTTCGTAGAGAAGGTTATCGAGAAGGAGCGCCCCGACGGCATCTTGCTCGCCTTTGGTGGCCAGACCGCCCTCAACTGCGGTGTGAAGCTCTATGAGAGCAAGGTGCTCGAGAAGTACAACGTACAGGTACTGGGTACTCCCGTTCAGGCTATCATCGACACCGAGGACCGCGAACTCTTCAACCGCAAGCTCGAGGAGATTGATGTCAAGATCATCAAGAGCGAGGCCGTAGAGAATATCGAGGATGCCCGTGCTGCTGCCGAGCGTCTGGGCTATCCTGTCATCATCCGTGCAGCATACGCACTGGGTGGTCTCGGCTCTGGCTTCTGCGACAACGAGGAGGAGCTCAACAAACTCGCAGAGAAGGCATTCTCATTCTCACCCCAGGTGCTTGTAGAGAAGAGCCTCAAGGGCTGGAAGGAAATCGAATACGAGGTGGTGCGCGACGCTTACGACAACTGCATCACCGTATGTAATATGGAGAACTTCGACCCGCTGGGTATCCACACCGGTGAGAGTATCGTAGTAGCTCCTACCCAGACACTGACCGCCAGCGAGTGCAGCAAGCTGCGCGAACTTGCCATCCGCATCGTTCGCCACGTAGGCATCGTGGGTGAGTGTAACGTGCAGTTTGCCTTCGACACCGAGTCTGAAGACTACCGCGTCATCGAGGTCAACGCCCGCTTGAGCCGTTCATCGGCCCTTGCATCCAAGGCTACAGGTTTCCCCTTGGCCTTCGTGGCTGCCAAGATTGGCTTGGGCTATGGCCTCTTCGACCTGAAGAACTCGGTTACCAAGATTACCACCTCCTTCTTCGAACCCGCCATCGACTATATCGTATGTAAGATACCTCGTTGGGACCTCGGTAAGTTCCGTGGCGTAGACCGCGAGATTGGTTCGGCCATGAAGTCCGTAGGTGAGGTGATGTCTATCGGTCGCACCTTCGAGGAGGTTATCCAGAAGGGTCTCCGCATGATTGGTCAGGGCATGCACGGCTTCGTTGACAACAAGGAACTGGAGATTGCCGATGTTGACAAGGCACTGCGTGAGCCTACCGACAAGCGCATCTTCGTCATCTCCAAGGCTATGCGTGCCGGCTACACCATCGACCAGATTCACGAGCTCACCAAGATTGACCGCTGGTTCCTGCAGAAGTTGATGAACATCATGAACACCTCCAAGGAGCTGCATACATACAATGGTCTCGACAATGTGCCCGCCGAGCTTCTGCGCAAGGCCAAGGTACAGGGCTTCACTGACTTCCAGATTTCTCGTGCCGTAGGCCTCGAGGAGCAGTTGGGCGTCGACGAGGGTCTCATGGCCGTACGTCTCCGCCGCAAGGAGCTGGGCATCACTCCCGTGGTGAAGCAGATCGACACCCTGGCCGCCGAGTACCCCGCACAGACCAACTATCTGTACCTTACCTATGCAGGCACAGAGCACGATATCGACTTTGCTCACGACGACAAGTCCATCATCGTACTTGGTTCGGGTGCCTATCGTATCGGTTCGTCCGTAGAGTTCGACTGGTGTGGCGTGCAGGCGCTCAACACCATCCGCAAGGAGGGCTACCGCAGCGTGATGATCAACTACAACCCCGAGACCGTATCAACGGACTACGATATGTGTGACCGCCTCTTCTTCGACGAGCTCACCTTCGAGCGTGTGATGGATGTCATCGAGCTCGAGCGTCCCATGGGCGTTATCGTATCTACCGGCGGACAGATTCCCAATAACCTCGCCATGAGCCTCGACCGTATGGGCGTACGCCTCCTCGGTACACAGGCCAAGTATATCGACAATGCCGAGGACCGCGACAAGTTCTCTGCCATGCTCGACCGCATCGGCGTTGACCAGCCCGAGTGGAGCGCACTGACCTCGATGGACGATATCAACGCCTTCATTGAGAAGGTTGGCTTCCCCGTGCTCGTGCGTCCCTCCTACGTGCTCTCCGGTGCTGCCATGAACGTATGCTCCAACCAGGATGAGCTGGAGCGCTTCCTCAACCTCGCTGCCAACGTATCGAAGAAGCACCCCGTAGTGGTGAGCCGCTTCATCGAGAACGCCAAGGAGGTAGAGATGGATGCCGTGGCCAAGGATGGCGAGATTATCGCCTACGCCATCAGCGAGCACATCGAGTTTGCCGGTGTACACTCTGGTGATGCCACCATCCAGTTCCCACCGCAGAAGCTCTATGTAGAGACCATGCGCCGCATCAAGCGCATCAGCCGCAAGATTGCCAAGGAGCTCAACATCTCAGGCCCCTTCAACATCCAGTTCCTCGCCCGCGAGAACGATATCAAGGTTATCGAGTGTAACCTGCGTGCTTCACGCTCGTTCCCCTTCGTGAGCAAGGTACTCAAGATCAACCTCATCGAGCTGGCCACCAAGATCATGCTTGGCCTCCCCGTAGAGAAGCCCGAGAAGAACCTCTTCGACCTCGACTACGTAGGTATCAAGGCATCGCAGTTCTCGTTCAACCGCTTGCAGAAGGCCGACCCCGTGCTCGGTGTCGACATGGCATCAACGGGTGAGGTAGGCTGTATCGGTGACGATACCTCTGTAGCTGTGCTCGAGTCAATGCTCTCTGTAGGTCAGCGCATCCCCGAGAAGAACATCCTCCTCTCTACTGGTTCGGCCAAGCAGAAAGCTGCTATGCTCGATGCTTCCAAGCTGCTCGTGAGCAAGGGCTACAAGCTCTTCGCCACCGGTGGCACCTCGCGCTTCCTCACTGAGAACGGTGTGGAGAACACCCTCGTATACTGGCCCAGCGAAGAGGGCATGCAGCCCCAGGCACTCGACCTGCTCCACAAGAAGGAGATCGACATGGTGGTGAACCTACCGAAGAACCTCACTGCCGGTGAGCTCACCAACGGATACAAGATTCGCCGTGCCGCTGTAGACCTCAACATCCCCTTGCTCACTAATGCCCGTCTTGCCGAGGCATTCATCAATGCATTCTGCACCCTCTCTGTAGACGATATACCCATCAAGAGCTGGGACGAGTTCAAGTAATCGGGAGAATATCCCATACAAAACCAATAGCCGACTCTCATGCAGGGTCGGCTATTGGTTTTTGTCAGCACGCTATAGTGCCATGTTCATGCTGCTCACTACATCCGGTGTGC
The DNA here is from genome assembly GCA_017520935.1 of Bacteroidaceae bacterium. GTDB lineage: Bacteria > Bacteroidota > Bacteroidia > Bacteroidales > Bacteroidaceae > UBA1189. The sequence continues at coordinate 32,031 of JAFXEF010000012.1, read as the reverse complement.
CGGCTGTGGCTGTGAGTTTTGAACTTTATGGCCACTAACCAATTGTGTTACGCTATCGCTTCAAAGATAGCGGAGTACGCTACTCCATTCACCTCAGCCACGACTTGGCGCGGGTTGTCGGTGACCTCGTCGCTCCAGCTGACGAAGCGGTAGCCAGCGTTGGCCGTTGCGGTGAGGGTTACGGTAGTGCCCTTGTCGTAGGTGCCCATGCCCGATACGCTGCCCATGGCAGAGTCGTTCACCGAGGTGCCGATGAAGATCTGCTCGGCTTCGGTACCGGTTCCTGAGCCACCGTTATTACCACCATCATCGGAACCGTTATCACCGCCATCATCGGAACCGTTATCTGAGCCACCGCCTGCAGGTGGGTTGTTACCCCCCGAAGGAGTATCTACACCATCGGGCGAAACATTATCATCCACATTCACCTCGACAGCACTGCCGGCTCCGCGCAACGAAAGCGTCTGGTGCAGCTGGACAATCAGTGCGTTGACACCATCAATCACACCACCCAGTTCCGTTTCTGTGTTTGCCGAACGAGTAACAAGGAAGTTGACCTGATAGAGGGCATTGATGGCACTGGCCAATGTACGATAAGCCGCATCCACTTTGGGACGAATGGACTTCATGGTTTCGCTTGAAGCACGAACCAACTTTTCGCCCGAGCGACCCATATAGATGGCATTGAACTCATCATTGGCCGCTTGCAACTGCGCAACAGCCTCTGTCAAGCCCAACAATTCCACATAGCCTGCGTATGCTTCGGATTGGAGATCGAGCACCAGGTTTGTCACTTGTGCCGTGTTCTCGGCAAAGGCCTTCGAATTGGCCGAGCGATAAGGTTTCATGGCAAAAGCCAGTTTCTCGGCAGCCGCCTTCTTGGTTGCTACCGGGCAGTGCAAGTTAGAATCAACCGTTTGCTTGATGTACAAGAACAAGTCATCGCGCTCACGGTCCTTGGCCTCAATCTCTTTTGTCGATTCATAAGCTCTGTTCTGAATGAAAGCAGCGTTCTCCTTGTCGAATAGTGCCACATAGTCGGAACGCAAACTGTCGATTTTCTGAGCCGTTGCCACCTCTGCGGTAACAATGCTCAATACGTCTGAATGGAACTGATAATGCTCAGCATTGCGAGCATTATTCAGATTGGCTTTCAAAATCTCTTTCATAATACTACGAATTTTGAGTTAATAATAAATTAGAAATCACATTCCAAAGACATCGGCTATTCATAACCTGTTACTTTGTTCTTTTCAGACTCTTCTGAAAATCCCAACCGCATCGCGCAGCGTTTTCATGCTCTTCTGAAAGCTCCAACCGCATCGTGCAATGATTTCAGACAAACCTGAAAGCGTCAGACGGATCAAATGGCCCATTCATGACTCCCTCCTTTCTTTATTTAAGCCAAATGACCGATTCAGAAAAACCTGACGATGCCAATGCAGTAGTTTTGTCATTTCAGAATGTTCTGAAACGATACAAAGATACTATTATTTTCTCCAGAAAGAATGGAAAATAAAACTTTTATCCTCAAAAGGGGAAAGAAACAAATTCAGGAGTTTCTTCCTCCAGCAATACAAATAAATCGGCATTGTCTTCGCTTAATCGAAATTTTACACTAATTTTGTCCCCATCTTCGCGCCGATACCTTGATTCAGTTGTATGGATTAAGGTGGCAGGGCGGGGATGACATAATGGAAAAGGCGTGTCTCACGCTTAGGTTTCGACAGCTTGAAGTCGTGGAAAATTTCAAAATCATCAGAAACCAAGCAACTGACGACACTCCGTGGGTATGTTGTCATATCCCCATCAAATTATTTATGGTCACAGGTATATTATTTTGTGTCGCATAGATAGGGATGGGATTGTTATACATATTCGGCGTGAGGTTCAGGAAGTTGCTCGTTTCGATGATAGGGCAACTTCCACGACGCCCAAGCTGTGAAGCGAGCAACGAGATTGGAGCTTCACGCTTTTTTTGTTTTGTCCGTCATTTAATTACACCTTTAAATGTCTGCCATAGCTCCATAGACACCTGATAGTTTTATGGATGCAAATCTTGTAACCTCAGTTTGTGGCTATCTGTTGGCCTTTGCTGTTCTTTATTTCGCGATTGCGCTGATACATCAGTGTATACCGCAGAAACATTCGGGAAAGTTACTCCCCAAAATCCTCGGCGACCCATTCGGGCTATCCTGTGCTCTAATCAGTCTTATCGTTGCGGCCAACACCTTTTGGGGTAGAAACCACAATGCCGAAGCGGCGAGACAACTCGAAAAGATTGTTGAGTCAACCGAATTTATCGGGAATGTGGTATTGCCTGATTCTCTCGAACAGACGGATGAGATGAGACAATTAAGACTATACCAATGCAATCTCTTAAACTATAAGATACATATAAAAGCTGTAAGAGATGTTTATTCGAAGTTCTTAAAGCATAATAAGACTGCTACTCTTGAAGAATACCAAGCTTTTGTAGGAAATGTTCAAAAGTTGGGGGCATTGTCGAGTATTTGTGGAGATGATTTTAAGAATATCTTGAAAAATGACAATAACGTGACAGATGAGAATCTTGTGCGAAGTCAATATGCTTTATTCTTTATCATCTATTCATATGCAGAACAAGTGCAAGACGAATTTATGGAATCTTCTAAGAAATGTGAGGAGGAATTGGGAAACCCACAAAGCAACTATAAGAAAATAATGCATGACTTTATCAGTCATCCAAATTTTGAAAACTATCTACTTTGTCAAACAGATATAGCCGATGCGATGAATCAGATTATCAAAATGCGTTTGGTGGAAATATCAAGGGCATCGTATGAGAATGCACTCAAACAAGATACTAACAAATAATAAATACGTCATTATGAAAAAGATTTTATTGGTAACAGTAATGTGCGTATCCGTATTATGTGGATATGCTCAGAGACAGGTGGAACGAATAGTCGAAGGTAACAGTTTCGTTTGGTATAAGATTAGAGAGAATGGATTGGTCGGAGTTGGTAACACTGGCGGCAAGATGCTGATAGAAGCTAAATACGACAGTATCTATGTTGATTCTTTGTGGATATCAGGGACACGTGAATACTACTTCCGTGTTAGGACAAATGGAATGGAAGGTATCGCCAATAAAGATGGCAACATTTTGTTTTTGCCTAATAAATTTGAACAAGTCACTTACCATTGGGCTGGATGGGATAAGAATGCGGCTTCCTGTTATTTCTGTGTTGTAAAGGATGGGTTTATGGGAATATATGATTCCAAAGGGAACGAGGTTTTTGCTCCTAATAGATATAAATGGGTTGATACTAAAAATGCCATAAGGGGGGATGTCTCAAAGGCAAAATTTTTTAGGTTTAAAGAAAACGATTATATTGGAATCTGTGACAAGGAAGGAAATGTAATTTTACCTGCAGATAAGTACAACGATGTAAGGGTAGAGACGAACGCAGAAGGAACAGAGATTCGCTATTATCGAGTTTGGAAAGGTAAAGGGAAAGATCGTTTTGCAGGAATTTGTGATGTTTATGGCATTGAGATTATTCCTCCCACGAAATACCAATATAATGTTTTTCGAAGTGGTAATGAAGAAGATGGATTTTACTATATTGTAGAGAAAGATGGTTTTGAAGGAATTTGTGATGAACTTGGCAATGAGATTATACCTCCTACGAAATATGCATACATTTTTAGATCGGGCAATAAAGAGGATGGATTTTACTACAGAATAGGTAAGAATGATTGCCATGGCGTTATTGATGAATCGGGGAAAGAAATTGTGTTCCCGAACAAATATAATTCTGTTTGTAGACACGGCGATAAAGAAGAGGGTTTTTACTATGGAGTTAAAAAAGACGGTTATGAAGGAGCATGCAACATGCAAGGAGTAGAAGTTGTACCTTGCAAATATAAAACTCTAATTTATAATGAAGGAACTTTCAAGTATAAAAATTCTTCTGGCAATTACGTCCCCTTGTATATAGATATAAATGGGAATAGCATTCCAAAAGACAATAACCAAACCTCTTCGTCATCAACTACCTCATCTTCTTCAACCTCGAATCAATCGTCTTCCTCATCCTCTGGCTCAGGCTACGTCCCTCGAATGATTTACACTGGTGTTGATATGGGAACAGGAGGCGGTATTGGTACAGGGAATGTAAGCACGGGAACGACAACAACGATACAAACCGAGAAACGTTGCCATCTATGTGCAGGAACAGGCATTTGCACCACCTGCAACGGACGGGGACAGATGATAAATTCGTATACAGGGCAATATCAAGATTGTCCCAATTGCCACGCTCCACTGGCAGGAAAGTGTCATTCGTGTGGTGGCACAGGACGGAAATGATAAAAACAGAACTTTATATTATTAACTTTTTACAAATCTATTAATTTATGAAAAAGAATCTTATGATGGCATTGGTATGCAGCGTTATGGCAATCAATGCAGTGAATGCACAGACAGAGAATGTTTATTATGGTAGTAAGAAGGGAGGTTTTGCCATTGGCGTAGGAGCCACTCCTGTACTCGATTTCGTGGGTAATATGTTCAATGGAAGTACCAGCAACTCGTTCTATGGGCTGGGAAGCACTCTTTATGGAAAGTACTTCGTAACCAACAATTGGGTTGTTCTGGGCGGCTTGTATATAAACAATCAAAGAACAAAGATTTTTTCGTATGAAGACGCCAATGATGTAGAAAAGGTGACAATGACGAACCTCGAGAAAGATAACGACTGGAAAGTCTTTGTAGGAGGAAATTACCTTCTTCGTCCAGGGAAACGCCTGCAACCCTCAATAGGTGCTATGATAAAATATATAAGAGGAAACAGCACTGTCGCCGATACAGATGAGGAGAATGAGATAACGAGCAGCACCTCCTTTCCTGTAGTAAATGCTTTGGGCTTTGCCGCTTCTGTTGGTGTTGAGTATTATATGAGTCGAAATATATCCATTGAGGCAAATCTGAGTCTCCAAACTGCCATGCAGACTATAAGATCTGCCTCAAGGAATGAAACGCAGGATAACAGCTACATTGTAGGTCAGAACTATTCCCGTATTGTAGCTAAAGCTAATGCATGGGCGACATATAGCGAAGTGCTTTTTAACGTCTATTTCTAATGGACGGTAGAAGAGCAAAAACCTATGTGGCAAGGGCGGCGGACAAAAATGTCCACCGCTCTTTATCTGTATGACATGCCCGTCATGCAGAACATGAAAGTAACTCCTTTTATCGATGATAATTCAAATATATTACCTCCAAATCAGGCGGAATGTGCATTTATGGGAGAAAACATGATCTTTCAAGAGAAAAGTCAATTTTTTATTTGCATAAAAACATAGAATGCACACCCTCTTATTTTACTCATATAATCTTTATTCATTGGGAATAGGCTCATCCCCACATAACTTCTTTTTTTGCTGGGGCACCTCAAGTGCCCTTCCGCTCAAGCTCCTGTAGGTTCTCCAGCTTCTTGGTTTCGAGGAACTCGTAGATGCCGCAGAGGTGTTCGCGCACACGTTGGTGGCCGAACTCGTAGACCTTGGTGACAAGGCCGTCGAGGAAGTCGCGGTCGTGGCTCACGAGGATGAGCGTGCCGTCGTAGTCCTGCAGGGCTTGCTTAAGCACGTCCTTGGTCTTGAGGTCGAGGTGGTTGGTGGGCTCGTCGAGGATGAGTAGGTTGACGGGTTCGAGCAGTAGCTTGAGCAGTGCCAGTCGTGTGCGCTCGCCGCCCGAAAGCACCTTCACCTTTTTCATGGATTCCTCGGGACCGCCAAACATGAAGGCACCCAGCAGGTCGCGTATCTTATTCCGCACCTCGCCCTTGGCAACGTCGTCGATGGTCTGGAATACGGTGAGCTCCTCATCGAGCAATGATGCCTGGTTCTGGGCAAAGTAGCCTATCTGCACGTTGTGCCCAAGGGTGATGGTGCCGTCATAGGGTATTTCGCCCATGATGCTCTTGACCATGGTGGACTTGCCTTCGCCGTTGCGGCCCACGAAGGCTATCTTGTCTCCACGCTCTACGGTGAAGGTGGCATCCTGGTATATCACCCTGTCGTATGCCTTGCCTACACCGTCGGCTATTACGGGGTAGCTGCCGCTACGGGGCGAGGGTGGGAACCGGAGGCGCAAGCGTGAGGTGTCTTCCTCGTCTACCTCAATGAGCTCGAGCTTTTCAAGCATCTTCACGCGGCTCTGTACCTGGAGGGTCTTCGAGTAGGTGCCCTTGAAGCGTTCGATGAAGTCTTTGGTCTCCTGTATCATCTTCTGCTGCTCTTCGTATTGCTTCTGTTGTTGCTCGCGGCGCTCGCGGCGCAGCTCGAGGTAGTGGCTGTATGATGCCTTGTAGTCGTAGATGCGCCCCATGGTGACCTCGATGGTACGGGTGGTGATGGAGTCTACGAACTTGCGGTCGTGGCTGATGACGACAACGGCCTTTGATGAGGTCTTGATGAACTCCTCGAGCCACTGTATGCTCTCGATGTCGAGGTGGTTGGTGGGTTCGTCAAGGAGCAACACGTCGGGGTTCTTGAGCAGTAGCTTGGCCAACTCTATACGCATGCGCCAGCCACCCGAGAACTCGGAAGTGGGTTTGGCGAAGTCGGAACGCTCGAAGCCGAGGCCCAGCAGGGTCTTCTCCACGTCTTCCTCGAAGTGGGTCATGTCAATGGCATAGAACTTCTCGCTCAGCACGGCCACCTGCTCTATGAGGGCCATGTATTCGTCGCTTTCGTAGTCGGTGCGCGTGGCCAGTTCATTGTTCATGCGCTCAATCTCTGCCTCTGCCTCGTGCAGATGGGCAAAGGCCTGCGAGGCCTCCTCAAAGACGGTGCGCCCGTCCTCGGTCATGAGATGCTGGGGCAGGTAGGCGATGACACAATCTTTCGGTGCTGAAACCTTGCCACGTGTGGGCTGGCGTACGCCCGCGAGTATCTTGAGCAGGGTGCTCTTGCCTGCTCCGTTCTTGCCCATGAGGGCGATACGGTCTTTTTCGTTGATCTGGAACGATATGTCCTTGAATAATGTTGTGCCGCCAAACTCTACGGCCAGTCCATCTACTGATATCAATGTTAACTAAAAATTAAAAGTTAAAAATAAAAACAAGGCTTTGACTCTAAATTCTAACCCATAAAACTCTACGCACTGAAAACCCGCAACGCCTTCCTGATGGCCCATAGGTGTTTTTCATGTACTTACAGTCATCTCAGAAGATGTGCGGGCAAATGTCGTGCTTTATTTCTTTGCAAAGATAATGCATTTTTTTTGATTATGACAAATATTGGCAGTCGAGAGCAAGCCTCAACTGCCAATATTCTGGTGCTTTATAGTATGTGCTGCGGCTATTAGAAAGCTAAACCCACACGAAATCCGAAGTTCCCAGGGGTTTCCATGTCCTGTCCCATCACGGTGCCTTTGTTCGTAGAGAAGCTGTAGTAGGCTGCAGCGTGCAGACCCATGCCGTTAGCCCAAGGATACCAGCGCACACCGATTTCGGGTGACATATAGAATCCCCATGTATCTTCCGACGACTTGTATATATAGTAGTACGATGACATGTGGGCATACTCGGCACCCAGCTTCAGCGCCACGTAGGGCTGCCAGTCCGACTCGATAATGCGGTATAGGGCGGTGACACCGAAGGGGAGCTGATAGAGCGAGCGCTGCTGGTCGGTATACACGGCCGTCTCATGCGTGAGGTTCACTACGCTGCGGTCTACATACTGGTTGTTGGTATGGTAGTTGAGGAAGGCACCTACTGCAAAGTCTGGAGTGAGGTACCAGCCGGCATCGAAGTTCATGCCCCAGCCGCTGGCCTTGTCGGCAAACTTGTTGATGGGGATGTTGAATTGCCAGTCCACGTTGTAGTACGCATCGAGCGACACCTGTGACCTTGCCGGCATGCTGAATCCTGCGATGAGGGCTACTGCAGCAGCCAGACGGATAGAATATTTCTTTAGAGTTTTCATATTGGTTAAATTTTTGGTTCTTGGGTCTTTGGCATTCTCATTTCTTCAGATAGGCTGATTGGCTGAAGGCTTGGCCGATGGATTGTGTCACCTCAGTGGTGTTGAGCGAGCCATCGCCATTGAGCAGACCGCTGATATAGCTGCTCCATACCACCTTGAGTTGCTTCGAGGTGCCCTCGGGCAGGGTAAGGTCTACAAGTTCGCCCAGCAGAGATCCAGTAGAGTAGGAGTAGGTGATGTCGTAGGGCCAATGCCATCCGCCCCAGTCGCCCCAGTAGCTGAAGTTCCAGTACCAAGGGTATCCGTACCACCAAGGGTAGTTGTTGTAATAGCGGAACTTGTAGGTCTCCTCCACGTAGCTCACCTGCAGGCCGAGATCTGCCTCAGACTTGTCGAGCGTACGCACGTAGCCGGCACTCTCCATACCCTTTACGTAACTTGCGATGATGATGTCCGAGGCAGGTGTACCATAAAGATACTTGGGCTTGTTGGAACTGTTGTCGATGATGAGTACGCTGTCGGGCACGTAGAAGGTCGTGAACTTGGCAAAATTGGTGTCGTCATCATAGTTGGTATACACCAAGTAGTCGTCATCGAGGTTGCCCGTGTCAGGGGTCTTCTCGCAAGCGGTCGCGAGAAGCGCTGCTGCAAAGAGCATTGGAATTACTTTTCTCATAAGATTAAGGGTTTAGGGTTATCATTAATTGAAAACTGGAAATTAAATCATCCGGATAGAAATTCAGAATTCAGTATTCAGAATTAAAAGAGGCTTACTTCCTGTGCAGCTTATGTTTTACATTCTGCGACACACGTTTCAGTTCTTTGTCCACCTTATGCAGGGCGCTGTCGCCCTCGGCCACGAGGCGCATCTTGGGGCGATTGCTGTATGAGACGAGTTCATACACGACAGCTGTTGAGTCGTTGGGTATGCCCACCATCACTATCTTCTGCCCCTCATCGTAATTGGTACTCACTTTCCCGTTGGTCTCGGTATAGCTCTCGGTGAGGCTGTAGGTGCCGTCGGCATTGAGTCCATAGCTATTGATGGTGAGCACGTAGTTGGCGGGGATGCCTGCATCGGTAGGCAGCACGCCCTCGTACACGTAGGTTTGCAGGTCACCAACGGTAGAGTCGTTGATCATATAGATGCTGTCGCTATAGGCCTCTATGGCAACAGCTGGCTCTACTCTCTTCTTGTTGCCGCACGACACGGCAAATGCGGCCAGGCATACGATAGCCGCCAAGGTAAGCGTTTTCTTCATTGTCTTCTCCATTGTTTTAGGTTAATAGCAATGAAGTAACACTTGCTCTTATGATTTGTTTGGTTAAGCTATGTTTTTTAAGGTGAATCCTATAAATTGACTTTGCCGAGAAGTCGGCGTTATGTCAAAAGATGTCTGTTCCTATCGTCCGAAGAGCTTGTCTATGAGGTCGCGGCGGCCTATACGGCGCAACTCGTCCATGATGGCACGGCGCATGTCAGGCTTGTACCAGAAGAAGAACTGGCGCTGGACCTGCTTGTCGCGCGGGGAGCGGGCGCTGTAGATGGGTTGCAGGGTGTAGGGGTGAAGGCCGGTGTACCAGGCTTCGGTGCTCATGGTCATGGGGGTGGGGGTGAAGTCCTGCACCTGTTCAAGGTGGAAATCCATACGCTTGGTGAGCACGGCCAGCTCGGCCATGTCTTCGGCGGTGCATCCAGGGTGGCTGCTGATGAAGTAGGGGATAATCTGCTGGCGTAGACCCTCCTCGCGGTTGATGCGGTCGAAGGTGCGCTTGAACTGCTCGAATTGGCTGAACGAGGGTTTCCTCATCACTTGCAACACGGCATCGGAGGTATGCTCGGGGGCTACCTTGAGGCGTCCGCTCACATGGCGGGTGATGAGTTCGCGGGTGTACTCTGCAGCGGCATGGTTGACGGTCTCGTCATCGGTGCGGTGCTGTAGGAGGTCGTAGCGTACGCCGCTACCGATGAAGCTCTTCTTCACTTCGGGCAATGCGTCTACGGCACGGTAGATGTCGAGCAGGGGGCGGTGATCTGTGTTGAGATTGGGACACACCTTTGGGTGTATGCACGAGGGGCGCTTGCATCGGGCACACTTGTCGGCATTTTTACCCCCCATGCGGTACATGTTGGCCGAGGGACCTCCGAGATCGCTCAAGTATCCCTTGAAGTCGGGCAGTGCTGCAATGGCCTTCACCTCCTTTAATATGCTCTCCTTGCTGCGGCTCACAATAAACTTGCCTTGATGAGCCGAGATGGTACAGAAGGCACATCCGCCGAAGCAACCGCGGTGGATGTTTACCGAGTGCTTTATCATGTCGTAGGCAGGGATGCGCTTGCCCTTGTAGCGAGGGTGGGGGAGGCGTGTGTAGGGTAGGTCGAACGAGTGGTCCAGTTCCTCCGTCGTCATAGGCGGGTAGGGGGCATTGACTACCACGTAGCGTCCCTCAACCTCCTGTATGAGGCGCGAGGCGTGCAACTTGTTTGACTCCTCTTCGATGTGGCGGAAGTTGGCTGCCTGGGCACGTTTGTCGTGAAGGCACTCGCTGTGGCTGTGCAGTACGATGTCGGCCTCGGTGATGCCACCCGGTATTTCTTCCTTGCGGCAGAGATAGGCGGTCTGGGGAATGTCCTTTAATTGAAAACTGGAATTTGAAAATTGAAAATAATCCTTCGGCTGGTTATGGCTTTCAATTTTCAGTTTTTCATATTCAATTTGTCTCAATAGCTTCGCAATTGAGACTATCGGCTTTTCGCCCATACCATACACGAGTATGTCGGCACCGCTGTCGCAGAGAATACTGCAGCGCAGGCTGTCTTGCCAGTAATCGTAGTGGGTGAGGCGGCGCATGGAGGCCTCGATGCCACCCAGTACGATGGGTACATCGGGATATAGTTGCTTGAGTATCTGAGAGTATATGATAGAGGGGTATTCGGGGCGTAGGTCGTGTCGACCGTCAGGAGTATAGGCATCTTCGGAACGCAGGCGCTTGCCAGCAGTATACTTGTTGACCATTGAGTCCATACATCCGGCAGTGACACCGAAGAAGAGACGAGGGCGACCCATCTTGCGGAAGTCGCGCAGGTCATCACGCCAGTTGGGTTGCGGTACGATAGCCACGCGCAATCCCTCGGCTTCGAGTATGCGTCCTATTACGGCAGCGCCGAATGAGGGGTGGTCTATATAGGCATCGCCCGAGAAGAGCACCACATCTACCTCGTCCCATCCGCGCAACTCCATCTCCTTGCGCGTAGTGGGGAGAAAGTCGGTCAGTTGGTAGGCTACACTCATATAATAGGTATTAAAGGACTGTTAAAGGCAACTGAAGTTGACGGTCAACGGTATACGCTCATGGCTCTTTGCTTGCAGTCTCTTCTTCTGCCTGTCTTTCTTTCCATTCCTTGTAAAGCTCGATAAGTGCACTTAGGCCAATTGCTTTCATGTTGTTGTGGTAGATGACATCGATGCAGAGGTCGAGCAACTCCTTGCTTCCGTCCTGTGATACGATGAGCGAGCGTATGGTGAGCTTCAACTTGTCGAGTACAGTCTCGTCGACGATGCCATTGCTGTCTACCATACCGCTCAACAGCTGGTACTTGTCAATAGTGAGAAGGTGTTCGTCGGTCACTTCGATGCTACGTGTGCCGCTCTTGTTGGTTTTGATGGTATACATAGTTGTATATATACTTATGTTTGGGATATATTACAAATTGTTATTATCTTTATAAACGCAAAGATACGGTTTATACTCGATATCAACAAGTTTTGCGGCAAAGATAATCAAGCAAAATGTAGGAGCTATTATAGTCCGTTGAGTATCACTTCAGCCGTATTACCTGAACGGCTGAGCTTGCGTGCCAAACGTTGTACCTCCTTGGCTGTCACTTGCTGTAGTGTAGCTTCATTGGTGAGTATATCGGCATTGTTATAGCGTACACGGTCGGTGAGAGCATCCATCCAGAAAGCTGGAGTAGCCTGATAGTCCGCGTGGCGCTTGAGGAGATATTTCCGTGCATTGTCAAGTGCTACTGTGGGAGGTCCTTCTTTGGCTACCTGTGCCAAAAGGCCAAGCGCCTTATCCAAGAGCCTCTGAGCCTGCTCGGGATTGGTGTTGAAGTTGAACATAAGTGCCAACTCCTCGACTGGCTGACGTGATATGCGCACATTGACCGATACGTTATAGGTGCCTCCCTCTTTTTCACGCAGGGTCTCAGTACAAAGGGTACTCATCACCTCGCTCAAAAGAGCACTGGCTGCATTGGAGCGGGCGGTATAACGGGCAGGAGCCTGAATGTTATAGATGACAGTTGTAGCCGGGCCTCCTTCGGGTATATGCAGATGTGTTACATGCTTGCCTTTTCTGAGTCGGGGAAGTGCTGCGAGATTGGCTCGCTCCTTGACTTTCGGATTGGCAGGAAGCGAAGCAATGTACTGACAGATGAGCGGACGTAAAGAATCCACATCCATTGCTCCAACGAAAATGAAGGTGAAGTCGGCGGCATTGGCAAAACGTTCACGGAACAAGGTGCATGTGTGATCATAATCTACGCTATCGGCAAGAGCCAATGAAGCTTTGCGGTGGCGTGGATGCGGCTCATATAAGGTACTCTGCAGCGTGTCGGAGAAGATTGCCATCGGGTTAGCTATCTGCTGGCTCACAGAGTTTCGTCTATTCTGCTGCCAGCGGATGAAGGCGGCAGAGTCTTGACGCACGGTAGTGAAGCGCAGGTGGAGCAACTGTAGCATCTGCTCGGTATCGGCAGGTAGGCATCCTCCTGTAAAGGTCTCGATGAGTGTGCCCACATTGGTCTGGTACGAAGCACTGGAACCTTCCAGGGCAAGGCCAAGTTGACGGTTTGAGAGTTGCCCAAGTCCTCCCATCGAGGGCAGCGCATTGATGGCGGCGATGTTGTAGTACTCATTGTCGGGTAGGAGCGATGTTCCTCCGTGGCTAATAGCTTTGATACGTAGTGTGGAACTCCCCTCTATGGGTTTGAGAATCACGTGAGCACCATTGCTGAGCATGAGTTCGCGGGTCGCATACTGTTTGTTCTGCTTTTCCTTCACGATACTACCAGCTACGGGCCTTTCCTGCATCAACTCGGGAGTGGGCTCGGCAGAGGGAATCTTATAGGGGTTCACCTCCTGCATCCATCCTTTTCCGTATATGTCCATCACCTCCGCTTCGGTAGGCCAGTGATGGTCAGAGTGGCTCTGTCCCTGCAGCAGTATGGCTATGCCACCTTGTGTGTAGAGCAGTTGACCCAAGCGTTCGTTGATGTCGTCCAAAGTCACCGAGCCCAGCAGATGACGGTACAGATTAGCCTCGTCAGCCATGGAAAGCAACGGTAGATAGCGTAGGAAGTGGGCTTTGCAACGCTCGGCCATCATACTGGCCGATAGGTTATATGTACCACGTTCCATGGCTTCTATCCAAGGTGTCAACTGTAGCTTGGCACGCTCATACTCTTCGGAAGTGAATCCATACTGCATGGCTTGCTTGAGTTCACGCACTATAGCCAGCATGGCAGGTACCCAGTCATCGCCACGGAAATTGGCCTTCACCGAGAATGCCTTCTTGGTTTGTGCTATTGAATAGTCGCCATCAAAGAAACTGATACCAAACTGCTGTGCAGAATTGTCGGTGTGCTGCATATCGGCAATACGCGCCGTGAGCATAGATATAATCATCGACCTGAGGTACTCGTCGCGCCGTCCATGAACAGATTCTGACTCCTCTGCTGTCAGAGGATCATACTTGAAGCTGATACGTAACATCCCTGAGGTGAGCTCGGGGTCGGTGCCGACGGCTACGATGGGCACACTATTGTCAGGCACAGTGTAATAGATGCGCTCGGAAGCATCAGTAGGGCATGACACATCGCTCCACAGTTTGCGTATCTGGCTCTCTACATAATTGGCATCCACATCTCCTGCAATGATGACAGCCTGGAGGTCGGGTCGGTACCACTGACGGTAATAGTCGCGCAAAGCCTCGTGGGGAAAGTTATCTACCACCTCCATTAGGCCTATAGGCATGCGATAGGCATAGCGATTGCTGTCGGGGAACAGTTTTGGCAATGTCTGCTCGTAAATACGGTCGCGGGCATTCCGTTTGGTGCGCCATTCCTCGTGTATCACCTTGCGTTCTGCATCAATTTCCTGTGCGGTCAGTGTGATGTCATTGCTCCAGTCGCGCAGAATCAGTAGGCACGAGTCTACCAATCCCATACGATGGGTAGGTACACGTGACAGACTATACACCGTCTCATCAAATGCGGTGTAGGCATTGATGTCGGTACCGAACTGTACCCCATTGCTTTCGAGGTACCCTATCAGCTGTTTGCCAGGAAAGTGCTTGGTGCCATTGAAGGCCATGTGCTCCAAGAAGTGAGCCAGCCCGCGCTGATGCTCCTCTTCAAGGATAGAGCCCACGCGCTGCACGATATAGTAGTGTGCCTGCCCCGAGTGGTTTTCCGTAGGACAAATGTAGTAGGTGAGCCCATTTTCGAGTTTGCCATGTCGAACGGCACTGTCCATTGGTAACGGTTGGGCATACGATGCAAAGGTAAGAGACAAGAATATGAGGGAAAGGATATGGCGTGTTTTCATTTTTTTTGTTTAGTGTTTAGAGTTATTGGGTTAACAGACAACGGACAACAGTCAGCTTCTGGATTCAACTCATAATTCAGAAGAAGCTCGATTATCTCTTCTTCCACATCACCTTTACAGGGCGGTAGCACACGCCATCGTAACGTTCGAGTACGGTTCCTGTAGCGGTGTCGAATACCCATACGCTACCATTCTTGCCTTCTTGCGAAGGCTCGTAGAAGGCAACGAAGGTTTTCTTATGGTCATCGCTGATGGCCAGTGAGGTGATGACAGCTTCATCGCTACCCACAGAGAGCAGCACATCGGCATCTTCAAGGTAGTGGTTGTCTTGGTTGTAATACCAACGCATCACCTTGCTTCCGTTGGCAAACATCATTGTCTTGTAGGTGGCATTGGCAACACAAGGGGTATGTTCATCAATCAGCGAATAATTCCTTGAGGCCGCTTTCGTAAATCCCTTATTGTCCAGAACCTTGTACTTTCCGTATGATCCACTTATTCCCTCCCAGAAGAAGGTGGCAATGACAACCTTCTGCAACATCAATGGAGCCTCCACTATGGCTATCAGCTCCTGCTTCAAAACCTTTTTTTGTGCAGGGGTACGCAACACCGGTGTGAGTGTACATACTCCGCGCAACTTGCTGAAGTTCTTTACATAATACTCGTCATTCAATAACGAGTCGCGCTGCATCAGATATTTGCTTCCACAATAATAGGGACCGTAGCTGTTGTATATCAGCACGAGTCCATTAACTTCGGTATCCCACATCAAGATGTCATTATAGGATCCTTCATTGTCAACAACAAATCCCGTTTGTGCGTATGTAGACAACAGCTTGTGTGAAGGCTGCAATACGGCATTATATGTGGGTAAGGAGTACATCTTTCCATCGGCTGAGAGTACGGGATATGCACCACCATCAAAACTTTCTCCTGGGGTAAACAGCTTGGTAGGTTTGAAGGTTTTGTACTCCTTAGTCTCTACGATGTTTTCCACCACTAAGGTTTTCTCGTTGAGGAAGTAGATGGCGGCTCCGTCATCTTCGCTGTCGCTACCTTGGCAGGCTACAATGAGCGAACCTGTTGTCTGGACTATGTCTGAGGGGTGTGATGCAAAGGTCTGCTCGGGATTGTTGCGTACGAGGCTGTTCTCGTCATAGAACGCCCTTGCGTCTCCCTCCTTCATCGGTTCTTGCATGAAGGCGATGTGTGGTCGGGCCTCTGCATCTTCGCTAAGCACCATAATACCATACTCATAGGGCGAGTTTACGTTAAGCGCAAAGACGTGAAAAGCCTTTCCATCCTCGTTCTCTACGATGAGTCGTGCGCTGAATGCCCCGAGTGTTGTGCCGACATAGTGTAGTATACGCTCTGTAGATATCACCTGTTGGTCAATTTCCCAAGTGTATGTTAGAGGTAGTTCGCCATTTGACTGGGTCACAATAGGCTCAATGACTAAAGTATCGTTCTTGTGGATGTTGTACTCTTTCGCAATGCTACTTCCATCAATGGTGATTTCTGCCAGTTTTCGGGTAGGCAGTGTACTCTCATCCTCGAAGCACGATACAAGGGCAAGAGATACCATTAAAAAAGATAATATATGGCGTGATTTCATACTGTTACTCGTTCTGAATTGTGAGTGTTTCAAATTTGGATTCTCAATTATTCCCATACGGATTAGGAAAGTTGAAAGGATAATCCGGATACATATCCAGGATTGCTTCTCGGTTGCTTTCATCACTGAAATATTCATACAGAGGGGCAAATACATATTTGCGCATGACATGGGTATAGGGATGGAACGATGCATACGGTACTCGCTCAAGATTTTCACCACCATAATATGCCACCATCTTCTTGTATGTCTCAGCCATATTTTCCACATCTTTTAACTTGTGGAACTGCTCCACTAATTTGATGAGTGTATAAGGATGCCAGTCGCCAAGGTCTGGGTGGGGATTTCCTGGGCGCCATATCTTTTCACCCTTATAATTGAGCCATTCAGGTATGTCAATGGCATTGTCAAACCGCAGTATGCGCACTTGACTCAAAGAATCAAGTGTGGGGGTGAAATTATTGTTCTCCATCAGTTCTATACATAGACGATAGGTTTGATATCCTTCGAGATAGCTTCCTTCAAGGTTATCACGCAGGATTGTTATTGGGATATAGCCCGTGATAGAGTCGGGGGCTATCATCGCTCTACCAAGTATATAATGAACATCTTCTACGGCATCCGTAGAGTCGGCATTGACTCTATATGCTACCTCACGCGTCTCACTGCTTATGCCACCTAAGATCTGGATGGGTATTTTGAACAGGTAGCTATGAATAGTGTCAGAGGACACGCTGAACGAATACTTAAGTTCATCTTCTGTAAAATATACTCCATTATGCGATGTATCGTATCTGAGGTACTCAGTCTCGTTGCACGAAGTGAGACATAGAATTCCTATACACGATAGGATAATGTATTTTAATAGATTACTCATCTGCAGTTTGCTTTATATTATCAATAACGGTTTTCTATCTCTATGTCAGGTGTGGGCACTACATATATCTTCTTACTTGCCTGATAAGTCGTGGCACCGTCAAAAGAGACGATGGACTGATTCTGGCGTTTCATATTAAAGAAGAGTTGACCCTCGCCGAAGAACTCTTTATATCGTTCCTCGTTGATGTGCTCCAGTGTCAGAGGACGGGTAACAATTTCTCCCGTACTTTCATCTACAGTCTCTGTCTCCAATGGTTTCAGTCCGCGATGTTCACGTACCTCGTTGTAATAAGCCAGTGCTTGTTCGGCATCCTCTTCCAACAGTGCTTCGGCCATGATGTAATACATTTCGGGGATTCTTATCATATTGATGCCGAGAATAAGATCCTGAGGGCGCGAAGCCACATTGTCTTGCAATTCATAGACATCGGTGAACTTACTGAGACGGTCAACCTGTTCGGTGCCCAGTGTTTGTGTTGTAAAGTATGAATCTACTCTATAGTCATAGCCTGCATTGTCTTTCTCGTACACACTGCGATAGTCGGTACGTAAGTCAAGCGAGTAGCGTGTTGTGGTTTGTTGTAACTTGGCATAGATTTGCGTAAAGAACCCAGAGTGATATATTCCAAATATACATTCTTTCCTTGAAAGAACACCTGCCAAATCATTTATCACCTCGGTCATCTCTTTCAGGTAGTATTTCTTGCCATCGATAACTTCTTTTGCATACTTGGCTGCATTGGTCTTGTCGCCCATAGTCAAGTAGACTCTTGCCAGTGTGGCCTTCACTGCATACTTGTTGAAGTGTATCTGACGATCAAGCATATAGTTGCTCTCACCCTCATACTTTTCTTCATTGGCAAGCAGGCTATCAGCCTCGTGAAGGTCGGCAAGGATATGCTCGTAGTTCTCCTTGAGGCTTTCAAAGTCGGGTGTCTTCAATGAGAACCCCGTGGCATAAGGAATACCTTCGGCTGTTGAGTCTGGCGTATACTGCTCAGTAAAGAGTCGTACCAGATCAAAATGCATGAATGCACGCAAGCCGAGAGCTTCGCCTCGATAGATGGTATAGGGGTACTCCTTGGCATCAGCCACAAGTGGGGCATCAAGAACGCTGTTTACATTGGAGATATTCTTGTACATGGCAGTCCAGATACTTTCAAACAAACTCTTTACTTCAGTGTTGTCATACTCAAATTGGCTCAATGCCGTTATTGCAGTATGTCCGTTACAATAAAGGTTATGAGCCATAATCTCCAGTGTGTGGAAATAGAGTTCCTGACCATACAACGTATTGGAACGCAGTTGTGAATACACGCCATACATGGCATCCTCGATACCTTCCGATGTGGTCAGTAGCTCATCTCGCTTGGCCTGTCCCTCGGGGGTTATGTTGAGGAAGTCCTCACACGATGTTGTTGCAAACAACGCTATAGTCAAATGGATGATATATAAAATCTTCTTCATAGTCATATTCTTACAATGTCACATTCAAATAGAATTCAAATCCCTGACTGTAGAGGTAGTCGGTTCCTCGCTCAATCTTCACACTCGACAGTCTCAGTATATCGGTGAAGTTGATGCCAGTACGCATATTTCTCAGGTGCAAAGATTTGCACACATTGTCACTGAACTCATAGCTGAGGTTTAGTGAACCAAGCGTCAGCGTGTACTCCTGTTCGGCAAAGCGGGTTGTCTGCTCTGGACGACTGCTGTCGGCTATATTCTTGTAGAAGGCCACATCGCCCGGTTGTTTCCAGCGGTCATCGAATACGCGCTTGTCTGCATTGTATTGCGGATCGGAACCTTCTACCTTGCTAACACGTGTCGTATTGTATACCCACGCTCCCAATCGGCAGTTAAACATGGCGTACAGACTGAATCCTTTCCAGAACACATTGGTGCTGAATGTGCCGATATACTTAGGTTCGGTATCACCTATGAGCACACGGTCGGCAGGGTCGTAATCGAAGGTCAGTGTACCGTCGCGTTTGATATACACCTCTTTACCGGTGGCAGGGTCAATACCTGCCGAGCGTACCAGCTTGAGTGCGGTTACACTCTCACCTTCGGCATATTGGGGTAGAGGAGCAAGTGATGTGGAGGCATATTCCTGATTCTCCTTATTGATTTCCTCCAAAGCTTTGTTGATTTTGGTTATCCTGTTGCGGTTGGCGTATCCGGTCGTAGCAAGACGCCAGTAGAAATCGTTGGTACGGAACACGTAGCCATCGAGTTGGAACTCCACACCCTTGTTCTGCAGTTCACCCAAGTTTGATTTTGCACTGGTAACACCAGTCGAAGGTGCAAACGACTTGTCGAGCAGAAGGTCGGTTGTATTACGGATATATGCATCGGCGGTAAAGTTTAAACGGCGGTCAAACATGCTCAGGTCAATACCTACATTATAATTCATTGTACGTTCCCAAGTCAAGTCCACATTGCCAATCGTAACAGGAATGGCACCAATACCATTCTTGTATTCGTAGTCATTCAGATACTGATACATCGTCATCGCTTGGAAAGGGCTAAAGGATACCTTTCCCGTATATCCAGAGCTGCCGCGCACCTTAAATACATCGAAATGCTTCTTTATATCTTTCATGAATGGCTCGTTCATGACATTCCATCCGAGACCTCCCGACCAGAAATGTCCGAACCGATTGTTCTCTCCGAACTGTGAAGAGCCGGTTGTACGCCATGTAGCGTCAGCAAAGTAGCGGTTGCGCCATGAAGTGTTGCCTGTAACAAAGAAACCCACATCGGCCGTTTCTGATTGTGAACCATACGGTTTACTGCTTGCTGGATAGTTTACGGCATTGCCGATGTATGACAAGTGGTCATTAAAGAAGCCCACAGCCTGTATTGTCTCAGTACTGCTCTTTGCATAATTGATTTCCCAACCTGTCGAAAGGCTTACGAGCGACTCATCCTCGAAGAACTTGTTGAACGTGCCAACCAAGTTGCCATTGTAACTGATTCCCTGAGACATTCCTTTTGTGTATTGTCCTTTCTTGGCCAATTCTGTAACATCTTTGTACACCAGAGAGTTGGGTGAGGTGAAGATGTCGTTTGAACCCATGTCGCTCGACACATTGAAGTGTCCTGTCACAAGGAACATCTTATTGATGTCCCAACGCAAATCAGAGCTGTTGCTCAATGTCCTGGTTCCCTTCTTCGAGAAACTTCCCAGTGTGGCCTCATAAAGCGGATTGTTGAGATCCCATGCCAAGTCTGTATTGAGCGTACCATCCTCGTTGTAGATCCTGTCGTATGGGTTCATCCATACGTATTGTGAGAATGATCCGTAGGGGGTGTCCTTTGTACTAACCTCCTGATAGGTCGTTCGGTTTGACAATGTCAGTGACCCCGCATAATAGTCGAGCTTGAAGCCTAAGTTATAGCGCTTGCGGTAGTCATCCTTCATCACACCGCGAGTATCGCCAAAGCGCCCTGTCAACTCATATCGCAGGTTAGATGCACCGCCATATACGCGTAGTGAATGGTCGTTGGATAAGGCAGTGCGTGCCGGTTGCGACAGCCAATCACTGTTCTGCCCGGCCTTGATGAGTTTGTAGCGTTGATTGTATAGCTCATCATATTCATATTGTAGCGGAAGTCCCGTTTCGGGATTTATCGCCCCTTTGGCGTCATAAAGGCCTGCCAGACGCTCATATTCGAGTTTCTCACTCGCATTGAGTACGTTATAGTCGCTCAATACAGGGAATTGCAGGTTACCCGTAAAGTTGTATTGCACCCGTACCGTACCTTCATGAATAGGTCTGCGGGTAATGACTATCACACCATTGGCGGCTTTCGAACCATAGAGCGCAGTGGCCGAAGCATCCTTCAATACGGTAATCTTCTCCACTTCATTGATGTCAAGGTCATAGAGATCCTGCATAGTAATCTCTGTGCCATCCAGAATAATGGTTGGCTGATTGACCTGCTGACCACTGTTTGAGAACGAACTCATACCACGCAACACCAGTTCGGGGGTGTGGTTGGGGTTCGAACCTTGGCTTGTGTTCTGTACCATAGCCATACCTGGAGTAAGAGCTGATATGGCACCGATGAGGTTTGTACCCGACACCTGTCGCAATTCTATACCCGACATTTCCGTTACCGAACCGGTAAATGTTTCTTTGTTCTTGGTTACAAAACCCGTTACAACTACATCACCCAATGTGTTGGCATCCTCCTCAAGCTCGATCCGCATCGCTTCGAGTTTGCGCGATTGGGAGCTGAACTTCACGTCTTTGTATCCCATGTAAGAGATTTGCAATTCAAAATCACTCACGGTAGTGGTCATGTGAAAGTTACCTTCAAAGTCGGTAATGACACCGGTCACTATCTCTTCGTTCTTCCAAATGGCGACGTTTACTCCTATTAAGGGCTCTTGGGTCTTCTTGTCAACCACAATGCCAGATACTATCGTTTCATCATTACCTGAATTGTTGATAAGTTTTGTGTTGCCACCAACAGCAAAGGCTGGAGACATGAGCAAAAACAGTAGTATGCTGCATAATTTGCTGACAAAAATTGGTGTACAATCAGTCTTGTTCATTGATGTCTTGTTAGGTTCTTGTTTCATTGAATTATCCTATATCCTATAATAACTTGCAAAGTTACGATTAAAGGAGCGAAAAATATCAAGCTTGCTTGAATATTTCTCTCAGCGAGTGCAAGTATCTTAATGGTTTACCATAAAGATACGAAAAAGCGGGTGAAATGCCAAGTTTACTTGAGTATTTCTCAGCAAGCGCAAGTACCTTCGCAGTTAACTGCAAAAGTACGAAAAAAAAGTGCTTCCCACAAACCGTAGGAAGCACTTTAATATAATTAGGAATAATTGTGTTAAGATTTACTCTACAATTACTTTAACTTCGTTTTAGTTGTCACGTGCGGTATAAATCCGCAAGCAGACTCCTTTATGAGACTAAAGTCTCAGTCGTCGCAAACGACGCTTTCATACCGCGTCGTCATTTAATGACAACCTTCTTACCGTTTACAATGTAGAGCCCGGGAGCAGTGATAGCCTCAATTTTGCGACCCAGGAGATCATAGATACCTTCAACAACGGGAGTCTCTACAATATTCTCAATGCCTGTAGACTTACGAGTAAGTGTTACATCCTGATACCATGCGCCGGCAGCCTCCGAATTGTCTTTGTAGTTGAGAACCTTGATGAAGAAGCTTGGAATAGAAATTGAGCCATCCTCGTTTCCTGTTATTGTGATTGGGTTGGCACTGGCGTTCATATCATATATCTTGTAATATGTCTCACCGGCAACAATAGCACCGCACATGCCACCTGTGGCCATGTCTGCACTCCAACCATCTTCTGAGATTGTAAGCTTGATGGGGGTTGAGCCGATGCTCTTGTTCATGAAGGTGCTGATGTAGTAGTAGCTATCCATGCCATACTGTGAACCGTCAAAGTATGTGATGTTCACATCGAATGATTCGGGGAACTCTACATCATCGCCAGTGTAGTACTTGTCGAGCTTTCCGGTAGTAAGTGTATAGTCACCTACCCATTCAAACTTGGGAGCTTCTGCCTTTACTGCGCTAACGCCTGACATGAGTGCCAAAGGTTCGTATGTGTTTGCATAATACAATTTGCGCGATACGGAAAAATCCCCGAAAGACAAAGTTCCATCCTCATTGAGTATGATTTTCTGTGTTGTAGGTTCACCATTGACATCAGTAATCACATGGTATGCATAATCCGAACTTTCGCCATTTGCAACTTCACCAATGTACTGAAGGTAACAATAAGCATTGCTCAAGTCTATTGTTGCAGACTTACCATCTTCGCTGGGAGTCAGAGCCATTACGGTATTCTCATAGCCAAGGAACTTTTTGATGCTGTATGTACCTTGTGACTTTTCGATAACCATCTCAAAATTCTTCGGGAAGTCAACGCCATCTGCCAACGTCTCTATTTCATGGATGCTGACATTGTATACGCCTGCCCAATCGTAAGCATTGGGGTCTTCTCGCTCAATCCAGCCACCATATAACTGCTGCACTAATGGGGCTACAGGAGTTTCAACACCATCTTTCACTGTTACTCCCTCTTGACGAATGTAAATGTAATCATTCTGCCACATCATGGTCTTGGAGTTATAGGCAAAAGAGAATTTTCCGCTTTTGACGAATACGTTGTCGGGGTTTGCACTGGTCGCTGCTATACCGAAACGGATTTTCTTCTCTGCATCAAGGTACTGTTCCTCAAAAGGAATATCCAAATTGATACCGTCAAATGTTCCTGATAAGGTAAATTCTTCGAATCCCTCGAATGCAAACGTAGCGTCCCATTGGGTGTTAGTGTCGTCTTTAGCTACAAGTGTCATTTTGAAAGTCGTGACAAATGTAGAGTCATTTCTTGTATAATACGGAGTATATGTCCATTCACCGGCAATCTCAGGAATCTCAATCTTCTCTGATTCAATCAATGTCATTTTGATGTTCGTCACCTTGACCATGATTTCTGTTGTTCCTGCAGCATGATCGGCTGTTACAACTGTAAAGTCGGGGTATGAAAGCACTCCTGTAGTGGCATCATAGGTAAAGTTGATGCTTCCGTAAGTGTCACTCCAGCCTCCCTCTGCTGTACCGTAAGGGTACTTACCATCGGCATCGGCCATATGCAACGGAGCCCATAATTGGGGGGAATTGGGGTTGAGGAACAGCAATGTTTGAGCGTCTGCGTCAAACTTGTTGATGTTCAGAGTTTGGGTGGAGCCTGCAAAACCCTCCATCTTTGCAGGATAACCATTGTCTCCTTTGGTGATTACAACTTCACAAGAACTGCTGATAACATCAGCATAATCTTGGTTCTTTACGTCAACGTCAGCTGTAAACTGCCATTTCCCGTAGAACCCCGAAATCGAGGTGATCTGTGCTGTTGCAGGTATCGTCATGCACAGCATCAATGTTACGAATAAAGCATAAAAGTAATTCTTCTTCATACCTTAAAATAATTAGAAATTTGTGTAATAAAATATAATGAATAGATGTTCTTGACGGATAGAGTTGTTTACTTCAGCCCTTCCAGTAGCTTCACCAGCCCAAGACCCTGACTGGGGCGCGGTGCTCCGTGCATATAGAGGTTACCGTCGGGGTCGTAGATGGCAAAGAAGGGGATACCCTTTACGTTGAGTGCCTTGCCCAAGGTGTTTTCGGGGTTCCAGAGTTGGTGACCGTGCATGTTCTTCTCGTCCATCTTCTTCTTCCAAGCCTCTTCTGTGCCGTCAATGGAGATAGAGAGAAAGGTTACCTTTTTGTTCTTCAAGGACTTCTCGAGTTGTTGAAGCGCGGGCAGTTCGCGCAGGCAGGGTACGCACCAACTTGCCCAAAGGTCAATATACACATACTTGCCTCGGAAAGCCGAGAAATCAACAACATTGCCCTCTCGGTCTTGCAAGATGATACCGTCAGGAAAGGGCTGACCGGGAATGGTAGCCCGATGCTTGGCAAAGTCTGCAGCATGTTGTGGATTCAGACTATATCGTTCGGTAGCCTTTTGCAAGCGCTCCAGTCCCTTGTCGAATCCTTCATTGTAGTTGTAGCGGCTTACGTAGCGAGCTGCGATGTGGTCGTTTACCTTTTTGCGTAGTATGCTGTCGGTGTAGTGCTGCTCTACGTAGATGAGGGCACTGTCGAGGTTATTCCTATTGGGGAGTGCCGAGTATACTATGTTGGGAACATTAGAGAAGAGTGCTGCGATGGGCGAATCGAGCACAGTATGAGGCTCAGGCAACAGCTCGGTGCGTGTGTAGGGTATCTCGTCGGCCTTCATTCCTATGATGCGTGGCAGCGAGCCGTAGCTGTCGTAGGCATTGATGTAGGCCCATATCTTCAGATATTCTTCTACAGGTTGCGTGCAGCGGTATTCGTCGATTATCGAGTCGGCCTTGACGATAAATGACTCTAGGATTGCATGTGCATTATCCGTATCACCCTTAGGTAACGACCATAGGGCACGGCTATAATCGGCATAAGCTTGGGTATAGGCTGCCAAAGCACGGTTGTCGCGGCTTCCCTCAAGTTCAAGCATGGAACGCTCGCCGAAGGTCAGGTGTGATGCCGATTTGCTTTTCGTTACTGGAATATAGTGAGGTATAATACTCTGTGACTGTCCATTGACTGATACCAAATTGTAAAATCCTGTCTCGCTTGTAGCTATAGAAGCGCTATATACGCCATTCTCAATTGTCATCTCCACCGTACCTTCATTGTTACCCATAGGCACGATCATCATCTTTCGTCCTACAGTGTCATTCGTGGTTACGGTAATGTGTTGTGTTTCCTGTCTCTGAGGAGTGCAGCACACGACGCTCAGCGCCAACAGTGGGAGGATTATTCTCTTCATTATAATAATGTGTTAGTAATTCGGGCTGCAAAAATACTCGTTTTGTTCAATATATCCAAACTACCCGTCTTTTTTCGTTCATTTTTCCAAGCCTGTGAGGTCTGAAAAGAACAATTTTTGCAGAAACGGCAGAAAAAGATAACAGTTTATTAGCACAAACGGGATTTTCTCTCTACATTTGCAACCTTTTCATCCAAAAGAAGAATAAATCAGAAAAATTGAAATGAATATGAAACACGCACTTAGAAGCGCAACAAGCACGGAAGGTCGCCGCATGTCGGGCGCACGTGCCCTATGGATAGCCAACGGCATGAAACGTGAGATGATGGGCAAGCCTATCATTGCCATCGCCAACTCATTCACCCAGTTCGTTCCTGGCCATACCCACTTGCATGAGATAGGACAAATCGTGAAACGTGAGATTGAGGCCATGGGGTGCTACGCTGCCGAGTTCAACACCATTGCCATAGACGACGGTATCGCCATGGGCCACGACGGTATGCTCTATTCGTTGCCTTCGCGCGACATCATTGCCGATAGCGTAGAGTACATGTGTAATGCACACAAGGCCGATGCGTTGGTATGTATCAGCAACTGCGACAAGATTACCCCGGGTATGCTGATGGCTTCTATGCGTCTCAACATCCCTACGGTCTTCGTGTCGGGCGGCCCTATGGAGGCTGGCGACCTGAACGGCAAGCACCTCGACCTCATCGACGCGATGATCAAGTCGGCCGATGAGAGCGTGAGCGACGAAGAGGTGGCTGCCATTGAGAGTTGCGCATGTCCCGGTTGTGGTAGTTGCTCGGGTATGTTTACCGCCAATTCCATGAACTGCCTCAATGAAGCCATCGGTCTTGCCCTTCCTGGCAACGGCACCATCGTGGCTACTCATAAGAACCGCATACAGCTTTTCAAGGATGCGGCTAAACTCATTGTGGAGAATGCCTATAAATACTACGAGCAGGGTGACGAGAGCGTACTCCCGAAGAGCATCGCCACACGCGAAGCCTTCCTCAACGCCATGACACTCGACATTGCCATGGGTGGCTCTACCAACACCGTGCTGCACCTCCTGGCTGTGGCTCATGAGGCAGGCGTAAACTTCACGATGGACGATATCGATGCCCTCTCACGTCGCGTGCCCTGCATCTGCAAGGTGGCTCCCACTACACAGAAGTTCCACATCGAGGATGTGAACCGTGCAGGCGGTATCCTCGGTATCATGGGTGAGCTGGACAAGGGCAATCTGCTCTATACCGACCTCAAGCGTGTTGACGGACTTACACTTGCTGAGGCTATTGCCAAATATGATATTACGCAAGATGAGAGTGGAAAGATGAAAGTGGAAAGTTGTGCTAATCCTACAGAAAACTGTCATCTATCATCTCTCAACTCTCAACTCGATCCCCGCCGCATCTACGCCAGCGCCCCCGCCCGTAAGTTCAGTAACGTGATGGGCTCGCAGGAATCTTATTATAAAGAGCTCGATACCGACCGTGCCGAGGGCTGCATACGCGATCTCGCTCATGCCTACTCCAAAGATGGCGGCCTTGCCGTGCTCAAGGGAAACATAGCTCTGGACGGCTGTGTGGTGAAGACTGCCGGTGTGGATGAGAGCATCTGGAAGTTCTCGGGTCCTGCCAAGGTGTACGACTCGCAGGATGCAGCCGTAGAGGGTATCCTCGGTGGTGACATTGTTGCAGGCGATGTGGTAGTGATCACGCACGAAGGCCCCAAGGGAGGCCCCGGCATGCAAGAGATGCTGTATCCTACTTCATATATAAAATCGAAGCATTTGGGCAAGGCATGTGCCCTCATCACTGATGGCCGCTTCTCGGGCGGTACATCGGGCTTGAGCATCGGGCATATCTCTCCCGAGGCTGCTGCAGGCGGCAATATCGGCAAGATTGTTACGGGCGATATCATTGACATCGATATCCCTGCCCGCACCATCAACGTGCGCCTCAGCGATGAGGAGCTCGCAGCTCGCCCCATGACTCCCGTGACCCGCCAGCGCGAAGTGTCAAAGGCTCTGAAGGCTTACGCAGCACTCGTAAGCTCGGCCGATAAGGGAGCTATACGGTTGGTTGATTAAGTAATCTGATAGGTCTTTAAGCTCAAAGCGAGGCTGCTAATGCAGTCTCGCTTTGTATTGTAGCCAATGGTCAAGGATGGTGATGGCAGCCATAGCCTCTACGATAGGTACCGCGCGGGGCACTACGCAGGGGTCGTGACGTCCCTTGGCCTTGAGGGTCTGTGGGTTGCCGTGGATGTCGAGGACGGTCTGCTCGCCCAACTGTGTGGCCACGGGCTTGAAGGCTGCTCGCAGGTAGATGGGTTGTCCGTTGCTGATACCGCCCTGTATGCCGCCCGAACGGTTGGTGGCAGTCGTGATGGTGCCATCGTCGGTGGTGATGAAGGGGTCGTTCTGCTCGGAGCCGCGCTCGGCAATGCCCTCGAAGCCACGTCCGTAGTCGAACCCCTTGCAGGCATTGATGCTTAGCATGGCACTGCCCAGTGCAGCGTGTAGCTTGCCGAAGACTGGCTCACCTAATCCCACGGGACATCCTTCGATGACACAGGTGACGATACCGCCTATGGTGTCGCCCTCGCTCTTGACCTGCAGGATGAGCTCCTCCATCTGGCGAGCCTTCTCGGGGTCGGGGCAGCGCACGATATTGCTCTCGGTGAGCGAGAGGTCGTAGCGGGTATAGTCATTCTCCAAAGCAATGACCCCTATCTGTGAGGTGTAGGCCTGTATGGTGATGCCCTCTTGGCGCAAGGCAAGTTTGGCGAGGGCTCCGGCCACGCAGCGTGTAGTTGTCTCGCGAGCCGAAGAGCGCCCTCCGCCACGGTGGTCGCGCACTCCATATTTTTGCCAGTAGGTGAAGTCGGCATGGGAGGGGCGCAGCACATCGCGCAGATTGTCGTAGTCGGCCGAATGTTGCGAGGTGTTGTGTACGAGGAATCCGATGGGGGTACCCGTAGTCTTCCCCTCGAAGATGCCCGACAAGAACTCTACCTCGTCTGCCTCGTGGCGGGCAGTGGTGACAGCACTCTGTCCGGGACGTCGGCGGCGCATCTCGCTATGTATGTAGTCCATGTCCACGGCGATGCCTGCAGGCATACCGTCAACCACGCCTCCTATGGCGGGGCCGTGCGACTCACCGAAGGTGGTGAGGCGAAAGAGAGTTCCGAAGGTATTCAAGATGAATTAAAAGTTAAAAATTAAAAGATGTAACACTGGAGCTAATAGATTAAAAGAATTAAAACGTGTGACATAATACTCTTGTTGATGATAAGTCTCGGACGTATGTCGCCAGTTTTAATTCTTAACTTTTAATTTTTAATTAATGACAATGTCCGCAGTCACATCCGTCATGGTCGTGGTCGCCACATCCGTCGCAACCGCCTCCACAACTGTCGCATCCGCAGCTACAGCCACCCTGGCCGGTGATGATGTTGATGAGTGCCTGAATCTCCTCCTTGGTGGCATCGTGCATAGAGAGTACCTTGCCGTCAAATACGAGGCTCATGCCTGCGTAGGGGTGGTTGAGGTCGATGGTCACGGCCTCCTCCTTCACCTCTACCACGAGGCCGTTCATGCGCTGGCCATCGGCATTGACGAGGGGAATCACGTTGCCGGGGTATATCTGCTTGTCGTCAAACTTGCCGTTGATGCAGAAGATGTTCTTGTCAACGTCGAAGACGAGGTCGTCGCGGCGGTCGCCATTGGTCTCGTCCTTGGTGAGGGTGAACTGGAAGGTGTCT
The DNA here is from genome assembly GCA_017520935.1 of Bacteroidaceae bacterium. Lineage (GTDB taxonomy): Bacteria > Bacteroidota > Bacteroidia > Bacteroidales > Bacteroidaceae > UBA1189. The sequence goes on along the minus strand of JAFXEF010000012.1, from coordinate 2,789 downwards.
CCCTCCTTCAGGTCCTTGAACTTCTCTTCGAAAGCCTCGAAGGTGAAGCCGAGGCCGGTGGTGAACTGGAAGGGGTGTTCCTCGGTAGCCTGCTCTACAAGTTCTTTCACGCCTTCATACTCGGTATACATGTCATACGATACGGTAATCGTCTTGCTGGGATTGATTTCTGCCATGGTTTCTTACTATATTATATATTAGTGAGTGCAAAGATACTGCAAGCCGAGAGAAAAAACAAGTTTACTTGTGTTTTTCCGAGGCGCAGCGTATCTTCTGGCCTTGCAGAGCAAGGGCTAAATTACTGCAAGCCGAGAGAAAAAACAAGTTTCTTGGCAAGCCAAGTGCTAAGGCAGTCCTTGTGTTTTTCCGAGGCGCAGCGTATATTTCTGATTGTGCAAAGTGCAAACTAAAAACAGTGCAAAACTACAATTATGCGAAATTTTAACTAACTTTGCACCCCAATAAACCTTAAAGAATGAAAATGATGAAATCATTGATAGGAAAATATCCTTTCGAGGTAGAGACCTTCCAGATAGACTATACCGGAGGTCTGTCGTTTGGTTTCCTTGCCAATAAAATGCTTATCACTGCTGGCAACCATGCCGACGAGCGCGGCTTCGGCAAGGCCCGTCTCAGCGCCGACGGCAAGACTTGGGTACTCTCACGCTTGGCCATCGAGATATACGAATATCCCGGTGAGGGCGATACTTACTATGTGGAGACATGGGTGGAGAGTGTCAACCGATTGTTTACCTCGCGTAACTTCCGTGTGCTCTCGACCGATGGGCGTGTCATAGGCTATGCGCGCACTATCTGGGCACTCATTGATGTAGAGACACGCCAGCCGGCCGACCTCACCACGCTCTACGATGGCGAACTCGCCTCATACAGCTGCGACGAGGAGTGCCCCATCAAGGGGGTGAGCCGTGCGCGCGTCACTGCCACCGAGCCGTCGGGCGAGTTTATGCCGCTCTACTGCGATATCGACTACAACGGCCATCTCAACAGTGTCAAATACATCGAGCATATCCTCAACTGCCTGCCGCTCGAAATCTTCCGCACCCACACCATCCGTCGCGTAGAGGTGAGCTACAGTGCCGAGTGCTTCTACCGCGAGTCCCTTGCCGTATATATGGACAAGAAGGACGATGGTCACGAGTACGATGTAGAGATACGCAAGGCGGGTGGCGAAGTGGCCTGCCGCGCGAAGATTATATTTGAGGCCTCCTCCGTCCCCTCCCAAGGTGGGGTGACTCGGATGCCTAATGAATAATTATTAACAACTAAAAAGCCTTACACCCCACGATGGCTTAGTCACCCCTCCTTGGGAGGGGACGGGGGAGGCCCTCACTTTCCACTCGAACTATGCTCGCTCTATCCCCCATGCTCGTTTTCATGGCAGTGTACCTCGTAGGTTCGCTGCTTGCAGGTGACTTCTATAAGGTACCCCTCACCGTAGCCTTCCTTACGGCCTCGGCCTATGCCGTGTGCATCACTCCCAAGCTGAAGCTCAAGGAGCGCATCACCATCTTCTCCCGTGGAGCCGGCGATGCCAACATGATGCTTATGGTGTGGATATTCGTGCTGGCAGGAGCTTTCGCCAAGGCCGCCGGGGCGATGGGGGCCATCGATGCCACCGTAAACCTCACTCTGAACCTCCTGCCTGACAGTATGCTGCTGCCCGGACTCTTCATTGCCGCTTGCTTCATCTCGCTCTCCATAGGCACCTCAGTGGGCACGGTGGTGGCACTCACCCCCGTAGCCGTAGGCATTGCCGAGCAGACGGGCACCTCGCTCCCCCTCATCGTGGCCTTGGTGGTGGGCGGTTCCTTCTTTGGCGACAACCTCTCCTTCATCTCCGATACGACGATTGTTGCCACGCAAACCCAAGGAGTGCGCATGAATGACAAGTTCAAGGCCAACATCTACCTTGCCGTTCCTGCTGCCATCCTCGTGCTGGTGCTTTATGTCATCCTTGGTAGTGGTGTCGAGGCTCCTGCCGATGTGCCCATGCCCGAGTGGTACAAGGTGGTACCCTATGTAGCCGTGCTGCTACTTGCCATCATGGGGCTCGATGTGCTGGCCGTGCTCGTCATCGGCATCCTCTTGGCCGGTGTCATCGGTATGCTCAGCGGCAGCTTCGATTTCATGGGCTGGATGGCAGCTATGGGCGAGGGTATCATGGGTATGGGCGAACTCATCATCGTCACCCTGCTGGCTGGGGGTATGCTCGCGCTCATCCGTCACAATGGAGGCATCGACTACCTCATCCGTGTGCTCACCCGCCGTATCAATGGCAAGCGCGGTGCCAAGCTCACCATTGCCCTGCTCGTGGTGCTGGCCGACCTCTGCACCGCCAACAACACCGTGGCGCTCATCACCGTAGGGCCTATGGCTCGCGATATTGCCGACCGCTACGGGGTAGACCGCCGCATGAGTGCCTCGCTCCTCGATACCTTCAGTTGCTTTGCCCAGGGCATCATCCCCTATGGCGCACAGCTGCTCATGGCTGCCGGCCTCGCCTCCATCACTCCCTTCTCCATCATCGGATACCTCTACTACCCGTTTGCCCTTGGGGGCATCGCCCTGTTAGGCATACTGCTCAGATATCCGCGCAAGTATGCCTAAGGTAACGATATGGCAACTTGCGCTTCGGCTTATCGTAACTTAAGACTGGCACCTGCCTTAACTTATGCCTCGTAATTGCCTCAAAGCCTACGGGAGCCATTCTATATTTGTACCTCGATAAAAGTAATATTCCAAGACTTGGAATATATATTGCCAGTCTT
>JAFXEF010000011.1 GCA_017520935.1 Bacteroidaceae bacterium | reverse complement strand
TCGGCTATGTCTACGCTCAGGCTACCGTTGGCATCACCCTTTTGTGCGGTGAGTGGTGTAGCGGCTACGGCATTGCTCAATTCATGACTGTTCAGCGAGGTGGTGAGCTGCTTGATGACGTAGTAGTAGGTTATACCCGGTACCACATCGTAGTCTACGTATGAAGTCTCTTCGCTGTCGATGACCGTGGGGTTCACGATAATGCTTTCGCTGCTTACACCGGCATTGTTCATCGTATACCGATATATATTATACCCCAACAGGTCCTCAAAGTCCTCCTCGTCGGTTTCCCAAGTGAGCGACACCTTGCCAAGTCCTGCCTCGGCCATCAGGCCTGTAGCCATACTTCCTGTGGCAGCCACCTCTACATTGAAGCGGGTATTCTCGATAGGAATCTCAAAGTATTCGTCATCCTCCGCACCAGCGACATAGATGCGGTTGAGCCCGTCAGCACCGGTCTTGCCAGTGATAGTCAAATAGGCGGTATAGATGGTACCCTCTTCGTTCCAACTGCCCTCTTCGGCAATAGCGTGTGAAGTATAGGGCGAACGCACACCCATAGCAATCGTAGGAGTTACCTCCTTATTCATCGCACGATTGAAGTATACCTCAAACTTATGCTTGCCAACACCGAGGGGAGGTAGTTGTTCAAATTCATCTTGGGCATCGTAACCATTAACAACTACTTTCCATACGATGCCATGGGCTTCGGAAGAGGGTTGGGTAAGCATATTGGTTAGATTATAGTATCCGTATCCCATAGGATAAGATTCATGTGCCATATCATATATACCCAAACGAACAATATCTTCTCGTGACGAGCCAAAATAACTGGGATTATTGGGAGTAAAAATAGTAGCCGCATATCCATCATAATAGCAGGCACTAAACACGCCTTGCATATCGTGAATATAATTATCAAATGAATTGGAGTTATACATATTTACTCCCAGTAAATCAGCATCATCGGAAAGACTAACAGTATTTTGTAAGAAATTCAAAGAAGTATGATGGGCTGATTTAAAGAGAGCAGCAGCATACGGTTTTAACGTATTGGCAAAAAAATTACAATTATAAGTACTCATACTATAAAATGCAGAAGCAACTCCACCCAATAATTTTGAGTGATGCCTAATATTGTTTATCAAACAATTCTTTAATGTAACATTTGAAATAGCATGATCTGCATAAAACCTAATATTTTCAAATCTTACATATTCTAATGTATTACCACCAAATTTAAACTCCTGCAATTCACCTCTTGACGTCTCTGCCTGTGTGAATACAATTGGAGACTCTGGTGTTCCTTTGCAAATCAAACAGTTCTGTGTTGCTAAGAATCCCACATTATCCTTAAACCTCAGTATCGTACCAGGATTAATCGTTAATGTCACTCCTGCCGGTACTGAGAGTGTCTTCGTCACGATATAATGCACATTCGGATAAAGCGTCATATCCTCCGTGATCATACCTCCTATCTCCACACCATTCTCTGCAGTAATGGTAAATTCTTGTACGAGTTCTTCGGTAATATTATCACAAGTAGCACGGAATACCATACAAATCTTACGACCATCTGCGCAATCGGGGTTTACCTTGAAACGCTGGGGATTGGCACTGACATTCTTACCATAGCTGCTGAGTTGCTTGCCAAAGTCCACATCAGTGTCCAAGAACTCAACGATGGTGGGGTCTTCAGTCTCTGTCAGTTCCAAAGAGAAGCGAATGTTCTCGGCCTGCCCCCACTCGTTGCGCAATGTGGGATAGAAAGCGATGGTCTCGCCGGCATCGGGGCGACTGTCGCCATCACCACCATCGGCATCATCCAACGTATAGGTCACCAAACCGAGCGAAGGTTTGCGGTCAGCATCGGTTATCTTGTAAGCCGCCTCAAAGTCAACATCGCCATTGCCATTCTGCTTGCGTGTATGAATCAAGTCGCCGAAAAGCACTTCCCAACTGCTGTACTCCTTCGTTTGGAGCAAGCGTGAGATACCACCTGCCACAAAGGGGCAGGCCATAGAGGTACCATTGAGCTTCTTATACTTACCTCCGGGGTAGGTACTCATAATGGCTCTACCAGGCGCACGCAGTTCGTAGTTGTATAACCTACCCTCGTCATATTGGGAGAGCACCGGTCCATCCTCATCGAAGTTGCTGAACGATGCCAGGCCACCTCCCTCAGCAGAAGCCTCTACACCTAATACGAAGGTAAAGGCAGCCGGAAACGCGGGACCATTCTGATAGGCATTTTTCTTGTTTATTGGGCAGTCATGTGCATAGATACATTTGCCATCATTACCCGCAGCAGCCACCAACACAGCCGTGCTATATGCCTTAGCCAGTGCTTGCTCTTCGGCGAGCGAGTAATTGTATCCACCAAAACTCATGCTGATGACATCGGCACCATTGGCGGCTGCATAGTCGATACCCTTGATAATGGTAGCCACGTCACCCGTACCGTCGCTCTGCATCACGGTAACGGGCATGATGAGTGCATCGGGGTTGGCACCGGTAATGCCAATACCGTTCTTGCCCACAGCAGCAGCGATACCGGCACAGTGAGTGCCGTGGCCGTTCCAGTCGCCAATGCGTGCAGTCTGGTTCACGAAGTCCCAGCCATGGAGGTCGTCGGCAAAGCCGTTGGCATCGTCGTCCTCCTCCTCGGCACCATTGAGCTCGGCTTCGTTGGTCCAGATATTGTCTTTCAGGTCGGGATGTTCGATATCAATACCCGTATCAAGGATAGCAATCACAGGACGCTTGCTTGTCAGCTTGTCCTGCTGCCACAGGAAGGGTAACTTCAATTTGCCATGTCCCCACTGCTGTGAGTAGAGCGGTTCCTTGCAATAGTCATCATGGTCGTGATGGTTGGTCAATGTGCTGGTCTCCTCTGCAAGGGCATACACCACATAGTTAGGCTCGGCATACTCCACCTCATTGAGAGCAGCCAGCTTATCCACTGCCTCGTGTACACTAACCTTGGCAGCATCGAAGGTGAGGCGATAGAGCAGGCTCATATCGCTGTCTTCGATAGTCTTGCCGCTTACCGAACGTAATGCCTTGGCACGCGGTGTCACTGTAGCACCACTCAGCGGCATCAGCTGTTCACTGGCGGTGATGCCTAATTCACCGAGTGCTTTGTCCACGCGACTCACACCCGAGGCCACCCCCCGGGCGAGCGAGCGCACCCGTACGGCACTTGACGGTTTGAACTTGACAATCATCTCGCCCTCGCGGTAGTCCCGCGCAGCGTGACGCTCAATCTTTACCACTTCGTCTACATTGTTGCTCGACTGGGCTAAAAGCATACCTGTACCAGCAAATGCAACGGTTGCGCTGAGCAACCAACGTGTAATGTGTCTCATATAGATTTATTTTAGGGATTTATTACATTAACGATAGCGAAGATAATATCAGCCTTCTTTCATAGGTGTGTTTATAACTGCGATTCATGGTATTGTTTTTTATTAACTGTTGCAAAGTAACCCAAATAAAGCCAAACGCACGTTGTCCATTTTGTCCTTGTTACACCACCACCGTATTTTTTGTTGACGAACGTTCCTGATTCGGGATTTTATACCTAAATTCGCGACTCAAAACCGAAAACTGGACAAGATGGACAACACGGAGAAATATATCGACACACTGAAAGGAGACGTAGAGGGGCGTATGGGCAAGAGGCTGTATGGGCACGGTGACTTCAAGGAACTCGCGGAGAGGATGTACCAGGAGAGCAGGAACATGATAAGCCCCACCACACTGAAGCGCCTGTGGGGATACCTGAAGCAGGAGTCGCCCACGCCACAGACCCGCACACTGAACGTATTGGCAGCATTCGTGGGGTTCACCGACTGGCAGCAATATTGCAACTATCAGGAACACAAGAACAACTACTCGAGCGAGTTTGTGAAACACCACACCCAGCACTGCTTCCTCATGCAGCCCGGAGAGAAGATACAGATAAGCTGGTACCCTGAGCGCGAACTGGTGTTGCGCCACGAGGGCGACGGCGACCTCTTCACGGTGGTGACATCGGTGAACAGCAAGCTGGAGGCGGGCATGACACTGCACTGCGAGACATTCACCGAAAAGGAGCCGCTGCTGCTCAAGAACGTGAAGGGTGGCTCGCTCACCGAATCGTGTGACTATATATGCGGCAAGGTAGGTGGCATAACCTATGAGATAGTAGGAAAATGACAGGCACCATGCAATCATCGGACTTCGTCAAGGCCAAGGGAAGCAATCCCACGACAGACAGAGAAGGGAAATCGGTGACCACGGTGGTGGTCATCGGTGGAGAGGAGTATTTCAAGAAACAGCTGACAAGCGACTGCCGGGACGACCTGCGCCTGCGCATGGCGCTGTATAAGGAGTTCAATGTGGGCAACCGAATTGACTGCCCCCACATCGTGAAGTACAAAGGCATCTACGAAGATGAGCAGGGTGTGTATGTGCTGATGGAGCACATCAACGGCATGAGCATGGCCGAGAAGATGGAGGCCGAGCCAGCATACTTCGCCAACCCACGCCACACGGTGAAGCTACTGCGCCAGCTGCTGAAGGCACTGAAAGCGCTGCACAGCCGGAATGTCGCCTACCTGGACCTGAAGCCCGAGAACATCATGCTGACCCAGGTGAGCAACGATGTCAAGTTAGTGGACCTCGGAGGATGCTTTGCCGACAGCAACAGCTATACGGCAGAGCGCACCAACGAATATGCCGCCCCCGAGCTGGCCAAGGATGAGATAGACGAGGTGGACGCGCGGACCGACATCTACGGCGTGGGCCGTCTGATACAATATATAGAGGAGAAGGCCGAACTCTACCTGCCTAAATACCTGCAGCGCATCAAACGGCGGTGCCTGAACGAGGACAAGACCCGACGCTACGAGACGGTGGACGAGGTACTCAGGGCACTCGACAGGCGAGGAAAAATCATACGAAACGCTATCTGCAGCCTAATGCTAATAGTGGCCTGCGCCATGGGGTGGCAATGGTATACGACCACGGAGCACCATCGCCGCACGGCACTACGGCTGCAGAGCGATGCCCTCATCGAAGGCGTATGCTATGCCATCACGTCGGAAGACAGCGCCACCTGCAAGGTGACAGGCCTGACCGACTGGAACAACCTCTACATCCGTGAGAAGGTCACGATCGAGGGAAAGGAGTATGCAGTGACGGAGATTGCCGACAGCGCCTTCAAGGGATTTGACAAAGTGGAGAGCGCCAACCTCCCCAAAGACCTGAAGGTGATAGGCGAACAGGCCTTCTTCGGGTGCCAAGGTTTAGTGACGGTGACCCTGCCCGAAGGATTCAGCAAACTGGGGCACGCCTGCTTCAAAGGCACGGGCATCAGAAACGTGAGCTTCCCGAAGAGTCTGAGGTCCATCGGGCACGCCTCGTTTGCCGAGTGCCAGAACATCACGGAAATAGTGATTCCCGAAGGAGTGGAGACCTTGGAGCTCGATGCCTTTGCCTGCTGCCACAACTTGAAGAGTGTGCAGCTGCCCTCCACGCTGCGAACCATCGCCCGAGGTGTATTCTGGGACTGCCCGAGCATAGAGGAGATAAGCATCCCGGCGGGCGTGACCACGATAGGCGAATATGCCTTCTTCTACTGTACCGCCCTGAAGCACGTATATAACCATGCTCCCGAACCGCAACCCGTGTCGGTGATATTCAAGAAGCCGGGCATCACGGTACATGTGCCTGCCGCATCGGCAGAGCGGTACCGCAGAGCCAGTCACTGGAAAGAGATGAACATCGTGGGCGACCTGTGACGCCGGCCTAAACGCGCGGGCGGGACTCTCCCCTGTCGAGAACCTCCACGGCCTTCAGCACAGTGGGGTCGGCGAGGTTGAGGTATTTCACGTACTCTTGCATGCCCAACACATTGTAGATGATGTTACCGTAGAGAATATCCTCCATCAGCCCGCGCGACTTGCGGATGAGGTTGTTGCGACGCTTCACCCCCTTCAGCGTGGCATAGTCGACCAACTGCCCGAGCAGGTCCTGTGTCTGCAGATAGGCATAGAGGCTCTCCATGGTGGTGTATTGCGAGAGTTCCGCACGGTTCCTGTCGGTATACTGGAAGGGATACTGCGTAAGGAGTCCACGCTTGGCCACCTCGGCATAGTACGATGTGTAGCCTGCCGTGTCGTGGGGGATGAAAATGTCGGGCATGATGCCCCCGCCACCATATACGGTGCGGCCGTTCTTGGTGGTGTAGACATTGCTCTCGTCCTGCTTGATGCTGTCCTGTGTGAAAAACTCGCCATGCTCGTAGCGGTTGAGCAGATCCAGTTCGTACTCCTCGCTCTTGCCGTTCGTGTAGGGCTTCTGTATGCATCGTCCCGACGGGGTGTGGTAGCGGGCTATGGTGAGGCGTATGGCCGAGCCGTCGGCGAGCTCGATGGGCTGCTGCACCAGTCCCTTGCCGAAGGTGCGGCGCCCTACGATGGTGCCCCGGTCGTTGTCCTGGATGGCCCCGGCAAAAATCTCGCTGGCCGAAGCCGAGGTCTCGTCGGTGAGCACCACGATGGGCAGCTTCTGGCAGCTGCCTCCCCCATTGGCATACTCTTCGTATCGCGGGGCATTCTCTCCCTCGGTATACACGATCATCTCTCCCTTGGGCAGGAACTCGTTGACCATCTGTATGGCCGCCCCCATATATCCGCCGGTATTGCCCCGGAGATCCACGATGCATCCCTGCATATTGTTCTGCATACCTTGTGCCAGGGCTATCAGCATCTCAGGATAGGTGGTCTCGCCAAACTTGTTTATCTTCATGTAGCACCAGCGGTCGTCAATCATATAGGTGGCATCAATGCTCTTCACAGGGATATTGCCACGCACGATGGTGTAGGAGAGCAGCTCCCTCTCACCGTGGCGCTTGATGCCCAGGCGCACCTCACTGCCCTTGGGTCCCTTGAGGCGCTTCATGGCACCGTCGTTGCTGATTTTCTTGCCCACATAGAGCGAGTCGTCGATGGTGACGATGCGGTCGCCAGCCATCAGCCCCACCTTCTCGGAGGGGCCACCGGAGATGACATCGCTGATGTAGATGGTGTCGGACTGTATCATGAACTGTATGCCGATGCCGCTAAAGCTGCCGCGCAGCTCCTGGTTGGACTCCTCGGCATCCTTGGCAGGGATATACACGGAGTGTGGGTCAAGCTCGGCCAGCACCTTGGGGATGGTCTTCTCTATCAGCCCAGCCATATCGACGGTGTCGACATACTGATTGCCTATGATGTGCAGGAGGTCGGACAATTTGGAGGTCGAGGGTTCCTGCCTGCCATAGTCGATGCAGGACGTAAAGGTGACGCTCAGGAATATAGCAAGTGTGGCTATATACTGTAGGGGCTTTTGATGCTTCATTCTTCGTTAGGTAAATATTCCACGATAACGCCTGCCCGCTCCAATAGTTCAATACCATCGGTGAGGCGATATTTCTCTCCATAGACCACGCGCTTGATGCCGGCCTGTATGATGAGCTTGGCACATTCGATACAGGGCGAGGCGGTCACGTAGAGCGTGGCTCCCTCGCTGTTGTTGTTTGAACGGGCAATCTTGGTGATGGCATTGGCCTCGGCATGCAGCACGTAGGGCTTGGTCACATTGTTGTCATCCTCGCACACGTTCTCGAACCCTGCCGGAGTGCCATTGTAGCCGTCAGAGATGATCATCCTGTCCTTCACGATGAGGGCACCTACCTTACGGCGCTCGCAATAGGAGTTCTCGGCCCAGATGCAGGCCATACGCATATAGCGCTTGTCAAATGCTTCTTTCTTTTGATCTGTATCAGTCATGTCATTCTATGAATTTAGACAGGTCGCCCAAGCTGCATGAAATGCTTTTCTGCCTTGATCCGCACCATCTATAGATATAGTTACTTGATGCCGTCGCGCTTCATCATGGCGTCGATGGTGGCGTCCTGTCCGCGGAAACGGCGGTACAGCTCCTTCGGATGCTCTGAGCTGCCCTTCTCGAGGATGTTCGTGCGGAACGAGGTGGCTACCTCTTCATTGTAGATACCCTTTTCCTCGAAGAGCGAGAAGGCATCGGCATCGAGCATCTCTGACCACTTGTAGCTGTAGTAGCCTGCCGAGTAGCCGCCCGACATGATGTGGCCGAAGCGGGTAGTCATATTGGTCTCGGACACCACAGGCAGCAGCTGGGTAGGAGCCCAGGCCTCTTGCTCATAGGCACGGACATCGCCGTCAAACGGAGTGGTGCGTGAGTACCATGCCATATCGAGCAGGCCGAAGCTGAGCTGGCGGACACACATATAGGCAGCATTGTAGTTCTGGGCACGTACGATGCGTTCGATGAGCTCGTCGGGGATGAGCTCGCCCGTCTCATAGTGGAAGGCGAAAGTGGCGAGAAACTCCTTCTTGGGCAAGAAGTTCTCCATCAGCTGCGAGGGCAGCTCCACGAAGTCGCGGTATACGTTGGTACCACCCATCGAGGGGTAGTTGGTAGCCGCAAAGATGCCGTGCAAGGCATGGCCAAACTCGTGGAGGAAGGTCTCTACCTCGTCCTGTGTGAGCAGGGCGGGCTTGCTCTCGGTGGGCTTGGTGAAGTTCATCGTGATGGACACGTGGGGGCGGCTATCCACGCCGTCCTTCACGTACTGCTCCTTGTAGTTGGTCATCCAGGCACCCGAGCGCTTTCCTGCACGGGGGAAGAAGTCGGTATAGATGACTGCCAGGTAGCTGCCGTCCTTGTCAAGCACATCGTAGGCCTTCACGTCGGGGTGGAATACAGGGATATCCTTATTCTCCACAAAGGTGATACCGTAGAGGCGGGTAGCCAGTCCGAAGACACCCTTGGTCACGTTCTCCAGCTTGAAATAAGGGCGCACCATCTCGTCGTTGAGGCTGTACTTCTCGTTGCGTAGCTTCTCTGAATAGAACGACCAATCCCAAGGCATCAGCTCAAAGTCCTTACCCTCGGTGCGTGCCGCCATCTCCTGCACTGCCTTCACCTCTTCCTTGGCCGCGGGCAAGTAGGCCGCGAGCAGCTGGTCGAGCAGTTGATTCACGTTGGCTGCATTCTCGGCCATACGGTTCTCGAGCACATAGTCGGCATGGCTCTCATAGCCCAGTAACTGGGCGATGGCCAGACGCAGATTGGCAATCTTCTTCACATTCTCCTCGTTGTTGTACTCGTTGTCCTGCACATTCTGCGTGTTGTAGGCCATATAGAGTTCGCGGCGCAGGTCGCGATCCTCACAATACATCATCAGGGGGCTGTAGCTCGGGGCGTGCAGGGTGAATGTCCATCCCTCCTGTCCCTTTTCCTTGGCGGTCTGCGCAGCAGCCTCAAGAGCCGATTCGGGCAATCCCTTCAGGCGGGCCGAGTCAGTCACGTTCAGCGCATAGCTGTTGGTCGCCTTCAACATGTTCTGACCAAAATCCAGTGTGGTCTTGCTCAGCTCGGTAGTGAGCTCGCGGTACTTGGCCTTGCCCTCTTCGCTCAGGTTGGCACCGTTGCGCGCAAAGCTATCGTAGCTCTTCTGCAACAGACGTTGCTGCTCGGTGGTGAGGGCGCTCTTGTCGGTAGTCTCATACACAGCCTTCACGCGGGCAAATAGTTTCTCGTTGAGCGAAATATTGTTGGAGTGTTCGGTGAGCACGGGCGAGAGCTTCTGTGCCAATGCCTGCATCTCGTCAGAAGTCTCGGCACTGTTGAGGTTGAAGAATACCGTCACCACGCGGTCGAGCATGTCACCGGCATAGTCGAGCGCCACGATGGTATTCTCAAAGGTCGGTGTCTCGGGGTTGTTGATGATGGCATCCACCTCGGCCTGATGCTGCTTGATACCTTCAAGAAAGGCAGGTTCATAGTGCTCCAACTTGATTTTGTCAAAGGGAGCGGTCTCGTGCGGAGTAGCGTACTCACTGAAGAAGGGGTTATCAGTCTTTTTGTCCATACAAGAAGTTAAGTTAAAGGTAGTGCCTACGATGGCCAATGCACAGAGAGCATGTTTCATTCGGTTCATTTCGTTGTGTTGCGTTATATGTTTGTATTCCAAACTGCAAAGTTAATATAAATAATTGGGAATTGGCTCTTCCGACACTGCTTTTTAAGTGAAATATAGAAAAATAGCCTGCAACGCTGCAGGTTATTCTAAAACAGCTTCCAAGAAGTTGCTCCTTAAACTTATTAACGGCAAGCTCCAAGCAGCTTCTAAAGAGCCCTCAAACTCCCCACATCATGGAACACGAACTCCTTGCGCCGCATTTCAACGAGCCCCTCCTCCTGCCACTTATTGAGCACATTAGAGACATTGAGGCGTGTATCATCGAGCAGGTTGGCCAGTTCCTCCATCTTCACCCGCAGGACTTTCGTGCCCCGCCGCGTGTTGCAAAGGCTACGGATGAAATGGATGAGCCGTCCCTCAAGCTCCTGGGCATCGATACTCCAGATGCTCTCATAGAGCTGCTCAGCCTTATTGGAAAGCAGGTTGAAAAAATTCATACGAAACACCTCATACTTATCCAACACACTGTAGATATACTGCTTGTCAATCGTGAGCAACGCCACCTCGCCCTGTGCCGTATAGGTAGCCTTATAGCAGGGACGCTTGCCGAACAGCGAATGAGGTTCTACGATGGCCGGCCACTCCACCAGTTCCTCGAACGAGAACGTGCCACAAGGCGCTACAGTCTCGGCCGCCAACCTTCCACGAAGAAGAAACACCAGTTTGTCACACGTAGCACCCTGCGCAAAAAGCACTTCCCGATCTCCGAACTTATGAAAATGGAACTTTACCTTCTCTATCACCTCCGAGAATTCCGCCTTGCTCATACCCTGAAACAGAGGTAGCTGAAGCAGCGTATCATACATCGTATACTCCATATATGTATTGATTCTATGATTTATCATTACTAACGCGAAGTTACACAATATAGCCCGTTCGTCTTAAAAGGGCTAATTATATTTTTTTATTTTTAACAATATTTCAAGAATCCCTTCAGATTAAACGGCATCCCTATCCTATTATCCGAAAAATTTGCTTAATTTCGCCGCTGAATCAAAAAAAAGACAAACATTGTATGAAAAAGACGACTATCTTCATGGCAGCACTCATGTTGCTCACCGCATGCAACAACAAGAAAAGTGAGACAACCGCCGTGGCCGAGCAGGCATCTGCCCAAGACACCATCGTATACAAGCACGAATACCTGGTGAAGGTAGGCGACATGGCTCCCGACTTCACGCTGAAGTACACCGACGGCACCGAGTTTACCCTCTCCGCACTGCGCGGCAAAGTAGTGATGCTGCAATTCACCGCCAGCTGGTGTGGCATCTGCCGTGGCGAGATGCCACACATCGAAAGCCGTATATGGCAGCCCCACAAAGATGATGCCGACTTTGTACTTGTAGGCGTTGACCGCGAAGAGCCGCGCGAGGTAGTAGAGGAATACACCGCCAAACTGGGCACCACCTACCCGATGCTGCTCGACGAGAAGGGCGACGTATTTGCCAGCTATGCCCTGCGCAAGTCGGGCATCACACGCAACGTACTCATCGACCGTGACGGCCGCATCGTGAAACTCACCCGCCGCTTCGTAGAGTCCGAGTTCAATGACTTAGTAGCCACCATCGACAGCCTTCTCGTCAAGTGAAAAAAACGTACAATTTCACAACCACGGAAGAAGCTTCGTTTTTGTACAATATCACACAATGCAAACAAAACTCTTTATATAACACATCACACTGATTGACAATTGGTTCAATATATAAACTTAAAGAAAGTTTCGAACACCGTCACATCAACCTGTAATGATTGAATCTTGTACAAAAAATATACTATAGGAGTCAAAAGAAAAAGGTTTGCTACGTAGCAAACCTTTTTCTTTTGACTCCTATAGTATATTTTTTGTACAAGATTCAATCATTACAGGTTGATGT
>JAFXEF010000010.1 GCA_017520935.1 Bacteroidaceae bacterium | reverse complement strand
ATAGTTTTTTCTTCACCAAGCATTTTACATCCCAAGCCTTGGTATGTACATCCCAAGCTTTGGTACGTACATCCCAAACCTTGGGATATAAAACATGTCGCGTAGGAACTACATCTTCATCGCGTAGGAACAAAAAATTCTTCGTGAGGGGTGTTTTTGCTTCAATGGCTGTCTTTGTCCGGCAATACAGTTTGTCCGTCCCTTTTCAGGAGATATACAAAACAGAGGGCGCATCATTTTTTTGACACGCCCTCTGTTCGTTTACCTTATCCAGAATTCAAATCTTATTTCCCGGTTTGGGGAAAATGACCGTAGGACGGAACTCGCGGGCCTCGTCGAGTGCCATCTACGCATAGGACATTATGATGAGCCCTCATCATTTGTTGCAGAAAAACTTTTCTAATATGCCAAATTGCCGCCACGATGGTTCCTGTAGTTCTTTTCAGAACCATGGTTCTTTACAGCCACACAACCTACCTTCTGAGACACTACAGTATCAAAACATGTTACTGCACTGGTAGGTGCAGAGGCTTCATTCATCAGCATAGAGGGATCGTCTGAGTCCAACGATCCTGTTGCACCAAGAAGATACTTTTAGGCTGCAAGCAGCACTCCTCGGGAAACCTAAAGGTTCCTACGTCACAACCGACGCTTATTCCGCGTCGGCGCTGTGAAAAAAACAAAGCGAACATTGTTTTTCTCGCTCGTTTATCCGTATCTTTGTAGTCTGACAACAATTCATAGTTTACGGAGTCACATGGAAAAGCATCTTGCACTATTCAACCCTTTCCTGAAGGATACCTCATTCGTGAACCTGATGACACGGCGCGTATTCAACGTTCTATTGGTGGCCAACCCCTACGATGCCTTCATGCTCGAAGACGATGGGCGCATCGACGAAAAGATCTTCGAGGAATACACCCGTTTGGGCTTGCGTTACCCGCCACGCTTCACACAGGTGAGTACGCAGGAGGAAGCGACGCAGGTGCTGGAGCAGATGCGCTTCGAGCTGGTCATTTGCATGCCCGGCACGGACAACTCCGATGCCTTCGACATCGGACGCGCCATCAAGGAGCAGTTCCCCGACACGCCGCTCGTGGTGCTCACCCCCTTCTCGCACGGTATCACACGCTACATGGAGCGGCAAGACCTCAGCCTCTTCGAGTACGTGTTCTGTTGGCTGGGAAATACCGAGTTGCTGCTCTCCATCATCAAGCTCATGGAGGACAAGATGAACCTTGACCATGACATCCGCGAGGGCGGTGTGCAGATGATACTGCTCGTAGAGGACTCCATACGCTTCTACTCCTCGGTGTTGCCCAACCTCTACAAGTATGTGTTGGAGCAGAGCCGTGCCTTTGCCACCGAGGCTCTCAACGCCCATCAGGCCACACTCCGCATGCGCGGGCGTCCCAAAATCGTATTGGCACGTACCTATGAGGAGGCATGGGCGCTCTATAACACCTATCCGGGCAATACGCTGGGTGTCATCTCTGACGTGCGCTTTCCCATGCATGAGGGTGCCCCGAAGGATGCCGAGGCTGGCGTGAAGCTGATGCGTGGCATACGCGCCTGCGACGAGTTCCTACCGCTTATCATGCAGTCGAGTGAAGCCGACAACCGGAGGTGGGCTACCGAGGTGGGCGCAGGATTTGTAGACAAGAACTCCAAGAAGATGAACATCGACCTGCGCGACCGCATAGAACAGCACTTCGGATTCGGAGACCTTGTGTTCCGCGACCCCGGTACAGGAGCCGAGGTGGTGCGCGTACACAATCTACGCGAGTTGCAGGACAACATCTTCAGCATCCCCGAGGACTCTTTCGTGTATCATACGGCACGCAACCACATATCGCGCTGGCTATGCTCACGCGCCATGTTTCCTCTGTCGGAATTCCTCAAGCGCATCACGCAGGACGAGTACGACAATGTATTAGGGCATCGTCAAGTTATCTTCGATGCCATTGTCCGCTACCGTAAGATGAAGAACCGTGGTGTGGTAGCCGAGTACCTGCGTGGCCGCTTCGACCGTTTCTCACACTTTGCCCGCATCGGCGAAGGCTCGCTCGGGGGTAAGGGGCGCGGTATAGCCTTCATAGATCATATACTGAAGAAGCATGCCGTATTCGAGTCGTTGCCCGATGTGGAGGTGCGCATACCCAAGACCTTGGTGCTGTGCACCGATATCTTCGACCGCTTTATGGAGAAGGGTGGCCTCTATCAGGTGGCACTCTCCGATGCCTCGGACGAGACTATCCTACAAGCCTTCCTCGCCACACCGCTACCCGAGGAATTGATTGACGATATACAGACCTTCTGTGAGGTGGTGGGAGGTCCCGTGGCTGTGCGCTCTTCATCGCTCCTCGAAGACTCGCACTACCAGCCCTATGCCGGTGTGTATGCCACCTACATGATACCCGACCGTGCCGACAGCCGCGCCATGGCTCTGCACATTGCCTCGGCCATCAAGGGTGTATATGCTTCGGTTTACTACAGCGGTTCCAAAGCCTATATGAGCGCCACTTCCAACGTCATCGATCAAGAAAAAATGGCCATTATCCTGCAAGAGGTGGTTGGCGACAGGCATGGCACACACTTCTATCCTCACTGCTCGGGTGTGGCACGCTCTATCAACTACTACCCCGTAGGGGAGGAAACGGCCGATGAGGGTGTGGTGAGCCTCGCCCTCGGGCTGGGCAAGCATATCGTCGACGGTGGTAAGTCGCTGCGTATATCGCCCGTATATCCCGACCATGCACTGCAGACGAGCGATACCCAACTGGCACTCAAAGAGACGCAGACCACCTTCCTCGCGCTCGACCTCGAAGCTGCCGACCGGCCTGTGTCGACCGATGAGTCGTTCGACCTTGTGCGCCTTCCCGTTCGCCAAGCCGATGCCGACGGCACTCTTGACTGGGTAGGCTCCACCTACGTGCGTGACGATGACATGATATACGACACACCCTACATGCGTGGTCGTAAGCTCATCACCTTTGCTGGTGTCCTACGCCACGAAGCCTTCCCTTTAGCAAAAATTGTACAGCTCGTGCTACAGTATGGTGCCAACGAGATGCGCCGTCCCGTAGAGGTAGAGTTTGCCGTTCGCTTTCAGCCAGCAGTCAACGGACAACGGTCAGAGAAAAGTCCTCAATTAAAAGGCATCTTCTATCCCCTCCAAATACGTCCCATCGTGAGCGCCCGTGAATGCATCGACGAGGATCTCACTGCCATCCCCAGGGAGAACCTGCTGCTCTACTCGTCACGCTCGCTCGGTAATGGCATCGTTACCGACGTGCACGACATTATTTATCTCAAGGAGGGTGCCTTCGGCATGGCCGCCAATCAGGCTATTGCAGCGGAGATACGCGAACTCAATCGCACCTTTGCAGCCGAGAGCCGAGGCTATATCCTTGTGGGCGAGGGACGTTGGGGTAGTTCGGATATCGCCTTGGGCGTACCTGTTGAGTGGGCGGACATCTCGGCCGTGCGCCTTATCGCTGAGGTCAGTGCTGACGGGCGCCACATAGAACCGTCGCAAGGCACCCACTTCTTTCAGAACCTCACCTCCTTCGGGGTGGGCTACCTTACTATTGATGGAAGCACCTCGCGCGAGTGCTTCGACCGCGCCACACTCGACACCCTGCCCGCTACGTGGGAGAGCGCTCTGGTACGCCACGTTCACAGCGACATCCCCTTCACCATCAAAATGGACGGACTACACGGGATAGGTGTGGTAGAGAAGTGAATGCGCTTGCTAATCAACGCTTCAGCTTAAAGGTTTTGTTGCCTTGGCGCACCACGTAGATGCCCTCTGGCAGTTTGTCCGTGGCATTTGCAACGAGCACACCGTGCAGATTGTATACTTGCACGGGAGTATCGCTATTTTGCCAGACGGGCTTCACCGAGGTATTTACATTGTGATAGTTGTCGTATACAATACGATGTCTATAGGTATACTCGCCTGAGATGAGTTCACCTTTACTATTATACGTAGGTGTCCAACTCTCACCAATCTGTTCCGTGAGGTTACCATCGATATCATACGTATAAGTAGAGCGATTGCCAGCTCCCAGTTCGCCATCGTAGTAGAATTCGAAGGAGAGTTCGTTGCCATGCTCGTCGCATATGCGCTCTGCATACTCGGTAGAGATTTCCTTTTCGGTAATTTCGCCATTCTCGTCGCTATCGTCATGTGTCACAAACTGCTCGCGGTAGCTACCGTTATCATCAAGCGACACATAGGTGTGTATCTCCTTCTTCTTGGTACCTACAGTATATTCGATTACCGCCTCAAAGTCGGGCTTCCCCTCCTCGTACATAACTGTCAACGTGCCGGCATGGACACTTCCTTTGTAGAGCTCGGCGTACTTCATGCGGTTGGGTCCGATGAACATCGTATTCACATCCTGATAGAGCTGCCCGTCGGTATCTTGCCACTGGATATTTTTGTACATGGTGGCACGGCCCCAAGTGGTAACCCCCGTCTTGGCATCGTGGTCTGAAGCCGACTGTATGGAATAGCTGTCGGCCTTGCCCTCGGCATTGTAGGTGACGAGTATCTTCGTGTGCGGCACGATGGCTGCCACATGCGTGAAGTACGACTTGATGATGATGGAGGTAATGTTACCTTCAGCATTGCGCTCCACATCACGGAAGTTGCTACCGTCGGTCATCACCCAATCCTGCTCCACCTGATCCCAGATATATTTGACATGTTCTACATTGAACTCCTTGGCGATGGGGTCGTAGACATCGGTAGTCTTCTCTGAAGGTTGGTACTCGCCCCACCCCTCCGGGTCGTATTCGATGACAACGCTTGTCTGCTTCCCGTCTAAGTCATGTGTATAGGTACGGCGTTCGCTGTTGCCGTCTTCCGTCTTTATCTGCTGATACAGATAGCCGTTGGTGTCATACGTTTTCTGCAAAGTAATCATCTTGATCCAGCCGTCAGAGCCATACTCATAATACTCCTCGGAACCAGAGCGGATGATGGGAGTGGTAGATTGAGCCATAAGAGCGGCTGCACATAGCAAGGTGGTTGTCAGTAGGGTAAATCTTCTCATGCCTTATAAGTTTTTTTATTTGACCGCAAAGTAACGGCTTTTTTCTCAGATATAAAACTTCTTAACTGTTTTTTATGCATTCTCACAAGGTGTTCCCATGCAGGATGACTGCCTTATGATGTAACAAGGAGAATACTTCAAAAAAAAGACACCCCCGCAGGATATCCTGCGGGGGTGTCTTAGAAGAAAACTCGATTCTAAAGGAATAGCTCCTCCCATGCATCACATAGTGCCTGCATGGAGGGAAACAGGAGGTCGGCCCCTTCATCGGCAAGGGCACTGTCAGGTAGAGGACCCGTATTCACGGCGACGGTGAAGATACCGGCTGCCTTGGCGGCACGTACGCCGAGCGGAGCATTCTCCACCACGACACACTCCTCGGCACAGAGGCCACCCTTCTGCAAGCCCATGAGATAGGGCTCGGGGTCGGGCTTGCCGTGCTTGACATCGAAGGCGGTGACCATCAGTTCACGACAGAAGACACCGGGAAAGTGGTGGTTGAGCCGGTCGAGCAGAGAGGTCTGTCCCGAGCCGGTGACAATGAGAATCTTGAGCCCCTGTGCCTGCAACTTGCGCAACAGCTCCAATGCTCCGGGCATAGGCTCGGCAGGCGGATACTCATTGAAGAACTGCGATTTGACGCGATAGATCTCCTGTATGCGCTCTTCGCTCTCCTCCACTCCACGCTGGCGACGGCTCACGATATTGATTGTCGATGCTCCCGTGCGCCCCTCGTGCATGTAGGCCTCCTGCTCGGGGAGGTCGTAGCCGAAGTGGGCCATGGCTCGGTGCCAGGCCTTGGCATGCGAGGGCATGGAGTCGTAGAGCACACCGTCCATATCGAAGAGAACGGCACGAAGGCGCTGGGGAAACCCTTGCGCCTTCGTGGTATCTGTTACAGATTGTTGTAGCATGTTATGCTATAGTATTCTTGGACATTCCAGAAAAGTACAGGTCTTCCAAGTTGTTATCCCAAACGTGCCTGAATAGCCTTTGACTCCTCTTCGTAGCCAGGCTTGCCGAGGAGGGCAAACATATTGCGCTTGTAGTCCTCTACACCGGGCTGGTTGAAGGGGTTCACGCCAAGTACATAGCCACTGATGCCGCAACCCTTCTCGAAGAAGTAGAGCAGCTGACCGATGTAGTACTCGTCAAGCATAGGCATAACGATGCGGAGATTGGGAACACCACCATCGACATGTGCGAGGAGTGTACCGAGCTCGGCCATCTTGTTCACCTCATCCACATGCTTACCAGCGAGGAAGTTGAGTCCGTCAAGGTTCTTCTCATCAGCAGGCACGATAAGGCTGTACTTGGTGTTCTCTACAGAGATGACGGTCTCGAAGATGGTGCGCTCGCCCTGCTGGATCCATTGACCCATAGAGTGCAGATCGGTAGAGAAGTCTACCGATGCGGGGAAGATACCCTTGCCATCCTTACCCTCAGACTCACCGTAGAGTTGCTTCCACCACTCTGACACGTAGTGCAGCTTGGGCTGGTAGTTGACGAGAATCTCAATCTTCTTACCATCGGCATAGAGGGCGTTGCGGGTAGCAGCGTATACGGCAGCGATGTTCTCCTCGAAGGGTACCTCGGGAGCTGTAGCAGCCTCCATATCGGCCGCACCCTTCACGAGCGCCTTGATGTCGTATCCGGCAATGGCGATAGGCAGCAAGCCTACGGGAGTGAGCACAGAGAAGCGGCCACCCACATTGTCGGGGATGATGAAGCTCTTGTAGCCTTCGTTGTCGGCCGTAGTGCGAGCAGCACCACGCTTGGCATCGGTAACAGCCACGATAACCTTACGGGCAACGTCGATACCGCGTTGGTCCTCGCACTGCTTCTTGAGCAGACGGAAGGCGAGAGCAGTCTCGGTAGTGGTACCAGACTTAGAGATGTTGATGACACCAAACTTCTTGTCCTTGAGGAACTCGGTGAGCTCAAACAGGTAATCCTCACTGATGTTGTGGCCTGCATAGATGATGGAGGGACTGTCGCTCTTGAGGTAGCTGTGGAAGTTGTTACTGAGCGCCTCAATCACGGCACGTGCACCAAGGTAGCTACCACCGATACCGGCTACTACGACTACGTCGCACAGTTCACGTAAAGTGTTTGCGGTCTCTTGAATATCGTTCAAGTGCTCCTCAGTGATGCTTGAGGGGAGGTGAAGCCAGCCCAAAAAGTCGTTACCGAGACCAGTGCCCTTCTCGAGCATTTCCAATGCTTCCTGCACCTGGGGTGCGTATGCCTTTACGGCACCTTCAGCGATAAAACCTGCGGTCTTATCAATGTTCAATGCAATATTTTTCATCTTATTTATTTTATTATATTATTATCTTATCGAATCCGTGAGCAGTTTGATTTCAATCACGGGCGAGATGCGCTCGTAGAGGATGTTGTACACGGCATCAAGGATAGGCATGTTGACGTGGTATTTGCGGTTAATCTCCTTGATGCACTTGGTACCGTAGTAGCCTTCGGCCACCATTTCCATCTCGAGCTGTGCGCTCTTCACGGAGTAGCCCTTGCCAATCATAGAGCCAAACACACGGTTGCGGCTAAAGTTCGAATAGCCTGTCACCAAGAGGTCGCCCATGTATACCGACTCGCTTACTACACGCTTGAGCGGATGCACGAAGTCAATGAAGCGCGACATCTCCACCAGAGCATTGCTCATGAGCACAGCCTGGAAGTTGTCACCATATTTCAAACCGCTGCAAATACCTGCTGCAATGGCATATACATTCTTCAACACGGAACTGTACTCAATACCCGTAACATCGTCGCTCACAGTGGTCTTTACGTAGGAACTGTTAAGTTTCTGCGCAAAGCTGAGCGCGTTGTTGCGGTCACTGCATCCAACAGTGAGGTACGACAGGCGCTCAAGTGCGATTTCCTCTGCATGACACGGACCTGCAATGACAGCGATGCTATCGTACGGCACGTGGAATTCCTTGTGGAAATAGTCTGACACAAGCATATTCTCCTCAGGCACGATACCCTTGATGGCAGTCACCACAAACTTGTCGTGCAGCTTGGTCTTCACCTTCTTGAGGTGTGACTTAAGGTAGGGCGACGGAGTGACGAACACCAAAACATCGCTATCTTTGATTACTTGATTAATGTCTGACGAGAAATTAATACGGTTCACGTCAAAATGTACTGACGACAAATAGCCAGGGTTGTGTCCCGTGCGCTTGAAATCCGCAATGCGATCGTCACGGCGCATGTACCAGTTGATAGAGTCCTCGTTGTTGAGAATCATCTTGGCAATGGCAGTTGCCCAACTGCCACCACCCATAATTGCGACTTTACCTTGGGGAAAACTCATTATCCAATTTTTTCAATCCAAGCTACCACCTCATCCACGGTAGGATTCTTGAGGTCGAGCTTATACTTCTTGTTTACGCCACAGATATCCATGTGTACCTTCTGGGGGTTGATGCCCTGCATGTCGGCTACAAGTTTATAGCCTGCCTTTTGAATCAGAGGCACCCATTCTTCGGGAACACCTATCTCCACGTACTTGGCTGCGGGATCCTTCGGAGCCTTCTTCTCTGGACGCATCTGCGGGAAGAAGAGCACCTCCTGAATAGTTTGCTGACCCGTCATGAGCATTACGAGACGATCCATACCGATACCCATACCCGAGGTGGGTGGCATACCGTACTCGAGGGCACGCACGAAGTCATTGTCAATAAACATAGCCTCATCATCGCCCTTCTCGCTCAGGCGCAACTGCTCCTGGAAGCGTTCCAGCTGGTCGATGGGGTCGTTGAGCTCGCTATAGGCGTTGCACAGCTCCTTACCGTTGACCATGAGTTCGAAACGCTCGGTGAGCTCGGGGTTCTCGCGGTGGCGCTTGCAGAGGGGAGACATCTCGATGGGATAATCGGTGATGAAGGTTGGCTGTATGTAGTTGCCCTCGCACTTCTCGCCGAAGATCTCGTCAATGAGTTTACCCTTACCCATAGTCTCATCGGTCTCTACACCCAGTTCCTTGCATACGGCACGCAACTGAGCCTCATCCATACCAGTAATGTCCACTCCGGTGAACTCCTTGATAGCCTCTGTCATGGTGCGGCGTGCAAAGGGAGCCTTGAAGCTGATGACATTGTCGCCCACCTGCACTTCGGTAGTACCGTTCACGTCGAGACAAATCTTCTCAAGCATCTGCTCGGTGAATGCCATCATCCAATTATAGTCCTTGTAAGAGACGTAAATCTCCATACAGGTGAACTCGGGGTTGTGGGTACGATCCATACCCTCGTTGCGGAAGTTCTTGGAGAACTCATACACTCCCTCAAAGCCACCTACGATAAGGCGCTTCAGGTAGAGTTCGTTGGCAATACGCAAGTACAAGGGAATATCCAATGCATTATGGTGAGTGATGAAGGGGCGTGCTGCCGCTCCACCAGGGATAGACTGCAATACGGGAGTCTCCACCTCCATATATCCACGTGAGTTGAAGAACTCGCGCATAGAAGTGTATACCTTGTTACGCTTGATGAAGATATCCTTCACACCATCGTTCACCACGAGGTCGACGTAGCGCTGGCGGTAACGTAGCTCGGGGTCATCGAACTTGTCGTAAGCCACGCCATCCTTGTACTTCACTATAGGAAGTGGGCGGATGCTCTTTGACAATACAGTGAGTTTGTGGGCATGTACGCTGATTTCGCCCATCTGAGTGCGGAATACCACTCCCTCGATGCCGATAAAATCACCGATATCGAGCAGGCGTTTGAACACGACATTGTACATATCCTTGTTCTCCTCGGGGCAGATGTCATCGCGGGTAATATACACCTGGATACGACCCTTAGAGTCCTGCAACTCCACGAACGAAGCCTTGCCCATCACGCGGCGACTCATCAGACGACCGGCAATAGATACTTGGCGAGGCTCGTCCTCGTCCTTGAACTCCTCTTTTATATCGGTAGAAAAAGCGTTGGTCACATACTCTGCGGCAGGATAGGGCTCAACACCCATGGCACGCAATTCAGTCAGACTGTTGCGTCTGATAATCTCTTGTTCACTAAGTTCCAATACGTTCATTTCTTTCAACGTTATGTTTCAAGGTGCAAAGATACTGCATTTTTTTGACTTAACGAAAACAATGCGAGTTTACTTTAGTCAGTACTGCTCCTTCTCGTTGGGGAAGTCCCCACTCT
This sequence comes from Bacteroidaceae bacterium, assembly GCA_017520935.1. Lineage (GTDB taxonomy): Bacteria > Bacteroidota > Bacteroidia > Bacteroidales > Bacteroidaceae > UBA1189. The sequence continues at coordinate 81,565 of JAFXEF010000010.1, read as the reverse complement.
TCACGTCTTCTACGTAGTGGCCTACGGCTTCGGTGACTATGGAGAAGAGGTCTGCATAGCGGCGGAGGAAGCGGGGACTGAAGTCATTGGTCATACCCAGCATGTCGCTCACTACGAGTACTTGTCCGTCAACACCGCCCCCGGCACCAATGCCGATGACGGGGATGGTGAGTTCCGAAGCAACGCGGGTAGCCAGTGTGGCGGGAATCTTTTCCAGCACTACGGCAAAGCATCCAGCCTCTTCCAGCAGATGCGCATCGCGAATGAGCTTTTCGGCCTCTTCATTACCCTTTGCACGTACGGTATAGGTTCCGAATTTATTGATCGACTGCGGCATCAGTCCCAGATGCCCCATCACGGGGATACCTGCCGCAAGAATACGTTTCACCGAAGGGAGTATCTCTTCACCGCCTTCAAGTTTGAGGGCATCCGCATGGGTGATTTTCATCATCTGAATAGCATTGTTTACAGCTTCGATGTCGCTTGCTTGGTAAGTACCGAAGGGCATGTCTACCACCACGAGGGCACGCTGAACAGCCTTCACCACCGACTTGCCATGATAGATCATCTGGTCAAGGGTTATGGGCAGGGTAGTCACATTGCCAGCCATGACATTGGAAGCCGAGTCTCCCACGAGTATTACATCAATTCCTGCACGGTCGACGAGTGAGGCCATCGTATAGTCATACGAGGTAAGCATTGAAATCTTCTCGCCCCGTTGCTTCATCTCTGACAAACGATGAGTGGTCACCTTGCGTCTGTCATCACTAATATATGCCATAATAAAAAGTATTTTTTAGGTCAATAGTTCTGTCAATAACGATGCAAAAGTAATACTTAATTGACAATTGGCAATTGGCTATATGCAAATATTTACAGAAAGCAGGTGTTTTACCGACAAAAAGGCAGATGTGATGATCCACATCTGCCTCCTGAACTTTACGTTATAGTTCCGTTTTCTTAAAGTTCAATCTTCTTGTAGCGCGGAACGAGTACCTTCATGATAATCCAACCAATGAGGTAGGCAACGCCGCAGAAGGTGAACATAATCATATAGCCGGCTTCCTTACCGGTGTAGCCGAAGAGTTCAAGGCCTGTAGCTGCACTGTAATCGAAGAGTGCACCGGCGCTTTTCTGGATGAGGAACGAACCGATACCACCTGCCATACCGCCAATACCGGTGATGGTAGCAATCATGCTTTTGGGGAACATGTCGCCGATGGTAGAGAAAAGATTAGCACTCCAAGCCTGGTGGGCAGCACCGGCCACACCGATGAGCACTACCGGCCACCACATTGACACGTGGGCCAAGGGTTGTGCTGCCAATGCCACGAGCGGGAAGAAGGCGAAAATGAGCATAGAAAGCATACGACCTGCGTAGGGATCCATCTTCTTCTTGTCGATGAAGAGTGTGGGCAGATAGCCTCCAAGGATAGAAATCATCACGATAAGGTAGAGCAAGCCGAGCGCCCACTGGAACTTAGGATCGGTAGAAGCCAAGCCGTAAGTGGTCTTCAGGTATGAAGGCATCCAAAAGAGGAAGAACCACCATACGCCATCAGTCATAAACTTGCCCACGATGAACGACCAGGTCTGACGATACTTGAAGCAGCCCCAAAGCGATACCTTCTTACCGGCCTCCTCGGGTTCAATGGCGGGAGCAGCTTCCTCAGTAGCGTCATCAGAGAGAATATAGGCCAACTCGGCCTTGTTTACAGCCGAATTCTTTTCGGGAGCCTTATAAAGGAATTGCCAGAAGCCCATCCAAATGAAACCGAGTCCACCGATGATGATGAACGATGCCTCCCAACCCCACTTGGCTGCCAAAGGAGGAATGCAGAAGGGAGCAATGAGGGCACCGATGGTGCTACCAGCATTGAAGATTGAGGTGGCAAAGGCACGGTCGCGTTTGGGGAAGTACTCGGCTACGGCCTTGTTGGCAGCGGGGAAGTTACCGGCCTCACCAAGAGCCAGCACGCAGCGTGCAATGATGAACAGGGTGGAACTGATGAGGGCGATACGTGCTACCAGTTCGGCATCAGAGGCCAGACGCATAGCTTCTGCATTGGGAAGACCTACAAAGCCCTCTGTTATGATACCGCACAGAGCGTGGATACAAGCACCGAACGACCATACACCGATGGCCCACATATATCCTTTCTTGGTGCCCATCCAGTCAACGAACTTGCCTGCGAAGAGCATGGCGATAGCATAGAAGAGTGAGAAGATACCGGTGATGTTACCATAGTCTGAGTCTGTCCAATGGAACTCGGGACGGATAAAGTCCTCGAAGGTGAGTGACAAGACCTGACGGTCGAGGTAGTTGACCGTGGTCGCAAAGAACAGCATTGCGCAAACGACCCAACGATAGTTGGTCATCTTTGCCTTTACGTTTTGATTGCTCATAGTTTTCTTTTAAATATTTAATGATTTAATGTTTGCTCGCAACTTTATCGGACAAATGTAAGGACTTTTCTCCATAAATGCAAATTATCGGTGCAACAACTACCGACATTGGCTCCTCGCAAGCTCATGCGGCCAATAGCATGAGCCTCATTGCTCGACTGTGCCTTTATGGTGCCTGACACGTCTTCTCGAAGAATCCAAAAGACTATGAAGTTCCAATTTTCAACTCTCCACGGTATATACTCTCTTCACACGGGTAGAGATGCCGGTCATCACCTCATAGGGGATGGTGCCGAGCCACTCGGCAAGCTGTGTTACCGGCAACTCGGAACCGAATATCTCTACGCTGTCACCCTCGCGGCAAGGTATGTCGGTGACATCCACCATGCATACATCCATGCAGATGTTGCCCACATAGGCAGCCTGATAGCCATTGATGATGCAGTAGCCGTGCCCGTTGCCAAGACGACGGTTGAGCCCGTCGGCATAGCCTATGGGGATGGAGGCGATACGTGAGGGGCGCACCAACTGCCCTCGGCGGCTATAGCCCACGGTTTCCGTCTCGGGTACGTCGTGTATCTGCAGTATGGTACTCTTGAGGGTGCTGATGGGGTGCAGCAGACGGTCGCCTACAGGGCTGATGCCGTAGAGGCCGAGGCCGAGGCGCACCATGTCATGATGATATTCGGGGAAGCGTTCTATGGCTGCCGAGTTGCATATATGGCGCAGTATCTTGTGCGGGAAGGCGGCCTGCAGGGCTGTGGATGCTTCATCAAAGCGGGCAGCCTGCAGGTGAGTGAAAGCGTCGAACTCGCTACTGTCGCTGCCTGCAAAGTGTGAAAACACAGAGCGGGGCACTACAGCGTTCTGTCCGGCAAGGCGCTTGATGAGCTGGGGCATTTCATCGGGGCGGAAGCCGAGGCGACTCATGCCAGTATCTATCTTGATGTGTATGGGATAGTGCAGGTAACCCTCGCGCTCACAAGCGCGAATCATCTCTTCCAGTAGAGTGAAGCTGTATATCTCCGGTTCGAGATTGTTTTCGAAGAGGGTCTTGAAAGCCGTCAACTCGGGGTTCATCACGAGTATGCTGGCGGTAATCCCTGCTTTACGAAGCTGCTCTCCCTCATCGGCCACAGCTACGGCAAGGTAGTCTACACGATGGTCCTGCAGGGTTTTGGCTATCTCGTAGAATCCTGCTCCGTAAGCGAATGCCTTGACCATACATACGGTCTTCACCGAGGAAGCCATCAGGCTGCGGTAGTAGTTGAGGTTGTCAATCATGGCACCAAGGTCTATCTCGAGGGTGGTCTCGTGTACCTTGAGGGTGAGCTGCTCGGCGATACGGTCGAAGCCGAAGCTGCGTGAGCCCTTGACCAATATGAGTGAGCGGTGTAGCCGCTGCACCTCTTCTGATTGAAGAAACTCCTCAGTGGTGGTGTAGAATGACTTGGCGATGGTGAAGCGTGCCGCCGATGCCGTAAGCCCCGGGCCGATGCCTATGATGCGGTCAATACCGCGGCTCTCTACACGTTCGGCCACCTTGCGGTAGAGTGTGCGGGCGTCTTGCCCCGTCTGCAGCAGGTCTGAGAGGATAAGCACACGGTCGCGCCCCTCGCGTTCGGGACGGCGGGCCATAAAGTCGAGGGCGATGTCCAACGAGGCGATGTCAGAGTTGTACGAATCGTTGATGAGCGTACACCCGTTCTTCCCCTCCCTCACTTCGAGCCGCATGGCTACGGGTTCGAGCCGGGGCATGCGTTGGGCTATCTGCTCGGGACGCATACGCAGGTAGAGACACACGGCGAGACAGTGTAGCGAGTTTTCTATGGAGGCATCGTCGGTGAAGGGGATGGTGTAACTGCCCTGGAAACCGAGGAAGCAATACTCGATGGTGGTATCGGTGTCGGTCTTCTGCACCGACGAGATGTAGAGAGGCTTGTCGGAGTCGTGGCACGACCAAGCTATCTCACGGGCTGAGGGCAGGGTGCGGTCAACGCATTCGCACACCTCGGGGTCATCGCCGTTATAGATAAGCACCTCGCAGTCGCGGAATAGAGAAAGCTTCTCGACGCACTTGCTCTGCAGCGAGAGGAAGTTCTCCTGATGCGCTCCACCGATGTTGGTGAGCACGCCTATGGTGGGGGCGATGATGGGCTTGAGCCGCTTCATTTCATTCATGCGCGAGATACCCGCTTCTATGAGAGCCACCTCAGTGTTGCTGTCAATCTGCCATACCGAGAGAGGGACGCCTATCTGTGAGTTGTAGCTGCGTGGCGAGCGTGCCACATGGTGGTCGGGACTGAGCAGTTGGGCCAGCCATTCTTTCACCACGGTCTTGCCATTGCTACCGGTGATACCCACTACGGGAATGTCGAACCGTGCGCGATGCTGTTTGCCCAGCAACTGTAGGGCTGATAACGTGTCGGGTACCACGAGGAAGCAGGCCTCGGGCATCTGTTTGCGTTGCTCCTCAGTAGGGAGTGCCGACACCACGAAGCGTCTCACGCCACGTGCGTAGAGGTCATCGATGTAGCGGTGCCCGTTGCCACGTTTGGTGACGAGGGCAAAAAAGAGTGTCTCTTCGGGGAAGCCCAGCGAACGGCTGTCAGTGAGCAGCCATTTCACGGTACCTTCGGCCGTGCCTATGCAGTCGGCTCCTATCAGCCGAGCGATTTCTTCAACAGCGTATGACATAAGTCTATTTCGTTTTGAACCTCTAAGTAAGGGAATTTTTCCTTGAGAGCCGTTATCTTTAACAAATTTTGACGCACAAACTCATGGTATTTCTCCGATTCAGGCTGGAAGGGCCGATGCTCCAGCGCCCTGCACACCTTGCTCCATTCGGCCATGAAGGCATGCGAAGCCTCATCGGTGCAATGCTCCACGAAGCGTTCCCATACATAATCGACGGCCTGCTTCGAAGGATGGGCCATATCCTCGGCATAGAAGCGATAGTCGCGCAACTCATCCATCACCATCTCGTAGGCTGGGAAGTAGACACACCGTTCCGGTACCCTGCGGCACAGCTCGTCGATGACCAGCAGCAGCGTGGCCTTGCTCAGTTGGTTGCCGTGCAAGCCATCTTTCAGGTGGCGTACGGGGCTGACGGTAAACAGCACCCGCATCCGGGGATTGACCCTCCACAGCCGATCGAGCAGCACGACATACGTCTCCACGATCTCCTCCACCGAGAGCCGCTGACGGACGAACTCCCGTTCGGGCACCTTGTGGCAATTGCCCACCACCCTACCATCGTCTTTCAGGCGATATACCCAGGCCGTACCCAGCGTCACCACTAACCAGTCTCCCTGCGCGAGCATCCCAGCTGCTGTCGCCATGGTTCCGTTGATGGCATCGAGCGCCTCCCTCCTGTCGGGGCACGAGTAGCGGCTATGGTGCAACCACGTGTTCCACCCCCCGTCGGGGAACTCCACCAGCTCATCCTCATCGTAGCGATGTCCGTCGAGCAACCTCCCCAGCGCCTCGGCAATGGAGAGCGGGTTATAGAGCGTACCGAAGGGATTGACCACGACACGCCACTTCATCTGCTGCAGCCGGGCACCCATGTGCTCGGCAAAGCAGGAACCCACAACCAGCAAGCGTGCATCGTGCCCGATGCGCCTGCTGAGCGGTTGTATGTCGGTGGGGGTAGTGAACTGCATATATCGTATATAGGTGCGCGAGCGTTTTTCTTCTCGACTTTGCAAAGATACGAATAAACGAGCGAGAAATATCAAGCTTGCTTCGATATTTTTTGCAGCGAGCGCAAAGTATCTTCTTGACAAAGTCATAAAGACACGAACTCACGTTAACTTACGCTTCGGCGTACCGTAAGTTAAGGCTGCCCCTGCGGCAATAGGCGGGCGCACCTGTGACATAATGCCGGACAAAAGCAGCCATTGAAACAAAACCGCCCTTCACGAAGAAAATTTTGTTTCTACGCGAAGAAAATTTTGTTTTATCGCGATGAAACAAATATCGCCTCCTTTACAAGGGGAAAATCCGTTGCCGTGAGCCGTCCGCGGACAGGCGGTAGCAGCTGGACATCCGTTGGTGGATATGCGGGAAGGCTATATCTTTGCCTATTTTTTCTCACGCAAAGATTAATGTCTCACACAGGGAACACGGAAAAATGCTCAAATAAATTTAACTTTGTTGAATTTCTGCCTCACTCAACAAAGAAAATACAAGCATTTTCTCTGTTTTCGCTCGTTGAGATTTGTTTTTTCTCTCACCTTGCACTAATTTTGTCCTAATTATATATAAGTATGGGAAAAGAAACGTGTAAGAACATACTGAGCACGATACAGTCTCCCGATGATTTGCGGCGGCTGAAGCTGAGCCAACTGCCCCAGTTGTGCAACGAACTGCGCCAGTTCATCATCGACGAACTATCGCACAATCCCGGACACTTTGGCTCCACCCTTGGCGTCATCGAACTCACCGTAGCGCTTCACTACGTATACAATACACCCAACGACCGGCTGGTATGGGACGTGGGGCATCAGGCGTATGCCCACAAGATACTCACAGGACGACGCGAACAGTTTCACACCAACCGCCAATACAAGGGGCTGAAACCGTTCCCCTCCCCTGACGAAAGTGAATATGACACCTTCACCTGTGGCCATGCATCGAACTCCATCTCGGCGGCCCTCGGCATGGCCGTGGCAGCCAAGACGTTGGGCGACGGCCGACGCCGTGTAGTGGCCATCATCGGTGACGGTGCCATGAGCGGTGGACTGGCTTTCGAGGGTCTCAACAACGTATCGGAGAGCGACAACGACATGCTCATCATCCTCAATGACAACAAGATGTCCATCGACCGCTCGGTGGGCGGATTCAAGCAATACCTGCTCAACCTCACCACCACACCCAGCTACAACAAGTGGCGCTACCGCTTTGCCAAAGTGCTGCATAAGCTGGGCTTGATGAAGAATGGCGGGCGTGAGCGGCTCATCCGATTCAACAATAGTGTAAAATCGCTCCTTACCAAGCAGCAGAACATCTTCGAGGGGATGAACATACGCTACTTCGGTCCCGTCGACGGGCACGATGTCATAGAGCTCGTACGCGCCCTGCGCACCATCAAGGATATGCACGGCCCCAAGATGCTGCACATACACACCACCAAGGGCAGAGGCTTTGCCTCGGCCGAGGAAGACCCCACACAGTGGCATGCACCAGGGCTCTTCGATGCCGAGACCGGCGAACGCTTCGAGACCGATGAAGAGGGCAAGCCGCCACGTTTCCAGGACGTGTTCGGACATACCGTGCTGGAGCTGGCCAAGCAAAACAAGCGTATCGTGGGGGTCACACCTGCCATGCCTACAGGTTGCTCGCTCAACATCATGATGGAAAAGCTTCCCTGCCGCTGCTTCGACGTAGGCATTGCCGAAGGGCATGCCGTGACCTTCTCGGGCGGTATGGCCAAAGATGGGCTCGTCCCCTTCTGCAACATCTACTCTTCGTTCCTTCAGCGTGCCTACGACAACATCATACACGACGTAGCCATACAGCGTCTCAACGTGGTGTTCTGCATCGACCGTGGCGGACTGGTAGGCGAAGATGGTCCTACGCACCACGGTGCCTTCGACCTTGCCTTCTTGCGCCCCATTCCCAATCTCACCATTGCTGCACCCTACGACGAGCATGAGTTGCGCAACCTGATGTACACAGCACAGCTGCCCGACAAGGGACCCTTTGCCATACGCTATCCCCGTGGACGTGGCAAGCTGGTCGACTGGCACTGCCCCTTCGAGGAGCTGCCCATAGGCAAGGGACGCAAGCTACACGATGGCGACGACATTGCCATCCTCAGCATAGGCTCGATAGGAAATCTTGCTGCTGAGGCCATTGAACGTGTTGCTGCCAGGGGCATCAGTGTTGCCCACTACGACATGCGCTTCCTCAAACCCATCGACGAGGAGATACTCCACGAGGTGGGCCGCAAGTTCAAGCATATCATCACCCTCGAGAACGGTGTCATCAAGGGCGGTCTTGGCAGTGCCGTACTGGAATTCATGGCCGACAATGGCTACCGTCCCGACATCCATCGCATGGGACTTCCCGACGAGTTTGTCGAGCATGGCTCGGTGCCCGAACTATGCCGTCTGTGCGGAATCGATGCCGAGAGCATCGCGAAGGAGATGGAGAAGAGGGTGAATGTAGAATGATGAATGATGAGGTTCTCCGAGTGCTCAGAGTTCTCCGAGAATCGTAATACAATAAAAAAGACTACCATACAATGAGAATCATCATCGCCGGCGCAGGAGCCGTAGGCACACACCTCGCAAAGATGCTCTCCGACGAGCAGCACGACATCGTGCTCATAGATGCCAGCGAAGAGCGGTTGGCCAACCTCGACTCAAACTTCGACCTCATGACCATCGCTGCCCGCCCCACCTCTATCGGGAGCCTCAAGGATGCCGGCATCGCCGATGCCGACCTCTTCGTGGCTGTCACACCCGAAGAGAGCACCAATATCACCTCCTGCATGCTCGCCCACTCCCTGGGAGCCAAGAAGACCGTAGCACGTATCGACAACTACGAATACCTGCAACCCAAGAACAAGGAGTTCTTCGAGGGATTGGGCATCAACGCCCTCATATACCCCGAGATGCTGGCTGCCAAGGAGATTGCCGACAGTCTTCACCTGAGTTGGATACGCCAATGGTGGGAGTTCAGCGGAGGGGCTCTCGTTGTCTTGGGTGTCAAGTTACGCGACAACGCACTCATACTCGACACCCCCATCTTCCAGCTCAAGAAAGAGCAACCTTACCATATCGTTGCCATCAAGCGGCAAAGCGAGACCATCATCCCCAGTGGACCCGACGAGCTCAAGGCTGGTGACCTGGTATATTTCATGACCACCAAGCGATCGCTCCCCTACATACGCCACATTACGGGCAAAGACGAATACGAGTCCATACGCAACGTCATGATCATGGGAGGCAGCCGCATAGCTGTACGCAGTGCCCAGCTCATCAGCAATGACATGAGTCTCAAAATCATCGAAAGTGATCTCAACCGATGCCATTGGCTCACAGAGATGGTGAATGACAACGTGATGGTGATCAATGGCGACGGGCGCGACCACGAATTGCTCACCGAAGAGGGTATCGACAACATAGATGCCTTCGTGGCACTCACCGACAGTGCCGAAACTAACATCCTTGCTTGCCTGTCGGCCAAGCGCATGGGCGTGTTCAAGACCATCGCCGAGGTAGAGAATATCGACTACATCAGCATGGCCGAAAGCCTCGACATCGGTTCCGTCATCAACAAGAAGAAGATTACCGCCAGCTACATATACCAGCTGCTGCTCGATGCGGACGTATCGAATGTCAAGTGTCTCACCTTCGCCAATGCCGACGTGGCCGAATTCATTGTCAAGGAGGGTGCACGCATCACCCGCTCGCAAGTCAAGGACATCAGCCTGCCCAAGGGAGTCACCATCGGTGGACTCGTACGCAATGGTGAGGGAGTCCTCGTCACCGGAACTACACAGATACAGGCAGGCGACCATGTCGTGGTATTCTGCCTCGCATCAATGATCAAGCGAATAGAGAAATATTTTAATTAGCCATGATTCACCCCAAGACCATATTTCGTATCATAGGCTCGCTGTTGCTGCTGCTTGCAGGTGTCTTCTTCCTCTTTGGTGTGGTGTCACCATTCTTGACGGGAAATGCCTTGTTCGGATTCCTCGTTTCGGCATTGTCTACCACACTTGTGGGACTATGGTGCTGCATCATCGGGAAAGGTAGCAAGGGAGAGTTCTCCCGTCGCGACAGCTACATCACTATCACTGTCTGTTGGATAGCTTTCGCCTTCTTCGGCAGTCTTCCCTATTGGCTTGGCGGGCATCTTCCGAGTTTCACCGATGCTTTCTTCGAATCGATGTCGGGTTTTACCACCACGGGAGCCTCCATACTCGACGACATTGAAAACCAACCCCACGCACTACTTCTCTGGCGTAGCCTGACGCAATGGCTGGGCGGTCTGGGTATCGTATTCTTCACAGTAGCTATATTGCCTATGTTCGGCATCGACAAGGTACAGCTCTTTGCAGCCGAATCCACAGGTGTCAGTCAACGTAAGGTACACTCCCGTGTTACTATAGGCTCACGCTGGATATTTGCCATATATATACTGCTCACACTATCCTGTGCCGTATCTCTCAAGGTATGTGGTATGGGATGGTTCGATGCCATCAATCATGCATTTACGACAACAAGTACCGGCGGATTCTCTACCCGCCAAGCCAGCGTAGAGGCATTTTCCTCTCCCCAAATAGAATATGTGCTTACCCTGTTCATGTTTCTCAGCGGCATCAACTATACCTTGTTGTTTCTGCTGCTGTTCAGAGGAAAGGTGCGTGACCTCTATCGCAACACTGAATTCCGTGTATATCTCTTCACCGTGTTGGGCTTCACGCTCGCCATCACTATCGGGCTACTGCTTCAAGGAGATATGGACATAGAGGAGGCCTTCCGTTTGTCTATATTCCAGGTTGTGTCTTTGCAGACTACTACCGGCTATGCTACAGCCGACTATATGCAATGGCCTCCCTACCTATGGATGCTGCTCTGCTTTGCGATGTACTGCGGAGCCTGTGGCGGTTCGTCTACCGGTGCCATGAAGTGTGGCCGCGTGGCCATACTTGCCAAGAGCATACGCGGAGAATTCCGTCGTATCCTCCACCCAAATGCCGTGATACCCGTGCGCATGGATGGCAACACCATCAGTACCAGCACACAAGCAACCGTACTGACCTTTTCCTGCCTTTATTTCCTTCTAATTTTCATCGGCTGGTTCGTACTTATGATCATGGGACTCAACTTTATCGAAGCCTATGGAGTCTCGGTAAGCAGCATCGGCAACGTAGGCCCTGCTTTGGGAGCCTTTGGCCCTGCCTACTCATGGAGCGCGATGCCTGCTGCTGCCAAATGGTTCAGTTCTTTCCTTATGCTTGTAGGCCGTCTCGAACTCTTCACCATCCTGCTCATGTTCACCACTTCGTTCTGGAAAAAACGCTGAAACTGCATTTGTGACCATTTTCCATAGTCACTGACGGCCAACACTTGCCATCACTGAAGACCAAGCCCGGTCATCAGTGATGATAAAAATCAGAGCCTCCGCAACCGTAACCGGGTTACGCCTCGACGAAAGGGAAAAACACCAATAAGCTGCGGCAGAGAATTGAATGAAGTTGAGAATAAGAAATGCCAGCCAATGACAGGATATATTAATGGAAAAGAAAAATGGCCGTCCCTTGCGGGACGACCATTCTCTGTAATCATTTTTTTGCTCTTAGTTTGCTGACTCTGTAGCAGGAGCCTCTGTTGCCTCTGTAGCAGGAGCATCAAAGCCGGGCAATGTAGCAGCATTTTCGTTGTTGGTGTTCACTGCATTCTCCAAAAGAACACTGTCGTGGCCTACCTCTACGCGAGAAGGCAAGGTGAAAGAAGATATCCAGCAGAGAACAACGATGCAGCCAAACAGCACCCAAGTGGTTTTCTCCAAGAAATCGGTGGTCTTGCGAACACCCATAATCTGATTTGACGATGCGAAGGAAGAGGCCAAGCCACCACCCTTAGAATTCTGAATCAAAACAATTCCGCACATCAGCAATGCTACGATAACGATAAGTACGATACAAAGTAAATACATATTTTATTTTGAGTTATTATTAATTATCAATTTTTCTAAAAATCTGATTTGGTCTGCAAAGTAAACATTTTTTTCTGGATATTTCAAATATAAACTGCGAATAATTTCAAGAGCACGCGAATATTTGTGCTGTTTGACGTAAATCTTGGCCAAAGTCTCGGTAAAATAGCTCTCATCAAGCGCATTTTCGTCCATTATGTCCTCAACGGACGAGATGCCCTCTGCCGATGCAGACTGGGGTGGTTGTTCACCCGGTGCTGCGCTATCGGAAGTAGCTTCGGGCTGACTGTTGTTCTCTGCCAGAAAGCGGTCGATCAGTTCCAGGCCACCACCGGCGGACTCTTCTGAATCGTCACCGGAAAGGAAACGGGTGGCATAGTCTCCCACCACATCGGTTGCAAGCGGCAAACCACTGCGTTGCTCTTCGGGCAAGGTATCAAGGAAGGCATCAATAAGACTTAGCGTGCGGTCTACGCCCGGCTCCTCGGCCATCACGGTCTCGGTGGCGGGAATAACCCGGTCTATATATCCCTCTATGAGGCGGCATAGGGCTCTGCGGTCGGACACATAGAGAACGGAACGACGCAGCTCGGTACCGAAATCGGGTTCGTGGAGCAGGTAGAGGTTGTTGAGCAACAGCAGACGTGCTGTCTGGAAATAGGGATAGCGTGCAACGATAGCCCGCAACTCGTACAGCGTGTCGCGATTTAGCCTTTCGGGATGATTGATGAGCGCTCCTAATACCATATCTTACCAGTTTGCCACGGTTGCATTGAAGATCTGTTCTACTATTTCATCTATAATCTGTGTCACCAGTTCCTCCTGCACATCGTTGAGCTGCTGCGAAGCGTCAAACTCGCGGCTGGCCGAGAAGTTGCGTTCGAAGTCCTCTGAGTGGTTCTTGGCATTCTCAAAACGCACATTCACCGTCATCTTCAGCTGCATCATTGATGAGTATCCGTCTGACGAGATGGACTTGTTGATCTGGTCATACGCGGTAATCTCGCCCGAGAGCATCAAGTCGCCACCACGGGGTACCTGCTGCAGCTTGGTTTGATTGACGTAGATATCACTCAGTGCATTGTTGAACATAGCTTCCATCGGTCCCCACTGATATACGGCACGGTTGGGGAAGTTTTCGATGGAGATGGTCTTGATGATGTCGTAATTGATACTGGCACCGTTGAACTTGTACGAAATGGTGCAACCCGCCACAACGAGCAGCATCACCAATAATGACATTCCTTTATATAGCCCGGTATGTTTCATCGGCATCAATAGTTTTCAAGGTTATACTCCTTTATCTTGCGATATAGCGTGCGTTCCGAGATTTTCAGCTCCTGTGCGGCCTGTTTGCGTCGGCCATGACTGCGTATCAGCGCCTTGCGTATCATCTCCTTCTCGGCATTCTCAAGCGACATCACCTCCTCTACGACATATTCGTCGGCATCTTGGATGTCAAGGTCGTCGTGCTTTGCCGTAATGGATATAGGAGTTACCGCATGGCCTCCGAAGGAGACTTCCGATGCAGCGGGATAGCTGCTTGCCTGATGATGTGTCACGGGCACCTCGCCTCCCATCATGGACTTCATCTGGCGTTTGAGCTCCTCCATATCTCGACGCATATCGAACAGCACCTGGTAGAGTATTTCACGTTCGTTTTCAAAGGTCTTTCCCTGCTGCCCTTTTGCGCGAGCCAGCATCGGCAGGCTCGACTTTATTTCGGGCAGATATGTTCTGAGTACCTCTTCGGTGACTTCGCGCTGCTCAGAGAGCAATGAAATCTGCTCCGTCACATTCTTGAGCTGGCGGATATTGCCCGGCCACGGATAAGCGGCAAGCAGCTGCTTGGCTCCGTCGGTAAGCTGCAGAGGGGGTATCGTATAGCGTTCGGCCACATCGGATGCAAATTTACGGAAAAGCAACGACACATCTGCCGGACGCTCGCGCAGGGCGGGAACCTTGATGGGAATTGTGTTCAGACGATAATAGAGGTCTTCACGAAAACTCCCCTGCACTATTGCTTCGGCAAGGTTCACATTGGTGGCCGCTACAATACGCACATTGGTCTTTTCAACCTTCGACGAGCCCACCTTGATAAATTCGCCCGATTCCAACACACGCAGCAGGCGTGCCTGGGTAGACAAAGGCAACTCGCCAATCTCATCCAGAAAGATAGTGCCTCCCGTAGCCTCGGCAAAGTAGCCGTTACGTTCATCGATAGCTCCAGTAAAAGCCCCCTTCACGTGGCCAAACAGTTCAGAGTCGATAGTACCTTCCGGTATGGCACCACAATTGACTGCGATATACTTATTGTGCTTGCGGGCACTGTTTTGATGAATAATCTGCGGGAAATGCTCCTTACCCACTCCGCTCTCGCCAGTCACCAATACTGACAAGTCGGTAGGAGCCACTTGCATAGCAATATCAATGGCACGGTTAAACTCCTCAGAATTGCCCACAATGCCGAACCTCAACTTTATTTTCTGTATCTCCTTGCTGTCCATAAGCCAATACAAGACATTTTAGACAAGCAAAGGTACAACATTTTTTATGAATCTCCGAGGCGCAAGGCATAATCTTTTGCCGAGCGGGTGTTTTTAGCCTCTTTTAAGAATCTTACTTTACAGCCGGGCTTCTGTCTCAGTGAGCGACAATAGCTCCTGCAGGTTCTCTATCACCTTGTCGGCACACGAGCAGTCCGACGGTTCGTCGGTATCGCTCCACCCCCTTCCCTTGAGCCAAACGGTGTGGCAACCAAGCGTATGGGCGGGAACAATATCCTTGCCATAGGAGTCGCCCACCACAAGGATTTCTTCGGAATGCAGCCCAAGAGCCTCAACACCCAGGGCGAAGATTTGCGGGTCGGGCTTGCGGATGCCCACCACAGCAGACTCTATCACCTCCTTGAAATAGCCGTCGATACCATATCCGTGCAGTACCGCGTGTATATTACCATAGAAGTTGGAGACGAGCACCAAGGGGTAGTGTGCCGAAAGCGCATCAAGCACCTTGCGGGTCTCATCCATATTGCGACGGACGAGGGCATCGCAATACGAGGCAATCTTGCCGTTCAACTCTCCATCTCCAGTTTTTAACTCGGAGAGCTGTATCTTCACCTTCTTGCGCAACATTGCCAGGAAGTCGTCCTCAGGCTCTATCACCCGATGGGTGGCGAGGTAACGCTCGGTATAGACATATACTTCGCGAAGTCGTTCTTCAGTAATCTGCGGAAGATACAGGGCATACGCCTGGCGGAAGATGTGAAACCAATGCATGCCGTTCGTGTCGAGCGTGCCGCCGTAGTCGAAGATAACCCCATTTATGTGTTTCATAGCTACAATTCTTTAGAAATGGTACTCCGCCGGCCATTAACCTTTATCAATACAAGTCCAATGACTATCCAGCAGAGTTCACGGATGCGGCAGAGGATACCCGTAAAAAGTCCGTACCCAGCAGTCAGGTGCAAGCGATCGGCCACCAAGGCAATGCTGCCCTCGCGAGCTCCAATCTGCATGGGCATGAAGAACAGCAGGTTGCTGAAGAGCGAAGAGAAGGCCATGATGAGTATGCTGTCCACTACCGTAACCTCGGGAGTGAGTATGCGCATGAGGAAGTATATCTCCAGGCTACTGACAATACGTGCCAGCAGTTCCAGCCCCAAGGACAGGTAGAAGGTACGCTTACGCTGGGCATGCAGGGCAGCAATCTGCGAGTCCACACGTGCCAGTGCCTCAGCATTCTTCTCATAGAAACGTGCCGACCAGCGATTGACGTAGGGCACATGTGACAGCAAGCGGAAGGTCTTCACCACCAATCCTCGGCGATATCCCTTCATGAAGAAATAGATGACGAGCAGGCTCACCGCTGCTATCACCGTCAGCAGAATGCCCAGCCCGGGATCCACCGGATACATCACCACAAAAAGCACCACACCCAGCAGCCAGAACCAGAAGTGCGAGAACACATGCATCATCGAGTACAGGATGACCGACGAGGCAGCCTTAGCACGCCCCACACGAGGTGCCAACTCCATGATACGATAAGGTTCGCCACCGAGCAGGCCGAGTGGAGTGACATAGTTGAGCACATAGCCCGATACGGTGAGCCTATATATATAAGGAAAGGAGATGTTCACGCGCCTGTCGTCACGCAGGATGACATACCATGAAGCCGCATTCATCAAATATATGCCCGCCCACAACGCAATGTTCACCGGTAGCCAATAGCCGGCACGGCACATGTTGCTCCAAATCTCGCCCCACGACATATCGAGCGAGAAGAGCATCAGCACCAGCAACGCTATGCCGACAAAGAAGAAGAGGTTGCGATACTTAGGCTTCATGGGCAAACCACTTTTCATACAGTTCGTTACACATCCGTTCATGATGCCAACGCATATAGAAGAGGAGTGCAGTAAGCACCACCATCTCGTAGAAGAGATATATGCAAGGCATACCCACCAGCATAGCAAACACCAACACAAAGAAGCGGCTGTTGAAGGTAAGGATATTGGCCATCGGCATCAGCGGCAGGCTGCAGGCACGAAACTCGCGTACAAACCCCTCGGGCAGTTCTGCCACACGACGTTCACCGATAGCACGGAGCAATCGCTGCAGGCGGGGAGTCCAGTTCTCCTGCTTACGGGTGTAACTGGCATAGAAGAAAAGCCACATCCACTCAAACCATTTACGCCAAGAGTCG
The DNA here is from genome assembly GCA_017520935.1 of Bacteroidaceae bacterium. Lineage (GTDB taxonomy): Bacteria > Bacteroidota > Bacteroidia > Bacteroidales > Bacteroidaceae > UBA1189. The sequence goes on along the minus strand of JAFXEF010000010.1, from coordinate 64,777 downwards.
ATGGCTCTGCGCCGGGCAGTGAGATCGGCCGAACGCACTAACTCGGAATAGTCGCGCCCAGCCAGGAAGTGCAGGTGTATATTGCGGTAATAGTCAGCAATCGTCGATTGCGTTGAATGACAGAAGAGACCGCACAGCGCCACCAACACTACAGCCAGCCACCCCCACTCCATCGTAGTACCAGGAATAGGCATTACATACATGCGTATTATCATAAACAAATAGATGGAGAAGAACCAGACATCGCCGGCAAAGCCGTCAAGCACACGCCCCAGCATGGTGTATTGCCGCGTCATACGTGCCAGTTGCCCGTCGGCACTGTCAAGCGTATTGGCGAAAAAGAGCAACAACGCCCCCACAAGCACCATCGGCACATTGCCAGGGAGGAAGAAATAACCCGACATTGCTCCGATGACAATAGACACAATGGTGATGGCATTAGGGTGGACATGTAACCAACGACAAATACAAGCCTCCACAAAACCGATGGGACGCACCACATAGATGTCCCATGTCTCCTCCGTATCCATCGATTTATAAGTAGAACGCATCTCTGTCACGAAGCGCTGCCAGCGTGTTTTTGTTGTTTGTTTATTCATTACCGTAACTATTTAAGACACCCCAATCTTCGCCATGCCGATTTATTCTTGCGCGAATTTTACTTGCTGTGTGGCCACGAGGCGGTCATAGCGGCCACCGAAGGGGCGATGATAGATATATACCTGATACTCGTTCTCGGCTTCATAGAAGTTGCCTTCAGCCGGGGCGGTTTGCCCGACAGTGGTACCGTCGGGCACCCAAAGGTAAAGGAAGTCGTAGGCACCCTGCTTGAGCATGAGGGTGGCCTCGTAGGCCTGGTCGGCTTCGTTGTAGGTGGCTTGGTAAGCGGGAGTGAAGTTGTTGTAGCTGAATTCGCCCGAGAGATAGAAGTTGCCTCCCGTGCAATATGGCATGTTGAGACGGAAGTGCACGAAGAGATAGTCGGCCTCTATGGCACTATCGTCGGCAAGGTTATAGCGTATGAGGTAACGTCCGTCGTGATCTTCATCGTAGCTGTAGTTACGACGTGGAGCATCGGGGTAGAGCGTGGCATGGTAGTAGGGAGCAAAGAAGCGAATGTTGTCGACACCTTGTGTGGCATAATGCACGTTGACAATCTCGAAGCGACGGTATTCGTTGCCTGCTGGGAAGATGAGCGCCTTGTTGTGGGTGTACTCAAGACGGCCGGAGGTGGAATAGGTGGGTTTGACGAGAGCTACACAGTTGTCAGTGCGGCTATTCTGATAGATGTAGGGCTTGATTTCCGTTGAGGGGTCTACTACCTCGCCAGTGTTGTATCCGACAGTGAACGATACTTGCTGATGACTCAGGTTTGTGTCGATGTCGGTATTGCTCGTGATGGTGGCCTGCAACGCCATCCGCGGCTCTACGATGCGGAAGCAGGCAATGGCAACAGGGGATGAAAGGGAAGTGTCGTCCTCATCCAGATATATCTCTACCCTATAGTTGCCCGATGCCTTGAACTGCACCTCATCGTTGGGCAGGTCGAAGTAATAGTGGGTGTAGAGCATGGTAGTGTTGAGCGAGTTCTCGTAATCTTCGATGGGCTGCCCGTTGAAGCCGTTCATATAATCTACCTCGAAGAGATCCGAGGGGGTCCAGTCGGCATTACAGTGCACGATCTTGTATATGAAACGGTGATAGTCGTGCGAGAAATGGTCAAACGAGATGCTCACCCAGTCGTCGGTGCCGAGGGTGATGACATCGTCGTGCAGCCAATCATCGTTGACGATAGTTTGCAGAGTATGTATCATCGGATGATATACCTTGTTGCTTTGTGCATAGACACTTCCTCCAAGGAGCAGTGTTGTGGCTATATATAATAGGTATCGTTTCATACTGTCAGTTTGTATCAAGAGGCAAAAGTAGTAAAAATGTACCAATCGCACAATTTATTCGTGCAATTGTATTATCTTTACACCCGAGATGAAACATTGGATGCTGACGGTTTGTTTGCTCTGCCCGACACTTTGGGCTGTGGCAGATACTCCTCCCCGATTGGGAGAGAGTCTTCTCGGTGTCCCCTATGTCAGCGGCACACTTGAGACAGAGGGCGAGGAGCGCCTGATTGTCGATACTTTGCAGGTTGATTGCACCACCTTTGTGGAACTCTCTGTGGCTCGGTGGTTGGCTGAAAGACACGATAGTCTCACCATTGAGCAACACGTACAGGCTCTCCGCTATCGCGATGGAGTGATTGACGGGTATCTCTCCCGGCTCCATTACTTTACCGATTGGGTAGCTTGTAACGCCAAGCGCGGTGTATGGTATGAGCTGATGCCTACGGAAAGCGATGCCTGCCTGTGGCGAACCGATACGCTCACACTCAACTTTATGAGTAGACACCCAGAGAGTTATCCTTATCTCAAGGCTCATGCGTGGGCGGTAGATTCGATGAGAGGAATAGAGCAGCAGTATATGCGCTACCCTATCTCCTATATCGACAAGTCATGTTTGAATCTTACACCTAAGGAGCTGCCTATTCGTGACGGTGATATTCTTGCCTTGGTGACGACCATAGACGGACTTGATGTGACTCATCTTGGTTTTGCCGTGTGGCAGGATGGCAAGCTGCATCTTATGCACGCCTCGATGAGTCATGGACGTGTGGTCATCGATGAACGCACTCTATATGACTATCTGAAAGAGCGCAATAGTTGCCCGGGAGTGAGGGTGGTGAGGCTATGCAGCCGTTTGTCATCCTAAAGCTACGTCAAGCACCATCATAATGACGAAACCTGCCATCACGCCCCAAGTGCCGGTGTGTGGGTATTCGTTGATGTTGGAGTCGGGGATGAGGTCTTCGGCCACGACAAAAATCATGGCACCGGCTGCAAAACCGAGAAACCAGGGTTGCAACGTGGCCAATTCGGTAGAGAGGAAGAATCCCAAAGCGGCAGCAATGGGCTCGACCGCTCCACTGCCCATACCATACAGGAAAGCGCGATGTTTGCTACGGGTGGCCGTGCGCATTGGAAGAGCGATGGCAGCACCCTCAGGGAAGTTCTGTATGGACATACCGATGGCAAGTCCTAAAGCAGCGTAATAGCCCGCAGGATCGCCACTTACGGCTGCGGCTCCGAAAGCAAATCCTACGGCAAGCCCCTCGGGGATATTGTGGATGGTTACGGCGAGGAAGAGTTTGGTGCTTTTGCGGGCTGATGAGTGGGGACCCTCTTCATGATTGCTGCCAGCGTGGAAATGGGGGATGACATGGTCGAGCAGCATCACGAACAGGCCACCAAGCAGGAAACTGACGGCAGCAGGAACCCAGGATAACTGTCCGAACGTGGACTCGGCCTCCTCGATGGAGGGTATAATCAGCGACCATACGGAGGCAGCTATCATCACCCCAGCTGCAAAACCGAGAAGAATGGAGTTGGTACGCTTGGAGATGTCGCCACGAAAACAATAGACGAGTGCCGAGCCGGCTGTGGTGGCGAGAAAGATAAGGGTGAAGCCAAGGATGGTGAAGTACATAAGTTCTTATCTGATTATTAGTGTTTTCTTCTCGGATTCTTGGGGAACCAACCTTTACGCACTCGCTCGCGTTGTTGGAAAAGTTCCTTGATGCTCCAGAAAGAGGAGAAGGAGAAGACTCCGAGTAGGGTTGAGAGCAGCGAATTGTATACAAAGAGCGAACTGATGACACCTACAATGCCGGCAATAAGAAACATCCACCAACACTTGACACCAAGGTAGTATTCGGCCTTGATGACTAACGGGTGAAACAATCCGATGATGAGAAAGGTTGCAGCTCCTATAAGCAGGCCGTCGAAATAGATACTCATAGTTGAAATTAGGTTATGTATTGTTTTGTCAAAGTACCCGACCAAGTGTTAACCTTGGCCGGGTAGTAAATGTTCATTGTCCTTAAAGGTTACTTTGCTGCCTCAGTGTTAGCTGCATCAATCATAGCCTGGCTCGCATACATATAGACCTCTACACGGCGATTCTGTGCACGACCCTCTTCGGTATCGTTAGAGGCTACGGGCTGGCTGTAGTTCATACCCTGCACGTCCTTGATCTGGCTGGCGGGCACATCTTGTGACTTCAGATAGTCAGCTACGGCCTTGGCACGCTTCTCTGACACTGACTGGTTGACCTTCTCGGTACCTACATTGTCGGTGTGGCCGAGGATAGCTACGTCGGCATCGGGAGTGCTCTTGAGCACCTCAGCAAACTTGGCGAGGCTTGCCTTGGCATCATCGCTCGGCTTAGAACTGTTGAAGTCGAAAAGGATACCTGATTCGAAGGTCACCTTCACTGCGGGCAAACCATTGATTTCTACAAGCTGCACCTGAGCGCCCTCTACCTGCTTGGCAGCCTCGGCGGCTTTGTCCATCTTGCGTCCGATAAGCGCACCGGCACCAGCACCAACAGCAGCACCTACGGCTGTACCTACAGTCTTGTTACCAGCCAAGTGACCGATACCCAAACCGATTGCAGCACCAGCGGCTGTACCGATTGCAGTACCATAACCCGTGTTCTTCCAACTGCCGCAAGAGCTGAGAAGCAATGCAGCACACAAACCCAAAGCCAGAACTTTTAACTTCATACTTAAATCTTTAATGAGTGTTAGTAAATGATATTTCGCTTATTTCTTTCGCGAAAGTAATGAAAAAATAAGATATTACCATATTTTACGAAAAAAAGAAGTGCTAAACGATGAAAAAAATGTAATTTTGCATGCCGAATATGGCACCGTAAGTAACGGAGAGGAAAGATGCCTCCTTCCTGCCGTCCCAAATATATGAGATATATACATTATAAATAATATGGCAAAAGAACTGAAAGAACTTACCAAACGTAGCGAAAACTATTCGCAGTGGTACAATGACCTGGTCGTGAAGGCCGACCTTGCCGAGCAGTCGGCAGTGCGCGGATGTATGGTGATCAAGCCCTACGGCTATGCTATCTGGGAGAAGATGCAGGCTCAGCTTGACAAGATGTTTAAGGAGACGGGCGTAGTCAATGCCTACTTCCCTTTGCTCATCCCGAAATCATATCTCTCACGCGAGGCCGACCATGTGGAAGGTTTCGCCAAGGAGTGTGCCGTGGTGACTCACTACCGTTTGAAGAATGCGGAGGATGGCAGTGGGGTGGTTGTTGATCCCGCAGCACGTCTTGAAGAGGAACTCATCATCCGCCCCACCTCGGAAACCATTATCTGGAGTACCTATAAGAATTGGATACACTCATACCGCGACCTGCCCATCTTGTGCAACCAGTGGGCCAATGTGATGCGTTGGGAGATGCGTACCCGTCTGTTTCTCCGCACTGCCGAGTTCCTCTGGCAGGAGGGTCACACTGCTCATGCCACCCGTGAGGAGGCCGAGGACAAGACCAAGGAGATGATCAACCTCTACGGCGAGTTTGCCGAGAAGTACATGGCCTTGCCTGTGGTCAAGGGCGTGAAGAGTGCCAATGAGCGCTTTGCCGGCGCACTCGACACCTACACCATCGAGGCCCTGATGCAGGATGGCAAGGCATTGCAGAGCGGTACCTCGCACTTCCTCGGGCAGAACTTTGCCAAAGCGTTCGACGTACAGTACGTAGACAAGGAGAACAACATGCAGTACGTGTGGGCCAGCTCATGGGGTGTATCGACCCGCTTGATGGGTGCCCTCATCATGGCTCACTCCGACGACAATGGCCTCGTGCTACCTCCGAAGCTCGCCCCCATCCAGGTAGTCATCGTGCCTATATATAAGAATGCCGAGCAACTCAGTGCCATCGATGCCAAGGTCGAAGGCATCGTTTCGAAACTGCGTGCCATGGGTGTAAGCGTCAAGTATGACAATGCCGACAACAAGCGCCCTGGCTTCAAGTTTGCCGACTATGAGCTCAAGGGCGTGCCCGTGCGCCTTGTGATGGGTGGCCGCGACCTTGAAAACAACACCATGGAGGTGATGAGACGAGACACCTTGGAGAAGGAGACCCGCTCATGCGACGGCATCGAAGAATACGTACTCGGCCTGCTCAACGAAATTCAGGAAGGCATTTACCAGAAGGCTCTGCGCTACCGCGAAGAGCACACAGCCGTAGTGGACACCTACGATGAGTTCAAGGAACAGATTGAGAAAGGTGGCTTCGTATTGGCTCACTGGGATGGTACTCCCGAGACAGAGGAGCGCATCAAGGAGGAGACCAAGGCTACTATCCGCTGCATCCCCTTGGAGGGCGACACCACACCAGGTATATGTATGGTGACAGGCAAGCCTTCGGCACGCCGTGTGCTCTTTGCTCGTGCCTATTGATGACAATACCCTATAACGAAAAAAAGAATAGCGAGAAACGCCTAAGCATTTCTCGCTATTCTTTTTATACTTTTTCCTTTCAGTTGACGGCTATCTCATCCACAAACAGGAAGGCACCATAGCCCTTGGCACCGTGCCAGTCAGGCATGCTATGCTCTACAAGTGCCTTGACTTTTACGTAGCGTGCCTTGATGGCGGTGAAGTTCATCTCGTGATGATATATCTGGTTGGGATTCTTCTCAGTCATGGCAGGGTACTCTTCTCTGAACACCTCGACATACTGCTCCCCATCTTCTGATACGGATACGATAAGGCCTCGGGCATCGAATACCCAATCACCCTTCTCCACACAGGTGCTGAGCGATACCTGACTCACCGCTTCAGGTTTTTGCAGGTCGATTACAGCTTCGAAGTCATTGCCCGCAAAGCCCAACCAGCGTCCTGTGCGGTAGTTGTGGTTGCCCTTCAGCCCATCGGTAAGTGTAGGAGCTCCAGCGTATCCATAGCTACGGTGAGTCGGCTGCAGTAAGGTAACGGGCTTGGCTGTAGCCTTATTGAAGGTAATGTTCTCGGAGAATAGGCGTGTGGCACCACGCTTGCCGATGCCCTTTGCCTTTAATATGCAGTTGGCTTTGATCCTGATAGGCTTCTCATATATAGGCGATGCCTCGGTTGGTTCACTTCCATCGGTGGTATAGTAGATGGGACGCCCGTCTATGGTGCAGAGTTCGGCTATTACACAGTTTCCTATCGTGTCGGCTGTGAATGTTGCGTTTACATCGAAGATATGTTTTGCGTAATTATACCCTTTGATATCGTAGAGTTCAACCAATGGAATGACACGTTGCTTGAAGTTTTCATAATCCTTGTTTTCAGGCTTGCACCACTGCACTTCGCAGAGGGCAGCCATACGGGGAAGTTCCATATATTCCACGTGAGTGAAAGTGTGAATATATTCCGTCCATAGGTTGGCTTGTACGCCAATGATGTGCTTCTGCTGCTCGGGGGTTAGTGAGGGGTGCATGGGTTCGTAGTTGTATACGGTTTCTACAGGTACGTAACCACCGATAGCCAAGGGCTCATCGTCAGTATGCTTCGTCTGGTAATAGTCGAAATACATGTAAGTATTAGGCGACATGATGCAATTGTGCCCTTTCTTGGCCGCCTCCAATCCACCGGAGATACCACGCCACGAATGTACGGTGGCCGTAGGTGCCAGTTCGCCTTCGAGTATCTCGTCCCAGCCGATAATCTTGCGTCCCTTGCTGTTGAGGAACTTTTCGGCATGCGATATCACGAAACTTTGCAGATACATCTCTGCACTGTGCTTGTCATCATCCTTGAGTCCAAGGGCTTTGATACGTGCCTGGCATTTGGGGCATTTCTCCCATTCTGTCTTAGGGCATTCGTCGCCACCTACGTGTATATATTCAGAGGGGAATACTTCTACAATCTCGGTCAACACATCCTCAATGAATTGCAGTGTGGCATCGTTGCCGGCACAGAGCACGTTCTCAGATACGCCCCACATCTTCCACACTTCGTACGGGCCTCCGGTGCATCCATATTCGGGGTAGGCAGCCAATGCAGCCTGCATGTGACCGGGGAGGTCTATCTCGGGAATTACGGTGATGTGGCGTTCGGCCGCATAAGCCACGATTTCGCGGCAATCGTCCTGAGTGTATTGGAAGGGACCGTAGTGTTGTCCGTCATACTCTCCACTGTTGCGTCCGATAACCGTTTCGTCACGCTCTGCAGCTATGGCAGACAGCTTGGGGTATTTTTTCATCTCGAAGCGCCAGCCTTGGTCATCGGTCAGATGCCAATGGAAACGGTTGATGTTGTGTAGGGCCAATATATCGATGAAACGCTTTATGGAGTCTACAGTAAAGAAGTGGCGTGACACGTCGAGGTGGGCACCGCGATAGCTAAATCGGGGGTAGTCATTTATTTCTACCGCAGGCAGCTTCGCTTTGCCTTTAGTCACGGGAAGAGCCTTGCGCAATGTCTGTATTCCGTAGAATACGCCGGCAGGCGAAGCTCCGGCGATTGTCACCCCGTCAGTGTTTACTGTCAGATGATAGCCTTCCGGGTTGTCACCACTATTGCTTACCGACAGCGTGATGGCCTTACCGGCCGGTTGGTCGGTAACCGGCAAATCAAGTTCCACCTTTTCTTTGATATATTCGGCCAGGAATGTGGCATTTCGCTTCATCTCCTCATCGCCTTGGTATGCGATGACAGTTGTTTCGTCAAGGGTAAAGCCGGAGCCTTCTGCTACGGTTATCTCTTGGGGCAACGGGACTATCTGATAGTTGGCCGTTGGGGTGTTGTTGCAGGCAATCAGCCCACAGCTGAGTAACAGCATCGACAGAGTGTGTTTTTTCATACGTCTTCAGGTATTTGTTAATGATATGTTCGGCAAAATTAAGTATTTTTATTGGCATCCGCAAGGGTCTCCAGCAACTACTTGCGGTGGAGGCCGAAAACAGTAAACCCCTTCTTTGTGTTTCTAAAAAAATGGCGTAAATTTGCATTCCAATAAAAAAGAGCCATAGCTGCATACGACGATGAATACGAAAGTCCGATTGATAGTGATGAACTTCCTGGAGTTCGCCGTGTGGGGTGCCTACCTCACTTCGATGGGTGGCTATTTGGCCAAGGTGGGCTTGGCAGAGAATATAGGCTGGTTCTACTCGGTGCAGGGCTTTGTGTCGCTCTTTATGCCGGCACTCATCGGTATCGTGGCCGACCGCTTTGTGCCGGCACAGAAGATGCTCGGCATCAGCCACCTGCTGGCAGGCACCTTTATGGCCATGGCAGGCTATATGGGCATGGTTAATGGCGATAGCGTGGCGTTTGGCCAGATATACCCCTTCTATGCGCTCAGTGTGGCGTTCTTCATGCCCACCTTGGGCCTTTCCAACTCGGTGTCGTATTCAGCGCTCGACCGTTCGGGACTCGATACGGTAAAGGCATTCCCGTCTATCCGTGTGTTTGGCACCATAGGCTTCATTGTGTCGATGTGGATTGTCGACCTCATGGGCTTCCAGCATGGCTACGAGCAGTTCTTCGTAAGCGCGATGTGGAGTATGGCACTCGGCGCGTATGCCTTCACGCTACCTCCATGTGCGGTCAACAAGGCTCGGAAGGCCGGGTCGATGGTCGATGTTCTCGGTTTGCGTGCTTTTGCCCTTTTCAAGCAGAAGAAGATGGCCATTTTCTTCTGTTTCTCCATGCTGCTGGGTGTATCGTTGCAGATTACCAACGGCTATGCCAACCCCTTCATCTCCAGTTTTGCGGGCATTGCCGAATATGCTGACTCGTTTGCCGTGGAGCATGCCAACATCCTGATATCGCTCTCGCAAATCTCTGAGACACTCTGTATCCTGCTCATCCCCTTCTGTCTGAAACGCTTTGGCATCAAGAATGTGATGCTCATTGCCATGCTGGCTTGGGTATTGCGCTTCGGCTTCTTTGCCGTGGGCAATCCTGGCAATGGCGTATGGTTCTTCGTGTTGTCGATGATTGTGTATGGTGTGGCATTCGACTTCTTCAATATTTCGGGTTCGCTCTTTGTCAATAAAGAGACGGACACGAATATCCGCTCCAGTGCCCAGGGTCTCTTCATCATGATGACCAATGGCTTCGGAGCCACTGTAGGTACGCTGAGTGCCCAGGCTGTGGTCAATGCGGTGGTTTACTCGAAGGACACGCCTGTGGCGCAGATGGCCGGATGGGAGACGGTATGGTATATCTTTGCAGCCTATGCCCTCGTGGTGGCTATACTATTTGCCCTCATTTTCCGTTATAAGCATGTGAAGGAACAATATGAAAGTCGAACTTAAAGTACAGGATTTACTACAGAAGGCAACGAACGACAAGTTCTATATAGCCTTGTTGCATGAGCGCGACGGCAACCGCAGCCTACCCATCCTGGTAGGCTTGCTTGAGGCGCAGGCCATTGCCATGTACCTCAAAGGAGTGTCTACCGAACGTCCCATGCTCCACGACCTGCTGGCAGGGATGGCCGATGCCTTCTCCATACGCATTCGGGAGGTATATATATATAAGGTCAAGGCAGGCGTGTTCTACTCCTATCTGGTGTGCGAACAGTATGGGCAGACAGTCAACGTGGATGCCCGCACTTCTGATGCCATCGCCATTGCCCTGCACCAGAACCGCCCCATCTATATCGACGAGGAACTGCTCAATGCACAGTGTATGCGCGATGAGGGCGGAGGAGCCTACTCCATGCCTATTACCGTGATGAATACCGAAGTGCTGCGCAGTGTGCTGCAGACAGCCATCGAACGCGAGGACTACGAACTTGCCGCGCACTTGCGCGATGTGATACGAGAGAGAGAAGAGGGAGAAGCCTAATTTCCCATGGGGAACACTCCTACTTTCAATTTTCAACTTTTAATTTTCAAGTTATAAAGTGCATCTATTCTACACTCCCGACATTACTACTACCCTCGAACTGCCGCAAGAGGAGGCTGCTCACGCACTGCGCGTGCTACGTCTCACCGAAGGCGACGAGGTGATGCTCACCGATGGCAAAGGCTCGTTCTTCCGTGCCGAGATTGATGTCATCAGTGGCAAGCGATGCTATGTGCGCATCGTAGAGACTTCCACGCCCGAGCCCCTGTGGCAGGGTCACCTGCATCTGGCACTTGCCCCCACGAAGAATATGGACCGCATCGAATGGTTTGCCGAGAAGGCCACCGAGATTGGGGTCGATGAAATCACCTTCCTCGACTGCCGCTTCTCGGAGCGCAAGGTGGTGAAGACCGAGCGTGTGGAGAAGATACTCGTGTCGGCCATGAAGCAATCGCTCAAGCCCACATTGCCTCGCCTCAACCCGATGACTCCGTTCATGAAGTTCATCACACAGCCCTTCGCCGGACAAAAGTTTATCGCCCACTGCTATGAGGGCGAGAAGGAGCCGCTCATGCAGGCTCTCGTCCCCGGCGAAGATGCCCTCGTGCTCATCGGCCCCGAAGGCGATTTCAGCCCCGAAGAGGTGCAGGCAGCCATCACCCACGGCTTCCGTCCCATCACCTTAGGCAAGTCGCGTCTGCGCACCGAGACAGCGGCTCTCGTGGCGGTACATATCATGAATATGGGAGCCTCCCCTACCCCCTCACAAGAAGGGGGATTTCAGAAACCTTGAAGATAAATGTAATTAACAATAATTGTAAACAAAAAAAGCGCTCCCCGCAATGACAGAGTCACTCCTCCTTGACTTCGACCCCTTCGGGCGTCGACCTAAAGGTTGGGAGGGGAAGGGGGAGGCTACCTCATCATGCGTTATTTCATCACCCTATCCTACGATGGCACAGCCTACCATGGTTGGCAGGTACAGCCCAATGGCAGTTCCGTGCAAGAAGCACTGGAGCAAGCACTCACCACGCTCCTGCGCGAGGACACCCCGGTCGTTGGTGCCGGACGCACCGATGCCGGTGTGCATGCCCTGAAGATGATTGCCCATTTCGACACCGGGCAAAGCCTCGATTGCCGGCGTTTGGCCGACAAGCTCAACCGAATTCTCCCGCCCGACATTGCCGTGCAGGGTGTGCAGCCCGTATGCGACAATGCACACGCCCGTTTCAGTGCCACTTCGCGCACCTATCACTACTACGTCTCTACCGCCAAGGACCCCTTCAGCCGTCACCGTGCCATGCGCCTCTTCCGCGCACCCGATTTCGAGCGGATGAACGAAGCAGCCCGTCGCCTCTTCGAGTATACCGACTTCACCAGCTTCAGCAAGCTCCATACCGATGTCGCCACCAACAACTGCCGCATCATGCAGGCTCGTTGGGAGCAGGTAGGCGACCACGAGTGGCGTTTCGTCATCCAGGCCGACCGTTTCCTGCGCAATATGGTGCGTGCCGTTGTGGGCACCCTGCTCGAGGTAGGCCGTGGCAAGATGAGCATCGATGAGTTTTGCCGTGTGATAGAGAAGAAAGACCGCTGCTGTGCCGGCACCTCCGTACCCGGGCACGCCCTCTTCCTCGTCGATGTATCCTATCCGGATGAGATATTGCAGAAAGACGGGAGTTCTCATCCTGACGGAATCTAACCTTTAAAACACCAAACACAATGTGGTTAGCCTTAGCTTTTCTCTCGGCCGCCTTGCTCGGCCTTTATGACGTGAGCAAGAAACAGGCGTTGAAGGACAATGCCGTCATCCCGGTGCTCTTTTTCAACACCTTCTTCTCCATGCTCATATTCTTCCCACTCATCACCATGTCGGTAGTCAGCAATGTGCTCGACGACACGATCCTCTATGTCCCTATGTGCGGGTGGGAAGTACACAAATATATCATCCTCAAGGCAGTCATCGTGCTCAGTTCATGGATATTCGGCTACTTCGGGATGAAGCACCTGCCCATCACCATCGTCGGCCCCATCAATGCCACACGCCCGATAATGGTGCTGTTGGGTGCGCTGCTCCTCTTCGGTGAGCGCCTCAACGGCTATCAGTGGGTAGGTGTGTTGCTTGCCATGGTGTCGTTCATGCTGCTGAGCCGCAGCGGGAAGAAAGAGGGAATCGACTTCCGCCACAACCGCTGGATATACTTCGTGGTGCTCTCATCGCTCCTCGGTGCCGTGAGTGCCCTGTACGACAAGTTCCTTATGCAGCGGTTCGACAGTATGGTCGTGCAGTCGTGGTTCACCGTATACCAGTTCTTCATCATGTCTGTCTTGGTGCTCGTCTTGTGGGCACCTACACGCCACAAAACAACCCCTTTTCATTGGTCGTGGGCCATACCGCTCATCTCGGTATTCCTTTCCGTGGCCGACTTTGCCTACTTCACCTCTTTAGCACAGGAGGATTCGCTCATCTCCGTTGTCTCCATGGTGCGCCGTGGCAGTGTGGTGGTGTCGTTCCTCTGCGGAGCCCTGCTCTTCCGTGAGAAGAATCTGCGCAGCAAGGCGCTCGACCTCCTGCTCGTACTCCTCGGTATGCTCTTCCTCTATTGGGGCTCGCACGGATAAGGACGAAGAAAAGGGAGAACACCACAAACTTAAGTTTTCTACCCCCTTACTATAGGCATGCTCAGAATTACAAAGGATTGAAGAACAGCATAAAACGAAACTGCACCTACTCGGTGCAGAATTTTTTGTTCCTACGCGATGAAGATGTAGTTCCTACGCGACATGTTTTATATCCCAAGGTTTGGGATGTACGTACCAAAGCTTGGGATGTACATACCAAGGCTTGGGATGTAAAATGCTTGGTGAAGAAAAAACTATTCTGTGTGTATGTTAACGTTTTTTGTTGACTGTAGTTCGTCTTATTTGTAGTCTGGGTTGACTGAGTTAAACCTTATTTTAATAAAACAAACAATGTGTATGGGAGACTCTTGCCAAGAGATTATATCAACTTGCAAAGATACTAACTATTTGGAGATTAGGCAATATATTTGTTTGATTTTTTTTATTTCAAGAAGGGTATTAAAGCATCCGCACAACCACTGTAAACCATTCGGTTACACCTTCGTGTAAGTCTCTTGGCAAGAGATATATAAGCAAAACAAAACTAACGGCCATAAAATCAAATATATATAGCAGAAGAAACAGAAAGAAAAACACCAAGAAAACTTATCTAAACAGAGAGAAACTCTATTATTTAATAACTAAAACAAATTTATTATGAGAAAAAAGTTTACTTCTTTATTGCTGATGCTGATGGTTTTCGTCAGTACAGCAATGGCTGATTTGACTCAGAACTATTATTTAAACACGAACTATTGGCAGAATGTCGATAGCTATCCAACAGAGCTTGATGCTGTAATTGATGGTGCAACAGCATCTAATGGCACAGCAATCAAGAAAGACGGTGCTACAGTTCAGATGGCAAGCAATGCCGTTACAGTTACCGCTGATGGTAATGTTGTTGTAACTTTCACTCATAGTGGCGGCTATCATATGCTTAACATCATGGGTGTTGACGTTATCGATGCAGAGGGTACAGTTGTTGAAAGCGACTACCATTATGGCTCGGCAGGTGGAAATCCGGTAAACAATGTGTATACATTGGAGGGTTTGACTGCAGGTGCAGCGTTGACCTTGAGATGTTTTGTCTATGACAACACCGGCACTAATGACAGAACAAACAGCGCACAAGGTAACTACACCATTACCAATGTAACAGGAGAAGCTAATGTTACTATTAAGCCTGCTGTTGACTTGGCAGGTGGTAAGTACATCTTCCGTGAGGTTAATGGTGATGTGGTACGCTATGATGGAACAAATCTTGCACGTGGCGTAGCTTTCCCTGATGCAACAGACAACAATCACATCTTCACCATCACCAAGGGGAACAATGGCTTCTATACCATTCAAACCGTAGATGGCAAATATGTTACATATTCTGCAACAGGCAATGGCACAGCACTTGCAACCTCTGAAGAAGCAGATGCTACAGACGCTAACAAGTGGTGGTCTATCCGCGAAGGTAGCAGCAGCGGATTGCGTATAATTGTTCCAAGCACAAACGACGTGTTCGATGCTCCAGGTTGGAACTATGCAATATCAGTTGGCGGCTACGCAAATAAAGCTGTCGGTTTGTGGAATAGCAATGGTGCGAACTCTAACTGGTATATTGTTGGGGCTCCTGCTTTTAGTCTCCTTGATGCAACAGGAGGTTATGCCCAATTGAAGATTGCTGATGTTCTTGCGTATAGTGATGGAACAAATATTGTGAAGGCTGCCGAGAACAACAGTTCTTTGTTTAAGTTCACAAAGGGAGAAGGCAGCCATTTCACAATACAGGATGCTAATGGCAAGTACCTTATCTATACACAAACAAACAATCACTTGCTGACTCTTGTTGATGAAGAAAGTGCGACAGACGCTAACAAATGGTGGTTTGTAACATTTGATAGAGCAGCAAACAGAAACAAGGCTCTCGACATCTTCCCGAAACAGGACAGCTACAGCGCTGGCACTCATGCTTTCAACTGGTCGCAGAACACAAACACCAAGCTTGGTTTCTGGGGTGCTGATGATAATAATTCTTATTGCTCTGTTGAGTTCTTTGTTACACCTGAGGTAGGTAGCTTTGTCGCCTTCAAGTCCGCTGCGACCCACGATTATTGCAAAGATAAGTATGTGCATGCTATTCCTACTTCTGCTGTACGTACAGCAGCTGGTTATCAAGATAACACATACAACCATACTTCATTGATATTCGATGATTGTGCCCCGGCAGTTACACCTTCTGCGGTATTTGAAGTAATGGAAGGAACTTCTCCTATTGATTTCAAGTTGAAGAATGTTCACACTCAGGAGTATGTTAAATCTTTTGCAAATGGAGCTGAGCATATGGGTGCAGAAGGAGATGCAGTAGCTATTAGCTTTAAGCCCCTTGGAGGAGGACAGACTGCTGTATATGGTGCAAACAACGGTTCTCCTATGCACGCGCAACAAGCTTATGGTGTAATCGTAACTTGGGACGGTGAAGCAGGTTCTGCATCTGCTTGGAGCATCGAGGAAGTAGAAGTGTTCTCTCACACTCTCTCGATTGGCGAGATTGGCTGGTCTTCTTTGATTCTTGGATTCAATGCTACTATCCCTCAAGACGTGGAGGTATACGCTGTTTCAGAGGTTGGTGAGAATACCGTTACTATCGAACAGATTACAGGTGTACTCCCTGCTAACACAGCTGTGTTGGTGAAAGCTGCAAAGGGCGATTATGAGTTCACCTATACAACAGAAACAGCAAGCGTTTCAAGCGAACTTGAAGGTACACTCTACGATAACAATGTTGTAGGTGATGCATACGTCCTCTCTGCTCCTAATAGCAATGTAGGTCTCTATAAGGCTACAAAGAATCAGCTTGACAAGACCGCATTCAAGAACAACGCTAACAAGGCATACTTGCCCGTAGTAAGCAATGCCCCCATGTTCAGCTTCAACCGTGGCGAAGGCACTACATCAATTGACAAAGCACAATTGACAATGGACAATGTAGTCATCTACGATCTCTTGGGCCGTCGCGTAGAGAAGATGGAGAAGGGTATCTACATCGTTAATGGCAAAAAAATTATTAAGTAAGAGGCCCGATTCGTAAACTATAAAACAGATAAAGACTATGAACAAGAAAACATATATCGCTCCTGCAATGGAGATCATGAACATCGAGACAGTAGAGATGATGGCAAGTAGCATTAACATGCACGACGAAGAGGTTGATACCACTATTGAAGGTAATCAGCTTGGCACAGGCCGTCGCGGCTCATGGGGTAACCTTTGGGACTAAGACGTAGCATAACTCCCGGCTGCATAGAGGTGGCCGGGAGTCTACCAAACCTCACCGCGAGAGCGGGAGGCTTATATGATTTGATTGTTTGGGAGCGAGGATGCGTGAGCACCCTCGCTCTCCTTGCTTTCTTTCGATAATTTTAATCCAGATTCCTATTTGTATTATGTAAAATGTTAGTATCTTTGTGGTAAATTTTAGGAATCTCATACAATATGAAAAAACTGATTGCATCTCTTTTGCTTATGGTTAGTGCCATAATGCCTCTTATGGCTGATAAGATAGCCGCTTCTGTGACAATGCCCGGTGAGGGAAAGCCCGAACACGTGTACACGATGATGAATGGCAACAATGTGTACAGCAATGCCCTTACGGCACCTACGCAGACAGCCGAGAACTATGGCCTCTTTGCCTTTTACGCAGTAGAAGGTAGTGCCGACTCCTATTACATCTATAGCCACAGTGCCAAGAAGTGGCTCACCTATACGAAGGCGGCAAGCTATAATAATGGTAAGGACTTCGTGAAATTTGCCGATGCGATGGTCGAAGGTGCCTATTTCAAGGTTACCAACTACCCTGGCGACAACTACGAGATACAACCCTACACCACATCGGGAGGCAATGACAAGTATATCAACTGGTATCAAGGATTGGACGGAAACCCGCTTGATGGTACCAATACATTGGGCCTGTGGGAACAGAATGGCGGTACCGATGCCGGTAGCCGCTACACCTTTACGGAGGTGGTCATCGCCGAGCGCACCTACACCATCAGCATCCCCGACGGTCAGACTATCAAGATTGGCAACGACACCTACAAGGATGGTGACACCTATACCACCGAAGGCTCGGTGAGCAAGAGTGACATCACTGTGGTGGCTCCCGAAGGGAAGTTTGCCGCTGTGGCCATCGACGATGTGGCATGCACCATTTCTGTATATTTCGCCACCCTGCCCACACAGCCCGCTACCGTGGCCTATACCAATGCCGTGCTCTATCCTGCACAACAAGAGGCCGTAGGCGTTGCCAAGAGCGAAGAGGAGAAGGGCGTATATACGCTGAGCAACAACGTATTGGCAGCCTCGTTCATGCGCTTGGGCGATGCCCTCTACTTCGCCGGTTCTGAGGCTATGGATCTCGTGGCCGGTACCGAGCCCTTCACCGTGGCCTTCGGCAATGGCGACAACGTGCCCGCGTCGGCCATGACACTCACGAGTCTTGAATTGGTAGACCTCAAGGCAAAGGAGGGTGCTATTGGCGGTGCCGAGCACTATGCCGGCAAGGCACTCGTGGCCAACTACGAATACAGTTATAAGGAAAGCAAGATTGCGATTGTATGGCGTGCCGTGCTGCGCGACGGCTCTCACTACCTGCGCACCGAGATGGAGCTCACGGGCGTGGACGATGTGGATATGTATAACATCATACCCATGATCTACAATGTGGACACCAAGGCAGCCGGCTCTACGCCTGCCGTAGTGGGCAACACCCGCGGTGCCGTGCTCATGAGCAACAAGATTTTTGCAGGATTAGAGACCCCCACGGCCTACAACACCGTAGGTGGTGCTACGGGCGAGGAGGACAACTGGATCCTCACCACCACCATGCCCGATGTGGCACTTGCAGCCAACTCTTGGGTACAGATGGAAGAGAACGACAAGGCCATTGCCCGCCTCACCGAGGTGACCGGTGCCGGCTATCAGAACCTCCTGGCCTACAAGCAGACTGGTGTTGAGCTGAAGGAGGGTCAGAAGGTGGAAGTGAAGGTGCAGTACAAGACGGGTAGCCACCGCCTCAACTTCGGTGGTGCCGACCTGCTCGCGGCCAATGGCGACATCGCAGCCAATGACTATCATAGCGGTCACTCGGGCGGTCAGCACGACAAGAACGTCTTCACCTTCATAGCTCCCAACGACGGCACTTTCACTATCCGTGTCATCGTGGAGAACAAGAGCGAGAGCATCAATGCTACCAGTACCCTCACCACCAAGATCTACACCGCCAAGGAAGGCGTTGTCATCAATACTGACATTGTAGGCATCCAGGGGCGTTGGAGCCGCAACACCACACTTGCCAAGGATGAGACCTGGAAGGTGGCAGCCGTAGTGGGCCTCATCGCACAGGATGGTGCCGAAGCCGATGCCGATATCCACAAGACGCAGAAACGCCGCTCGTTCCTCGCCTACTCGGAGCGCGAGCGTGCCGTACCCTGGCGTGCAATGCCCATGTACCTCACATGGTATGAGTTGCAGATCAACCGCAATAACGCTGCCCCCGGCCGCGAACATATCGACAACACTAAAGCTGAGGACGTGCTCGACGTATTGGCTCACTGGAAGAGCGACTTCTATGATCGCTACGGCATGGCTCCCGAGATATTCATCATCGATGACGGATGGGACAAGTATGGTGAGTGGACCTTCCACGAGAGTTTCCCCAACGAGATGCGCGATATGTCCAAAGTTGCCAAGGAGATGGGCGCAGGCATAGGCGCTTGGCTCGGCCCGGTAGGTGGCTATGGTGCGAGCGGTAACTACCGTCGCCAGTATTGGAGCGACAAGGGTGGCATGCAGCTCTCCAATCCCCGTTACTATAAGGCGTTCAAGGACGCAGCGTTCAACCTCGTATGTAACCAGGATGGTACAGAGGGTTATCAGCAGGGAAGCGACAACTACGTCTTCTTCAAGTTTGACGGTATCTCAGGACAGTTCTCTTCAGTAGGCCCGGATGGTGGTGACACCGGCAACGAGAATGCCGAGGGTATCATCCGCCTTGAGCAGTATGTGCGTGAGGAATTGCGCGAAGACATCTTCTTCAACACCTCCGTAGGTACTTGGGCATCTCCCTTCTGGTATCAGATTACCGATGCTACCTGGCGTCAGGAGAACGACCACGACCGCACAGGTAACAACAGCATCAATCGTGAAAACTGGATTACCTATCGCGACCGTCTGGTCTATCAGAACTACGTGAAGAACTCACCTATCTGCCCCATCAACACCTTGATGACCCACGGATTCATTCTCACCAAGTTTGGTCCTCCTGCTGGAGACAGCCGCGAATACATTCCCGTACGCAATGAACTTCGTGCAGCCTTCCTCTGCGGCTCGGGTATGGTAGAGCTCTACAACGACTACGACTTGATGAACAGTATCAACGGCGGTGCCCTTTGGGCCGACCTTGCCGAGTGTATCGCTTGGCAGAAGCGCAATGCCGACGTACTCCCCGATGCCCACTGGGTAGGCGGCAACCCCTGGACAGGTTCCAAGGCCGAGGTCTATGGCTGGGCTGCATGGAACGGCACCAAATCGACCCTCGCCCTGCGCAACGGTGCCAACGATGCACAAACCTATACCTTCACCCTGCGTCAGGCACTCAACATCCCGAAGAATGTGAATGGCAGCATCATCCTGCGCAGTGCATTCGGCGATCAGGCTGCACTCGAAGGACTCACCGAGGGCACAGCCATCAATATCGACACGGAACTCACCGTGAAGCTCCCCGGTAGCAGTGTCTATGGATTCGAAGGTATCGATGCAACAGCTACCCTCAACAAGGTGGAGAGCATCACACTCACCACCGAGAACAGGGAAACAACAGTAGCAGCCAACCGTACCCTCGTGGTCAGCGCTGCCGTGGCACCCGCCGAAGCAACCTTCCCTGCTATCGCATGGAGCAGCAGCAACCCCGAGGTGGCTACCGTTAAGGGCGGGCTCGTGGTACCCGTGAAGGAGGGAGAGGCAACCATCACCGCTATGGCTACCGACGGCTCGGGCATCACGGCATCAGTTACAATCACCGTTACCCCCAAAGTGGTGGAGCCCTATGCCACCAACTTCGACAAGAATGCCAATGCCACACGCAACGACCGATTCATCAAGAGCATCAGCTTCGAGGAGGAGGGTGCAGAGACACAGACAATAGCCGTGGGTGTAGCCAAGCCCTATGTAGACAAGTCAGCCGATGGTGCCGCTCTGCTCACTTGCACTGCCGGTTCTACGGTTACTGCAAGCTTCGATATTCAAGGTGGCTGGATGCATGGCTACGTTTATATAGATGTTGAGGGCGACCAGCAGTTCTCTTTCAATGAAGGAAGTACCGACCAAAGCGGCACCGATGTGATGTCCTTCAGCTTTTACTCCGGCAGTTTCGACAATGCCGATAGCGGAGTCAACTCGGCTGGCGAGGCCCTCACTGGCGGTGCCCGCAACACCATGGCGTGTCCCTCCTTTACTGCTCCTGCTGTACCGGGCGACTACCGTATCCGCTTCAAGATGGATTGGAACAGTATAGATGCCGGTGGACAAATTGCGGCCGACGGTACTTGCACAGGTGACAACGGTATCCTTGCCAATGGAGGTTCTATCGTAGATGCCACATTGCGTGTTGTCGATGGCAGCGGTATAGGGCAAATCCCGGCAGTCAACAAGCAGCAGCCCACGGCTATTTACGACCTGCAGGGCCGTCGCGTCGAAGGAGTGCCTGAAAAGGGCATCTACATTTGCGGTGACAGGAAAGTTGTCTATTGACGAGGCATGCGAGTCGGTTCCTCTAATAATGGCAAACGATAAAATTCTCTTTTTTAGCAGGAGAGATGATAGAATTTGTCAATCAAAACCTCTATCTTTGTAGAATCGAATGAATCAACGTAGAATGTATGGGTAAAATGAAGGACTTTCTGGGACGTATCGGACGTTATAAGTATGTGATTACGATACTCCTCTTTGGGGCAATTATTTGCTTCTTTGACCAAAATAACTTGATGTTGCGATGGCAGCACCGCCTGCAACAAGCGAGCCTGGAAAAGGAAATCGAGTATTATGAGGCTATGCGCGATTCGAGCATACAAGGATTGAACCAATTGGATAGAGATGTTGCCCACATGGAGCGCATTGCCCGTGAGAAGTATGGAATGCATTTGCCTAACGAGGAAGTATTTATCATAAAATGAAGAAGATATATAACTGCATCTATTTCATAGGTGGTATATTGTTGGTGCTGGGAGCAGCATTGTATATCACAAAGTGGGTATGGGCACCCTATATGTACATTGTGGGCTCTTTCATGTTTGGAGCCATGCAGATGCTCGACCGCTATAGAGGAACCAACTTTATCCTTCGACGCTTGCGCCGGCAACAACTGTTGGGTGCTGTGGTGCTGATGCTGGCAGGTGTACTGATGTTGGTGTGCAAGCATAACGAATGGATTCTGTGCCTGCTCGTGGGATGTCTGCTACAGCTCTATACAGCCTTCCGCATCCCTCAAGAATATGAGAAGGAGAAGGAAAAATGAACCGGACGGTACTTTGATGAGCCTCAGAAACAAAATAAATACTTAAATAATGATAAAAGGTTTTCTTGATTCAAGAATACCTTTTATTTTTGCAGTGTTTTTAGAGCCAAACACAATGAACAGACTCTTATACATACTGTGCGTAGCATCACTTCTCTCTTGCACGAAGGCATACCGCATCAAGGGAACATCAAACATATCAAGTATCGATGGCAAGACAATTTCCCTGATGACATCGGTAGACAATGTGTGGAAGATGCTCGACTCGTGCGAGGTGCTGCACGGCAAGTTCTTTATAGCAGGAAGGGCTGATACCAACATGATAGCCACCCTGTTTCTCGACGGCCAGCCCATCATGCCTATTATCCTCGAACCGGGAAAGATGGATGTAACCATCAGCAATATCATGCTTAAGGTAGCAGGCACACCGCTCAATGACTCACTATATGCATTCATCGCCCGTAAGTACAAGCTCGACTTGAAGGCCGTGGATATGGAGCGTATGGAGTCACAGATGATCATGAACGGGTATTCGCAGGAGGAGATTCAGCATAGCATCGACTCTGCCTACCAGGCCTTGGCTGAAGATATGCAGGGTTTGGTATGTGGCTTTATCGGGCGCAACTATGACAATGTGTTGGGGTTGTGCGGCTTTTCCATGCTCTGCAATGGCTTGGCTTATCCGATGATAACGCCACTGATGCAAACGGTAATCGACGATGCACCGCAGTCGTTCCTTGAGCAACCCTCAATAAGCAAATTCTTACGCATGGCCCGCGAGAATATGAAGAAGCATGGTATGGCCGATGTCGTTTACGGACAATAATTTCTGAATCACACTTACGGGGGGGAATGCTTATTACGTTGACTTGTTTTTTTCTTTACAGATTATTGGTCAGGAAGCTGCGTAGCGCTTCGGGCTCGACTCCTCGTCGTCGGGCATAATCCTGTAATTGGTCTTCCCCGATACTCCCGATGGAGAAATAGTGTGCCTGTGGGTGAGCCAGCATGAAGCCCGATACGGAGGCAGAGGGCGACATGGCACCGTTCGGCGTAAGGGTGATGCCTATCTCCTTGAGCCCCAACAGCTCGTCAATCAGAAAATTTATAGACTGGTCGGGTAGGCTCGGATAGCCTACGGCAGGACGTATGCCCTGAAACTTCTCGGCGTGTAGCTCGCGCATAGTCAGCTGCTCCTCTTTGGCATATCCCCAAATGCGCTTGCGCACCTCCTCGTGCAGCTTCTCGGCAGTAGCCTCGGCAAGACGGTCAGCGAGGGTAGAAGATTGTAACTGAGACGTTAAGGAGGAGAGATTGTCGGAGAGTGACACTGTCGTGGCGAACACCCCGATCCTATTGGCAATATTGTCTGTCCCTATAGGAAACCCTCTGCGAGGGGATATAAAATCACTCAAGCAAAGCGTGTAGCCCGAGCGTCCTGCATGCTGCTGGCGCAAGAAGGGAAAACGCTTGCCAGCTATCACGATGTCGTCGCCATCGCTATAGGCCTCGACAAGAAGCAGCAAGGCATGACACATTGGCTCATCGGCCCACTGACGTAGCAGGATGGTAGCCTCGGTGTATAGAGTGGCTGCCTCACGGGCTTTGGGCTGCTCCTCCTCAGGGAAGGAAGCTACCCAACTGGCTCGGCACGAGGGACAGTCATGTATGTCGGCCACCGAAGCGAAGCGCGGCTCCATGCCCCAAGCATGGAAAAAGTATACCCAGTTGATGTAGGGCACTATGTCGCGGACAGCATAATCTATTCTGAATATGGAGTTGGAGGTACTTTCCATAAGATACGCAACGAGACTTCCGTGTCACATCGTCACTAAACCGCAACTTTCATGCTCAGAGTTAAACCGAAGTCGTTGCCCCATCACTTTCTCATCAAACACCCCATCGGCATATACAGCATGACCGTTGACCCAGGTGTGGGTGATATCCCAACGGAAGGTATGTTCCTCGAAAGGGCTCCAGCCACATTTGCTCACGATGGATTCGGAATCCACGATGTGTGGTGCATCGGGCTTCACAAGTACGAGGTCAGCCTGATAGCCCTCGCGGATGAATCCGCGCCCGGTCACCTTATATAGAATGGCAGGGTTGTGGGCCATCTTTTCCACTATCTCGGGTAGGGTGACGATGCCCTCATCACACAGTTCCAGCATAGCAGGCAGCACGTATTGTATGGTGGGGATTCCCGAAGCTGCTTTCAGGCATCCGCCCACCTTCTCCGATGTCAAGTGGGGAGCGTGGTCAGTGCCGATGACATCAATACGTCCATCGCGCAGGGCTTGGCGCAGGGCATCACGGTCGGCTTCCGTCTTCACAGCAGGGTTGCACTTGATGCGTGTGCCGTATCGGGCATAGTCTGCATCAGTATAGTACAGGTGAGGCAGACACACCTCGGCGGTTATCTGCTTGTCGCGGATATGGCCGGCTTGCAACAACTCCAGCTCGCGGGCAGTGCTGATATGCATGATGTGGATACGCGCTCCCGTGTGCTGTGCCAACTCCACGGCCTTGGCGGTCGACCGGTAGCAGGCTTCTTCGCTACGTATGAGCGGATGATAGCTCACCTCAGGGTCGTCACAGCCCGTCTCCTCCTTATACCTGAGTGTGTTGGCCGATATGATGCGTTGGTCTTCGCAGTGCAGAGCAATGAGTGTGGGCGACTCGCTGAAGATAGCCTTGAGGCGCTCTTCCTCATCGACGAGCATATTGCCCGTACTGCTACCCATGAATACCTTGAGCCCGCATACCTCACGTGGATTGAAACGGCGTATCTCCTCCATATTGTCGGCTGTAGCGCCAAGGTAGAAGGAATGGTTGACAAGGCATTTCGTGGCAGCATCGGCAAACTTCGCCTCCAGAGTCTCAATGGTCGTCGTTTGCGGAATGCAGTTGGGCATATCCATCACCGAGGTGATGCCACCGCGTACTGCCGCACGGCTCTCGCTGGCCATATCGGCCTTGTGTGTCAGCCCTGGGTCGCGGAAGTGTACGTGGTCGTCGATACCCCCGGGTAGCAGATAGCATCCCGTAGCGTCTACTATACGGTCGGCAGCGATGTGCTCGCCCGCACCTCTGATGATGGCAGCTATCTTCTCATCCTCGATGAGCACACTGCCCTTATATTGCTCACCCTCGTTGACGATGGTGGCGTTACAAATCATTGTTTTCATATCATTGGCAAAATTAGTGCAAAATTTCGATTTAGCGAAAAGATAAACTGCCAAAAGTTCAAGTGCAGAGACATCGTAAAGAGACTAAAAATATACAAAATAATTTGCTCCATCGGCGAACTATCATTACATTTGCAGCATTAACGTAACAACCTTAAATTTATATACCAATATGGACAAGCCTTATGTAGTAGGAATGGATATCGGCGGAACAAATTCCGTGTTCGGTATCGTGGATGCACGTGGAAACATCCTGAGTGTGGATTCCATCAAAACGCAATCGTACAAGGAAATCGACGAGTATGTCAATGCCGTAGCCGATAGGCTGCTCCCGATGATAGAGGAAGTGGGCGGCAAGGACAAGATCAAGGGTATGGGTATAGGTGCGCCAAACGGCAACTTCTATACCGGTAACATCGAGTTTGCCCCCAATCTGCCGTGGAAGGGTGTCATCAAGCTGTCGGAGCTCTTCGAGGAGCGCATAGGTGTACCTGTGACAGTAACCAATGACGCGAATGCTGCTGCAATCGGCGAGATGACCTATGGTGCGGCTCGCGGCATGAAGAACTTCATCGAGATTACCCTTGGCACCGGTGTCGGCAGCGGCATCGTAATCAACGGACAACTCGTGTATGGCCACGATGGCTTTGCCGGTGAGTTAGGACATGTCATCTCGCGCCGTCACAATGGTCGCCAGTGCGGTTGCGGACGTTGCGGCTGCCTCGAGACCTATTGTTCGGCAACAGGTGTGGCACGTACGGCCAAGGAAATTATTGATTGCACGAACGAACCCAGCCTCTTGCGCGACATCGAGGGCGAGATTACGTCGAAGGATGTATATGACGCTGCAGTCCGTGGCGACAAAGTAGCTCAGGAGGTATTTACCTTTACGGGCACTATTCTGGGCGAAGCATTGGCGGACTTCATCGCTTTCAGTGCTCCCGAAGCCATCATCCTGTTTGGCGGACTTACCAAGGCCGGTGACCTCATCATGAAGCCTACCCTTGAAGCCATGGAGGCCAACGTGCTCAATATCTGGAAGGGAAAGACCAAACTGCTCGTGTCAGAACTCAAGGATTCTGATGCCGCTGTGCTGGGTGCCAGCGCATTGGCTTGGGGATAAATCTTCGTAACGAGAGATATAAGAAAAGCGCCTGCAATCGCAGACGCTTTCTTTTTTATTTCGCACAGACTGCTTAGAAGCAGAACTTTACTCCTAATCCAAAGTTATAGAAGTTAGAGTAGCCGAAACCTCCAAGGATATTGAATGTGGGACGATAGTCCAGAGAGAAAGCGATAGGAGCACCGGGAATCTTATACTCCAAACCAACAACACCCTCAGCACCAAGAAGGAGCTCACCTACGCTATCGAAAAAAGTGTATAGACCGACGTATGCACCTACACCATAGTAAAGATGGAAGCCATCGGCAATAACGGGTTGTTGCCACTGGTATGTAGCATCCACAGTCATCGTGTAAGCACTGAGTGAGAGCCCTGCTTCCATAGCATTGTCGCCGAGATTTTTCTTTGCTGTCAAACCGCTGAATGCGCCTCCGCGTACACCGACTGCCCAGTTGTAGTCCTGAGCACTAACTGCCAATGTCGTTACCAACAGAGCAGCCATCATTAAAAACTTTTTCATAATCGTAAATTTATTAAATTAGTTTCGGCACAAAGATAGGGATTATCTCCGAAAAAATCCAATAAAAAGGATAAAAAGAATGGCAACAATATAACATTGTCCTCACTCGGCATCCAGCAGTGACTTCATCTTCTCGTTGGTCTTGTAGAGGGTGTCCTTGCAGAAGGTGATAAGTTTTTTTGCTTCTTTAAGACGGTCGGTCAGCTGGTCGATATCAAGTTCGTTGTTTTCAATCTGCGAGACGATGGTCTCAAGCTGTCGTATGGCTTCTTCGTATTTCATAGGTTATTTGATATAAAAGGAGATTAAGGCATATTAAGGAACACTCTAAACACTAAACACTCTACTCTTCACCTCACCATCGGCAAACTCAGTGGTGAGCACTGCACCATCGGGAAGCGATGTGGCATTGCACACCACACGACCATCGCATCGGGTGATGCTGTAGCCTCGCTGCAGGATATGTGCAGGAGAGGCCCCTTCGATGATTTTCTCGATCAGCTGCAGGCGATGTTGCTGTTTTACGAGGGAGTTTGCCCCTGCAACCTTCAGCCTGTTCGCTATCTGCTCTATACGGTGCGACTGTCTGGCATGCACAAGAGCAAGGAGTGAGGGCAGGCGCGTGGCAATCTGTTGCAGACGAGTTTCCTCACGGTGTATACAACCGGTGAGATTAGCTGTAAGGGAGGCTACCAGTGTGTCGAGCGCGATGGCTGCATCGGAGAGGGCTGCGATGAGATATTCGGCTGCTGCCGTGGGTGTCTTTACCCGGGTGTGAGCCACCATATCGAGCACGGTGTCATCGCGCTCGTGTCCTATGCCGGTAATGATGGGCAGAGGAAACTGTGCACAGTTGGCCGCAAGGGGATAGGTGTCGAAACCCGAGAGGTCGCTCGTGGATCCCCCACCACGGATGATGACTACTACATCCCATTCGTCGCGCTCTGTGGCAATACGATCAAGAGCAGCGATAACGGTCTCCTCTACCCTATCGCCCTGCATCACCGCCGGGAACAGCTTGGGACAGAAAACAAATCCGTAGGGATTGCCCAGCAACTGGTCGCAAAAGTCGCCATAGCCCGCTGCACCCGCCGCAGAAATGACAGCAATACGCTGTGGCAACATAGGCATGGAGAGTTCCTTGTTGAGCGTAAGCACCCCCTCCTCCTCCAGCTGCATCAGTATCTCGCGACGGCGACGTGCCATATCGCCCAACGTATAGGTAGGGTCTATATCATGTACCGTAAGCGAAAGTCCGTACTGTTCGTGGTAGTCGACCGAAACCTGTAGCAACACTTTGATGCCTGCCGCGAAGCGTTGCCCCGTGGCATTTTCGAAATAGGGTCTCAGCATCTTATAGATATTGGCCCAGATGGTGCCGCGTGCCTTGGCCAGCAGCGCATTGCCCCGCTCGGCCTTCTGCACCAGTTCGATGTAGCAGTGACCGTTGTAGGCTTCGCGCACCTCGCTCAACTCGGCTTGCACCCAATAGGCATCGGGCAGAGCCTCGCTCAAGGTACGGCGTATGAGATGCCCCAGTTCGTATAGTGAGAGTGATTCCATTACAAATACATATTTATACCTCGTTGCGAGGCTATGAAGGCACCACCCACAAGGCGATTACCCACGTAGAACACAGCCGACTGCCCCGGAGTGATGGCCGAGACCTCCTCGGCAAAGCGAATGAGGAACTTGCCCCCCTCTACCTCGCGTACCACCTCGCAAGGCACGACACGACTGCGATAGCGAATGCGCACCGTAAGCTGCTGCTCGGCAAAAAAGCGCCCGGTATCCACCAGTTGCACCTGCTCCACAAGCATGTGGCGTGTGAGGAGCTGCCCGACATCGCCCAGCATCACGGTATTCTTATCAGGGTTTATCTTAAGCACATAGGCAGGCTTGCCCAGCGCTATGCCCAGTCCTTTGCGCTGCCCTATGGTGTAGTAGGGATACCCCTGATGGGTGCCCAACACGCGCCCTACACTGTCGACATACTTGCCAGGCCCTATCTGTGCATCTATCTGCGGACAATGCTGGCGCAGGAAGTCGCGATAGTCGCCTTCGATGAAGCACACCTCCATGCTCTCGCCCTCACGCGCCTTCAGCGCGAAGTTCCTGTCGGCAAGGTATTGCCTCACATCGGGTTTCTTCCACCCACCTAAAGGGAAGATGCTGCGGGCAAGCACCTCCTGACTGAGCCGCCAAAGGAAATAGCTCTGATCCTTCAGTGCATCATCACCCGTGACGATATACCAGTGTCCGTGCTCACACACCGTCTGCACATAATGCCCTGTAGCAATGTAGGCACAGCCAAGACGGTCGGCCCACTCGGTGAGCACGCGAAACTTGAAGAGCTGATTGCACATCACACAGGGATTGGGTGTGCGGCCTGCCATATACTCACCAGTAAAGTAGCGTACGATGCTACTGTGAAACGGCTCGCGCTCATCGGCCACGTGATGTTCGATACCCAGTCGAGTAGCCACATCGCGAGCCTCACAGACAAAACGAGGGCAGCCATCAGCATCAAGTTGGGAGGGCACATCAAACACGCGCATCGTCACACCCACCACCTCATAGCCCTGCTCCTGCAGCATCAAGCACACAGCCGTGCTGTCGATGCCACCGCTCATACCTACCAATACTCGTCTGTCCTTTTCCATCGTACTACATTGTATACGGAGGGCGAAGTTAGCACCTTTTTCGAAACAAAGCTATACAAACAGACGTTTTTTTGCCCTGGGAACAGCAAATAAATTTGCGTTTTCACTCACCTTACAGTAATTTTGCATACTGAAAAACAGGTATAATATAATAGGATGACAGAAAAGAGAATTCCGAGCGAACTGGGAACTCAGCCAGTAGGCAAGTTGCTAAAGCAATATGCCATACCCTCTATCGTGGCTATGCTGGCCTCGTCGCTCTACAATATTGTCGACAGCGTGTTTATAGGGCACGGAGTGGATGCGTTGGCACTGTCGGGACTGGCCGTCACCTTCCCGTTGATGAATATATCTACGGCGTTCGGCGCCATGGTGGGCATGGGTTCGTCGACCCTCATATCGGTGAAGTTAGGACAAAAGGACTACGGCACGGCACAACAGATACTGGGCAATGCCGTAGTGATGAACATTGTGATGGGCATCGTATTTGCCCTCGTATCGCTGGCATTCCTAGACCCCATCCTCTATTTTTTCGGTGCCAGCGATGCCACTATCAGTTATGCCCGTGAGTATATGCAGATAATACTCTTGGGCAATGTATTCTCGCACATGTATTTCGGGTTCAACGCGCTGTTGCGTGCCATCGGGCATCCCAAAATGGCGATGCGGGCTACCATATCGACGGTAATCATCAATACGGTGCTCGACCCCCTGTTTATCTTCAAGGAGATAGACCTCGGCTTCGTCCAGTTCAGCGGTGTGGGCTGGGGCATCCGTGGTGCAGCTGTAGCCACTATCCTGGCACAGTGTATCGCCTTGGCATGGCAGGTACGTGTACTGAGCGACAAGCGTGAGTTCATACACTTCAAGCGCGGCATCTACAAGTTGAAGAACTACATCGTCAAGGAGGTGCTCACCATCGGGCTCTCGCCCTGTCTGATGAACCTTGCTTCGTGCTTTGTGGTCATCTTCATCAACCGCGGATTGGCCAGCTATGGTGGCGACTATGCCGTGGGAGCCTACGGTATTGTACATAAGATGACCTTCATCTTTGTGATGATTGTGATGGGATTCAACCAAGGCATGCAACCTATTGCCGGATATAACTATGGTGCCAAGGCCTACGACCGCGTCATCCAGGTGCTCAAGACAACCATTGTCTGCGCCACGGTAGTTACCACAGCCGCCTTCTTTATCGGTGAGTTCGCACCCGAGTATGTGGCCCGCATCTTCACCTCCGACGAGAAGATGATCGAGATTGCAGCCGTGGGTATGCAATACAACTGCCTCGTGTTCCCCATCGTGGGGTTCCAGATGGTAGCAGGTAACTTCTTCCAAAGCATCGCCCAACCCGGCAAGGCCATCTTCCTGTCGCTGAGCCGTCAGCTGCTGTTCCTCGTTCCCTTCATCCTCATCTTCCCCCATTTCTGGGGTATCGATGGCGTATGGATAAGCCTTCCTGCATCGGATCTCGTGTCGTCTATCACGGCGGCCGTGATGCTGGGACATTTCTTTAGGAAACACAAGAAATAATTGCTTATGAAAAAAATAATCCTCAACATCGGACGACAACTTGGCAGCGGTGGACGCAGTATAGCGGCCATCCTCGCTGCACACTATGACATCACCGCCTACGACCGCAAGCTCATCGAGATAGCTGCTCAGGAGAGCGGACTATGCAAGGAGGTGTTCGAGAACGCTGATGAGAAGAAATCCTACGGATTCTTCCACTCTATCTTCTCGAACCGTTCGGCAGCCAATGCCTTCGGAAGCAACGAGAGTTATCTGAGTAATGATGCACTGTTCAAGGTGCAGAGCGATATCATACGCGACCTGGCAGAACGCGAGTCGTGTATCTTCATCGGGCGCTGTGCCGACTATATCCTGCGCGACAATCCTCACTGCATCAACCTCTTCTTCACGGCCAACCTCGAAGACCGCATAGCACGTATGGCAAGCGAGAATGGCATCACCGCCGAGCAGGCCGCCGAGCTGATAGAAAAGACCGACCGCCGACGTGCCGCCTACTACAACTACTATAGCGGTAAGACGTGGGGCGCTGCCGAGAGCTATGACCTATGCATCAACACCTCGCACCTCGGGCATGAAGTTACAGCCCAGATGCTGATAGAGTATATTGATAAACGAGTGAAGAGTGAAAAGTGAAAAGGGAAGAGTTCCATCCGGACGACAACCTTTCCTCACTTTCGATTCTTCCCTCTTCACTCTTAACTCTTCACTCTTATGAAGCGAATCGGACTACTCTCTGACACTCATGGCCATTGGGACGAACGCTACGCACGGCACTTTGCCGAGTGCGACGAGGTGTGGCACGCCGGAGACATTGGTTCGCTCGAGGTGGCCGAAAAGTTCGAAGCTTTCCGCCCCTTCCGTGCCGTACACGGCAATATCGACGGACGTGATATCCGCCTGCGCTACCCAGCGATAAACCGCTTCACTATCGAGGGAGCCGACGTACTCATCAAACACATCGGAGGTTATCCCGGCAACTACGATGCCTCTATCCGCGGTACCCTCTTCATGCATCCGCCCAAACTCTTTATCAGTGGACACTCCCACATCCTCAAGGTCATGCACGATCGCACCCTCAACACCCTGCACATCAACCCCGGTGCCGCAGGTATCCACGGTTTCCACAAGGTGCGCACCCTCATACGCTTCACTGTAGACAACGGTGCCTTCAGCGACCTTGAGGTGATAGAATTGGCGTAGCCTTTAGAATCAAATCATCTACTGGTTGCATTCCCAATACTCGCATAGCCATTTACCTGATCAACACATTATTGCTTACATCTCCATAGCATTTTCTTGGATATATCCCAAGATTATACTACATTTGCCCTAACAATAATAATTATGCTATGAAAAAACTACTGTCCCTGTTCATGTGCCTTATCGGCCTCAGTGCCTCGGCTCAGGTATCGTTCGGCAATGCCGAGAAATTTAACACCGATTGGTGCTTCGTCCTCAACGATGACAGCGCAGCCAGCAAGCCCGACTACGACGACAGCCGCTGGCGACGCTTGGAACTGCCCCACGACTGGAGTGTAGAGAGCGCACCCTCACAGGCTCTGGCCAGCTGTACAGGCTACCTACCCGGAGGCATAGGATGGTACCGCAAGACTTTCACCGTGACCGATGATGCTGCCCGCCACTACATCTACTTCGAGGGCGTGTATAACCGTAGCGACGTATATCTCAACGGACACCATCTGGGACACCGCCCCAACGGCTACGTATCATTCATGTACGACCTCACCCCCCACCTCAATAAGAGCGGCGACAATGTCATCGCCGTACGCGTTGACCATAGCCGCTATGCCGACTCGCGCTGGTATACCGGTTCAGGCATCTACCGCGACGTATACCTCATCAGCGCCCCTGACGTACACCTCTCACAGTGGGGCGTAGCCTACCGCGCCAGTAGGCTCACCGAACGTAGTGCTACCATCGAAGTCGACGTGGCCGTGGACAACCATACCGCACAAGCACAGAAAGTGCAGGCTCGCATCACCATGCTCGATGCCGAGGGGAAAAAAGTAGCCTCAACCACGAGAAATGCGGCCATAGAAGGAAATACTTTCAATTCTCAATTCCCAAATTTCAATTTAAGAATTTCTAACCCTCACCGCTGGAACCTCGATGCCCCTTACCTCTACACCCTGCAGGTAGAACTTCTAACCGACGGAAAAGTTATAGACCAAACCTCCGTGCGTGCCGGCTTGCGCACTCTCGACTTCAGCGCCGACAAGGGCTTTGCCCTCAATGGACGGAACATGAAGGTCAAGGGCGTATGCCTCCACCACGATGCTGGTGTACTGGGTGGCGTAGTACCTCCCGAGGTATGGCGTCGCCGTCTCGAGTCGCTCAAGGCTATGGGAGCCAATGCCATCCGCATGAGCCACAATCCGCAGGCTCCCATCGTGTATGACCTGTGCGACGAACTGGGTCTGCTCATCATGGACGAAGGCAGCGACGAGTGGGAGTTTCCCAAGCGTAAGTGGATTAAAGGATGGAATAAGGGCGAGCCCGGCTTTGAGGGTACAGCAGACTTCTTCGAGGAATGGATAGAGCGCGATGTGACAGACATGGTGCGCCGCGACCGCAACCACCCCAGCGTGTTTCTATGGAGCGTAGGCAATGAAGTAGACTACCCCAACGACCCCTACTCACACCCCGTTCTTGATGGCAGCAGCATTAGCCAGCCCATGTTTGGCGGCTATGACCCCGAACGTCCACATGCCGAGCGCATAGGTAAAATTGCCAAACGCCTGGCCGCCTGCATCCGTGCCATAGACTCCTCACGCCCCGTCACAGGTGCACTGGCAGGCGTGGTCATGAGCAATGAGACAGAGTATCCTGAAGCTGTCGATGTGGTAGGCTACAACTACACCGAAGACCGTTACGAAACCGACCATAAGAAATACCCCGATCGTATCATCTACGGCAGCGAGACTCGCAGCGACTTCGGAGCCTGGAAGGCCGTGCGCGACAAAGAACACATCTTCGGTCAGTTTATCTGGACCGGAACCGACTACCTCGGCGAGTCAGGAGCATGGCCCTCACGCGGCCTCCACACCGGTCTGCTCAACTTTGCCAACTTCCCCAAGGGACGTGGCAAATTCCGCGAGGCTCACTGGAGTGACAAGCCCATGATATACATCGGCACGTACCGCACTGGCCGTGGCCGCTGGGGCAACCAACTCTCCATCGATGCAGGAGACACATGGAACTACCGCGATGGACAGCGTGTGCGTGTGGTATGCTACACCAACACTGCCAAAGCACAGCTCAAGCTCAACGGTGAGGTCATCGGCGAGATGCGTCCCTACGATGACAACAGCGGCATGATACACTGGGACGTAGAATATCGTCCTGGCACACTCACTGCCGAAGGCTTTGATGCTGAGGGCAACCTGCAAGCTACCTATACCGTCAAGACCAGCGACCGCCCCTATAAACTTCGCGCCACACTACTTGAACCCGAAGTATCGGCTGCCGGAGGCACCGCACAGGTGCTCGTGGAGGTGCTCGATGAACAAGGAACCATCGCGAAGCTGGCCGACAACATGATTTCATGCCAAGCAGAGGGTCCCGCCCGCCTACTCGGCCTCGAGAATTCCGACAACAGCGACATGAGCCACCCCAAGGCACGTCAGCGCCGTGCCTATCAGGGCTACCTCGTAGCCTATGTGCAGGTCACCGACAAGGCACCCGTGACGCTCACTTTCAGCGCTCCGTTCCTTGAGGATGCCACACTGACATTCGAACCCAAATAGAACTTAGACTTATACACAAAGCGAGGTCGACCGAAACAGGCCGACCTCACTTTGTTGCTCTATTTAAGCATGAATCAAATTAAATTGTCTTCTCAACATTCCACACAAAAGCACGAAGGCCGAGACGTTCGGTTTCCTTGTCGATTCGGTGCAACTCCTCGAGCAATGAGTCAACCTGTTCGTCGTGTACTACTGTGAGGATGGCCGAACACATGGAGGGCCAAGCATGGCTGCCGTAATGGGGCTCACCTGTCTTACTTCCACGCCCCTGCACTTGAGGGAACATGGAGAAACCGCGACAGTTGAAGTGGTCGAGCGTGAAGAGTATCTTCTCTTGGTATGCCTGGTCATAGGCGATAAAAATGGATTTCATGTCTTTGAATTCTAAATTTTGAATTTTGAATTCTGAATTATGAACTTGCTCCGAATCATACTCATCAGAGAATATCGCATTGGCAAAAAATCCACAACTCAGAATTCAGAATTAAGTTATCACTTCTTACTCTTAATCATCGTGTGCTTATGCTCAGCCCAGTGTGCATCGAGAGCAAGTTGGCGGCGGTGCTTGCGGCGCTGACGCTTGATGCCTACACCGGTAAACATACAGTAGAGTACGGGCACGAGCACAAGAGTAAGGATGGTAGATACAGTGAGGCCACCGATTACCGATACGCCCAGCGGACGCCACATCTCGGAACCTTCACCCTGGTCGACAGCCATAGGCACCATACCGAGGATCGTTGTGAGAGTGGTCATGAGCACAGGACGCAGACGGCTGCGGCCTGCAGTGATGGCCGACTGGATGGCACTCATACCACGCTCACGGCAGAGCTTAGTGTAGTCGATGAGCACGATACCGTTCTTCACCACGATACCGAAGAGCATGATACATCCCATGAGGCTCATCACGTTAAGGCTGGTGCCTGTGATTGCCAAGGCGAGAATCACACCGGCAATAGAGAGCGGCACGGCAGTGATGATGATGAAGGGGTCGGTAAACGACTCAAACTGTGCAGCCAATACAATGAATACAAGCATGATGATGAGTATACCAAGTACACCAAGGTCGCCGAACGATTCCTGCTGATCCTCAAAGTCACCGGCAAGGTTCACATTGACACCCAAGGGGATGTCCATATTCTTGATAATCTTGTTGCTGGCGGTCACAATCTCGCCCATGGGCACACCAGCATTGATGATGGCCTTGACGGTATTGATACGCTCACGGTCCTTACGCTCGATGGAGGGGGGAGAGAATCGCTCCACTACAGTACCCACATCCTTGATGCGTACGGCTGCACCATTAGCACCGTAGATGAGGATGTTCTCGATGTCCTCGATGCTGGTACGGTACTCGGGCGCATAGCGCACTTTGATGTAATGCTCGTCGCCATCCTCACGGTAGAATGAGGCTGTAGAACCATTGATGCGATTGCGCAAGTAGGTAGCTGCCGTGCTCACGTTGAGTCCGTGGCGGGCCAATTTCTCACGGTCGAAGTCGACCTGTATCTCGGGCTGATAGTCTGAGCGGCTGATACGCACCTCACTCACACCGCCGAGCTTGAGCAGTTCGGCACGCAGGTCGCGAGCCACCTTGTCGGTAGCATCGAAGTCATATCCGTAGATTTCGAAGTCGATGGATGACTGTCCACCCATACCCGAGTTACCACCGGCACTTACGGTATACTTCTCAATTTCCGGATAGCTGTTGAGGTCGGCACGGATAAGTTCGGAAATCTCAAACAGAGTGCGTTCGCGCTCATCGGGGTCAACGAGCGTGATGTTGAACGAACCGATATGGGTACCGTTGTCCTGCATGGAGGCGAAGGTGTTGTCCTCGCTGGCCTGACCTACGGTGTAGTTGACTACGCGAGCCTCATCCTTGAAATCGGCCATCCACTTGTCGGCCAGTTCCTTGGCAATAGCATGAGTGCGCTCTGTACGAGTACCAACGGGCATATACATCTTCACGGTCATACGGCTGTCGTCGGATGATGGGAAGAACTCTACACCTACTAACTTGAAGGTAAAGAAACTGGCTATACAGATGATTATACATACCACGAAGACACTCTTACGGTGGCGCACGGCCTTGTCGATCATACGCCCATACCAAGCATCCAATCCATCGAGGGCACGCTGCACGGGTGTGAAGAAGATGGTATGAAAGCGACTGTGCTTCTTCTTCAGGCGCAACATCTGCGAGCAAAGCATCGGAGTCAGTGTCAAGGCCGATACGGTAGATACGGTGAGGATTACACACATCATCCAACCCAGCTGCTTGAACATCATACCCATCATGCCACCAGCCAGTGTCATGGGGAAGAACACGGCAATCATCGTCAGTGTAGAGGCTACAACGGAAATAGCCACCTCATTGGTAGCGTGGATAGCTGCCTGCTTGGGGTCAGAGCCACGCTCAATATGTGTAGTCACGTTCTCCAATACCACGATGGCATCGTCCACCACCATACCGATAGCGATAGAGAGACAGGCGAGCGAAATCATGTTGAGCGAACCGTCGGTGACTGCCAAGTAGATGAACGAGGCAACCAACGAGATGGGGATGGTGATGGCGATCACGAAGGTGGCACGCCAGCGACCGAGGAAGAGGAACACCACAAGCACCACGAAGAGCAGAGCGTAGAGCACCGTCTCGGCCAGACCGCTGATGGAGTTCTCGATATTCTCCGAGGTGTTGGCCACGAGACCAATCTTCACGTCAGAGGGAAGGTTTTCCTGCAGCTTGGGAAGCATCTCGAGCACCTTGTTGGAGATTTCCACGGAGTTGGCTCCCGACTGCTTCTGCACCACAATCGTAGCACCGCGCACACCATTGGTGAAGGTCATCTGTCCACGCTCTTGGATGGTATCGACGACCTCAGCCACATCGCGCAGATAGATGTCGCTGCCACCCATAGAGGCTACAACGATGTTCTCCATCTCCTTGGGGTCGTTAAACTCACCCTCTACGCGGAGCGGGAAGGTCTCGTTACCAATGTCAAACGAGCCACCGGGGATGTTCAAGTTCTCGGCCGAGATAATCTGGCTGATGGCCTCGATGCTTAGGTTATATGCCTCTAACTTCACAGGGTCGCAATAGACGTATATCTCACGTTCTGCTGCACCACCGATAGAAACCGAACCTACCCCAGGGATACGGGCAAGAGGATTGGCTACGTTGTCATCAAGAATCTTGTAGAGTCCGTTGGTCGACTGGTCGGCCTGCACCGAAAGGATCATGATAGGCATCATGTCGGAGTCGAACTTCAGGATAATGGGCGTGCTCACGGCATCGGGCAGTGCCGAGGTTATCATGTTCAGTTTGTCGCGCACATCGTTGGTGAGGTCGTCGATGTCGTGTCCGAACTCGAATTCGAGGGTGATGAGCGACATATTCTCCGCTGAGCGCGAAGTAATGTGCTTGAGGTTGGCCACCGAGTTGAGCGTACTCTCCAAGGGGCGTGTCACGTTGTTTTCAATATCCGATGCGCTGGCGCCCGAATAGGATGTCATCACCATGATAATATTCGGTTCCATCTTCGGGTAGAGGTCAATCGGGAGCTTGGTAGCTGAGAACACACCGAACACCACGATGGCAACGAAGATGAGCGCAGTCATAATCGGTCGTTTGACCGAACCTTCATATAAACTCATGTTTTCTAATTTTGAATTATGAATTGTGAATTATGAATTAATATCACTTCTCCACTCTCACCTCCATGCCGTCAGCCAATCGCCCCTGACCGGCAATGACTACGGTAGCACCGTCGGGGATACCGCCAAGGAGCTCGTAGGCATCGTCGAGGCGTTGGCCAAGCTCTACCTTCACGTAACTTACCTTGCCATTATTATATACGTATACGAAGCGCTCGCCAGAACCGGGCTGCTTCACGATAGCCATATCGGGAACCACCACGCGATGCTCAGTGCCGAAGTTCAGTTCAGCACGGGCAAACATACCGGGTCGTACCTTCTCGTCTTGGTTACTGAGCATCAGCTCTACGGGGAAGGTATGAGTAGCCGCATTGATGGTAGGATACTTGAGCGATACGGTAGCAGTGAACTTCTCGCCTGGCAGGGCATCGAGGGTGATGATGGCCTTGTCGCCCTTCTTTACCTTAGAGTAGTAGTTCTCCGATACGTTAACGAGTAACTTCACGGGGCGAATCTGCTCTACTGTGAGGATGGCAGCACCGGCATATAGGTCGCCATTGTCATAGTTGCGGGCTGTGACAATACCATCGATGGGACTCAAGAGCTGGGTATTCTCCATGATGTTGTTGTATTGTGTCTCGGCCACCTCAAGCGACATCTTCATGTTGTCAAACTCAGCCTTCGACACACCACCTACGGCATAGAGTTCCTTCACGCGAGCAAAATCAACCTTCTGGTTCTCAATCTGAAGAGTCAGTTGTTGCAGGTTGGCAGCATCCATCTGCACGAGCTTCTGTCCTTTGCGAACGTGGTCGCCCACCTCGACAAAAATCTTGTTGATACGACCGGAAGCCTGAGGAGCGATATTGTTCTTTACCTCAGCCTGTACGGTACCTACATAATCGCGCACCTGATCTACGGGGCGCACTGCCACCTTAGCCACCTTCACGGCGGGCTTCACCTCTTCGGTTTCGACGGCAGTCTGTGTTGTCTGACTCTTGCCGCCACAAGCAGCCAACAATAGGGTCAAGGCCATGGCTGCCAACGAGAATGCTTTTCTTTTCATTGCTTTATCTAATGTATTAACTTTCATTTTTATAAATGTGTTGCATTTAAGAAGACTTGCTTGCTCAGCAATATTATGCAAGCATATATCGCTCTCGCTACGCTGCGTCTTTCAATTATCAATTCTCAATTTGCTACATACTCCTTTCCCTGCAGCTTATCCAAGTCGGCCTTGGCACTCAGGTAATCGAAAATCGACTGTGCATAGGTGAGCTGTGCCTGTGTGAGTGCCACCTCGGCGCTGTTGAGTTCGAGGATGGTGCCGCGGCCCACTTCGTAGAGCTTCTCTGCGATGGCGCGCCCCTTCTCGGCCTGTGTGATGGCCTCCTTGTTGCTCGATACCTGCTCGGCGCTGGCAGCCATGCTGTTGAGGTAGCTCTGCTGCTGCATGGCGAGCTGGCGTGCGGTATAGTCGCGGTTCTGCATCAGCTGGCTGATTTGAATGTTCGTCTTCTTCACGTTCGAGAAGTTGCTATACTTGAACAAGGGGATGCTCACGCTCAAGGCCAAGTTGCTGTATGGGTTCCAGTTGTACTCCTTGAACTTGAAGTCATTGGCCATGCAGGTGTACATGTAGTTGAATTGCAAGGCTACTATCGGAGCGAAGTTCTGCTTGTTGAGCGAAAGAGTCTGCTGCAGCATCTTTACATTCATGTCCATCTGCTTCAATGCGCTGTTCTCCTTGAGTGAATTGGTATCGGCAGTGAGGATACCTGCGTACACGTTCTCCTCATAGTCCTTGAGGCTACCGATGAGTTCAAATTCCGTCTCAGGCTCGATGTTCATCAGCACCAGCAATTGAAGCTTCGAAAGCTCTACGGCATTACGTGCCGAGATGACCGAAGGCTTCAGATTGCGCATCTGTACCTCGGCGCTGATCTTGTCGAACTCGCTTACGCGACCCTGCTCAAACTTAGCGTTTACAATGCGGAAATTCTCCTCGCTCTGCGCGAAACTCTTCTCCAGCACGGTATAGCTGTCTTGTGCCAATAGCGTCTGATAGAAGGCCTTGGTCACTTGATTCACCAAGTCCTGCTTCGATGAGCGTGCCTGCTCTACGGCCAGCGCCACATCGGTCTTGGTCAGCTTCATGCTCTTGTAGAGCGTAGGAGCAAATATTGGCAGACTTACCGAGAGGCCACCATTGTATGAGTTCTCGATACCCACCTGAAACTCCATACCGTTCATCACCATCGTCTGTTTCTTGATGGTGCGGGTATACGAGCCAGCCAGCGATGCCTCGGGAAGCAATCCCATCACCGTCTCCTTATTGGAAATTTTCTTCAACTGAACAGTTTGTTCTGCCACCTGGATAGTAGGGTTGTCGCTCAGGGCAATCTCCATCGCCTGTTCGAGCGTCAGCGCCAACTTCTCCTGTGCCGTGGCACCCAAAGCGCACAGGCAGAGGATAGCGATCATTATCGGCCGTTTGCCGACAGTACACATCTTTTTCATTTCGTTGTTTTTTCGCTTAAAAACTATTACTATTTCCATTGTTTTATTATTTCCAGTCCCTTATCGGTAGCCAGTCCGCGCAACATCACCAGCACCACCGAGTCGTATATCACCTTGGGAGGATAGTTGCGCACTTCGGGGTTGATGAGTAGCTTGTCTATCTGAAAGCCATCCTGCCTGAGAAACACCTCGTAGTTCACATCGTCTCTCAGCAATTCCTGCTTTACTCCCATCTGCAACCATTCTTTGATGCGGTCGGCATGTTGGACATGCACCTGTTCGAAGAAAGTCTGCACTTGAGGGTAACGCATGAGTTCAATAAAGAATAAAGGATTGACCTCCCGACAATGTTCAATCACCCATCTATAAAGCATGAATATCTGTTCCAGCACATTGGTCGAACTCCCGATAATTTTTCTTACATTTTGGTGGAAGCTCATGGAGATAACCTTTACCACCTCAAGCAACAGTTCTTCCTTGTCGGAGAACAGTTCGTACAGTGTTTTCTTGGATATGGAAAGTTCGCGTGCAATATCGTCCATACGCACCTGCTTCACGCCTTGCGCCTGAAACAGGATGGTGGCCTCCATTACAATACGCTCACGCAAATCTATTTTGTCTGCACTTCTTTCCATTACTGCACTCTAAATCGGGTGCAAAGTTAGTGGAAACTTTCGGCACAGCAAAAAGTTTACGTGTCAATATAACACTATTTAATGATTGAGAGAGTATATTTGCATTTATCAACACTTGAGAGCTTCACCAGTATGTCACTTTCCACAAATAGGAAGTCTCAAGATAGCCTTACTCAGCCATCAACTCTTCCAAGAATCTATTGAGTTCTTCGTCAAGCCCTTGCAAAAGACTATCGGTGACAAGCAGTGCATCATCATCCACCAGAAGAAGGTCAGCTACAGTTTCGCGTTCTCCATCCACCAGCACGAAAGAGTAAGGCATCCAAACAGCAAGACGCTCAAGGTCTCCCTCGGCATTCACCTCTTGAATAGCAGCGATCAGGTCAGCCCCTACAGCATCATAAAACGCATCATCCGTATAGTCAGCCCACTCTAGGACGGTAGTTTGTGCTATCTCTTCGTCATTGTCATTAAACACATACAAAGTGCCTTTCTCTCTGACAGGCATAAAATAGAAATCGGTAGTCACCAATTGGTCTTCTTCGCCAGAATAGAGACGAACAATCTTCTGCAGAACTTCATGTAGCGCAGCTACGGATGTGGGAGCCAAATTCATATGCAAATTCATTTTATTAGGCAAATATATACATTATTTTCGAATATCACGTACTTTTTTGCCGTTATTTTACACCCAAATCAATAGGCTACAGCTTAGGTGCCTTACTTGATAATTATCAGCAAAGCCCCGAAACCGTATTCGCGGAATGAGGCATCCTGGCTAATGCAAGAGCCATACTTGCTCTTCAGTTCCTTGAGCAGGGCATTACGCAGTACACCTTCACCTTTGCCGTGGATGAATACAAGGCGCTGGTTCTTCTTTCCACGATACTCGTCCATCGTTTTGCGGAAAACATCGAGCTGATAATTGAGCATATCACCATTGCTCATGCCGTTGGTGTTGTCGAGCAACTCGTGAATATGGAGGTCTACCTCTACGGTATTGTCAGCCTTCTGCTTGCGAGCAGGCTGGGGAGTATGACGAGGCCGGCTATCTTCTTTCTTTTTCTGTAGCAACGCCTCCTTCAAATCATCGGCCTCCACATAGACTTGGCGCACGGGACGGTCGTCGCGCACGATATCGTATATCAGGGCAGGTTCGTCGAAGAAAGGACTGTCGGTACTGAAGGTGTGTAGCTTATAGAACTTCACCGTATCGATACGCAATTCCACATCCACGGCCGGCTTCTTCATATAGTTCTTCTCCTCCTTGAAGGAAATGAGCTGAAGGTTTACACGCTCCAACTCACCCAGCTGCTCGCGGCCGAACTCCTCTATGAAGAGTTTCGTATTAGGCTCAATGATACCCTGTGCCCGCAACTTCATGCCCCCTGCCGTAGGTGAAGCATAGAGGTACGAGAGGTAGTAGTTGCTATCGTTGACCAGATAAGTCTCGAAGATGGTGGTGCTTATCTGCTTGATATCGACGGGTACAAAGGCAAGGGCCACGTTGAGTTTCTCCCCTTCGCGACGTTCCATGGGGCGATAGGTTACTTCTGGTTCAAAGTCATCCTCTTCATCCCGAAGCGGGGTTACCGTTGTTTTGGCAGGCTTCTTAGACTCTTCTTTCTTGGGAGCCACCGTCTTCTTCTCGAAGTTATACTCATTGGTGTCAATCACTACGCACTCGCGTATGAGCATGGGGATGCTGAATCCGTTCTCGTCTTCCACGAGCACGATA
Source organism: Bacteroidaceae bacterium (assembly GCA_017520935.1). Taxonomy (GTDB): domain Bacteria; phylum Bacteroidota; class Bacteroidia; order Bacteroidales; family Bacteroidaceae; genus UBA1189. The sequence continues at coordinate 21,548 of JAFXEF010000010.1, read as the reverse complement.
TCCTTGCCTTGAAATCCTTTCACAATACCGCCTCCCGTCTCGAAGAGGAAGCGCACTTTATCTCCTATCTGCATATTCTTTTAATTTTATTTTTCAGGAGTTCATTATTCGCAAAAATTCACTCTCAAAATTCGGCGTAAGCACACCCTTTCCTATAACCTCGTGTATCTCGTCAAGTGTCCAGAAACGGCCACCGTCAAGCTCGGCACTGGGGTGTATTTCACCTTCATATACCGTTTTATATACGTGTACCAATTCACACTCGCGATCCGACTCGAAGACATAGCGTAGCAGAAACTCGGGCATAAAGTCTTCGACACCCAACTCCTCGCGCACCTCACGATGGAGCGCATCGGCAATCTCCTCACCAAAGTCCACGTGTCCGCCCACCGCCGTATCCCATTTGCCAGGCTGAATATCCTTCCACAAGGGACGTTGCTGCAAGTAAAGACGGCCTACCGGGTCAAACACGTGCAAATGTACCACGGGATGCAGGCGTTTACTACCATCGTGGCACTCTCCACGCGTAGCACTGCCTATCACACGCCCCTCCTCATCGACTAAGGGGAATAGTTCTTGGTTATTATCTCTCATATTAGCGGTTACTTAAGGTACCAGCAACGAACTATCACCATAGCTCAAGAAGCGGAAGTCGTGGCTGAGGGCATAGTCATAGATCTTACGCCAATCACCCTTCACAAAAGCCGACACGAGCAGCAACAGTGTACTCTTGGGCTGATGGAAATTGGTGACGATACGCCGTACGATGTGAAATGTATAGCCTGGCGCAATCATTATCTGCGTATTGGTGTGCAGGGCAGGCAGTTCGTGGCGGTCGAGATAGTCAAGGATATGCCGTAGGGCTTCAAGCGTTGTGAGGCGGTTGTTCGCCTCCTCGTACGGCATCCACTGGGTCACACGCAACTGCTCTTCCGTAGCATCGGGACAGCGGCTGATGAGCACACCTATATAATACAGGCTTTCAAGAGTACGCACCGAGGTTGTGCCTACAGCAATGGCTTCGCCATCGTGAGCCAACAATTTCTCTATCGTCTCTCGCTCCACTACGATATACTCCGAGTGCATCTCGTGGTCGCCAATTTCGGCACTCTTCACGGGTTTGAAAGTGCCGGCACCTACATGCAGCGTCACTTCATCGCGTTCTACACCCTTGGAATCAAGAGCTTGCAACACACGCTCGGTAAAGTGCAACCCAGCCGTGGGTGCAGCTACCGAACCTTTAATCTTCGAATACACCGTCTGATAGGTCTGCTTGTCGCTCTCCTCGGTCTTCCTATTCAGATAGGGAGGAATGGGCAGTTCGCCCACCGCTTCGAGCACTTCGGCAAAAGTGACCGTGGCATCATCCCACGCAAAGGTGACACGATGACCCGTGCCGATAGGCTCACCGCGCGTGGCAGTGAGTGTCAGCGTATGGTCACGCACAGTAATCTCGCGACTCAGCGCCCCTTCTTTCCATTTCTTAAGGTTGCCCACCAAGCAGAGCCAACTACACTGCCCGGTTTGTGCAAACATCTGCACATACTCATTGGGAGCCAAGGGTTCGAGGCAGAAGACCTCGATGAGCGCACCCGTCTCCTTGCGGAAATGCAGGCGGGCCTGTATCACTCGGGTATTGTTAAACACCACAAGTTCCCCCGAGGGAAGATGTTCGGGGAGCGACGAGAAGGTATCCTCGCCCACCTCACCGCCCCGATAGAGCAATAACTTGGAACTGTCACGCTCGGCCAAAGGAAATTTGGCAATGCGCTCATCGGGTAGTGGGTAGTCAAACTCGTCAATAGCGATATGTCGTGTTTCGTTCATGTTGCAAAATTAGCGTAAACCAAGCGTTGATAAAAAAAAAACACAAAAATTTTTATATTCTTGCAACTTTTTGCACATTTGTTACGTCTAATGCATAGAACAACGAACAAAACATAATAATAAACGACATGAAACTATTGAAAACCGCACTCTGTGCACTGGCCCTCACGGCAAGCATAAGCGCTATAGCGCAAGTGAGACAAACCGACCAAACAAGCATTGGCGACTGGCTCATCATCGAAGAGTATGAGATAACAGACAATGATGCCACCATAAGACGAGAGACCAAAGTAAAAGTCGGTGACAAGAGGTACACTACCCCCCGTCGCCGCATGCGTGCCCACTACCCCACCTACTACATGGGATTCAGCCGCCTGAGCAACGACCCTTTCAGCATGGATTATGCCAATGGCATCAGCCAGAATCAAAGCAAATGTTGGGATTGGGGCGTGTACCTCTGCGAGCATAGCATTGCTTTCAACAAGCGCGGCACCATCGGCCTTAGCTATGCCTTCGGATTCGGACGCAGTAGCTACAAGTTCAACAGCGGTCAATACTTCTATAACGACAACGGCCTCATCAACTACGGCACTATCCCCACCAGCAACAAGCAGTACGATGAGACTTGGTTCCGCTACTGGGGTTTCCGCCTGCCCATCAACCTAGAGCTTCAGCACTACGTGAACGGCAAGCCCTTCTTCCTCACTTTCGGCCCCGAGATTGAGTATCGCTTTGCACCCAAATCACAGGGTCGCATTGGCGGTGGCAAGCAGCGCAATATCAGCAAGAACTATGACCTCAACCCACTCAATGTGAACCTTATGGCACAGGTAGGCTACAACAATATCGGCTTCATGGCCAAGCTCTCGCTTATCGACCTTTTCCAGAATCCGATGAAACCCGAGTGGCCCATAGGCGGCGAGGGTCCTCTTAGAGGTCCTAATTGCGAAGTATATCCACTCACTATCGGGTTCTCTATCTTCTATTAAGCAGTATTCCATACCAAACAACAGAGGGGCACGCCTGCGTACCCCTCTTATTGTTTGCCATTAATGACTGATTTTTACATCATGCCGTCCATGCCGCCCATACCGGAAGCCATAGGTGCGGGCTTGTCTTCCTTCTTCTCCACGATGACGCACTCGGTGGTGAGGAACATGCCGGCGATAGAGGCGGCATTCTCCAGTGCCACGCGGGTCACCTTGGCGGGGTCAACCACACCGGCGGCCTTCATGTGCTCGTATACATCGGTGCGAGCGTTGTAGCCGAAGTCGCCTTCGCCCTCGCGCACCTTCTGTACCACTACGGCACCCTCCTTGCCTGCGTTGGAGACGATCTGACGGAGGGGCTCCTCAACGGCACGCTTGATGATTTCGATACCGGTGGTCTCATCGGCATTGTCGCCCTTGAGGCCTTCGAGTGCATCGATAGCGCGGATGTAGGCTACACCACCACCAGGCACGATACCCTCCTCGATGGCTGCACGGGTAGCGCACAGTGCGTCATCTACGCGGTCTTTCTTCTCCTTCATCTCCACCTCAGAGGCTGCACCCACGTAGAGTACGGCTACACCGCCGGCGAGCTTGGCCAGACGCTCCTGGAGCTTCTCCTTGTCGTAGTCGCTCTTGGTAGCGGCAATCTGTGCCTTGATCTGTGCCACGCGCTCGGCAATGGCATCCTTGCTGCCTGCACCATTAACAATAGTGGTGTTGTCTTTCGATACGGTCACCTTGTCGCAACGGCCCAGCATCTCGATGGTAGCCTGCTCAAGTGAGAGGCCCTTCTCCTCGCTGATGACGATGCCGCCGGTGAGGATGGCAATGTCTTCGAGCATCTCCTTACGACGGTCGCCGAAACCGGGAGCCTTCACGGCACAGATCTTGAGTTGTGCACGCAGACGGTTCACTACGAGTGTAGTGAGTGCCTCGCTATCTACATCCTCGGCGATGACGAGGAGCGGACGGCCAGTTTGGATGGCGGGCTCGAGGATAGGAAGGAAGTCCTTGAGGTTAGAAATCTTCTTGTCGTAGATGAGGATATAGGGATTGTCCATCACGCACTCCATCTTCTCGGTATCGGTCACGAAGTAGGGTGACAGGTAGCCACGGTCGAACTGCATGCCCTCAACCACGCCGATAGAGGTCTCAGTGCCCTTGGCCTCCTCGATGGTAATAACGCCATCCTTGGATACACGACGCATGGCGTCGGCGATGAGCTTACCTATTTCGGGGTCGTTGTTGGCCGAGATGGTAGCCACCTGCTCAATCTTGTCATAGTCACTGCCTACGGCTTCAGATTGCTCCTTGATGCTCTCCACCACCTTGGCTACGGCCTTGTCGATACCGCGCTTGAGGTCCATGGGGTTGGCACCTGCGGTAACGTTCTTGATACCTACGTTGACGATGCTCTGAGCGAGTACGGTAGCCGTGGTGGTACCGTCACCGGCATCGTCGCCAGTCTTTGATGCTACAGACTTCACGAGCTGCGCACCGGTGTTCATGAAGGGATCGGCCAGCTCCACCTCCTTGGCTACGGTGACACCGTCCTTGGTGATGTGGGGAGCACCGAACTTCTTCTCGATGATCACTTTACGGCCTTTGGGGCCAAGAGTTACTTTCACTGCGTTGGCAAGCTCGTCGACACCTCTCTTGAGTTGTTCGCGGGCTTCCATATTGAATACGATTTCTTTTGCCATAGTTCTTTATTGTTTTAATTTTTTTTAGGATTGCCTAAGATTCCCTAGGACTACTTAGGATTGCATAGGAGATTATTAACCTACGATTGCCAATATATCGCTTTGGCGCATGATGAGGTATTTGTTGCCGTCGAGCTCGAGCTCGGTGCCTGCATACTTGCCGTAGAGTACGGTGTTGCCTACCTTTACTACCATCTCCTCATCTTTGGTACCGTTGCCTACGGCTACTACTTCGCCCTTGAGGGGTTTCTCCTTGGCGGTGTCGGGAATGATGATGCCGCCGATGGTCTTCTCTTCGGCCGGTGCGGGTACTACGAGCACGCGGTCAGCTAATGGTTTGATGTTCATTTTTAGTTTTTTTGGGGTTTTATGGTTATTGTTGTTTAATTATTTTCTCGGAGGACTCAGAGGAATCAGAAAAACCCGGAAGACTCGGAGAGTTCGGAATCCTTTTAATGCCTCGCCATAGTATAAACAACGAAAAGCATGCCACGATTGTTTGGGCTCGCAGCAGTATGCCAACAAATGACGGCTTGTCAAGAGACGTGCCAGTTTGTCAGTTATTCGAGTTCAAAAAGGAGTTTCTCCAGTTGCTCGGCCGTGAGTCGACGATGAAGCGTACCCCGATGCGCCACGGTAATGGCACCCGTCTCTTCAGACACAACCACAGCAATGGCATCGGTCTCCTGCGACACGCCCAAGGCGGCACGGTGGCGCAACCCCATCGACTTGGGGATATCCATGCTGTGCGATACGGGCAACAGGCATCCGGCAGCCACGATGCGTTTCTGGCAAATAATCATGGCTCCATCATGCAAGGGGCTGTTCTTGAAGAAGATATTCTCTATGAGCAGTTGGTTGATGTCTGCATTGATGGTCTCGCCCGTCTTGATGATTTCGCCCAGCTTGACCCCTTGCTCTATAACGATGAGGGCACCCTCCTTACGCTTGCTCATGTTCATGCAAGCCATCACGATGGGCATCATCTCGGCATGGTCTATCTTTTCCTCGTTCTTCTTGGTGAAGAAGTCGAGGATACGACGCACACGATGCTGGGAGCCCACCTCGCGGAGGAAACGGCGTATTTCGTCCTGGAAGAGCACGATGAGCGCAAGGGCACCCACACTCACCAGCGTATCCATGATACCCCCCAAAAGGCGCATATCGAGGATTCGCGACACCAATATCCAGGTGATGAGAAACACGAAAATACCCAGAAAGAGGTTGAGTGATCCCGACTCTTTCATCAGCTTGTAGAAGTAGAAGAGCATCAGTGCTACGAGCAGGATGTCTATCAAGTCCTTTATGCTAAATCCGAACAACATGGCGCTTTTTGAGTTGTGAGCTGTGAGTTATGAGTTGTGAGTTTTTTCTGAAGACTCGGAGAACTCGGAAAAATCCGAGGAATCGGAGGACTCTGATGAATTCTTTAATTTTTCTGTGATTGCCACCGCCTCCACCGCCGCTCTCACATCGTGCACGCGAAGAATGTGGGCACCCTTCATCAGAGCTATGGTGTGCAACACGGTAGTGCCGTTGAGCGCCTCATCAGGAGTAACACCGAGGAACTTGTATATCATCGACTTGCGCGACACACCCACCAACAACGGACACTCCAGCAGGTGCAGTTCCTCGAGGTGCGCCATCAGGCGGTAGTTGTCATCGAGTGTCTTGCCAAAACCAAAGCCAGGGTCTACGACGACATCGTTCACGCCCATGAGGTGCAGACGGTCTATACGTTCGGCAAGGTCGCACATCAGTGTCGCACTAGGTGCCTTGCCGCAAGTGAGCACATACGGCACCTGCAAGCCAGCCACGACATCGAACATCCGTTCATCGGCACCACCCGACACATCGTTGATAACCTGTACGCCAAAGTCCTTTACGCACCGTTCGGCCACCGAAGCGCGAAAGGTGTCGACGGACAGGACAGCCTCGGGAGCCACCTTGCGCACGACCGCCAAGGCCATACCGAGGCGGCGCATCTCCTCCTCCTCGCTCACAGGAGCAAGCCCAGGCTTGGTAGAGCAGCCGCCCACATCGATTATCGAGACTCCCTCGCGCAGCATCGCCAGGGTACGCTCGGCCACAGCGCTGGCCGTATGCATCTGCGAAGCTTCGTAGAACGACTCTACCGTAGCATTCAGGATGCCCATCACCAACGGACGCTCCAGCGAGAGCAGTTGTCCGCCAATGTTCAGCGTATAGGGAATAGTGCGTTGCATATTCATATTTTGGACAAAATTAATGCAAATTTTCGATTAAACGAAATGTAATCAAGACAATCTCTGCAGTCAGATAGTCAAATAGCCAAACGGAAACAACGTTTCGAAGGCCAAGATGCATGTTTTCCCTCACGAAAAGCGGCATTCTCCTACACAATGCATTTGCACGAACAAAGTAAATGACGCAACACTTCGACAAATCAAAAAAAAACACTAACTTTGTAGAATCAATCAAGGAAGAAACAGGCAACATGGTATCTATCGAACACATATACAGCCATTTCATACAAAGCACAGGCATCACCACCGACACCAGGCAGTGCAAGGAGGGAATGATGTTCGTGGCGCTCCGGGGCGAAAACTTCGACGGCAACCGCTATGCGGAGAGCGCACTGGAGCAGGGATGCAGCTACGTGGTCATCGACAATGCCGAGTATGCCGCCCCCTCCGACGAGCGATACCTCCTCGTGGACGACTCACTACGTACGCTACAACAGTTGGCACGCCACCATCGCCGAGCATTGGGTCTCCCCATCGTGGGCATCACAGGCACCAACGGGAAAACCACCACGAAAGAACTCGTGGCAGCCGTGCTCGCCCGCAAGTACCGCCTGCACTACACACAGGGCAACCTGAACAACCATATCGGCGTGCCCATTACCCTGCTACAGTTCACCTCTGAGCATGAGATGGCTGTGGTAGAGATGGGTGCCAGCCACCCAGGCGACATCAAGGAACTGGTTGAGATTGCCGAGCCCGACTACGGACTCATCACCAACGTGGGTATGGCTCACCTGCAGGGTTTCGGGTCGCTCGAAGGAGTCATACGCACCAAAGGCGAGATGTATGATTACCTGCGCACCACACCGCGCCGCACCATCTTCCTAAATATCAATGAACACAACCTTTGCACCATTGCCGAGGGACTGGAAGCCGTCACCTATGGCCAGTCAGAAGAGACGGATATATGCGGCAAGCTAATCGATTGTGCCCCCTACCTGCGATTTCAATGGAGGAAACGGAATGGAAAATGGCACGAGGTGACCACCCAGCTCATAGGTAGCTACAACATCAGCAATGCCTTGTGCGCCGTAGCCGTGGGCACTTACTTCGGAGTGCCTGAGGAGGAGGTGTCGGCAGCACTCACCGAATACGCCCCCACGAACAACCGTTCGCAACTTACCAGAACCGAGCACAACACACTCATCGTAGATGCCTACAACGCCAACCCAACCAGCATGCACGCCGCCATCGACAACTTCGAGCTGATGGAAGCATCCCGCAAGATGCTCATCTTAGGCGACATGAAAGAGCTGGGCGAAGCCACCGCTACGGCACATCAGGAGGTGGTAAACAGGCTCGGCGAATGCCACTTCGACGAAATCTGGCTCGTAGGTACCGCCTTTGCAGCCACCCGGCACACCCAACGCACCTTTGCCGATGCCGAAGAGGTGAAAGCCACCTTGCAGGCATATCGCCCCGAAGGGTTTCACATTCTAATCAAAGGGTCCAACAGCATGAAACTGGCCTCGCTGACAGAATGGCTATAAGACGATGGCGCGTTCAAGAAATTGCAAATTGTAGAATTGTAAACTGTAAATTATAAAGATGTCAACACGACACTACACCGTAGCCCGCCACACCTTCGCGGTGACCCTCCCTGAGGGAGAGACGGGTATCGCCCTACCCTCGTACGAACCTTTTGCTGTATCGTGCGCAACCGACAAACTGCTGTTCTCGCTCACCGTGGATGACGACTTCTACCCTACCGAAAGGGGCGAAACCATCGGCGAGTTTGATTGTGGTGCGGCCGACTTCGGCGTATACCGCCTGTCCGACGGTACCTATCAGATACTGGTGAGTCCGCCTGGAGGCCAATATTGCGGGCTATTGCAGGCCTCGCCCGACTTCAGCCAGGCCACGATAGCCACCCGAGGCGAAGATGCCATGCGCACCTTTGCCGTCAATAACGCCCTGATGCTCGTATATGCCTTCTCGGCAGCCGAGATGGGCACCCTGCTCATCCACGCCTCGGTGATCAAGAACAACCATCGCGGCTACCTCTTCCTCGGCAAGAGCGGCACGGGAAAGAGCACCCATAGCAGACTATGGCTCAAGCATATCGCAAATAGCGAGCTACTCAACGACGACAACCCCGTAATCACCGTCGGCAAGGACGGTGCCACCGTATACGGTTCGCCCTGGAGCGGCAAGACCCCCTGCTACAAGAACGACAGCGCACCTATAGGTGCCTTCGTACGCATCAAGCAGGAGCCCGAGAACCACATTCTCCGTGAGGGTGCCCTGCAGGCCTTTGCTGTGTTGCTCCCCTCCATGTCGACGATGAAGTGGGACAAGCGGGTATACGACGGCATCTGCAATAGCGTAGCCCTACTGATAGAGACCACCCCGTTATACACCTTAGGCTGCCGCCCTGACCAAGAGGCTGCCGAGGTGTGCCACGCCGCCGTAACCAACAAGGAGCACCGCACATGACACCATCTGCCGTGAATACCATAGAGCTGCCCAACGACATCTTCCTCGGAGAGGTGAAGCGACTCATTGCCGAAGGGAAGGATGCCACGTTGCATGTGCGAGGCTATAGCATGCGCCCCTTCCTCGAAGACCGCCGGGACAAGATTGTACTTACCCGCCTCGCCCGCACCCCACAGGTAGGCGATGCCGTTCTTGCTGAGATTGCACCCGGCAAATATGTGTATCACCGCATCATACGTATCGAGAACGAGACCGTAACCCTCAAGGGCGACGGTAATGTACGAGGCACCGAGCAATGCCACATAAGCCACATCGTAGCCGCCACAAAGCTCCTCATACGCAAGGACAAGCCCTACTCGCCCGACGGCAAGGCATGGCGTTCCTATTCGGCCCTATGGCCCCGCTGGCCACTGGCAAGGCGCGTATTGCTGGCCATACACAGGAGATTGCCTAAGACGAAAACCACTAACAAAAACAAAATAAAACAATGAAAATCAACGAAGGATTCGAGCTGCGCGAGATGTGCGGCGAACACATCATCATCGCCACAGGTGTGGCCAACATCGATTTCAGCAAAGTCATCAGCCTCAACGAAAGTGCCGCCTACCTATGGCGCGAGGTCGAAGGCAAAGAGTTTACCCCCGCCACAATGGCCGCCCTGCTGACCGAAAAGTACGACATTGACGAAGCCACCGCACTGGCCGATGCCACCGCACTGGCACAGAGGTGGGCAGAAGCTGGTATCGCCCAATAAACAAAGAGACCTCACCAATGGCTCTTTTTTTCGCAATACAAAGATGATAAAATTTGTAACCAAAATGTAACAAACATTTATTAGGATAGTAAAGAATATTTATTATCTTTGCAGCAAATTACCAACAAACGTTTTTATGGAATATTTTTATTTGGGAATAATCTGTTTCCTGTTTATTCTCGCTGTCATCGACCTTAATGTCGGTGTGAGTAACGATGCCGTGAACTTCCTCAACTCGGCGGTAGGTGCCAAAGCGGCATCGCTAAAAACAATCTTAATTGTAGCAGCAATCGGAATTTTCATCGGAGCATCAACCAGTAACGGTATGATGGATATTGCTCGGCACGGTATGTTCCAACCCGAGCATTTTTATTTCCGGCAACTGATGTGCGTGTTCCTGGCTGTGACAGTCACCGACGTGGTGCTGCTCGACATTTTCAACTCGCTCGGTATGCCCACGTCGACCACCGTGTCGATGGTCTTCGAACTCTTGGGAGCGTCGTTTGCCCTCGCAATTATCAAGGTCAGCTCAGGAGAAAATCTACCGGGTGTAGAGAGCGTCGGCGACTTACTCAACACGAGCAAGGCACTGGAGGTGATAGCCGGCATCTTCCTCTCCGTGGCAATAGCCTTCTTCTTCGGTATCATCGTGCAGTGGATATCACGCCTTATATTTACCTATAATTATAAGAAGGGGTTGACCAAGAAAATCGGCATCTTCGGTGGTGTAGCTGTGACATCCATCATCTACTTTATGCTCTTCAAGGGCATGAAGGGTGCTTCATTCATGACCCCCGAGATCAAGGCCTTCCTCAATGAGCACACACTGATGATCCTTGGCATCATCTTCGTGGTGAGCACCGTACTCATGCAGTTTCTCCACGCCCTCAAGGTCAACATCTTCAAGGTGATTATCATGATTGGAACCTTCGCCTTGGCTATGGCCTTTGCCGGTAACGACTTGGTGAACTTTATCGGTGTCACCATGGCGGCTCTTGATAGTGTGCTCCACTTCTTCAAAGAAGGTCTGCCTGCAGGCTTCACTCCCGACACCTATATGATGGGCTTCCTCAACGAGCCCGCGACCACATCGGTATGGTTCCTTATCGGTGCCGGTGCCATCATGGTATTTGCCCTGTGCACCTCAAAGAAAGCTCACGAGGTGTTGAAGACCTCTATCAACCTCTCACGCCAGGACGAGGGCGATGAGATGTTCGGCTCTTCAAGCCTTGCCCGTAAGTTCGTGCGTATGGGTATGGGATTTGTCAATGGGCTCAACAACATCACTCCGTCGAATGTAAAGAAATGGATCAACGGCCGCTTCAATCAAAGTGAAGTGACCATTGATGAGGGTGCTGCTTTCGACCTCGTGCGTGCCTCTGTCAACCTCGTGCTCGCAGGCCTGCTCATCGCACTGGGTACCTCACTGAAGCTCCCCCTCTCTACCACCTACGTGACCTTCATGGTAGGTATGGGTTCTTCGCTCGCCGACCGTGCTTGGGGACGTGAAACCGCTGTATTCCGCATCACCGGCGTTATCTCCGTGATTGGTGGATGGTTCCTTACTGCAGGTGCTGCCTTCATTCTTGCAGGCTTGGTGGCTACCGTCAACTATCTCGCAGGCCCTGTAGGCATGTTTATCATGGTAGCTCTCGCTATCTTCCTGCTCATCCGTAGCCACATGTCTTACAAGAACAAGAAGAGCGAAGAGGTGCGCGATGTCAATATGGACATCATCCTCACCTCTGAGAACCCCGACGAGGTATGGAATAGCCTTAAAATCCACACCGCCGAGACACTCTGCCACACACTCGACTATGCAGCCGACACCTACGAGGGCGTTATCACAGCCTTTGCCAATGAGGATGTGCGCAAACTGCGCTCGGCACTCGGCAAGATCGTAGAGGAGAAGGCATGGCTCAAGCAGATGCGCCGTAAAGAAACCCTCGGTTTCCGCCGCATCGATAAGGGTCTCGCATTTGAGAAAAACACCTGGTACTACCTCAGCAGCAACAATGCCCAGCAGATTCTCAATACGCTGACCCGTATCACCAACCCCATGAAGGAGCATACCGACAACAACTTCCGTCCGCTCTCACCTGAATATCTGTTGGAGTTTGCCCCCTACCAGAAGCGCCTCACCGAGGTATTCCGTGGTATCAGCCGCATCATCAGCACCGGTGACTACACCGATGCTGCGAAGCTCTCATCAGAAGGCAAATGGCTGAAGAAGGAAATATCCAACCTCCGACGCCTGCAGACACACCGTTTGCAGGAAGATGCCGAGAACATCAAGGTAGCCTTCGTATACCTCAACCTCATCCAAGAGTCACACGAGCTCCTCTCTGAGGTACGTAACGTGCTCCGCGGTTGCGAGAAGTACTTTATCGACCAAAAAGGACTCAGTGCTGAAGAGGCCAACCTCTGACACAAGCAGTTCGAGACAATACAACGTAGGGGATAGTTTCTGCTATCCCCTACGTTTTTTCACTCTACACACACGACTTACGGCACCTGTACCAAAGCTACGCCCCCTGCCATTGTTTTCAGAAAAAAAGAGCTTCATTTTCAAGATAGAGCAAGCAAAAAAAGCACTTTCGTCGCTATAAATTTGGTTTTCTGTCGGCTTTCCCTTATCTTTGTCCGAAACGTACACAAACACATTTAATACAACATGAAGAAAACATCCATTCTCTTTGCATTAGCAGTGCTAATGATGAGTTGTTCGACAACAACCAGAAAAAAGAACGAGGTGCTGAGCATCATCAACAAAGTGAACACCTATTGGCAAACTAACAACAAGCCCGAGACACGTCCCTTCTGGGACAATGCCGCCTATCACACAGGAAACATGGAAGTATATTTCCTGACCGGCAATGAAGAGCAGCTCGCCTACACCAAGCGCTGGGCCGAGCACAACAACTACTGGGGAGCCACCAACACAAACAAGGAAGAGTGGCGCTACTCATACGGCGAACGCCCTGAATTCGTTCTTTTCGGCGATTGGCAAATTTGCTTCCAGACATACGCAGACCTCTATAACATCGAGCCCGATACCATGAAAATCGCTCGCGCACGCGAAGTGATGGAGTATCAGATGAGTACACCACAGAACGATTATTGGTGGTGGTCAGATGGACTCTATATGGTAATGCCCGTAATGACCAAGATGTACAACATCACAGGCAACCAGCTCTACCTGGATAAGCTGTACGAGTACTTCAAGTATGCACAGAGCATCATGTACGATGAAGAGACAGGCCTCTTCTATCGCGATGCCAAGTACGTATACCCCCAGCACAAGAGCAACAATGGCGGCAAGGACTTTTGGGCGCGTGGCGATGGATGGGTGCTTGCAGGCTTTGCCAAGGTACTGAAAGATCTTCCCGAGAACGATGCACACCGCGACGAATACATACAGATATATACCAAGATGGCCGAAGCCGTAAAGAACTGCCAACAACCCGAAGGCTATTGGACACGCAGTATGCATGACAAAGAGCATGCACCCGGCCCCGAAACCAGCGGTACCGCTTTCTTCACCTACGGACTCCTTTGGGGCATCAACAACGGCTTCCTCAGCGAAGAGGAGTATTGGCCTACTGTAGAGAGCGCATGGATCTATCTGACCACAGTGGCATTGCAGCCCGACGGCCGCGTAGGCTACGTACAGCCCATTGGTGAACGTGCCATCCCCGGACAGGTTGTCGATGCCAACTCTACCGCCAATTTTGGTGTAGGAGCCTTCCTCCTTGCCGCTTGCGAAATGGTACGCTACATCGATAGCCATTGATACCTATCCTTATCAGGTAACACAGCTTACAAACTATTATCATCACAGCACGGGGTATGCTTCTCAGCTAATCCCGTGCTTTTTTTATAACTACTAAAAGACACACCGATGAAAAGACTTCTTCTATTATCAAGCCTCTGCGCCACCATTCTCTGCACCAATGCGCAAGAGCAGACACTCGTATGGAGCGACGAATTCAACACAGCAGGCCCCCTCAACGAAGCCGACTGGAACTATGAGCAAGGGTTCGTGCGCAATCATGAGTTGCAATGGTACCAACCCGACAATGCCATCTGCCGCGACGGATGCCTCATCATTACCGCTCGCCACGAACAAGTAAAGAATCCCAACTACGTAAAATTCGGCGGAAACAAACCAAACGCCCCCCGTCGCCGCCGACCCGACTGGCGCCAACAACGTGAGTATGCCGAATACACCTCTGCATCGGTCAACACCCGCGGCAAACACAAATTCCTATACGGCACGCTCGAAGTACGTGCCCGCATCCCCGTTCTTGAAGGAGCCTGGCCAGCCATCTGGACACTGGGTTCGCAATGGCCCTGGCCCTCATGCGGCGAGATCGACGTGATGGAGTACTACCGCATCAACGATGTCCCCCACATCTTGGCCAATGCCGCTTGGGGAAACGACCACAACCAAGCCGTTTGGAACTCCAAAGCCATCCCCTTCACCCATTTCACAGACAAAGACCCCGATTGGGCACAAAAGTTTCACGTATGGCGTATGGAATGGCAGCCAGCATATCTGCGTATCTACCTTGACGACGAATTGCTCAACGACATAGACCTTACGACCACCGTCAACGGCACTTACGGTGGCAACAAAAACCCCTTCCACACCCCACAATATTTCCTGCTAAATCTCGCCATTGGCGGTCAGCACGGTGGCGAACCCGCCCCCGAAAAATACCCCCTCCGCTACGAAATAGATTACATCCGTTTCTATCAAGCCAAGTAGACGAACAGTCAAGCAAAAGAGTAAGTGTACCTTACGAGATTCCTGTAATGAAGGACTTTTCATCAAGAAAAAGTGAAAAATTCAGCAAAAAATTAGTTTATATCATTATAATTTGCTTTATTTGTCGTCTGTTTTGACAAATAATACCGTGCTATAAACTTAAAAGAAACAAATATGACGGACACGAATGCCCCCAAGGCCGATGCTATACAGCAGGAGCCGGTAGAACAAGAGAACGCTTTGACACAAAGCGAAGCTACGGAAGAGCAAGTAACAAACCAAGAAGCAACAACTGCCCCATCAGAGGAAGAGACATCTTCTGAAACGGAATCGGTGACACTTCCTACAAGCGCAGACATCATCGCACGAGTAAAGGTACTCGCCGAAGATCCTCTAAATGCATCCAAGGAGGAACTTGACTCTCTGAAACAGACATTCTACAAGCTTCACCGTGCGGCGGTTGAAGCAGCCAAGGAGGCACATATAGCCAATGGTGGCACACACGAGGACTTCAAGGTAGACACAACCGAGGAGGACGAATACAAAGCCGCCATGAACATCATCAAGGAAAAGCGTGCCGAGCAGCAACGCGAAGAGGAGCGTATCCGCGAAGAGAATGGCTTGCGCAAAGAGGCAATCTTAGACCGCATACAAGCAATGGTGGACAATGCCGACAAAGAGCAAGCCTCATATAACGACTTCAAGGCTCTGCAACAGGAATGGAAGAGCATAGGTGAAGTACCTGCTACCAAGCAGACAGACCTTTGGAAGCGCTACCAGCAACTGACGGAGCGGTTCTACGATATCTTGAAACTCAACATTGAATTCCGCGAATACGACTTCAAGAAGAACCTTGAAGCAAAAACACATCTTTGCGAAGCCGCCGAACGTCTGGCCGATGAGGAAGATGTCATCTCTGCATTCCACCAATTGCAGAAACTACACCAGGAATACCGCGAGACGGGGCCTGTAGCCAAGGAACTGCGCGAGGAGATATGGGAGAGGTTCAAAACGGCATCTTCGGCCGTGAACAAACGCCACCAGCAGCATTTCGAGGAACTGAAGAAGAGAGAGAATGATAACCTCGAGAAGAAAACAGCCATCTGCGAACGCATTGAGGCTATCGAGTATGACACACTCACCACATACGCGCATTGGAACGAAAAGACACAAGAGGTTATCGCAATGCAGGAGGAGTGGAAAACCATCGGTTTTGCTCCACAAAAGATGAACACCAAGATCTTCGAGCGATTCCGTGCAGCCTGCGACAAATTCTTCATGCTTAAAGCCGAGTTCTTCAAAAGTATGAAGGACAACCTGACCATCAATCTGGAGAAGAAGATTGCACTTTGCGAGCAAGCCGAGGCATTGCAAGACAGTACTGACTGGAAAGCGACAGCAGACAAACTTGCAGCACTGCAACGCGAATGGAGAACCATCGGTGCTGTTGCCAAAAAACACTCTGACGCCGTATGGAAACGCTTCATTACAGCTTGCGATACATTCTTCGAGAAGCGCAAGGAGGCCGGTTCTTCACAGCGCACCGAGGAGCAAGAGAATCTGGCCAAGAAGAAAGAGGTGATTGCCGCCCTCACTGCCATCGACCCTGAAAATGCAACGGAAGAGGATGCCAACAAACTGCACGAGCTTATACGCACATGGAACAGCATCGGCCATGTTCCTTTCCGTGAGAAAGACAAGATATACAAACAGTACAAAGCACTTATCGACCGTCTGTTCGATGCATTGCACGAGAGTGAAGCAAGCAAGAAGGTTGCCCGATTCAAAGATTCCATCAAGGAGGGTATGAACGTTGGTCGCGAGCGCGAGAGACTGCTCAGGGCTTACGAAAACATGTGCAACGAGATCAAGACTTATGAAAACAATCTCGGCTTCCTCACCGCATCAAGCAAGAGCGGCAATAGCCTTGTTGCTGAAATGCAGCGCAAGATGGAGAAACTGAAAGCCGATGCAGAGGTCGTACTCAGAAAAATCCGCGCCTTGGAAGAGAAAGAGCAGGAATAACCCTACATAACCCATCCATATAGAATGAGGCATACTCGCAAGTATGCCTCATTCTATATATATTCACCACAAAAGTCCTAACAAAAGACACAAGCCATATAGGCAAAGGCTATGCCTCTCCCTTAGGAGCCTCAGCTTTAGCCTTTCTACGGGTGCGTCTAGCCTGCTTGGGCGCTTTTTCCTTCAATGCGTTCATGGCACCATCAATAAGGAACTGAAGCGTATATCCGTCATACTTTATCTTTGAATCATCGGGGAAAGTAATCTTAAATTTCGACTCTATCGCTGTCACCACATTGACAATATCCATAGAATCTGCATTCAAGTCGTTTACAAGATTGGTCTCACGCGCAATCTCTCCGGCATCTATCGTCATTTCCTTAGCTATAAATCCCTTGATAATCTTCTCGACGGTCTTCTCGCGCATCATAGTCAGCTATATCCCTTTTTTGAGTAGTCTATATTAATTTCAAATACAAAGATACAACAAGGTTTTCACATATATGTTCTTTGCTGGATAATTTTATTTAATTTAAAGAATGTTTTTCGACTCACCCTATTATTTGTGGGTCATAATGTCTACCACCATGCGATTGGTCTCTTGCATTGCTTCGCGACCAATACTGGTAAGATTGTGTATGCTACGGTCTACATCCTCGTCGATGATACCCTCCACACTGCTCACTGCACTATTCTGCATAGCCAACATGGCCGACAGCATAGCGGTGGCCACACCACTGGAGAGCTTGAGCGAACAACCCGGTTTGGCGCCATCGCATATCATACCTGTGAGGTTGGCTATCATATTCTTCACGGCAAAACAAATCTGTCCATACGAGCCACCCATCATATAGGTAATGGCACAGCACGAACCCGTAGAAGCCACTATACAGCCACAAAGTGCCGAGAGGCGCCCTAAGCTCTGCTTGATATAGATGGCTGTAAGGTTGCTCAATGCCACAGCGCGCACAAAGGTATCATGCTCTACCTGATGATCGCGAGCATATACAGCGACAGGTACCGTAGCAGCAATACCCTGATTGCCACTGCCCGAATTTGACATCACTTGTATAGGAGCCCCCGACATGCGGGCATCACAGGCCGCACAGGTGTAGGCCATAATGTGCGTGAGTGTCCCATTGCCCACCATCGCACGATTGGCACCCTCGGTCAGCATATTGCCCACACGGTGGCCATAATCAGCCTTGAACGACAACTCTGCGGCCGTCATATTCATCTTGGCAGACTCTTCTATAAAAGCAATCTCCTCTATGGGCACCTCGGTAATAAAATCATAAATGCGTCGTAAGGTAAGCGGAACGCACATACCTGCATCTTCTGTCGTGCCAACACCCTCAGCTTCCGAAGCGGCACAATCCATCCCCTCCTCAACGAACCGGGTGTGCTCGCCACAAATAATTGCCGTGGCCGACTCCTCGCCCGAGATCGCAAGCACCTTGATATACAACCCGTCAGGAGCGTCCTCCTTCAAGCTAATGCCGATGCGTCCCTCATCAATATATCGTCTGCCACGCTCTACGGCTTCGGGAGTCACCTCCTTGAGCACCTCAAGTTTATAGCTGCTCTTACCCACCATCATGCCCAAAGCAATAGCTATAGGCAGGCCTATCATCCCCGTACCGGGTATACCCACTCCCATAGCATTTTTCAGCACATTCATACTGAGTTCCACCTCTACCCGCTCGGGCAATGCACCCAACTTCTCGGCCGCACGTGCAGCACACAGAGCCACAGCTACCGGTTCGGTACATCCAATCGCCGGCACCACCTCATGCTGCATCAGCGATATCATCTGTTGACGTTCTTCTTTGCTTAACATAGATTACGATACTTTACGTGCAAAGATACGATTAAACGAGCGAAAAAATATCAAGCTTGCTTGAATATTTCTCTCAGCGAGCGCAAGTATCTTCGTGTTCTTACACAAAGATACGATTAAACGAGCGAGAAAAACAAAGTTTACTTTGATTTTTTTCAAAGCGAGTGCAAGTATCTTAATGGTTTACCATAAAGATACAATTAAACGAGCGAGAAAAACAAAGTTTCTTGGACAAGCCAAGTGCTAAGGCAGGTCTTGAATAATTCTCTCTGCGAGCCCAAAATACTTCGCGGGGTACCGTAAAGACAGATATAATCTGACAACCGGCAAATAAAGGCGATAAAGACTCTCACTTCACCCCCTCCCCCAAAGGTCTTGTTTTTTATCATCACTGATGACCAAGCCCGGTCATCAGTGATGGCAAGCGTTGGTCGTCAGTGATGACCGAAATCAGGCATCACTTATGCTTCGGTTTATCGTAAGTTAAGACTTCGGCTTATCGTAAGTTAAAGCCGCACCTACGGCAACCTTCCCTTGCACCTATTCCAATGCCGTGCCGCATCTGCGGCAATAGGCCGCCGTACCTGTAACGTATTGCTGGACAAAAACAGCCATTGAAGCAAAAAACAGCAGTCTCGCTTAATCGAAATTTCACACTAATTTTGCACTATCCAAGGGGAGAAATCCTCGGGTCAAGAATGCGTTTTTTGCTTTATACCATGTTACGATATCGGCAAAATTTCAGAAAGGGGATAGCGGCAGGAAGGACTCTCCCAAGTCAAGGAATCACTCAAACAACCGATCCTTATATCGAACTCTCATTATTTTAAAGAAAAACTTGAATCTCCATTGGTTGAGTGGGGAATTTTCACTAAATTTGCTTTGGAAATCCGTCATCACAATGCCGGATTAAGGAAAGACTTACCAAAAAGATGTTATTGAATTTATTTTCTAAATATATAAACCTATGAAACAATATTTACCAAAAACGAAGCGAGCAGTGTTCCTTTCCCTGACGGTGCTCCTGACCTTGCCCATACTGGCAGAAGAGGTTGAGATTGGTGAGATAAATTATGAGCTTATTACGAAAACTCAGGAGGCCACTGTCATTGAGAAGAGCAATGGCGAGTATTCTGGTGAAATCGTTATCCCTGAATCCATTAAGCACAAGGGCATTACTTATAGTGTGACGAGTATTGGGGAAGAGGCCTTCTATGATTGCCCAGACTTGACATCGGTAACTATACCAAATAGCGTGACGAGCATTGAGGATTATGCTTTCGAAGAGTGCTCTGGTTTGACGGCAGTCACTATACCAAATAGCGTAACGAGCATAGGGGATTATGCTTTCGAAGAGTGCTCTGGTTTGATGTCGATCACTATCGGAAATAGTGTGACAAGTATTGGGGAGTGGGCTTTCTCAGAGTGCTATGATTTGACGGCGGTCCATATTTCGGATATTGTTGCATGGTGCAATATTGATTTTGATAGTAGCTCGTCCAATCCGTTATATTATGCTCATCACTTATATCTGAACGGAAAAGAGGTAAAGGACTTGGCAATACCAAATAGTGTGACGGACATAGGAATGTCTGCTTTTAATGGTTGCTCTGGTTTGACATCAGTGACTATACCAAATAGTGTAAAAAGCGTTGGAGGGTGGGCTTTCCATGAGTGTTCAGGTTTGACATCGGCAACTATACAAAATGGTGTGAAAAGCATTGAGATTTCGGCTTTCGAAGGTTGCTCAGGTTTGACGTCAGTGACTATACCAAATAGTGTGAAGAGCATTGAGATTTCGGCTTTCGAAGGTTGCACGGGTTTGACGTCAGTGACTATTAATAGTGGGGTTACTTCTATTGAGATTCATGCCTTTGCCGATTGTCCACAACTCCGTGATGTCTACTGCTATGCAGAGAAGGTGCCTTCTACAGATAGTGATGCTTTCAAGTACTCAGATATTGAATCCGCTACTCTTCATGTACCTGCTGGTTCCATTGAGAGTTATAAGGCTACAGAGCCTTGGAGCGGTTTTGGTAAGTTTATTGGCCTTTCTGATGAGGAGTTAGGTCCCAACAGAAACGTAGACGTGAATGGGATATATTATGCACTTGATGCTGAAACAAAGCAAGCCACTGTTATAATGAAAAATGAAGGGGAATATTCTGGAGATATTGTCATTCCTGAGTCAGTGAGCTACAATAGTGCCACCTATAGTGTGACGAGCATCGGAGAGTATGCTTTCTATAATTGCACAGATTTGACATCGGTGACGATACCCAATAGTGTGAAGAGCATAGGGGAGTGGTGCCTCAGCACCACTTCTGAGTTGTTGGTCTCTATCTATTACATCTCAGATGTTGCTTCGTGGTGTAACATCAAATTTGGCAAATATTGGACTCCGTTCAACTATACATTATATGTAAATGGAACTGAAGCAAAAGATTTGGTAATTCCAGATGGTCCAACATGTATTCCTGATTATGCCTTTATACATAATGATAAATTAGAATCCATTACTATACCTAATAGTGTAACCAGTATTGGGAAGGAGGCTTTTTCTTATTGTATAAATGTCAGATCTGTTATACTTGGTAATAATTTAACAAAGATAGAAGAGGGAAGTTTCGAAGGCTGCTTCAGCCTCGAAAGTATTGAGATACCAGAAGGTGTAACAAGTTTAGGAGATAGAGCTTTTGCTGAATGTAAGAGTTTAACCTCGGTTACAATTCCAAATACTGTAGAAACTATTGGAACAGATACATATAGTGCTGTGTATTTAGAAGCCCAAAACAACCAAAAACAACCAGAAATAACCAAACATAAACCTTTAATTATCAATATATTCTAAAATTTAACACTTCCAGGCTGCTTTTTGATGGTTCCCAAATTTCCACATATTTTTGATACATATT
>JAFXEF010000009.1 GCA_017520935.1 Bacteroidaceae bacterium | reverse complement strand
GCGGCTTTGAAGCAGGGCGGCATAGTGGATGGGGCGGCGGCTGATGGCCTGTGCAGCCATATCGCAACGGCGTGCTGCATCGTAACAGTCGGCAAAGTTGCTTCCGTAGCCAGCTTCATTACCGAGACTCCACATGACAACAGAGACATGGTTGCGGTCACGGTATACCATACGCTCGATGCGATCCACGAAGGCGGGAATCCATGATTTCATGTTTGAGATGCTCTGGTTGGCGTGATCCTCAAGGTCGGCCTCGTCGCAGCAGTAGAGTCCGTAGTGGTCAAACATGGCATACATGCGAGCCGCATTGGGATAGTGGCTGGTGCGGATGGTGTTGATGTTGTTGCGCTTCATGAGCAGCACATCCTCGAGCATCGACTCGGTGGGTACGGCACGGCCGTAGATGGGGTGTGTATCGTGGCGGTTGACACCCTTGAAGAGCACCTTCTCGCCATTGACATACATGAGCGAGTTCTTGATTTCGATGTAGCGGAAGCCGTGCTTGGTAGAGAAGGCCATCTCCTCACGCCCCTCGGCATCCTTCTGCACCACGCGTACGGTGTAGAGGTGCGGATGCTCGGCATTCCACATGAGCGGATTGTCCAGTTCCATGCGAGCCATTACACCCAGTTCCTTCTTGTCGGCAGTGAACTCGGCGGTGATGACCTCCTTGGCTACTTGCTGTCCTGCCGGGTCATAGAGCGACACTTCGAGTACCTTTTTGCCGGTGAGACCGTCACGGTTATCGAGGGTGAGCTCTACGTTGGTGGTAGTATGCATGGTGTTGTCACCACCGTCATACTCGCTATGGATGTAGTGGTCGCGCACCGATACGGTGGGCACATTGTAAAGGTATACATCACGGAAGATGCCGCTCATGCGGAACATATCCTGACACTCGAGGTACGAGCCGTCGCTCCAGCGGAACACCTGTACGGCGAGGCGGTTTTCCTTACCTTCATATACATAAGGAGTGATGTCAAACTCGGCCACGTTATTGGCACCCTGTGTGTATCCCACGTACTTGCCGTTGAGCCAAACGAAGGCTGCAGAGTAGATACCGCCAAAGTGGATGAAGGTGCGACGACCGTCCCACTCGGCAGGTACGGTGAAGGTGTGGGTATAGGAGCCTACGGGGTTGATGCCGTAGTTCTTACCATTGTCATTATAGTAGGGACGTGCCTTGATGAAGGGAGGTGTGTTGGAGTGCGGGTACTCTACGTTGCAGTAGATGGGCAGGTCGTATCCATGCATCTCCCAGTTTGAGGGTACGGGAATCTCGTCCCACTGGCTATCGTCGAAGCCCTCCTCGAAGAAGGTGAGCGGACGCTGCGAAGGCTCGCTCACGAGGTTGAATTTCCAGTTGCCATTGAGCGACTGGAATCGGCTGTTCACCGGCACGGTCCACGGCGTGGCGTAGTACTCGGCATCGGCCAACATGGCAGCTTCCGACTCATAAGGCATATAGGTAGCCACGGCACGCTCCTTGTTCTCCTCAAACATGGTCTCGTCCTCCCAGTAGGGGGCAGTAAACTTAGGCTTCTTCACCTCCTCGAAGGTGAACCATCCCGAACTGTCGTCCTTATCGTAGGGAACGAGCATCATGCGTCCATCTCGCAAAGCAAACATCTTTCCCTCCTTGTGCTTTGAAGTGGAAAGGATGTGGTAAGCGAACAATGGTTGACCATTATTAATAGCACGAACAGATTCATCCTTTCCTATCCATGCCAACTCGAAGCGGAAACGGGCGTTGTTCCACACTCCCGACTGAGCAGGCCACTGCAACAGATAGTCTACGGCAGGGTTACCACCACCATCATCAAAGTTCTGTGCATAGAAGGCCCCTTCTACAGCACGCTCGGTGAGATTAATCATGGTTATTGCCCAGTACTGACCGCGATTGGCCGTATCGTTCTTCTCGGCCACGATGCGGGCGTTGTTCTCACCGCTATCGCCATTACCGAGCGACAGTTCGCGCTGGCCGAAAGGATGGATACGATAGGCAGCGTCTGCATCGAAACCATATACTATCGATTCAGCAATGCGAAAAGCCGATGCATTCTTCGTGCGGGCCTCTGCTACAGGAATGAGCGAGAGTGTACCATTGCTCTCACGATACATGGCTACCTCAGGTCGGTTGGCAGGAACTAATAATAATTGAGAATTGAGAATTGAGAATTGAGAATTATTCCCATTCTGCAGTCTGTTGACTGTTGACCGTTGACCATTGACTACTTCTACCTTCCACAGCTGTGCCTCGTCGGAACCGTTGTTCTCTCCTACCCCCACCTTGTCGCCATCGGCACGCAAAGCCTGGTTGGTAAAGGGGTTGATGATGCGTACACTGCCCGAAAGGTCTGTCACCGTCCAGTACTGTCCCTCGGCCGCAGCATCCAGCTTCTGGAACTTCAGCTTAGCACCATCCTGTTCAAGCACTTGATGGCCGTCTATTGCTGGAAAAAGATTGTAATATGCCCCCTTGCGGAAGGTCGTCTGCGCCACAAGGGCACCTGTAACAAGAAACATCGCCACAAGTGTCCATGCACGTAAGGCGAAGAATTTGTGTGTTTTCATATAGTTATTGTCATTATCTGGTTTATTCCGTGTGCGAAGATAACAACTATTTTGTAAATGGGGAAGAAAAACAAGGAATTTATATTTCCAAAGAAATACTTAATTCTAAATCCAACGAATTGACATGCGTTCCTATTCGGCAAAGCGCTTAATCAGATTATAAGCGCTATACAACCCCAATTCACCCGCCTTACTGAGATCGGCCACCCCCTTGGCATTCTCACCGAGAAAGATGTAGGTGAGTCCACGGTTGTAATACGCTTCAGCCAAATTGGGTTCAAGAGCTATAGCCTCATCGTAGCTTACAACGGCAGCCCTATAATCTTTCAGTTGCGATAGCACATTGCCCCTATTATAATAGGAATAGGCAAAATCGGGTGCAAGGTCTATAGCTTTGTTCAGATCGGCAAGAATGAGCTGATAATCGGTCAAGCGAGCATCTACCATAAAGTCATTAGGAGTATCGGCTACTTTTGCCTCCTTGCCTGCAACATCGGCGCGTTCCAACTCCGTTTGCTTATAGCGAGCCACTGCACGGCTATAATACGACAGCCACAACGAGCCGTCAGCGACAATAGCCGCCGTAAAGTCATCGATAGCCGCCGAAAGATCCTGCACCAAATAGAAATCGAGCCCACGTGCAAAATAATGGATAGCCTCTTCATCTCCCCCATCGAAGCGACGGGCCTGCTTGTCGATATCCTCGAAATGATAAGCTATTTGCTCTTCATCAAGCGCTTGCTCCGAGGCAGTAACAAGCAGATGTAAAGGCAATTGCCGGCTACGATTGATACTTTCGAGATAACGATGATAGTGGACAATTTGCCCCACTTCGCTCACCTTATTATAATAGGTAAGGGCAAAAAGAGGCTGCAGAGCCACGTAGACATTACGATTCTGCACCTTTCCACGATAAGCCGACGAGAACCCCTCCTCGACCACCGTGTCATCAGCCACCACCAGCTTCTTATACTTCTTGATGTTCTTATCCGACTCCTTACGAGTGGTATTATCAGCACCATCGTTTTCCTTCTCATCAGCGCCATTGTCATTACCTGCCAAAAGGCGATTCTGCTCCTCCATCTGGGCACGCAACACCACCAGCTCGTCCTGCTCGGCTTCCCTAACGCGCCCCTGCTTACGACGCACATCTGCACGGCACTGATACCCATACAAAAAATTGGGATACTCATCTATCACCCTGTCCAAATCGGTCTCAGCGGCAGCATAATCGCCAGTTTGCACCAACAGAAGGGCACGATTGAACACCGCTATCGTATTATCGGGTTCATAATCAATGACAAAATCAAAATCCTCAATCGCCCGATTATCATCGCCTACTTGAGCACGTAGCAGTCCACGGTTATAATGCCCAAGCAAGTTATTAGGGTCTATACTGAGCGCCAAGTCATAATCAGCCATAGCACCACGCAACTCCTGCATATTGTAGCGGGTCAGAGCACGATTGATATAGTAACTGCTCTTTGGATTGAGCAAAATGGCATACGTCAGGTCTTTGTCGGCCTCCTCATAACGTTTCTGTTGCAGATACACGAGTGCTCGCGTAGCATACACCTCGGAATCATACTTATTGATTTTCAGCGAGGCCTCCAAATCATCAAGTGCAGCCATAGTATCCTCCTTCTGAATATACACTTGCGCACGCATATTCAGTGCCGCCACATAGCTGGGCACTATATGCACTATCGTGTCAAGCACCCCTATCGCATCATCGTATAGCTTCTGATGGATATAGCATAAAGCCAGATTATGCCACAAGCCTTCATCCTCCGGTGCATGCTTCAGAGCTTTACGATAATCACTTACCGCATCCGCATACTTTCCCTGATTGATACGGGCAAGTCCGCGCATCTGATAGCAGTCCACCACAAAAGGATTACGGAGAATAGCTTCAGAGCAGTCGGCCTCGGCACCTGTAAAATCGTCCAGATAGTATTTGGCCAATCCCCGATAGAAGTAGGGCTCAGCCATATAGGGTTTGGCACTGATGACTTGACTGAAGTACTGTATGGAAAGCACATAATCGTTAAAGAACAGCGCATTCCTACCCACCCGCATCATGTGGTCGGTATTCACCTGCGCCTTTGCCGAAAAAGCGAGACAAAAAGACAGGACTATAGGCAGAACACGCTTAAGCATCTGACTACCTCTTTGCCACTTTCACCTTATAGTCGCAACGCACCTTACCGGAAAGCAGAGAGTTGAATTTTCCCTTATTCATCTGGCGACGAAGAGGAGAGATACGGTCTGTAAAGACTTTGCCCTCCAAGTGATCAAACTCATGCTGGATGACACGAGCCAAATAGCCTTCGACCCACTCATCGTGTTCCACAAAGTTTTCGTCTACATATTCTATATGCACACGCTCGGCACGAGGCACACGTTCATGGATACCAGGCAAGCTAAGGCAGCCCTCATCCATCATAATCGTTTCACCCTCGGTTTCCAAGACATAGCCATTGATATAGGCACGTTTGAAATCGGCATATTCGGGAAAGTCCTCAGCAAGCGGAGTAAGATCCACAATAACCACACGAATGGGCAAACCTATCTGCGGAGCAGCCAAACCAACACCTTCGGCACGTTCGTTGGTCTCAAACATATTCTGTATCAGTTCTTTCAGTTCCGGATAATCGGGTTCAATATCCTCAGCCACTTTTCTCAGTACGGGCTGACCGTAGGTATAGATTGGTAAAATCATGATTATTTAATATTTAACAAATTACAAATTATAATTAAAACTTCCGTTGACTCATATAACTCTGCAGGATGATAGTCGCACTTATTTCGTCCACCAGTTCCTTACGTTGGCGATCCTTCTTCTTCAGTCCACCATCAATCATCGCCTGGTGAGCCAGCACCGAAGTGAAACGTTCGTCAACATACTCCACAGGAATCTGTGGCAGCACCTTACGCAAACGATTCACGAAAGGGGTGATACGCGCCATATTCTCCGACGGCTGATTGTTCATCTGCTTAGGCAATCCCACCACGATACGCTCTACAGGCTCACGCTCCACGTAGTCGAGAATAAAATCTATCAATGTATGCGTAGGCACCGTAGTGAGTCCATTGGCAATAATCTGCAACACATCAGTCACCGCCAATCCAGTACGTTTCTTTCCGTAGTCAATAGCCAGTATTCGTCCCATAGCACACAAAGGTAGGATTTAAATCGGCAAAATTGCCATTAAAAGAGTATAAAATATCAGAATCCATAATAAAGGGCGACCTTTGAGGCCACCCTTCATATATAAATAGGTATCCGGATTACTTGTTCAACAAGATCCACGAACCCTGAAAGTCCGTACGACTGGGATACTTCACCTTGAAATCCTCACGAGCTCTGGCAGCTTCAGCTTTGGTGTCATACGAGCCTATGATAACACGAAACATATTCTTCTCCACATTCTTCACAATGCCGGCAGCATATCCCTCACCCACAAGGAAATCCTTCAACCCTTGAGCATTGGCCTGCAAGCTAAAGCTTCCGCATACGACACAAAAAGGCTTCAACGCACCACTTACCGACACTGCGGAAACCTGCTCCTGACGAACGGGAGTCTGATCCAAGTTGTCCGACGCAACAGGAGTAGTAGCTACAGGTGTCACCTGCATCGGAGCATTCACTTGCACTTGAGAACTTTCCTGTGCCTTAGCCTTCTCGTAAGCCTGCTTATAGGCACTTTCCTTTGACTTACATGAAGCAAAAACGAGCAATACGCTCAGTAATCCGAATAATACACTCTTCTTCATCTTTGTATAATTTATTGTCAGTTATCTAATTATTTTGCAAAATTAATAGATAGCGGGGAAAATTGCAAGATAAATTTGTTTTTTCTATCGTCTTGTACTAATTTTGCAAAATAACATTACCTCTATGAGCGAGCAGAAATACACCCCCGAAGAGATTCAGCAGGAACTGAATTACCTACAGTTACTCTCGCGCAGTTTCCGTAACTCAGCCGAAGCAAGCACCGAAATCATCAACCTCGAGGCCATACTCAACCTTCCGAAGAGCACCGAACATTTCCTTGCCGACATACACGGCGAGAACGAGGCATTCCAACATGTGCTCAAAAATGCCTCGGGCGACATCAAGCGCAAAGTACGCGAAGTACTAAGCGACGAGCTCAACGACAAGGAGATACGTACGCTTTGCACACTCATCTACTATCCAGCCGAAAAACTGCAACTAATCAAGGCCGAGCAAGAGGGGAACGATATGCACGACTGGTATGCCCTCACCTTGCGCCGCCTTATTTCGGTGTGTCAGAACATCTCCTCCAAATATACTCGTTCAAAAGTGCGCAAAGCGCTGCCCAAGGAATTTTCTTATATCATACAGGAGTTGCTGCACGAATCTACCGGCATGACCAACAAGAACAAGTACGTCAAGGGTATCATCGAAGCCATTATCAGTACCGATCAGGCCGACAATTTCATCGTGGCCATCTGCAATCTCATACAACGGCTGGCCATCGACCGTCTTCATATTGTAGGCGACCTCTTCGACCGAGGCACCGGTTCGCACCTCGTGATGGATGCCCTGTGCCAATACCAGAACTTCGATGTGCAGTTTGGCAACCACGACGTACTGTGGATAGGGGCTGCAGCAGGCAATAAAGCCTGTATGGCCAACGTATTGCGCCTCTGTATGCGCTACGGCAACCTCTCCGTGTTGGAAGACGGCTACGGCATCAACCTGCTACACCTTGCCATCTTCGCCATGGAGATATACAAGGACGACCCCTGCGAAGAGTTTGGACCCAAACTCGAAGACGGAGTCACCTGCAGCGAAAAAACCCGCCGCCTCATAGCCCAAATGCACAAGGCAGTAAGTGTATTGCAGTTCAAGCTCGAAGCCGAAATCATACACCGGCACCCCGAATACGAAATGGATGACCGCCTATTGCTCGATAAGGTTGATTACCAACGCGGCATCTGTACTATCGGCGGCAAGCGTTACAGCATGCGCGAATGTCACTTCCCGACCATAGACCCTACCGACCCCTATAAACTCAGCGTAGAGGAGAGCGAAGTGATAGAGCAGATAGCCCACTCCTTCACCACCAGCGAGAAGTTGCAGCGCCATATCCGTTGCCTGCTCGACAATGGTAGCATGTATCTCGTATACAACGGCAATCTGCTTTTCCATGCCTCAGTACCCATGAACCCCGACGGTACACTCAAAGAGGTATATCTATATGACGGTCTATATAAAGGACGTTCATTGCTTGACAAGGTTGACACCATCATCCGTGCAGCTTATAACCCCGAAGCTGATGCGCGCCTTCACTCCTTTGCCGTAGACTACCTATGGTACCTATGGTGTGGAAAGAATGCACCCACTTTCGACAAAGACCGCATGGCTACCTTTGAACGATATTTCCTGAAAGACAAAACCATAATGAAGGAGACCAAGGGCAGCTACTACACCTTACGCAACGAAGATACCACCGTAGACCTGTTGCTCAGCGAATTCGGTGTAGAGGGCGACCATCGCCATATTATCAACGGGCACATCCCTGTCAAAACACTAAAAGGGGAAAATCCCATGAAAGCAGGAGGACGCCTCATCGTCATCGATGGAGGTTTCTCCAAGCCATACCAGTCGCAAACGGGTATTGCTGGATACACTCTTGTATACCACTCACGTGGTATGTCGCTCGTAGAGCACCAACCATTCACATCTACCGAGGAGGCCATACGCAACGGATCCGACATCAAGAGTACCCGTCACTTGGTAGAGACCTCTACGGAACGTATCTATGTTCGCGACACCGATAAAGGCCGTGACATACGCCGCCGTATAGAATCGCTACGCAAGCTACTCTATGCCTACCGCAATGGCATTATTCGAGAAATGCGGTAATTCTATCAGGTATTTTGACATCCCGAAATACAACAAACAACTGTGCTATGAAGAAACTTGCAAAGATAACAGGTCTTGTGTTTGCATGCCTGTTAGCAGCATTGATAATCGTACCCATCGCCTTTCAAGGAAAGCTCAAGGAGGTAGTGATTACAGAAGGTAATAAGTTGCTTAATGCCGAGTTTGGATTCGAGGACCTTGACATTGGCCTTATTCAGGAATTTCCCAAGGCTTCGGTGAGCCTCAAAGGCTTCTGGCTCAAGGGAGTGAACGAGTTTGCCGCCGACACCCTCGTGCATGCAGGCAATGTGGAGGTGGCCGTAAACCTCATGTCAATCTTTGGCAACAGCGGATTCGACATCACCAAGATACTCATAGAAGACACCTATGTGAAAGCCATCGTACTGCAGGACGGACAACCCAACTGGGATGTGATGAAGAATACCGGCGCCGAAGAGGAAGAGGAAGAGGAGGACACCATAAGCAGCACATTCCGCATACTGCTGAAGCAGGTAACCGTAGACAATCTCAACATCATCTACGATGACCGCCAAAGCCAGAAGTATGCCCACATCGCGGGGTTGAATGCCACATGCTCAGGTGATATGGCTGCTGCCAATACCTTACTGGCATTGCAAGGAGCCATTGATGCACTCAGTTTCAAGATGGACGGTGTGCCTCTGCTGAGCAAGGCACGCATAGAAGCCAACCTTGATATTGATGCCGACTTTGCCAATAGCAAGTACACACTTAAGGAGAATTCTTTGTCGATCAATGCAATACAGACCGCCATCGATGGATGGGTGGCCATGCCTGCTGAGGTGCCGATGGAGATGGACATCCAACTCAACACCTCGGACATCAGTTTCAAGGAGATACTCTCACTCATACCGGCTATCTATGCCAGGAACTTTGCCGATCTCAAGGCTGAGGGTATCGTGAGTCTGCATGCTTTTGCCAAAGGGCAATTGGCTGGCGACAGCATAATGCCACATTTCGAAGCCGAATTGAGGGTGCAGGATGGCAACTTCCGCTACCCTGCTCTCCCTACAGGCATCAACGATATACAGGTACTTGCCAAGGTAAATAATCCAGGTGGACATATAGACCTCACGGAGGTGCACGTAGATCAGTTCAGCTTCAACATGTTGGACAATCCGTTTGCCATCACCGCACAGGTAAAGACCCCCATCAGTGACCCAGACTTTGCTGCCGCTGCCAAAGGCACACTCAATTTGGGTGAAGTGAAAAATGTGTACCCGCTCGAGGAGATAGCACTGGACGGAGTGCTACGTGCCAACATGAGTTTGGGTGGACGGCTCTCGTACCTCGAAAAGGAGCAATACGAACGCTTTGTTGCCAACGGCACGCTCGACCTTCGCAACATGCATCTACAAATAGAGGGTATTCCTGAAGTGACTATTGAGAAAAGCAATCTCGCCTTCACACCCCGCTACCTCAACCTAAGCGAAACAAAAGTACTCGTAGGCGAAAATGACATCACAGCCGATTGCAGGTTTGAGAACTACCTCGCCTTTGCATTGAAAGGCAAGACACTCAAAGGACAGCTCAACCTAAAGAGCAATCACATGAATCTGAACGACTTCATGAACAGCAACGATGACGAAGCTGTACCCCTGCCCGATGATAAAAAAGCCGAGGAAGGTGAAGCCACCGACGAGTCAGGAGGTGGGGTAATCGTCGTCCCCGAGAACATAGACTTCAACATGAACGTAGATATGGCCGAGATCCTTTTCAATGAGCTATCTCTGCTCAACCTCAAAGGACAGTTATCCGTAAAGGACGGCACAGCCGATATGAGCAACCTCTCGGCCAACACAATGGGAGGTTCGGTAGTCATCAACGGAGCCTATTCTACCTCACAGAACCCCACCGAGCCCGAACTGGACGCATCGTTTGCACTCAACGAGCTATCGTTCGCACAAACTTTCAAGGAGCTGGCCATCGTACAGAAGATGACCCCCATATTCGAGAACCTCAATGGGAACTTCTCGGGCAAGATAGCCGTAGACACGAAACTCGACAGCCTGATGTCGCCTCAGCTGGGTACACTCACCGCTAACGGCAGTCTCAATACACGCGACCTCAACCTTTCAGGGGTAAACATCATAGACAAGATAGCCGAGGCCACCAAGCATGAAGAGCTGAAAGACATCACCGTGAAAGATATCAACGTAAACTTCACCATCAAGGATGGACGCATAGCCACCAAGCCCTTTGACATCAAGATGGGCAACATGAGCCTCAACCTAAGTGGCACCACAGGACTTGACCAAACCATCGACTACGCAGGAAAGCTGAAACTACCTTCGGGTAGTACGGCGGGCATCAGCACCATAGACCTGAAAATAGGTGGCAAGTTCAGTGCTCCCCAAATCACCATCGACACACAGAGCATGGCCAAGCAAGCTGCTTCAGCTGTAGCCGACAAGGCACTTGATACAATAGGTGAAAAACTGGGCATTGATATCAGCAATGCCGAGAAGCAAAAGGAGGAGTTAGTGAAAACGGCACAGCAGGCAGCGCAAGCACTGATTACCGAAGCCGAGAAGCAAAAAGCCAACCTCGTAAGCAAGGCCGGCAATAACGCTATCAAGAAACTGGCTGCCGAGAAAGCGGGCGATGCCCTCATCGCTGAAGCCAAGAAGCAGGGCAAAAAGCTCATTGCCGAAGCTGAGAAAAAGGGTGACGAACTAACAGAAAAAGCTAAAAGCAGCAACTAATCACATAAAGTGACAGATGGACATGGAGGCAATATTCTGTACATGACAAGCCTCAACAATACACAGCCATTTCAATCCTGCAACTCAGTTATAGCATCACTTTTTCAACTTGATGCTGCGAGAAGCTCCACCCAAGGTCCAACGTACGAGATAGGTTCCACTTGGAAGATTGGCCACAGACTGCTGTCTATCGGCCTTGAAGGTATACAGCAAACGACCACCGACAGTGAATATCTGTACGTCGACCTTGGATAGCACAGCCATATCGTCAGAGACGAAACGTACAGACTGTTCCTCCTTGTCATACACTACGACGTAGTTGATGGCATAGTCGAGCGAAGTGATAGCATCGTCAACAATAGGATTGGTGGCCTCTATAAGTTTCCAAAGAATATTGCTCCCTTTATCTTGCGCATCAGCCACACAGTTTTCATTTGAGCCGAAAATAGCATTCTTCGTACCTAAAAATCCCAATACACTCTGCAAGGTAAACATGGTGGCAGATATTTGAGTGACTAAAAAATGTCCCTGTTCGTCGCGCGGAGTCTCAGTAAGCGCCAACGTGCCGTTTGCCTCATCGGTAACAGTCACATACATACCATTCGTATATATATTATAAGTATTGGCTGCATCTTTTATAGGTATCAGGCGGAATCGTTGGGCTATGTCCATCGTGTCGGGAGTAACAAGAGTAAGTCCATCGCTGCACGAAAGATTATACCCCACTAAGTGACGCAAGTAGTACTCGGTGTCCTCATCGGGTGTGTTGAGCGTATGCAGTTCGGTAAGTGCATCGGTAAGCCACTCCATCATATCTTCATAATCTTCGGCCGAGGCATAAGTGCGCACTACAGCCTCGGCAATGGCCTCATTCAGTGCGTCAATATTGTCTTGCGAATGCTGTAGGGGTGCCTCACCAATCCAACGGGGGTTGAGGTTGTCGATTGCCTCTTGGGCTTGCGTAAGCAATGCTTCGAGTTGCTTACGCAAGTCGGCCAACTCATCTACAAACTCTTCGATAACCCATTCTGAACGCAACACCTCGTTGGGGTATTCCTCACGCTTGTCCGCAAATACTGTGGCATCTGCTGTGGAAACATCGGTGCCTAATAGTCCTGTTGCAGTGTGGAAGTAATAGCAGTCGGCAGATACAGTCACATCGTATGTGGCTCTGTACTCATCTGTAATGCTCTCTTCCCCCATCATAGTCCAACTATTGGAAGTACCCAGCACCACATATAATGCACTGCCAGATTTCAGGTACACGCCATTGCCTTTGCCTGTAGGCTCAAACCGAAACTGTTGTCCTGTGTCCACCTTATCTATTGGCGACACACTCAACCTGTCGGCTACGATGTTGAGATAATAGCCCGAACTCTTATGGCGTATCATGTAGGTTTGGTTGGCATCGGGGAGTCTCTTTACTTGTGCCGCAGCCAATTGTTCTGCAAGCCTAACGTTGGTGAGAACATAGTCGTCTTGCACAGTCGACTCAAATATTTTGGCATCCTTCACCATCTGACGCAGGAGTTCCACTTGCTTTTGTGAATAACAGAAGATACCCTCACCAATCTGTGCGTCAGTGACCGTGGTCAAGAACACTTCGGCTTCAGCTATCGTAGTAGCCAATGCCTCCTTAACCTCTTCGGGGACATAGTCGGGAATGAGTTCTTCGGGAGTGATATGCCACTGACGGTTGTTACTCACGCTGTTGCGGTCATCATTAGTGTAGCTCACCACACTATTACCATCATCAGTACGCCCACCAGTGTTATTGATAACATGTCCAGTATATACGTTAATTATATTATAGTTGTCGTTCTCATTAACCGTAACAAACTGCCACCATTGGCGCGAGTCTGCAGCATCGGCAACTGCAACATTGAGTGCTGTGCCCACTGCCGTGGTGGGCGATGGATCGTTGAATGCCATACCTGTAGCTTTATTGATGAGTTGATAGTAATCACCAACGGGTACTATCTCCCATAATTGCGAATCACGTCCATACTCAGGCGACCAGATCACTACATTAGTGGTGCCTTCGGCAACGT
This sequence comes from Bacteroidaceae bacterium, assembly GCA_017520935.1. Classification (GTDB taxonomy): domain Bacteria; phylum Bacteroidota; class Bacteroidia; order Bacteroidales; family Bacteroidaceae; genus UBA1189. Next base: position 47,814 of record JAFXEF010000009.1, on the reverse strand, counting down.
CGAGTACCTTGTTAATTCCTTTGTTATATATGCGATAATAATAGCCATCGGTCAGCTCAAAAGGTTTCAATACTACCACAGGGTCATCACCCCCACTCTCTTCATTAGCCCTCTCGGCAAAGGTGGTGGTAAGGAATGCCATGTGCTCTCCTATGAAGGTCTTGAGTTGATCGATATAGTCGGCATAGGTAGAATAGAGGTATATCTCGTTGTATACTCTCGATGAGATAGAGTAGCGGCTGTAGTTCTTTGCTTGTGAGCGATCCAGATAGGCCGCCATGCTATCTATATAGTTGTAGAGGTATTCCTCAAGGCCTTCACTGACCTTCTGTTTCCAAGCGTTGTTTACAGCGGTGTTGAACCATGGATCCTCAATCATCTGCTTCACCCACACTTTCGTCAAGTCCGTGCCAAATCCAGCGTCTATCATTGTCCGATTGGTCACATCGCCCACACGATTGCAATTGTTGTAAGCGATATCATAGTCCCACAGCGGACCGAAGTAAAGCTTTGGGTTGTCTCTATCCTTATAAAGGAAAGTACTCCAGAGGCCATCAACATTGGCACTGAGTTCGGTAGCGATATACCAGCTCACCAGTGTGGCCGAGTCGGCAATGGCACGATAGCCTTGAGTGGCATCAGTAAAGTTGCTTCCAAATAACGCCGACTCAAAATCGTTGAGATACTGCCTGATATAGTTTTTCTGCGCAGCATTGATGATATCTTCATCGGGCGATTTCACCGAAACCAAGAGATTCTTATTAGTACGGAAATTTACCGCCTCGCTTGTACCGAATCCATCAATCTCTACCAGATAACCACCAGTTATATTACTAGCCTCGGTAGCCACCTCCTCTTGCTCATATATCTCTACACGCTTATTGTCCACATTTACTTGGTCTGACACCTGATAGTTACCCAAATATGTGCCATTGAGTACGAGGTCGACAAAACGTGAAGCTGGATTGAATGGTTGTCCGAGGAAACCACCCATCGTGAAAGTCACCGCATTGCGTAGCAGCGACTTGTCAGCATGGTTGGCTAACAGTGTCCAGCTTTTGTTCTTGGCATACCCTTTACCTAAAAATTTAGTTGATTCCTTGAACTTGAGGCGATAGGGTTTCTTGGCCAAGTTCCAGGTAGAGTTTCCCCGACCACGTATCTGCAACGAATCATACTGCAGCATTGTATCCCCGTCAATATAGGTGAGCGTTGCATAGATATAGCTAACCTTGCTATTCACAGGCCGATTGTTTAAGGTCTCTATATATATGGTAGGGATATTGGTCAGTTGTGTATATTGGGCCATACCAACTATTGTAATCAGCCACAAGGGAAAAGATAACAATAAACGCTTCATCATATTTAGTTTTGTCTGTAATAATCACAAAATAACACATTTTTGCCGAAAGCAACAAAAAAAGGGAGCTATTTCTTCTCCTTTAGTAGGTTTAGCGCCAAAAAAACAGTATTTTTGCACCCAATATATGCAATAGTGACATATCATCATAAAAAATAACCAGACAACATGAATTGGACCAAACACACGCTACTTATGGCAACAACCATCGTGGCAGGAGCCTTATGCTCTTGCGAAACAGATGAGAAGCAAAAGGCCGATGCTCCCTTCATCGGTAAGAACGAAATCAAGATTGAGGGCGACCGCATGACTCCCGAGGCTCTGTGGGCTATGGGACGTATCGGTAGCATGAGTCCCTCACCCGATGGTAAGCAGATTGTCTATGGTGTCACCTACTACAGTGTGCCCGAAAACAAGAGCCACCGCGTCATCTACCTGATGAATGCCGATGGCACGGACAATCGTATGCTCACCACATCATCAGCCAGCGAAGGCGATGTCACCTGGATCAAGGGCGGAACCAAACTCGCCTACCTGAGTACCGAGAGCGGCAGCAACCAGCTGTGGGAGATGAACCCAGACGGCACTGAACGTCGCCAGCTCACCGACACAGAGAAGAGCCTTGAAGGCTATACCTTCTCGCCCGATGAGAAGCAGCTCATCCTCGTAATGACCGTAAAGAACGGTCCTACTACTGCCGACAAGCACCCCGACCTGCCTTTGGCAACAGGCCGCGTCATCAATGACCTCATGTACAAACACTGGGACGAGTGGACCGATGAGATTCCCCACCCTTACGTGGCCAACTTTGACGGCAACAAGGTAAGTAACCTCCGCGACATCCTCGAAGGACAGCCCTACGAATCCCCCATGCGCCCCTTCGGTGGTATGGAGCAGCTTGCTTGGAGTCCCGATGGCAAGACCATCGCCTACACCTGCCGCAAGAAAACAGGTGCCGAGTATTCTAAGAGTACCGACAGCGACATCTATCTGTATAATGTAGCAACAGGAGAGACACAAAATATCTGCAAGGCATCGGGCACCGACAAGAATATGGGCTACGACACCAATCCGCAATACTCGCCCGACGGCACCATGATAGCTTGGCAGAGCATGGAACGCGACGGCTACGAGAGCGACTGGAACCGCCTCTATGTAATGGATCTCACTACTGGCGAGAAACGTTTCCTCAGCCGTGCCTTCGACAGCAATGTTGATGAATTTGTATGGATGCCCAACGGCAAAGGCTTCTACTTCAGTGGAGTATGGCACGGAACTACGATGATTTATAGTCTCGACCTCGAAGGCAACATTCACCAACTTACTGAGGGTCAATACGACTTTGGCGGCATCACCCTAATGGGGGACCAGATACTCTGCAAGCGTCACTCCATGGCAGAGGCCGACGAGATTTACGCTTTCAACCCCTCCAATGGCAAGCAGCTCACCCAGCTCACCACCGAGAACAAGCACATCTACGACCAGATAGAGCGCGGCAAGGTAGAGCCTCGCTGGGTGAAGACTACCGACAATAAGGACATGCTCGTATGGGTCATCTATCCGCCACACTTCGATGCCAGCAAGAAGTACCCCACACTGCTCTTCTGTGAAGGCGGTCCGCAGAGCCCCGTGAGCCAGTTCTGGAGTTATCGCTGGAACTTCCAAATTATGGCAGCCAACGACTACATTATCGTGGCTCCCAACCGTCGTGGCCTCCCAGGCTTCGGACTTGAGTGGAACGAGGCTATCAGCGGCGACTACGGCGGCCAATGCATGAAGGACTACCTCACAGCCATCGACGACATGACCAAAGAGCCCTATGTTGATGCCGACCGTCTCGGCTGTGTAGGAGCCTCGTTCGGCGGTTACTCCGTATATTGGCTGGCCGGCCATCATGACAAGCGTTTTAAGGCTTTCATTGCTCACGACGGTATCTTCAACCTTGAGCAGCAGTACCTTGAGACCGAAGAGTTGTGGTTTGCCAACTGGGATCTCGGAGGTCCCTACTGGGAGAAGAACAAGATGACCGAGCACTCATTCAGTAACTCGCCCCACCGCTTTGTAGACAAGTGGGATACCCCCATCCTCTGCATCCATGGCGAGAAAGATTACCGCATCCTTGCCTCACAGGGCATGGCCGCCTTCAATGCTGCCATCATCCGCGGCATCCCGGCTGAACTGCTCATCTATCCCGACGAAAACCACTGGGTACTACGCCCACAGAACGGTGTACTATGGCAACGCACCTACTTCGAATGGCTCGACAAGTGGCTGAAAAATTAAAGGCTACAATATGGTTTAAGGAAATCCCATACATATCAGACGAGGAGCGTGCTCCTCGTCTGATGTTAGATTCGTTTGTATGCAGATACTAGTGACGAAATTCTCGTCCGAAGAGCAAGAAAAACATGGAAATCTAAAAAACTCATTGAAGGATCTCTATGAAAAGATATGCTAAGGGAAAGAGCTGTTATAGAAACTGTGAATGACGAGCTGAAAAATGTATGTCATATAGAACACACAAGACATCGTTTGGGTGAAAATTTTGCAACAAACCTGTTGAAAAGACTTATCGCAAACAATCTATTGGCAAAGAGACCAACTATGAATATAGATATATTGACGGAAGCCGATTGATTGGATGAAAGTATACCGGATTCACGTATTGTTAATACTTGTGTAAGCGAATCTTCGGCAACTTGACATCGATGACTATCTCTGTGCCATATGCCTTGGTAAGATGCGCATAGATATTGTATCCTACTGAGATGCAGTTATTCAGCAAGGGTAAATTGTAGCGCAGACCCACCCGCTCGTAATATGGATATTCTTCTGAAGTATTGGAATATTTATTGAGAGGACGGCTTAGGTACCAACCTAATGCTATCTGCATGCTGAGACGGCGAAAATATGCTTCATGCTTGACGGCAATACCGAACGACCATAGAGGGAGGGTGCTACGATCGGCCGAGGGGTTCTGTATCTCAACATCCCGATTATAGGGCTCGTACAAGGCATCTATTCCTATACCAGAGGCATAACGGCGGGCATAACGGCACATAAGGTCGGCCGACACGACGTGGTAGTAACACATGCGGTAGCCATCCTTGCCGTACATGAGGTGTTCAACATCGTTGCTCTCCCAAATGTATTTGTTGGCATCATAGAGCCATTCGCCTTGTGATGCTCTTACACCACTGTTATAAGCAATATTGAGGTACATACCCTTGTCCTCGAAGAGATCCTGCAAACGTTTCAAAGGGATGGAGTCATAGGAGTGAAGATAGTAGCGTACGCCAGTTCCTATACCCAATTTGTTGATACCCTTGTTGGGGCGTATCACACCACCGTTGGAAAGATGCCGAAACTCGGGACCTACAAAGAATTCACATTGGCGATAGCGGTAGTTGAGTGAGAAGGCCACGTTGAAATAAACCGATAATCGCGAGCCAAGCATGACATTGTCTACGTTGGTGAATCGGTCGTAGATGTGAGTGTTGTATCCGATGCCATTACCAAATGTATAATCGACACTCCAACCTGAATGGGTGCGGAAGAATGCACGGCGGATGGAAGCATAAGCAACGAATGAGGTGCCACAGCGAGAATCGTAGTCGATGGGTCTTACTCCATTAGGGTTGTATCTTAGCCGCACGTCGTTAAAGTCGGCAACCAGAAGGCCGAAAGTGAATGCGGGGTAGTTGTAATCCGAAGCATAACCACACTCTTCACGTGCATTGGTCTGATAGGTATATCCGACCCAAAAGCTCTGTGCATCTTGCTGTTTGAGAGCATCGTTGATTAGCCATTGGTCAAACTTCAAGACTTCACCCTTCCCATATCCAGCCTCTACAGCCTGAGCTAATGCCTCCTGTGGGAAGCATAATAGCGTAATCGCTCCCATACAGAGCATATAGAGGAGTCGGTGTTTGTATGAAGAGATGTATGCTGTTGTCATTTGGATCGTTCGAAAAAATTAGTACTTCCTCATGGTAACGTGTGCCTTGTCATCTGCCAACGAGACAGCGCACTTGGAGTAAAGGTGGCCTCCACTATGCTAGTGGCACTCATCGGATGAACCAATGGGGAAGACATAGCACTCCTATGACGTGTGTATGATGCCAACATACGATACCGCCATGCCGTATGGGGAACTTCCTCAATGTCTAAATGATAAGATTGGAGGCGAGTGTTGGAGATATTCATGTTGACAATTTCGTTGTAGATGGCGATGAATTGAGGATTGCAAATGCTCATACCCAATGTTGCCATGATTAGTACTCAATGCACGATAAGAGAGTCCATGTCGATTATTTACTAGCCAAAATGATGTGTATTTGCCTGTTGAGGCTACAACGTTGGTTTGTATTTCATAATTATTTTTTCCATTCGTTTGTTTGTGCAACCATAGGTAGGACAATCAGTAGAGGAGAAAACAACCACTTTCTTTTAAGTTTCATCGTAGCGTAAATTTTCACAAAAATAAGAATAGCTTTCTGATTTTGGAAGTATTTTGATGGTACCGACTCCAATTTTACATTAATTAACACAATCGCGAGAAATTAAATTGATTATTCCCACCATGTTCTATTTGTGGAAGAACTTCTCCTTCATGGTTCGTTGCTCATCACCAACGTCAATGTTCCACCTATAGCTATGTCTGAGTGATTTATATAAGGTAGAATGTAGGGCTGACCGTTTAGTTCTGCACTTTTAATATAGATATTTTCCGCACTGTTATTGATGACTTTTATAGAAAAGGTACCTCCTTCTACCGTTAGCTCAGCACGGTCTATGATAGGCGAACCAAACCAATATCTACCGCTGGCAGGCTCCACCTCGTAGAGTCCTAAGGCCGAGAGGATATACCAGGCAGACATCTGCCCCATATCTTCGTTACCCGAGAGGCCGTCAGGAGCCGCGTGGTATTGGGTTTTCATCACTTCGCGCACCCTTTTGGCTGTCTTGTGGGACTCGCCCAGCATGGCATACAGATAGAGGATGTGGTGACTTGGCTCGTTGCCGTGAGCAAACTGACCTATCATACCCGAAATGTCGGGCGAGGGGTCGCCTGCAATGGTTGAGGGAGCAAGGAACAGGGAGTCAAGGCGGGCTATGCAGGCTTCTCGACTGCCAAACATTGCTGCATATTCAGCCATATCATGCGGCACGAGCCAGGTGTATTGCCAAGCATTACCCTCGCAGTAGTCGTCGGCACGATGCGAGGCGTAATAGGGGTTGAAAGGAGTACGGAACTCCCCCTTGTCATCGACACCCCGGATGAATCCAATGGCCGGGTCAAAGTAGGTGCGGTACGAGTGGCTCATGCGAGTGAAGTATTCGTAGTCTTCCAGCCTGTCCAACGCCTTGGCAGCATTAGCTGCGGCACCGTCGGCCAAAGCATACTCCATATCATAGGCTACCGCTTCGTTAAATAGGTTACAGGGGATATAGCCGTAGGTGTGGCGCAAATCCTTGCCTCGCTCAGGATTGGCGGCAGTCTGCTTGATGGCTTCGAAGGCCCGTTCACGGTCAAACCCACCGATACCCTTGACAATGGCATCGGCCACGACAGGTATGCCAGGGTCACCCACCATGCAATTTGTCTCATTGCCCCATAGATGCCATACAGGGAGGTCGCCCTGACGGTCACAGATATCAATCATAGAAGCCACGAACTGGCCTGCCTTCTCGGGCTGCATGATGGTCATCAGGGGCTGCTTGGCACGATAGGTGTCCCACAGCGAGAAGTTGGTATAGCGCGGTGTGGGGCAATGATAGATGTTACCATCAGCACCGCGGTACTTACCGTCCACATCACTGAAAAGGGCGGGTGCCATCATGGTGTGATACATGGCGGTGTAAAAGACACGTTTCAATTCATCGCATGGGCTCTCTATACGTATACGTCCCAGTTCGTTGTTCCAGAGTCTACGGGCATCCTCACGTGTGACATCAAAGTCCCAACCGGGCATTTCGCTTTGAATAGCAAGCCGTGCACCATCGATGCTGACGGGCGAGATAGCTACCTTCATCAATACTTCTTCTCCCTGCACCGTAGCGAAAGAGACACGACCATATAGGTTGTCGGGGTCGTTCAGTGTGAAGTTACTGAAGGGCTTGCTCAGTTCGGCTACGAAGTATACGTGCTGGTCGGCTGCCCATCCTCTTGAACGGCGGTAGCCCACAATACGGTTATCGCCCTCAGCTTGCATAAAGGCCTCTGTGGTGCGATCCCAGCAACCACCGTTTTGCAAATCGATGACAATAGCGGCATCTGTAGCCTCGGGAAAGGTGTAGCGGTGCATGCCTACACGAGACGTAGCAGTCAGTTCGGCCTTGATGCCATAGCGTGTCAAAGGCACAGCATAGTAGCCTGCCTCAGCGATTTCTTGTGTGCGATCGGCCATTGACCACAGACCGCTTTCAGGCTCTTCGATATTGCCTCGTGCATAGATTACTTCGCCTGTCACGGGCATCACGGTCACATCAAACAAGTCACCAATGCCGGTACCACTGAGATGTGTATGTGAGAAGCCTATCACAGAAGCTTCATCCTGATGGTAACCCGAGCACCAGTCCCACGTTTGGCTGATACTCGTAGGCCCCAGCTGCACCATACCGAAGGGGACACTGGCACCTACAAACACGTGTCCATGTCCGCCACTACCGATGAGTGGATTCACATAATCGGTAAGCCATTTCTGCTCAGGTTGACTGTTACATGAGACCAAAGTCAATAGGACAATCCCTATATAATATAAATTCTTCATCGGTCGCATCATTCTGTGTTTTTTAAATCTTACAAGTGACTATATTTTCTGATGACAGCTATCGTTGTCGTGTCGCAATCAAAAACCGAGTACCATCCTTGAGGTTCGTGGGGAGGGTCGCACAGGTAGTCATCGCCAGCCTGCCACACCTCTTGGCTGGGGCGTCCGCTACCGCTCCATCCCCAGAAATTACATCCGGCAATGGGGCCACCAGTAGCAATGCTGCGTTTCACTTCGCTGAAGATATGGTTGTAGAAGCGGTCGCGACTGCCGGTGGGGGCACCTACACCAGACTTGTTGCCTTGGCGTGAGTAGCCGAACTCCTCTATCACAAGCGGCTTTCCCAGACGATTGGCCATCTCGGCGTGCAGGGCAATGTACTGAGTACTCTTGGCACAAGCATTGTCGATACCGCTGTCAGGGTTAGTGCGTGGTGCCCATCCCCAGTTGACAGGCCAGATGTGTATGGTCAGATAGTCAATGTTAGAGTCAGCATGCATACGTTCACAGAGCTCCACATCGGCTTCACACCCGACGGAGCCCTCACTACCTGTCGATACCAGATGATTGGGGTCGATACTCTTGATAAGTGCTGCTGCACGTGCTATCCAATGGGCAAACATCTCTTTGGTCCCGCTGTCGCGGGCAAAGGGGCGCGGCTCATTGCATAGTTGCCAAGCCATGATGGCCGGCTCGTCCTTGTAAAGACGACCGCTGATACTGTTGCGCCGTGAAACTATCTGCTCTATATATTTATAGTATAGTCCTTGTGCTATAGTGTCACGCGAGAAGTCAGCGCAATAGTCCACATAGCGGTCATACCCCCCCTCAACATTGGCATTGGGCGAATCGCCATATCCGCACTCCTTGAGGTAGAATCCGTATCCTCCGCTCCAGTCCCATGCATTATTGAGGTAAATGACGGCATCCATATTACGCTTCTCCAGTTCAGTGATGACATAGTCCAATCCCTTCAAAATGGTGTCGTTGAGTACGCCTGAAGCTGTTTGCAGGTAGGGTCTGGCGGGATTGGCCAACAAGCTACCGGCATCGGGACCAGAGAGTATACGCACATTGGTAATACCCAGATCCTTCAGTTGGTCCAGTTCATGGCATAGTCGTTCGCGGTCACCTCCCATACCCGTAGAACCGAGAATGGAAGCATACCAAATATTGCATCCTATATAGCGATAGGGCTTGCCGTTTTTGATGAGTCGAGTGCCTTCAGTGGTAATGTGATGTACGGTTGCAGGATCGCTGCACCCACATATAATGGCGGAGAGCAGAACCGCGGTTAGTGCTTTCAGTAGTTTGACGTTCATAATTAAATGTATTTTGCTGTAAAGATACGGATAAGCGAGCGAAATAACATCAAGCTTACTTGAATATTTTTCACAGCGAGTGAAAGATTCCTCCTGACGAAGCCATAAAGATAAAGAAATTTGGGTTTATTTGCATGAAAACCGTTTTTTTTATGTAAGTTTGTAGCAAGAATATGGGTGCTATAGACGACAAGAACATAAACCACGAACTTAACCTTGCGTGGCAGTTTGTAGAGCGCACTGGTGTCAATGTCTTTCTCACCGGCAAGGCTGGGACGGGAAAGACAACTTTTCTACGTCGGCTCAAGGAGCGTTCGCCCAAGCGCATGGTGGTAGTGGCTCCAACGGGTGTGGCAGCCATCAATGCCGGCGGAGTCACCATACACTCCTTCTTCCAGTTTCCTCTCGCCCCATATATCCCCAACACCTCGTTTCGGAGCAGCGACGAGAAGTACCGCTTCAGCAAAGAGAAGAAGAATATCATCCGCACGCTTGACCTCCTCGTCATCGATGAGATATCTATGGTACGTGCCGACCTCCTTGACCAGATAGATGCCGTACTGCGCCTTCACAAAGACAGAAACCGCCCCTTCGGCGGAGTGCAACTACTGATGATTGGTGATCTCAGCCAACTGGCTCCCGTAGTGAAGGATAGTGAGTGGACACTACTGCGCGAGTACTATACCACGCCCTACTTCTTCGGTAGCCTTGCCTTGCAACAGACCCAGCATGTGACCATTGAGCTACAGCACGTATATCGTCAGACCGACCGCACCTTTATAAAGATATTGAATGAGGTGCGCGAGAATCGCCTCACGCCAGAGAGCCTTGCCCTGCTAAATGGCCGAAGTATCGGAGTCGACTCCAGGTTCTCCGAACACCCAGAATTTAGGACTCAGAATTCAGAATTATCTGAAGGCACCATCCGCCTCACAACCCACAATGCCACTGCCAACTGCTACAACGAGGAGCGTATGAATGCGCTCAAGACTCTACGTTTCTCCTTCAAGGCCAAGGTGACGGGTAGTTTTCCCGAGACTTCCTATCCTGCCGAAGAGACACTTGTGCTCAAGAAAGGGTGCCAGGTGATGTTCCTCAAAAACGACAGCCAAGGCTCGCGTTACTACAATGGTAAGCTCGGTGAGGTAACCTATGTCGACGGTTCCAAGATATGCGTGCGCGGGCTCGAAGACAACACGGAGGTGGAGGTTGAGCCCGAAGTATGGACCAACGCCCATTACGTCATCGACAAGGATACCAAGGAGATACGCGAAGAGATAGAGGGCGAGTTTCGACAATACCCCCTACGCTTAGCATGGGCCATCACCATACACAAAAGCCAAGGCTTGACATTCAATCACGCCGTGCTCGATGTCAATGCAGCTTTTGCAGTTGGGCAGGTCTATGTAGCACTCAGCCGCCTGCGGTCGCTTGACGGGCTGGTACTTACCGCCCCTCTCACGGCTTCAGCTATACTCACCGATACGGCTGTAAGCAACTATATGAATGTGGAGTTGGAACAGGCACGCCACACAGCCGACAGTCTGACCACGCTACAGCGCGATTACTACCTATACCAACTTACTGAACTCTTCACGTTCAAGGAACTGGAGTGGGACTTCCACCGCGTGTTGCGTCTTATAGACGAGCATCTTTACAAGGTATATCCTTTGCTCCTGAAGATGTACAAGCAGGTAGACGAACTGTTTGCCCGCGATATTACCGCCGTTTCGGGCACCTTCTACCGCCAATACGCCACATTGGTAATGCAGACAGAGGACTACGACACCGACCGCCACCTTACCGAACGCATCCATAAGGCAGCAGTCTACTTCGCCAGCCAACTCGATTCCCTACTCAAGCCCCTCATCGATCGCACACGCCTCGACAGCGACAACAAAGAGATAAAAGAGCGCATCACCGAATCTGTATATGCCCTACAACAGTCCTTCGCACAGAAGCGCCACCTCCTAACCCGTGTAATTGCCTGTGGATTCAGCGTTACTGCTTATCTCAAAGAGAAAGCGGTGGGTCTGCTCAATGCCGAGCAGCCCGCAAAACGTGAGCGCAAGAGCCGTGCGGCAGAAAAAATAGAGGTAGACCGCAACTCCGACATCAAACACCCAAAACTCTTCCGTAAGCTTCGCGCCTGGCGCGTAACCCGAGCCGAGGAACTGGGGCGTCCCGTGTACGGTGTGCTCACCCAGAAGGCGCTCATCGGCATTGTCAACGAACTACCCGTCAGTGGCAAGGAACTGCTCCGTATGCCAGGCTTCGGGAGAAAGTCACTGGAGATGTTCGGCAAAGAAATACTTGCTATCGTACAGGAATACATCGATGACAATCCAAAGATTTTTCGATAAAACCGGTGATTCCAAGGTGCCTTCAAGTACAAGCAGAACAGAGGGTGTGTCAACACACCCTCTGTTCTGTACTTATTATATATTAATAGGTAACGACAACCTCGAGAGCCGCAGCCTCGGTAATCATTTTAGCGAGTTCCTTTACAGAGGGAACACGGTTAACAAGATTCTTCTCGGCATTAACTTCTTCCATTTTGGTTGCCAAATTCTCGGCATTGCGATGACGGAACTCCTTTACGGTGTCTACCCCGGCAGCCTCAAGCAATTCAGCGAACTGAGGACCTACGCCATGGATACGAATAAGGTCGGCATGGTTTGTCCACTTGAGGATGAGTTTGTCAGAAATACCAGTCTCCTCGGCCAAAGCCTTACGTCCTGCAGGAGCAGCACACTTAGCTAACAATTCTTCCACTTTGTTGATACCGGCAGCAGCCAGCTTCTCTGCATAGGCAGCACCTACGCCTTCAATCTCTACTACTTTGTAAGCCATAATAATAGTTTCTTTTAAAGTTTATAATCTGTGTTTTATTTCTCACCGGCCAATATCATTGGGCAGCTATACTTTTGCTGACAAATATAGTAAAATTAACTATTCGCGACAATATATATATCAAGATTTATTTGTTCGTTCAGGTAGATTTCTCACAAACGGCTAATCGCTATACTTATTATAAGTAACTATTTCACCAATTCCTTTACGTTTTTTTAAGCGTTTTTCCTTAGCAGCATAACCCAACGTGACAATTAGCGGCAGGCGCTTGTGATGTGGCACACCTACCATTCTCTTTATTTTCTTCTCATCAAAATAGCCAATCATGCATGAGCCTAAGCCCTCTGCCTCGGCTGCCAATGTCAGATGTGCAGCAGCAATGCCCAAATCGATATGCGGATAGTGGTTGTGCTTGACCAGACCTCCTAACAGCGAGGTCGTTTTGGTAGCCTCCTCTACTATAAGAACCAGCACAGGAGCCTGTATCGCCCACTTATTGAGCCCAAGTCCTACCATTGACCGAGCGATATCTTCACGTAGCTTTGTTTCGGTGACTACTATGAAGTGCCAAGGTTGACCATTACAAGCCGAAGGCGACAGGCGAGCAGCCTCGAGAACACGTTGCACTTTCTCCGGTTCTACTGCACGGTCGGTATCATAAGCACGGTCACTCTGCCGTGCAGTCACCAATTGATAAAAGGCCTCAGCGCTCATCATATCAGCCATTGGTAAGCGACACCATACGTGCCATGTATTTACCGATGATGTCAAATTCAAGGTTCACCACACTTCCCTCTACTATATTGTGAAAGTTGGTATGTTCATGAGTATAGGGAATAATCGCAACCTGAAAACTGTTTTCCGTCGGGTTACATACAGTAAGACTCACTCCATTGACAGTCACCGACCCTTTATCGACCGTAAAGTAGCCACGTTGTGCCATTCCTTTATCAAATGTATATCTAAAGGTATAATACCAACTACCTTCGGCATCCTCAACCTTAACACAAGTAGCGGTCTGATCCACATGTCCCTGAACGATATGTCCATCGAGACGGCCATTCATCATCATACTGCGCTCTACATTTACCTCATCGCCCAAATTCAAGTAGCCTAGATTCGAGCGTTCTATCGTCTCCTTCATAGCGGTAACCGTATAGGTGCCGTCTTGGATGCTTACCACGGTCAGGCACACACCGTTATGCGACACGCTTTGGTCTATCTTCAACTCACCCACAAAACTACACTTGAGTGTCAAATGCAGATTCTCCTGCTCTTTCACAATACCCACTACAGTAGCACACTCTTCCACTATTCCTGAAAACATACGTTATTTTCCGTTAAAATTATTACTCATACAGTTGATCTATGGAGCAAAGTTACACAAAACCGGCGAGAAATCACATCACTCTATGCAAAAGTTTAGATTATTTAGTAGTTCTGATAGTTCAGACGTTAACATTTTCAGGCAATCCATTAGAAGCTACCTTTGCTCATTGCGAAAAAAATCAATATTAACGTTGTTTTTCTCGCTCGTTTATTAGTATCTTTGCAGTAAAACAACGAACACAATGAAGAACAGATACCATTTATTGCTCTTCTTCCCTTTGTTAGCGATCTTACCTATGGTGGCACAAACGGACGAATGGGGTAAAATAAATTATGAGGTGCAAACCTACATTGTAGCCTCAACTGGCAAGCATGCTCCTTTTTGGCTGGTCAGCAACCGACATGGACTCTCTTCATTGGAGAACAACAGCGCCAGCCTCAGCGCAGGCCTATTCCGCACATTTGACGATAAGAAGGAATTCACATGGGCCTACGGAGTGGAGTTGGCCGGTGCCTACAACTATACTGCCCCCTTTTACATACAGCAGCTCTACGCCGACGTGAAGTATGGTTGTTGGGAAATTAGTATCGGTAGCAAGGAACGCTGGTCCGAAGGCAAGCATCGAACCTTGAGTGGCGGCGGACTCACCTTTGCCCCCAACGCACGCCCTATACCTCAAGTGAGGTTTGGTATCAACGAATACACCACTATACCTTGGTGGTTCAACAAATGGGTGCAGGTAAAGGGACATTTCAGTTATGGAAGACACACAGACGATGCTTTCCAACGAGTATTCACTGCTAATGGGATTCAAGGTACTCGCTATGCCGAGGATATTTTATTTCATGAAAAAACAGCATTCATGAAGGTCGGGAACAAACGCAAGAGTCCCTTTTCTGTGGAAATTGGCTTAGAAATGTATAGCCAATTTGGAGGCAAGACTTGGGAAAAGCATTCAGAAGGCGACATCTTGCGCTACAATCTTCCACATGGTTACAAAGAATACATCAAGGCAATCATTCCAATGGCAGGAGGGAGCGACTCGCCTAACATAGACCAGTTAAACGTCAATGGCAATATTTTAGGGAGTTGGCATTTTGCTACATATTATGAAAAAGAAGATTGGTATATGAAGGCATATTATGAGCATTATTATGAAGACCACTCAGGACTCTTTGGTCTTGATTATCACTATAATCAAAATGGAGAAAAAGGATGGGTCACTTACCTTCCATGGAGAGATGGACTTTATGGCTTAGAGATTTATTTTCCTAAAAATAAGTTTGTGCAGACCCTCGTATACGAATATATCACTTCGCGAGACCAAAGCGGACCAATCCTGCACAACTCAAGCGAAAGCACTCCAGAACAAACAGGAGGAGCCGACCTATACTACAACCACAGTTTTTATTCATCATGGCAACATTGGGGTATGGCTATATGTAACCCACATATACTATCTCCAGCCTACAACAACAACCACAATCTCACCATACCCAACCAACGCATACGCTCGCATCATATAGGTCTTAATGGGAAGCCGACCAATACCATAGATTATCGGATAATGTTTTCGTGGAGCAGGCATTGGGGATCCATCATTGATCCACTTCCCAATCCTCTCACACAGCTCAGTATGATGGGAGAAATCAGCTATCAACCCAAGCGAAAAAACAATTGGTTGCTGACTGGCGCTTTAGCATTCGACCGTAGTGGGCTAATAGGCAACAATTTCGGTGGTATGCTAACCATGTGCCATACAGGATGGATTAAAACAAAGAAATAAACGAGTTTTAGTATTAGAAAATGATACAGCATAGAGATTATATATTGACAGTTTCATTCGCATTAATATTGTTATTTTCTTCATGCGAGAGCTACCTCATCAATGGCGACTTAGATGGTTTTTGGCAAGTGCAAGAAATAGAACAGTTAGAAACGGGAGACATCGTGCAATGCAACAATGAGTTTTTTTATGCCTTCCAACGCCATATAGTACAACTTACCCAATACCCTTCTACACATGTTATGGGGCAGATGGGTACGCGTTACCATGCCTGTTTTGATTGGCAGGGAGATTCCATAAGCATGGGAGATTTTCGTGAATACGACTTAGATGGCAGCAAAAAGAAGGCTCCACTGTCTGAACTGAAGAGATTTGGTTTATATCAGGAGTACACTACATTTCATATCATCCTATCAAAAGAAAATCTCACACTAACCTCAGATAGCACGCGTATCAGCTTACGCAAATATTAGGATACATCAATATAGAATCCATGTGTCATATATAATATGAAGATACTATTCCTTACCGACAATTTTCCCCCAGAAGTGAACGCCCCAGCTACACGCACTTACGAACATTGCCGTGAGTGGGTCAAGGCTGGGAATGAAGTCACAGTAATTACCTGTTTTCCTAACTATCCGACAGGAAAGGTCTATGAAGGTTACAAGAACTCACTGCGCAAGACCGAATGGATGGATGGCATCAAGGTGATACGTGTGTGGAGCTATATGACTGCCAACAAAGGATTCGCGAAACGTATACTCGACTACATAAGTTTCTCCGTCACCTCTTTCTTTGCAGGTCTGTTCGAGTCGTGTGACATCATCCTAGCCACATCTCCACAATTCTTCACCGCACTTTCTGGACGAACATTGCACTATTTCAAACGAAAGCCTTGGATTATGGAGGTACGTGATTTATGGCCCGACTCCATTAAAGCCGTAGGTGCTATGAAGGAGAGTGTTGTATTGAACTATTTCTCTAAAGAAGAGAAATGGTGCTACAAATCGGCAGAAAAGATAGTTGTTGTCACCCGCTCCTTCAAAGAGGAGATTGTTAGGAAAGGCATACCTGCAGAAAAGATATACATCGTCAAGAATGGGGCTAACATGGAATTGTTCAGACCACGAGAAAAATCTCAAAGACTATTGGAGAAGTATAACTTGGAAGGGAAGAAAGTGCTTGGATATATTGGTACATTGGGAATGGCACATAAAATAGACTTTCTTATTGATTGCATAAAGGATTCCGCTGAATACACATTAATGATTCTTGGCAACGGGGCTGAAAAAGATAGCATAAAGGAAAAAATCACAAAAGAAAAGATCAACAACGTCATATTGATTGATGCCGTGCCAAAAGAGGAGGTGGCCGACTATATAGCTCTACAAGACGCAGCTCTCATCAACCTAAGAAAAAGCGACCTGTTCAAGACGGTGATACCATCAAAAATCTTTGAGACTTCAGCTATGCGTATTCCCATACTTCTCGGCGTAGACGGTGAGGCACGTGAAATGATAGAGGAGTTCGGAGCGGGTCTCTATTATGAGCCGGAAGATATGGAAGACTTCAAACGAAAATTAGTTCAGCTTTTCTCATCACGGGAATTGTACGAGTCATGTCAAGATGGAGGTGAATGTTTAGCAAAGGCCTACAATCGTAAGCGTTTGGCAGATGAAATGCTTGAGATCATTCAAGCATAAAAAGTAACTATAAAATTTCAACACTTCATCTTCACCAACAAGGGATAAGGGAGTATGATACATAGTGTAGCTGAGGCTACAGCAACAAGCAATTGTGCAGTAGCTGACATACCCTGTTGAAAACAGAAAGCCCATATAGCCACAACAGCAAGGTTGAGTCCAATAATAACCAGCGTAGTGGATAAGTGAGAGAATCCTCGTCCCACGAGTGCATGATGCAAATGAGACTTGTCTGCCAAAAATGGTGACTTCCCATTGCAAATCCGCATAGTCATCACACGAAGCGTATCCATAATGGGATGTGACAACACAGCAAAAGAAAAAGGTATTAGAGCAACCTCTATTTCTGGGGACACAGGAGAATCAATGGTATTAAGGGTCATTATACAGAAGACAATACCAAGCAGATGTGAGCCTGCATCACCTATAAACATCTTATACTTCTTCCCAAACACATTATATATAAAGAAAGGGATAAGTGCCCCGATGAGCGAGCAAGACATCAATAGATTAATCCTATTCCCAAACACATAAGCCCAGCCCCCAAACAAAAGCGAGGCCACTATACTATAACCAGAAGAAAGGCCATCAATACCATCAATCAGATTGATAGAGTTGATTAATCCTACACATACAACAAGTGTCAAAGGAAAAGACACGGACATGGGAACTTCATACAGTCCGAAAATACCATAAAGATTGTCAATCCTCAAGTCACATAGAAAATAAAGTAGCAATGCTGCCAATATCTGTATAGAGAACTTGGCATACGGGCTCAAATCACGAACATCATCAACAAGCCCTACTCCCATCATTAATACCAATAGCACTATATATATATCGGGCAATTGTATGTCCATCATTGCAGCAAGTGTATAAAGAGCCACGATGAATCCTAAGAACACGCCCACTCCACCCAATACAGGAACAGGTACACGATTAAGACGGCGCGCATTAGGTTTATCCACAATATTTTTCCAAAGAGCAAACTTCACAAGATAGGGATGAACAAAAAAAACTATCACCGACGAAAGCAGAAATGCTACTATGTAAGGAATCAGTTCTATCATCTCAAACTTCCATTAAATAGTGTACAATACGTTCACACGCCCTTCCATCGCCATACGGATTGATCGCCTTGCTCATCACGTCGTAATAGGCAACATCATCTAATAGGCAAGACACCTCCGACACAATCATGTCATGATCTGTACCCACGAGCTTCACCGTACCAGCCACCAACGCCTCTGGACGCTCTGTGGTATCGCGCATCACAAGCACCGGTTTACCCAATCCTGGAGCCTCCTCCTGTATGCCACCGCTATCAGTAAGCACAAGCGCAGATTTCTCCATCAGATACACGAAAGATAGATACTCCAACGGTTCAATGAAGAATATATTGGAAGCCTCTCCCCATCCTTTACCAGGAGAGAGGGTGTCAAGGCCCTTAAATACTTTTTGTATAGGCTTGCGCACATTGGGATTAAGGTGCATAGGATATACAAAGTCAACATCGGGATATTTCTGTGCCAAATCACGAATAGCGGTACACATATTAATAAAACCATCACCAAAGTTTTCTCTACGGTGGCCAGTAATCAACACGAGACGTCTTCCTTGTTTTGGGTTTAGGGTTGATTGTTTAGGATTATCCAGACGATCAACATCATATCCTGCTGTGGATAAGATGGTTTTGAGTTTCTCACTCAATGCCTCGTCGCACTTAATCTTTTCTATCACCCAGTAGAGGGCATCTATGACAGTATTGCCAGTTACAATGATGCTTTGTTCATCAACCTTCTCCTCCAACAAATTCTGTCGGCTGAGGGATGTAGGCGAGAAATTATAGGAGGCTATGCGACCCGTAATCTGGCGGTTCATTTCCTCAGGCCACGGACTATAGATGTTATGTGTACGAAGTCCTGCCTCCACATGCCCAACAGGAATCTGTTGGTAGAAGGCTGCGAGAGCAGCCGCCGTGCTTGTTGTAGTATCCCCATGGACAAGTACCACATCAGGCTGTACCTCACATAACACATCACGCATACCAAGCAACACCCGTGAGGTCACATCGTAGAGATCCTGCCCCTGCTTCATAATGTTGAGGTCGTAGTCGGGAACGATATCAAAGATATGCAACACCTGATCCAACATCTCGCGATGCTGACCGGTGACACATACTATGGTCTCAAAAGTTTCAGGAAATTGCGCAAAGGCCTTCACCAACGGAGCCATCTTGATAGCTTCGGGACGAGTGCCGAACACCAACATTACCTTCTTCATGCCACTATCCTTTATTTCTTAAATACACCGCAGAAGTCGAGCACCTGTACCTCGGGACGATAGTCGAGTTCGGCAAACTCTCGGTGATTTACTAAATAAACGACAATATCGGCTTTTTCGTATGCGGCCTTGTAATTTGTTAATTTAAAAACATTATGTTCGGTGATATTCGGTTCTACTACCATCACATTTCCGTTATTACACGACTGCAATACACGTGAGGTAATCAGTTTGGCTGGCGATTCACGCAAGTCATCGATATTGGGCTTGAAAGCAAGTCCCATCATAGCCACCTTCGGGGCACGATGATTTTTCAACTCAAACTCCACCATCATACGACGCACCTTCTCGGCACACCACTGTGCCTTATGGTTATTGATTTCACGAGCTTGATATATAATACGAGCCTCTTCAGGATAGGCCGACGAGATAAAATACGGATCCACGGCGATGCAATGTCCACCCACGCCACATCCTGGTTGCAGGATGTTGACACGCGGATGTTTGTTCGCCAAATCTATAAGTTCCCAGACATTGATACCCGCCTTGTCGCAGATGAGCGACAACTCATTAGCAAAGGCAATCTGAACATCACGTGAAGCATTCTCCGTAAGTTTACACATCTCCGCCGTGCGGCAGTTAGTAGAATGGAGCTGTCCCTTTACGAAATGACGATAAAACTCCTTTGCTTTCTCTGTAGAAGCCTCATCAACACCGCCTATCACGCGATCGTTGTTAACCAATTCCTCAATGATGTTACCAGGCAGTACTCGCTCTGGACAATAGGCGATATATATTTTTCCTTTCAGCTCTGGACGATTGTTGAAAATCAATTCAGTCATCTTCTCCGTAGTACCTACGGGCGATGTAGACTCAATCACATAGAGATCTTCCTCTTTCAAATAAGGGAGTACCATCATCGTGGCAGCTTCCACGAATGAGGTATCAGGTTCGTGGTTACCCTTGAACGGTGTAGGTACCACGATAAAAAATGCGTCAGCTTCTTGCGGCTGCGTATACGCCTTGAAGTTGCCCGAAGCGATAGCATCCTGCAACAGTTCCTCCAATCCGTCTTCTACGATATGCAGCTTGCCGGCATTGGTCACCTCCACCACATCAGCATTCACATCCACGCCGACAACTTCAACCCCATGCTTTGCCGCTATAATTGCAGTCGGGAGACCAATGTATCCCAACCCCATGAAACATGCTTTCATACAATATTTTCAACATTACAATCAAGAGGGTACTCGACCCTCATAACACAATTAGTTGCAAAGATACAAATAACTGAGAATATATGCAAAGTGAAGTTTAAAAAGTTTACACACCACCTCAATGAGCCTCACGAATTAAGCTCAAGAAACATGCCATTTTCTGCACTGAACAAGAAACCTGCTTATATTTGCAAAGACTAACACTACAAAAAGAACGACCAATGAGAATTAAAGGTCAGGTTCGGAACCGGCATCGACATCAGTTCTGGACATTTCGCCTGCTAAATGCTAAAACATTCTCCTATAATACCAATACATGGTAACAAAATACACACACGAACTCATTATTTGTGTTATAATAGCACCATTAATATCCCATAACCACACTAAAACGATAAAGCCTGTAACTTTGATTAGGCCACAAGCATAACTACTATTCCGGATAGGTTTTCCCACACCATGCGATCCAAAAAAACGGTTAATCATGTCGCCAAGACCATGAATCGAGAAACCGGCAGCCAGCCATGAGGCATAGGTTCCGACCATAGCGTAAGACTCTGGGTAAAACATGTGTACAAACACACGAACAAACAATACAAAACAAACACATGAGAGCACAGTTAACAGCAATGTACTTTTCATAACTTTATTGGGTATACGAGGTTCATTTACAAATTTCTTAAAATAAACAGTACCTATAATACCAGGCAAATAAGACAATGGAGTAGTTAAAGTAAGCGCCAATGTATAATAACCTACATTAACATTATCCTCATTAAAAATACCAAGAGTCACACCAGCTAAATAACTAGTCGCCACCATCGCCAATGAGCCATAATACAAATGTAGGCCATAAGTTTTATTCTCTGATTGTAGCTCTATAAATACTGGCTTAAGTTCCTTAAAAGAAGGTTTTGTTGACGCTATTATCCCAACCAGTATCGAGCAATACAATCCCCACTGCAACAGCACCATCAATGTTGGAGTAGCGCCATAGCTGGAGTATATCCAATATGCAACCGGAACATATAAAAGGGCAGGCAACACGCGAGAAAGGGCCAATCGGCCAATAAAATTGTCGCCTTGGGCAGTCGTATTTATGTAATTTGTAAGTAGGGGATAGAAACAAACAGGCAAGGATGCAATAAAAAGATGTCTTACTACATACGAATCTGAATGCAGAATTCCTATCAGACAGGTTATTCCCATCAATATTACGCTGCTGGCAAGTAGCACAAGAATCATTGCACCACGTACCTTACGCCTGTAGCACTCGCTTCGCGAGACAGCCAACAAGCGGCTGCCACTAAGAAAAAAGCCGAACAACAATACCCAAGAAAAGAAGGATATCAGATTCTGTACATACCTCACATCTCCATAATCTGATACCGATAGAAAGTTGGTATTGATAACGGAAGTCACAAAGCCCAGCAATGAGCCAAGAAGTGTAGATATATAAAGATACAGTGCTTGAATATTATGTTTTGAAAGTCTTATCATATCAAACACTTTTCCAAATTGAGGTTAATTGGTTCCATATTGAAGAAATAGAATATACCTTATTCACTCGTTCCTTTCCCAGTGTAGCATACTGAACCTTTCTCTGCTCATCATGCATAAAACTTTCAACGGCGGCAACAATAGCTTCCACACTGCGAGGTTCTATCAGTACTCCGCATGAGCCATTGTCCAACATCTCAGGAATACCTCCTACCCGGCTTGCGATGATGGGCGTTCCACAAGCCATAGCCTCAAGTATAACATTAGGAAAACCTTCTATATGAGACGGAGCAATAAGCACATCGGCTGACAATATTTCTTGGATGGTCTCTTCACGACTGAGGCCACCCATAAACTCCAACCAGTCATCTTGGCGTTTTGAAGCAATAGTAAGCAAACGCTGCTTGACATCCTCCTCTGCATAGCCAACCATACGCAAGCGAATGCCTCTCATACGTGTACAAGCCTCCACTAACTCATAGATACCTTTGATATCCACGATATGGCCAACAAACAGCAAACGTCCTTTGGCACGTTCAGGCAAGGGAGCACAAGAATCTATAGTTTGGCAAACAAAGGTAGACAACGGATTGGGAAGATTGATTGCAGAAGTAATTCTCCACTCTTCCAACGCGTCAAACGAAAAGGCATCCATCACAATGGGAATGTCAACGACTTTCAAAACACATCGCAACAAATAGGTTTCCCAATTCTTACGATGGACAATCCCATATACTCTGCCATTATGGAAATGCAAAAATGTCTTCAGTCCTTTGCGATGTGCATAGCCCAGAATGAGCCAATCTTTTATCAGACTCAGAGAAGCCGTTGTACACAGATGGACAGCATCATATCCCCCTTCATCTATTTGTTTCCATACTTGGCGCACCAATCGTATATACTCTACAATACCAGTCCATATACGTACAATAGTATTCACGCCTCTGACGTAAGTCTTACGGTCTAATGCAAATACGTCTAACTCTATATCAGACCCAGATGCCACACTCTGATATTGTGTAACAATAGCCTTTGCCCAAACAGAGATTCCGCCGATATTGTCCTTTGTAATATCGCCATATGGTGTACAAAACAGCACTTTCATAATGCGTCAACCTTTGAGGTTTCAAAAGAGAAATAGGTGTTATCAAACATCAAGGCCGAGAAATCGGCTTGACTGAAACCTGTATGCATCTTCACATCTCTCAACAAGCGTTTTAAGATTTCCCACGCAATACGATACGAACCCGTATATTGTTTGAAATATTTGAAACACAACGGACAACTAAGTAAGCGAATCAAAAGAAAACTTAATGAGGAATAATACAGACGGGTACATATCAAACGATTATGATAATACATATATATGCGTCCTAACCCACGCGTGTCATTCGTGTGTTTCTGAGAAGAACCAACCTTATGATACACCACTGACTGAGGTACACACATCATTTTCACTCCTTCTTTTTTCATTCTTAAAGAAAACTCATAGTCTTCTTCACCAAAAAAGAAGCCATTATACAACAACTCTGCCTGCTCATTTAATAATGATGTGTGAAAAAACAAGGCACATCCAGAGATGAATGATATGGGGAATGGAGTCTTTCCAACTGCTTCCAAATCTTTTTCCGCATGGAGATTCTTTCGGGAACCAAAAAAGAGTTGCCCCCCACTAAACCATACCTTAGTCTTTTGTGAATAATAGCAAATACACGGTGAAAGGACTTTGGCTCCCTTGTCGTCCTCTGCAAAGTCTACTAGTTTGCTTAGGAAGTCAGGCTCCACCTCTGTGTCATTATTGAGCAGTATACAATAATCAGGATTACGCTGCATGGCCGCAGCAAGCGCCTTATTGTTCCCCACTGCAAAACCATAGTTCTCATCCAATGAGAGCAGCTGATATCCCCTAACCACTGGGTTGTCTTGCCCAAATTCGTCTATCCATGCTTGGATACGAGACACAGAATCATCCGAGGAAGAATTATCGGCAATCACAACAAAGTGCGGCTCCGTCATTCTACTCAACGACTCTAAACAAGCAATAGTGTCGTCTGCCCCATTCCAATTAACAAGTATAATAGCTGTCATCATATAATTTAAAGCGATTAAAACTCAATGGAAACTTCACGATCGTTTTCAACAAATCGTTCACGATGCTCATCAATCTTAGGATTTAGCACAGAATGATAAGGTATATAACGAACATAAGCATGCGTATCGGGGTATGACTCTGACACATCCTTCGTATAGAATCGTATCATATTAAAGTTCAGCGCCAAGAATGCGACCAGACACAACAAATAACTAATTTGATAGTCCTTAAACTTCCAATACAACGTCCGATATACCGTATTGACTGAATAAACCAAAATAAAAGGAACGAAATAGTTGATGAATCGGCTGAAAATGCCGACATTCATAGCCAAGGCATACACGACTACAGTACCCATCATAAGAGGAGTAAAATTATTCTCTTCCGTAATCTGGTGTTTCTCGCGTAAATAAATAAAGATGAATATCGGGAAGAAGTTCAACAACTCTGATATGACACCCTTTACATTACGCACCTCTCCTATGTATCCCTCAATAAGCAATATCAACTGGTCATTCAAGCCAAACAATCTTAGCACAAGCATAGGCACATTCACCACTCTCATGGCAATCACAATGGCCAGCAATATCACCACTTCCCATTTCCAAGACGGTCGCTTGAAGAGAAGTAAGAAGGGCAGTACCAGCATAATAGCTGCCGAATAATGAATAAAAAGACCGACCACACACATCGGGAAATAGAGTAGCCACTTCTTCTCCAACAAGAATGATGCGGACAGCAAAAGCACGCATATACATAACGACTCTCGCATAACCTCCATATTAAAGTAGCAGAAATAGCCAATATAGTATAGCAATATTGCTGAAAAATAATACTTTTGGCAATACTTTCGAAAGAACCAGAAGAAGGTACAATTGACTATGATGGCATGCATTATCTGCAAGGTGATAAAATCATCATATATACTTCGAGCGATCGCCGCGAAGATGTACCACAAGGGATTATAAGTAGCCGTAGTAAAATCAAAATACTTGAGTTCATCCAATTTGGGCCACTCATAGAACATGCTCATATACATTAACGTATCGCTCCCCACGCGATAACGCAGACCTGCAAAGAGTATCAGCACCACCAAATTGAAGTAGTACCAACCCTTTTCACCGCCAGATTTGACCATCCAATCGTATTTAACAACTGGTATCAGCAGCAGTATAAATACGACAAAGTATATCACTTCTTCGACTTAAATAGTTTCCGATAAACATTAACAAAAGGCTCCTTCAGTAATACGTATGCTACTGCCAGCACACCACCCAAGAATGTATACAATATCAGAACCATCGACCTCCGCATTGACGAAGGCATTGCAGGTACAGCAGCTGGTTTCAAGGTTACAAACACGGGCGTATACTCCTGCACCTTGGCCTGAGCTAACATCAACTGTTGTGCCCATTGGGTATAGAGCGTATTTTTCAAGTCTTTGTCAGCCTCTAAACGCTCTTTTTCCACTAAGAAGCGCTCTTGTGTCACATTCCTGTTACGGTCTACATACGATGCATACGTCTCTTGTGCCTTCTCATAATCAGCCTTCGACTTCTGATAGAGCTTTTCTATATATGCACAGTCGTCCACCACCTTCTTGGTGCGGTATGCTGTAATCTGATTTTGCAGACGATACATGATGGTATCTACCATGGTAGCTGCAATCAGTGGGTCTTGATCTGTAAACGAAAGCGTTATCACATTCGTCTTCTTATCTACAAAGATAGTGACAGCACCACTCAGATTCTCTATCATCAGCATCTGCTTCTCTGACAAGTTATAAGGGTCAAACACGGCAGGGTTTCCTGTCTGCTTTTTTGACGAGAAGAGTTTCAGCACCCCTTTTATAGCCTTCTTAGGGGCGGATTTCAGCACTCCCACCCAATTTTTCTTTTGAAGTTTATCCGCATAATAGAAATAGGTAGTATCTACCTTTCCATCCTGCGATTTTACATTGACGTCAAACAAGGCCGACATGAAGGGCAATGACTGTACGATATCTGGATAGAGCAACGGATAGATGGCATCATTTCCCCCCACACTACCCAAGTCAAGACCTACCATTGAGGCCAAGGAACCCAATCCGCCACCCATCATGGAGGAGTTTGACGACTCTGGAGCCACGACAACCTGAGCGGTATACTCCTTTATCATGGTAAGAGCCATGACGAGTCCGAGGAGCATAAAGCATATAGTGACCTTAAGTATAAACTTCCACTTTGCTAACACCTTGCCTATCAACTGTAACAAATCAGCCTCTTTCAGTAGCGGTTTCTTTATATTCTGCTCTTCCATACTATCTTAACTATTATCTGAACACATTAATCAGAGCCAACACCACGGTAGCCAACGATGCAGCTGTTGAACTCAAACTTAGGATTTCACTGGCCGACATGCCATCCTTCTCCTCTTTCGCGGGTACTACCACTTCGCAACCGGGCTCTACCACCTTTCGGCTCCAACGGTTAGCTTTCGACACCGTACCGTTCATATATACGATATACACGTTCGATTTGCTGGCATTTTCATTGTATCCACCAGCTTGGTTCACGTAATAGTTCAAACGTTTTCCCTGATTATAGGCTATAGTATTGGCATACATCACTTCACCGCTTACCTTCACCGTATTGGAGAACTGCGGTATTATCAGCCGGTCACCGTCACGTAGGGTGATATCGGCATCCGATCCAGGCTTGTCCAACGCCTTGTCCAATTCGATACCTACAGGATAAGTCGTTTGGTTCATCATACTACGGCGTATAGACACTGAGTCCTTCTTGTTATCAGCCATTTGAATAGCAGCCTCAATAGTCGATTCAAGACGCATTTTCTCTTCCTCGGTCATCGTGCGTTCCAGACGTGCTCCTTTGATATTAGCTTGCGGCGTCAGACCGCCGGCTTTTTTTACCAGTTCACTCAGACGTTGGTTTTTCTTTTCCAGCGCATAGGTACCTCCAAAGAGCACTTCTCCCTCAACAGTCACGTTCTCCTGCTTATGGTATCCCGGGCTCTTACGCACGTAGACTTCGTCGAAAGGCATCAGAGTGAAGTTGGGGGTACCTTCTACAACGAGGCCATCATTGACAGAGAACGAATAGGTATATGATATGGTGTCGCTTGCTGAGGTTGCTCTTGAGTCTTTCACACGGCGAGCCACATCGACCTTAGCTGTTGATGCTGCCTCATTGAGTCCACCGGCACTTACGATAAAGTCTTCTACCGACATATTATCCACATACCGATAAGTACCGGGGAATGCCACCTCACCAAAGATGGTCACCGTTTGCACCTCCTGCATGTCGAAAAGACTGGGTACAAGCAGCACATCGTTCTTTCGCAGAGGCACATCGGGGGTGGTGCCGTTCATCAATTGCTCAAGATTGATGGCCAGATTCTCCATCGTATTGTTCGGATTCCGGCGATTCAGAATAGCTCGGTTGAGGAAGGCCTCGTCCTTCAGTCCGCCAGCCCTCTCAATAAGCTGTTTCACAGTATTGATGCGTCCATCCATCTGAAACATACCGGGACGATATACCGCTCCCTTCACCTCCACCATGTTGGCAAAGGTCGGCATGATGGAGTCTACAGACACCGAGTCGCCATCGGCCAGGATAAAGCTTTGCTGCTCGGCCACATCAAGCGTGTAGATCTCACGTTCACGCTTTCCATTGCGAATCAAGCGTACATCTTCTTTATAGGCGTTGCCCGAGAGACCACCCGCATATTTCAGCAGTTGGGCCACAGACTCGTTGTCGAGCATTTCATAATACATGGGACGCTTCACATTGCCCGTCACGCTCACCAGATTCTTGTAGGCATCTACCGTCACTACATCATTATCTTCGAGGCGTATGCCCTTGTCGGAATTTCCATTGAGGATAAAGTCATACACGTCATACGTAGCCACGAGCTTATCGTTGCGATATACCTTGACTTCACGCAGCGTTCCTACTTCACTAACGCCTCCAGCCTGATACAAAGCATTGAAGATAGTTGCAAACGACGACATCGTGTAGGTACCGGGATTCTCCACCTCACCCATCACATGCACCTGTATCGTGCGGTTCTGTGCCAATGAGAGGCGTATGTTTGAGTTAGGCTCATCACTGTTGATACCCGAATAAATTTGGCCGAACTGCTCCTTGAGGTATTTGTTTGCCTGCGTCACAGTGAGTCCACTGAGGTGTACCGGACCAAGGTTCTCCACATAGATATTGCCGTCAGGTGAAATGGTTTCCTGAATGTTTGACTGCGAAGCTCCCCATATATCAATGGCTACTTCATCTCCAGGGCCAAGTCGATAGTTGGCTGGTGTGGGCAGGTTGTAACTGGCTTCGAAGGCAACGTTCTTGTTTTGGAACAGGCGATGACCGAAAATCTCCTTCTTGCCCTGTTCCTTCATCATGTACATCATGGTAGAGTCGGGGAAGAGGAATTCCATCTCTCCCATCATCATTTCCTCGCGTTCCATAGCATTGAGCTTGCTCAGCTCCTCCTTTTCACTCTGCAGTTCGATGACACCATTCTTCTTGGGTGCGGTACGAGTGCGCTTCTTCTCGGTCAGCGAAGTGCCTACCCCAGAAGTCTTCTGATTCTCCATCTTGCGTTTGATGCGGTTTACCTGTTCCATGGTAACACCCCTCCGCAAGAGATCCTTGGCTATCTGCTGCTGGCTATCGCCCTTTTCTTGTGCCTGCAACACATATTCTATCACTTGGTCATCGGTCATCTTCTGTGCCGATACTACTTGCACGCAAAGCAGTAACAATACGAGTATAGATAATCTTCTCATATATTTTATTGTCATTGTTAGAATTTTTTTCCGCTGATTATTGAGAAAGCGGTTTTGCATATTATCACAAGGTCACCCCACAGCGAACGGGTAGTCAGATACTCCAAGTCCATTTCAAGGCGGGTAAGCATCTTTTCCATCGTGTCGGTATAGCCATTATAAAGAGTTGCCTGCGAAGTCAATCCTGGACGCATCTTGTATATATGGATATAGTTAGGGGTTACCGCCATTATCTTGTCGATAAAAATTTGACGCTCAGGACGAGGCCCCACGAACGACATATCCCCATTAAGCACATTAAACAATTGGGGGAGTTCATCCAGATGATGATCGCGCAAAAATTGCCCCACCTGCGTCATCTGCTCTCTACGTTCTTCTTCCGTACGAGGTATACCATTCTTCTCAACATCCTTCTTCATTGTTCGGAACTTGTATATGGTAAAGGTCTTTCCCTTATACCCCACTCGCTCCTGTTTGTACATGGCTTCACCTCCAGTAAACCAAACTATTAAATAAATAACCATCAAGATAGGCGACAGCACAACAATGCCACAAAGTGCGGCAGTAAAGTCAAACAACCGCTTCAGGAACCGTTCAAAACCAGACATGGCATCCTTGTACTCCAATTCCGCCATACCTGTTTGGGGTTGCATATTCCTCATATTATATTGCGCTATCAAACCTTATTATACATTATATAATAGGAACGTTACTCCTTATAGTTTATTGTACTCAATAGGCATTTTTCAATCGTCGTGCAAAGGTATGACATTTTCTGCTTATTCCAATATTTTTGCGTATCTTTATTAAATCAAGAAGACACGCATGTTAATTGCGAAAAACTCAAGCGAACTTGGTTTTTCACTCGCTTATCGCTATCTTTGAGGTAAACCCCGAAGATATTCTGCACTCGCTGTGAAATATTCAAGACCTGCTTTAGCACTCAGCTCGTCTGAGAAGCTTGATATTACCGTATCTTTGCGGTAAAACCGCGAAAATACATTGCACTCGCTGTGAAATATTCAAGCAAGCTTGATATTATTTCGCTCGTTTATTAGTATCTTTGTGCCCCGAAACGGGTATTTCACCTCGATTAAACTAAACAACTAACTAAAAGAAACCGAATTATGAAAGCATTTGTTTTCCCTGGTCAGGGAGCCCAGTTCTCAGGAATGGGCAAAGACTTGTACGAAAATTCACCTTTGGCTAAAGAATTATTTGAAAAAGCCAATGACATATTGGGATTCCGCATCACAGACATCATGTTTGATGGTACTGACGAGGAACTCCGCCAGACCAAGGTGACACAGCCCGCAGTGTTCCTCCATTCAGTCATCAGTGCCCTCTGTCTGGGCGAGGAGTTCTGCCCCGACATGGTGGCCGGCCACTCGCTCGGCGAGTTCTCAGCCATGGTAGCCAGTGGCACCCTCTCCTTCGAAGATGGTCTCAAGCTGGTATATGCCCGTGCCATAGCCATGCAAAAGGCTTGCGAGATGCAGCCTTCTACGATGGCCGCCATCATTGCTCTGCCCGACGAAACCATCGAGGCCGTATGTCAGGAGATTACCGCCAGTGGGCACACCGTGGTAGCTGCCAACTACAACTGCCCCGGACAGGTGGTCATCTCAGGCAGCATGGAGGGCATCAAGCTCGCTTGCGAGAAGCTCACCGCAGCTGGTGCCAAGCGTGCCCTTCCATTGAGCGTAGGTGGTGCATTCCACTCACCGCTGATGGATCCCGCCAAGGTGGAGCTCGAAGCCGCCATCCAAGCCACCGAGTTCCACACCCCCAAGTGCCCCGTATATCAGAACGTGGATGCCCAACCCCACACCGACCCCGAAGAGATCAAAGCCAACCTCATCGCCCAGCTCACCTCTCCCGTCCGCTGGACCCAGAGCGTGCTCAATATGATGGCCGACGGTGCCGAGGAGTTCACCGAATGCGGACCGGGCAATGTACTTACGGGATTGATAAGAAAAATCAAGAAAGCGTAACTTTTCCTATTATGAATTATGAGTTATGAGATAACCTTCATGGCATAAGCAACCCAGGTTATCGATTATCCTCAATTTCATTATTCAGAACTACACGACATGTCAAAAATCATCCTCTACCAAATCTTCACCCGCCTCTTTGGCAACGATACGACCCACTGTGTACCTAACGGCTCCATCGGGGAGAACGGCTGTGGCAAGTTTTCCGCCTTCACCCCCGAAGCATTGGCCGCCATCAAGCAGTTGGGCATCACCCACGTATGGTACACCGGCATCATCGAGCATGCCACGCAGACCGACTACAGCCAGCAGGGCATCCGTCCCGACCACAAGGCTACGGTGAAGGGTAAGGCCGGTTCGCCCTACGCCATCAAGGACTACTACGATGTAGACCCCGACTTGGCCATTTCTGTGCCAAGTCGCATGAAGGAGTTTACCCAACTGGTGAAGCGCACCCATGCTGCCGGACTGAAGATGATTATTGACTTTGTTCCCAACCACGTAGCCCGCTGCTACCACTCCGATGCCAAGCCCAAGAACGTCATCGACCTCGGCGAGAAGGATGACACCAACGTTTTCTTCTCCCCCCGTAACAACTTCTACTACCTGCCCGGTACCACCCTCGCCGGTGAGGTCGACTGGCAAGACTACACGGAAAGTCCCGCCCGTGCCACAGGCAATGACCGTTTCGATGCCTACCCCACCCGCAACGACTGGTACGAGACCGTGAAGCTCAACTACGGCATCAACTACCTTGAGGGCGAGCGTACCAACTTCTACCCCTTCCCCTCTACCTGGCTCAAGATGCGCGATATCCTGCTCTTCTGGGCCAAGAAGGGGGTTGACGGCTTCCGCTGCGACATGGCCGAGATGGTTCCCTTCCAGTTTTGGGGATGGGTGATACCTATCATAAAAGAGAAATACCCCCACATCATCTTCATTGCCGAGGTATACAACACCTGGGAGTACTACAACTACGTCAAGCACGGCAAGTTTGACTACCTCTACGATAAGGTAGGCCTCTACGACACGCTCGTCGGCATCATCCGCCACCAGCAGTCGGCCACCGACATCACCCGTTGCTGGCAGAACCTCGGAGAACTACGCTCCCATATGCTCCACTTTATGGAGAACCACGACGAGCAACGCCTCGCCTCCGACTTCATTGTGGGCGACGGACGTACCGCCTTCCCCGCTATGCTCGTGAGCGCTACTATCGACACCTGCCCTACCATGGTCTACTTCGGCCAGGAGCTGGGCGAGCGCGGTATGGATGCCGAGGGTTTCAGCGGACGCGACGGGCGCACCACAATCTTCGACTACTGGAGTGTCGACACCATACGCCGTTGGCGCGACGGCGGCACCTTCTCGGGGCGCGAGCTCAACGAGGGCGAATGCCAACTGCAGGATTGCTATGCCCGTCTGCTGCATATCGCACGCGATGAGCGAGCCATCAGCGAGGGTGATTTCTTCGACCTCATGTACGCCAATCCGCACACCGAGCACTTCAACTCTCACCGCACGTATGCCTTCCTGCGCAAACACAAGGATGAACTGATTCTCGTCGTAGCCAACTTCGACAGTATCGACAAGCAAGTAGCCGTAAACATCCCCATCCACGCATTCGACTACTTCCGGCTCCCCGCACTACAGGATGTCGAAGCCACCGAACTCCTCACAGGTACCACCATTCCCCTCACCCTCTCTCCCGACTCCCCCACCCGGCTCCACGTACCAGGCCATTCGGGAGTTATCGTGAAGATAACCCTCAAGGGAGACAAGCATCGATAAAAACATCTACAGAAGGATTGTTGCCTATATCAAGCGGAAAGTATCGGAGTCTGCCAGTGAGGGGAACTTTTTGCGATAGTGACGCAACTCCTCCATCTTCACCTCATAGGTAATGACCTGTTCGATATTGTCGTCACACGCTACTGCCACATTACCGAAAAAGTCAATGGCAGCAGTACCGCCGTCATATACACACATAGGGTCACTCCCTACCCTATTGACACCGATGACCACAGCCTGGTTCTCTATGGCACGAGCACGCAACAACACATCCCACGCCATACGACGCTTATCGGGCCAATTAGCCACATAGAGTGCCACGTCATAGTCGTCACAGTTGCGTCCGAAGACAGGGAAGCGCAAGTCGTAGCACACTTGCAAGAAAAAGCGCACGCCACGAAACGATACGATGACCCGTTCCGTGCCCGCTTCATAGTGGCGGTCTTCACCCGAGTAACTGAAGAGGTGACGCTTGTCATAACAGGTCACCTTGCCATCAGGCTCCACGAAGTACATACGGTTCCTATACCCACCGTCGGGAACCACGGCTGCCACACTGCCAACAATAGCAGCATCCATCTCACGAGCCATACGGCCCATCCAAGCGAGCGTGGGGCCTTCAGCCGGCTCGGCTATACGGTGAGGCTCCATACAGAAGCCTGTGGTAAACATCTCGGGCAACACATACACGTCAGAATCGGGCTGACGACGCATCATTTCTTCTGCATGACGCAAGTTTGCTTGGGTATCACACCAAGCGAGATCCATTTGGATAAGGGTAATTTTCATTGTTTGGTTAAATTCACTAACAGTTTCGTTCTATTCAACTACAAATTTCTTCAATTCCGTGTAGAGACGCTGCACGGGCAGTCCCATGACATTGAAATAAGAACCTTCGATACGTTCCACCCCGATATAGCCGATCCATTCCTGTATACCATAGGCACCGGCCTTGTCCATCGGATGGAAACGAGCCACATAGTGCAGTATCTCCTCATCGGTGAGGGCAGCAAAGGTTACATCACTGCATGAAACAAATGTGGAGCTCTTTTCTAATGTGGAAAGTGTCACACCGGTATACACCTGATGGGTGCGTCCACTGAGACTACGGAGCATACCTATAGCTTCGGCCTCATCGGCAGGCTTTCCCAGTACCTGTCCGTCGAGACAGACAATGGTGTCGGCCGTGATGATAAGTTCGTCATCGGCCATACTCTCGGCATAAGCCTGGGCCTTGGTTCGGGAGATATAGGCAGCAATATCGCCACCAGACAGATGATGCGGGTAGCTCTCGTCGATGCCGGTGAGCACACGTACCTCGTAGGGATAGCCGAGACCCGCAAGCAGTTCGCGACGGCGAGGAGAATTGGAGGCAAGGATAAGTTTCATGAGTTGTGAGCTGTGGGTTGTGAGTTGTGGGTTGTTACTATCATCCTGCTCATTTGCTCATACAAATGTTGCAGTTCGGGCATGGATGACAATCGTTCGAGATGTGCCTGCATCACCTGGTGGTCGCCACGCACAGCAGGACCCGTCTGTGCCTCGCGAGGCGTGAGGGTGTGTACCTTGGCAGCCGTCTCGTCTATGAGGGGCAGCAACACGTCGAAGGGTATATCGTCAGCAGCCAGCAAGTGGTGGGCAGCGGCATACATGGCGTTGGTGAAGTTGCAGGCAAACACGGCGGCAATGTGCAACAGGGCACGACGACGCGAATCAGCGTGGAAGACCATGCGGGACAGGCTACGGGCCAACGCCTCAACAGCAGCCGAAGACTCCTCTGACGAGGCCTCGACGAAGAACGACACCTCGCGCATGTCTATGGCCCGTTCCTTGCTGAAGGTCTGCAACGGATACAGGATGCCATAACGCCGGGCACCAGCCTCGCGCCACACATCCAGAGGTACGCTGCCGGCAGTGTGGAGGAGGAGGGGATTACCGGAAGCAGCCTCCAAAGAGGCTACAAGCGCTTTGGTCACCCCGGGCAAGGCCTCGTCGGCCACACAGGCGATGTAGATGTCGGCATCAGTGATGACGGCACGGAGGTCATCGGTGCAGGGTATGCCAAGCGGATCGGCCAAGGCACATGCCGAAGCCATCGTGCGCGACCACACCTGTCCAACCCTATAGCCGGCACTGAGGAGCGCCGGAGCCAGATGGGTAGCAACGCGGCCGGCACCGAGGAGCACTACCACTGATTGACGTGTAGCTTCTCCCATTGCAGATGCTCCTCATTGAAGGGTTTACGCTCTATCGCCTTGTAACCTACAGCCACGATAGAGAGCACCTCCATCGTATCGGGTATGCCCAGTATCTCACGCACCACCTCATCGGAAGGGCGGCCGCTGATGGTCTTGCGACGGCGCACCTGCACCCAGCAGGAACCCAGCCCCAATTCTTCGGCCTGCAGTTGTATCATGAGTGTAGCGATAGAAGCATCCTCAACCCACACGTCGCTAACCGAAGGGTCAGCACATACGACAATGGCCAAGGGAGCACCGTCGATGAGAGCCGAGCCGCTCT
Organism: Bacteroidaceae bacterium; assembly: GCA_017520935.1. Taxonomy (GTDB): domain Bacteria; phylum Bacteroidota; class Bacteroidia; order Bacteroidales; family Bacteroidaceae; genus UBA1189. The sequence goes on along the minus strand of JAFXEF010000009.1, from coordinate 12,492 downwards.
CTTTACAGGCTGAGAGCGCATGCAGCTTCTCGCGTTCGTCAACAAGCACAAACTGCCATCCGTTGGTGCGGTGCGACGAAGGACTCATCAGGGCGGCACGCATGAGTGCCACGGTTTGCTCTTCGGCAAGCTGCTGATCGGTAAAGGTACGACACGAGCGGCGGGTTTGAATAAGGTCTCTGAAATCCATGATGATATACGTTATCGGTTAATACTTATCTTTATCCTGTTAGGAACAACAAAGATACAACATCTTTCCGGATAATGAACAATGACAGCCAAGATTTAGGAGTCTCCTCTGTAAAGGTGGTGATTTTTTTCATCGCGTATCCCGACATATTTTATATTGCCACCGTGGGAATATAGAATGGCTCCCGCAGTTAAAACTGCTAAAATAATGTAAGTGTTTTTTACACGTCACTTAGTTGCAACAACAAGAAAGACGAGCAACTCTCGCTGCTCGTCTTCTCTGCGGAAAGGGAGGGATTCGAACCCCCGGTGCCTCTCAGCACGGCGGTTTTCAAGACCGCTGTAATCGACCACTCTACCACCTTTCCAGTGCTTCACAAGAGGTCTCTTGCTCAAAAGCGATGCAAAGGTAGAGAGTTTTTTTGAAACGTGCAAATGCTTTCAGGTTTTTTTTGCTATAAATGGCAAAAATTGTATCTTTGCACCGTAAAAAAGCAGGTTGATGAAGAGTGGAAAGTGGAAGTACCGGGAGTTGACGCACGGACACACCGCGAGAACAGAGAAAAGAGACAGATGATATATCCGAGCAATTTCGAGCAGAAGATTGGTTTCGACCAAGTACGGCACCTGCTACGCAGCCGCTGCCTGAGCACCTTGGGCAAGGACAAGGTGGAGGAGATGCAGTTTGCACACACTGCCGATGAGGTGAACCGCCGATTGGATGAGGTGACGGAGTTCGTGCGCATCATACAAGAGGAGGACGCATTCCCCAACCAGCACTTCTTCGATGTGCGCCCCGCCCTGCACCGCGCCAGCATCGTGGGCATGTATTTGGACGAGGGGGAGCTCTTCGACCTGCGCCGTTCGTTAGAGACGATAAACCTGATAATAAGATTCTTCCACAGAGACGAGGAGGAGGAAGCGAGCAAGTATGCCTGCTTAGAGGCGCTTGCCTCGGAAGTGCAGTCCTTCCCCACCCTCACCCGCCGCATCGATGGCATCATCAACAAGTTCGGAAAGATCAAGGACAATGCCTCGCCGGCTCTGGCCGAGATACGTCGCGAGTTGGCAGCCACCACGGGCAGCATATCGCGCACGCTCAACTCCATATTGCGTTCGGCACAGGCCGAGGGTATCGTCGACAAGGATGTGAACCCTACGGTGCGCGACGGCCGGTTGGTGATCCCCGTAGTGCCGGCACTCAAACGCCGCATCAAGGGTATCGTACACGATGAGTCGGCCACCGGAAAGACCGTCTTCATAGAACCTGCCGAGGTGGTGGAGGCCAACAACCGCATCCGCGAGCTGGAAGGCGAGGAGCGCCGCGAGGTGATACGCATACTCACGGAGCTGACCGATGAGCTGCGTCCACAGATCCCCGATATACTGGAGTCGTACACCTTCCTCGCCGAAATCGACTTTATCCGCGCCAAGGCACTCACAGCCATCGGCATGGAGGCCATCAAGCCACAACTGCACGACTATCCTTACATTGACTGGGTGGAGGCAGTGCACCCGCTACTGCAAATCAGCCTGGCCAAGCACCATAAAAGGGTGGTGCCGCTGGACATCAGGCTGAACCGCGAGCAGCGCATCCTCATCATCTCAGGGCCGAATGCGGGAGGCAAGTCGGTGTGTCTGAAGACCGTCGGGCTGCTGCAGTATATGCTGCAGTGCGGCATGCTCATCCCGCTGAAGCGGGCGAGCGTGGCGGGCATCTTCGAGAGCATCTTCATTGACATCGGCGACGAGCAGAGCATCGAGGACGACCTCAGCACCTATAGCAGTCACCTGCTGAACATGAAGAATATGATGCGCGAGGCGAACAGCCGCAGCCTCATCCTCATCGACGAGTTTGGCAGCGGCACCGAGCCGCTCATCGGAGGTGCCATCGCCGAGGCTGTGCTACGCCGCTTCAACTCACGCAAGGCCTACGGTGTCATCACCACCCACTACTCGAACCTGAAGCAGTTTGCCGACAGCCACAAAGGGGTGGTCAACGGAGCCATGCTCTACGACCGTCACCTGATGCAGGCGCTCTACCAGTTGCAGATAGGCAACCCCGGCAGCTCGTTTGCCGTGGAGATAGCCCGCAAGATTGGCCTGCCCGAGGAGGTTATTGCCGATGCCTCGGAGATTGTGGGCAGCGAATACATACAGTCAGACAAGTACCTGCAGGACATCGTGCGCGACAAGCGCTACTGGGAAACCAAGCGACAGAACATCCGGCAGAAGGAGAAGCAGCTCGAAACCCTTATCGCCCAATACGAAGGTGAGATGGATGAGCTGAAGCGGTCGCGCAAGAGCGTCATCCGCGAAGCCAAGGAGGAGATGCAGCAACTGCTGCAGGAGTCGAACGCCCGCATCGAGAATACCATACGCACCATCAAGGAGGCACAGGCCGAGAAGGAGCAGACCCGCCAAGCCCGCCAAGAGCTGGCCGAATGGCGCGAAGCCGTGACCACGGGCAGTACCGACGAATACGAAGCACGCATACAGCGCAAGATGGAGCAACTCAAGGCGCGGCAAGAGCGCAAGAAATTGAAAAAAGAGAAGAAGGCGGCCTCCCCTAACCCCTCCCAAGGAGGGGAACTTGGCTCCGCGGTGTCTGAATCGCCCCTTCTTGGGAGAGGCAAGGGGGAGGCTCTCTCTGCCGGCTCTCTCGTTCGCATCAAAGGGCAGCAGACCATAGGCACCATCGAGCAAATCAATGGAAAGAACGCTACGGTGACCTTCGGCATAATGCGCACCGTGACCAAGCTCTCAAAACTGGAGCCAGCCTCCCAAGAGGCGGCACGCCAACAGGAGGCCGAGCGCCCACGCGCCTACACCTACCTGAGCAAAGAGACACAGGAAGACATCTCGCAACGCCGCCTGCAGTTCAAGCAAGACATCGACGTGCGTGGCATGCGTGGCGAGGAGGCCCTGCAAGCCGTCACCTACTACATAGACGATGCCGTGTTGCTCAGCATGCCACGAGTGCGCATACTGCACGGAACGGGCAACGGTATCCTGCGCACCCTCATCCGTCAATACCTACAGGCTAACCCTGCCGTGGCCAGCTGCCGCGACGAGCACGTACAGTTTGGCGGAGCGGGAATTACAGTGGTGGAACTGCATTAGTTTAGAGTGTAGAGTTTAGAGTTTAGAGTGAAAAAATAGCAATTTGTAAATAGTAAACAGTCATGATGAACATCACCTTCGTTGACATTCTTGAATTCGTTGGCACATTTGCCTTCGCCATCAGTGGTATACGCCTGGCTTCGGCCAAGCAGTTCGACCTATTCGGAGCCTACGTCGTAGGCCTTGTGACCGCCATCGGTGGCGGTACCATCCGCGACCTGCTGCTCGATGTCACTCCTTTCTGGATGAGCAATACCATCTATCTAACCATCACAGCACTCGCCCTGCTATGGGTAATGGTATTCAGCAAGTATCTGGTACACATGAACAACACCTTCTTCTTCTTCGACGCCATCGGCCTTGCCCTTTTCGCCGTGGTAGGTATACAGAAGACGCTCGACGCGGGCTTTCCTTTGTGGGTAGCCACGATCATGGGTACGATGACGGGTGCTGCGGGCGGCGTGCTGCGCGACGTGTTCATCAACGAGATACCGCTTATCTTCCGAAAGGATATCTATGCCATGGCCTGTGTGATGGGAGGTGTCGCCTATGCCGTATGCGGATGGATAGGCACTGACAACATCGTGACGCAAATCGTCTGCGGCATCAGCGTATTCCTCACCCGCATCCTCGCTGTGAAGTACCACATCAGCCTGCCTATACTCAAGGGAGAGGATGACGAGGATTAAGCAGCCGCTTCTGTTTCTATTTCTATACAAAGCAAGGGGGAAGGCCAAGCCTTCCCCCTTGTTATTCTTAGCTGTCGACGGTCAGAATCGCAATCCTACTGTCAGCATACCTTTCAGCAGATTACGGCTGAGTGTGGTTGCCTTCAGTTCCCGCTCCTCGAACGGATAGAAATCTGAGGATTGACGACTATAGAGCAATGCTGCATCGGCATAGAAGGTATCTCCACGGAAACCTACACCGCAAGTGAAATTATTGGTCGAACGGATATTCTTGTAGGCAGTGTTGGTCTGCACTGAATTCACAGGAATCATCTTCCAGGCATCAGCCTTGTATCCGCCGGTCAGGTGGTTGTAGCCAACACGGGTGTAGAACGAGCCTGGGAACATCTTCTCGGCACCCAAGCGCAGGATATGCTGTCCGGTAAAGTTCTCGGCCGTGTGGTCATTCATCAGCGTATTCTCATTGCCATCTTCATAGTAGAGCTTGGCTGCACCGTAGTTTGAGTATTCATACTCGGCACCCAAGGCCAAAGAAGTACCGATGGTGCCACCTACACTGACATTGACCTTGGCAGGAGCAATCATCGTATAGTCAGTGTAGCAGTCGCCACCATAGGCATTCTCATCAAAGGTATCCATAGAGCCTTCGATGGTGGAGCCGTCCGCAAATGTCACGAACGAGCTGATGATGGCCGAATTGTAGTCGCGCAGGCTATATACCGTAGGTGTAGTTGCCGACACACCGATGCGGAACGATGACTCCACGAAGGGACGCAAGATGGCACCGAACTTGAGGTCGTAGCCCGAGCCAGTGGTGCGGTAGAAGTTCTGCAAAGTGTAATCGCCACCGTCAAAGTATTCGGTATAGGTAGACTCCAGACGACGGTCTACATCGTAGGCTGTCAGGGTGACACCCAAATAGACGGCATCAACAAGATTGAACGAGAGATTGAAGTCATAGGCATCAATACCGCCACTAAGGACTTCGCTGTAGTTGTTGGCATCGGAGCCATAATAGCTTCCGCCATCCAAAGCGGTAGCATCAATCAACCACCCATCGGCACCCAAGAGAGTGAGCCAGCCGATTCGTGGGTCGTCATAATAATTCTTCTGATAGAATCCGTCAGGACTATTATAATCAAAGTCGCTTGCAAACACATTGTCGGCATTCTCATACGCCTGCCAAGCCATCTGGCCTGTCTGCGAGAGGCCGTTGAGGTTCGATGCCATACCCATCTTGCCGCCAAAGCGCTTTACGTTGCGGTAGTTGAATCCGAAGTTGGTGAAGCGGAGGGCGTTCTCGTTGCTCACCTTATTGGCAACCACGAAACCAACATTGTCTACCGCCCCATACGAATCGAACGAACGATTACGGGTGCTGTTTGACCGCGTACGCTGAGTCACCCAGCCACCGCTGAACGACATGCCAAGGTCCCAACTTCGGTAGAGACCGATACCAGCGGGGTTGGTGCCCATGACACTGAGGTCGGCACCAAGCGCACTCATAGCGCCACCCATACCCACGAAGCGGGCTGTTCCACCAAGGTCTGTATCGAGCAGCGCAGCTGCCTCGTATGATGTCTGTGCTTGCATAAAGGAGAACGATGAAAGCATCGTCGCTGCAAGGATAAATAGTCTGTTCCGTTTCATAGTGATTTTGATTTATGATTCTTGGTTTATCTTTCTTGATGACAGCTTCACTCTATCGACGGCTGCCGCCACCACCACCGCTGCGTGAGCTACCGCTACTGCTGCTTCCTCCGCCACGTGAGCCACCGCCACTGTAAGAGCTACCGCCGCCACTGTATGAGCTGCTGCTACGAGAGCTGCTGTATGAGCTACCGCTACTATACGAGCTGCTGCCACTGTACGAACTGCTACGCGAGCTACCTGAAGAATAGCTGCCCGAACGGCTGCTGCTCGAAGAAGAGCTACGGCTTATCGATGACGAAGAGCTGCGAGTGCTGCTGGGACGGTTGTATGAAGAGCCCGAGCTGCTGCGCGAAGTGCTCTGACGAGTATAGGAACTGCGTGAGCTGCTGCCTGTAGTGGCACCGCGACTGACGGAGGAGGAGGTGCTGCCTCCACGACGCAATACCTCATCATTACCACCACGACTTGACGATGAGCGGACTGCACCTGACGAGCGGTTCGAGGAAGAACCTGTGCGACCCGTCACTACGCGAACTGAGGAGCTGCGAGTAGAACCATTGTCGGTACGGCTAACACTTGCGCCACGACGTGTAGTTGTGGTTGTTGCATGACGGCTCGCTGTATTGCTGTCCTGCGAGCCACGACGTGTAGAGGCTATCGTTGCATGGCGGTCGTTCTCACGAGGATGCGGCTTATCGGGCGTCACACCACCCCAGCCGGGCTTGCCATGGCCGAAACCAGGATAAAAACCGTGATGGCCGTGATGCCAGCCGGGATAATAGTCATGGAAATGGGGATTAAACCAAGGGTCATACCACACATGGCCGTAGAAGCCCCAGCCATTCCAATACGAACCCATACCCCAATGGGGTCCCCAGTGATGACTGTAGTGGAAGTCCCAATAATGGTTCCAGTGGTTCCAGTGACCCCAGCGGTTCCATCCGAAGGGATAGCCCATCATATAGTCCCAATAATACCAGTTACTGGAAGTGGGGAACACGTAGGCATACATGCCATCATCGTAGATATTCCAATCCCAGGTGGGCCACAGGGCACCGCCATACACCACATCCCAATAGAGCGGGCTGCTCACAGGGATTGCATAACGCGGATTGCGGAAGCGGATGATGCGCATGGCATACTCATAGTCCGAATCGCTACCCTCAAAGCCATTGACCCATCCCTCACCTTCGTCAACGCGGGTGAGCCGCAGGGTATCGGTGTTCATCCACATCGTGTCGCCCTCTTCGGTGATGAGCACAAAGCCCTCCTCATCCATGGCAAACTCCGACACGGCATCGCCCTGCTCGGTCAAGTATGAGCCACGGCGGTTATAAGTGTCCGCATCCATCGGCAGACCTTTTGCAGAGAAGGTTGTCACCGACAAGGTCTTGACACTATCCTTTGCCAGGGGAGAGGCTGCCTCCACCTCACCGGACGCGAGAGAAGCCTCCTGCTCTGTCTTCACGACCTGAGCCTCCGTCTTTGCCTTTTTCTTCTTGGGGACGAAGTACAGGTCATCGTGCTGTGCCGATGCCGAACCGATGATTCCCACCAACATCAATGCTGTCAATATTCCTTTTTTCATACCTATATATATTAATAGTTACCTTTTCACAGTGCAAAGATAACAAGTATTTTCAACCCAAATAGGGGAAAATCCCTATCATTTATGGGGAAAATCCCTAAAAATGCGTAATTTTGCAGAGAGAGCAATAGAGTTGCAACGAAAAAACGATAAAAAAAACATTACCATATGCAATACATCGAAGTCACCTTTACCGTGAATCCCGTGAGCGAGACCGCCAACGACATTATAGCAGCCCTTGCTGCAGAGTTGGGGTTCGAGAGTTTTGTCGAGTCCACCGACGGCACCATCGGTTACGTACCCGCCTCCCTCTACAACGAAGAAGCCCTGCGCGAGGCACTGACCGACTTTCCCATGAGCGACACCTCCATCACCTTCACCGCTCAGGAGATGGAAGACAAGGACTGGAATGAGGAGTGGGAGAAGAACTTCTTTGAACCAATCGTTGTAGACGACCGCTGCGTCATCCACAGCACCTTCCATAAGGACTACCCGAAGGCGACTTACGACATCATCATCAATCCGCAGATGGCGTTCGGCACCGGTCATCACCAGACCACCCGCCTCATCATCGGCTACCTGCTCGATACCGACCTGCAGGGCAAGACCGTACTCGATATGGGCTGCGGCACATCAATCCTCGCCATTCTGGCCTCGATGCGCGGAGCCACATCGCTCACCGCCATCGACATCGACGAGTGGTGTGTGAACAACTCCATCGACAACCTCGCCCTCAACCACATCGACAACATCAAGGTATTCCAGGGCGACGCCTCATCGCTTGCCACCGAAGGGCCGTTCGATGTCATCATCGCCAACATCAACCGCAACATCCTCCTGGCCGACATGCAATACTACGTAGCCCGCATGAACGAAGGAGCCGAGATCTACTTCAGCGGCTTCTACGAGAGCGACCTCCCCATGATACAGGCCGAAGCCCAGCGCCTCGGGCTGCGCTACCTCAGCCACCGTGTAGAGAAGGACTGGACGGCAGCTCGGTTTGTAAAGGAATAAGAACTGAAAACAAGATTTTTGGTTCTTGGAAGTAAAAAAGAGTTGCGGTTGCAACTCTTTTTCTTTTTACCCTTACCGTAAAGTGTATCGCTGGAGTTCCTCAAGCGAACCGTTGAAGACATTCAAGTCTACACTCTCCTCAATCCCGGGCACAGAACCGTAGTCGGTATGCTGCCAGAACTGCCATGGACCTTCATAACTGAGTGCCTCCACGTAGTAATGGGCTATCCACAGTGGATATTTGGCAAACTCCGGAGCATCCAGATAGCGTGTCATATATTTATATGAGGTGTAGATAATCGGTTTCACTCCGTAGTGCTGCTCCAGGCGGTTGAGGAATTTCACGAGATCGGCCTGCAGCTGTGCCTTATTGCGCGGTTTGCGTTCTATGTCAAGAACGGGAGCCAAGTCGCCCTTCTCGAGTTTCACCTGCGAAATGAAGAAGTCGGCCTGACGAATGGGGTCAGAATTGGGATTATAGAAGTGGTAGGCACCACGCATGAGCCCCACCTCACGAGCACGGCTAAAGTTCTCATCGAAGCGGCGATCCTTGTAGTCGCCCCCCTCCGTAGCTTTCATAAACACGAAGCGGATGGGATATTCCTGCTTTTCGGTAGCCTTGACCTTGTCCCAACGGATGTCGCCTTGATGGTGCGACACGTCGATGCCATGCACCTTATAGTTGACTGGCAAGCATACGCCATAGCCCTTGAATCCGTAGCAGGGTTTCCAACGATAGCTGTAGGGGCGGATGAAGAAATAGTAGAAGAAAGAGAGCAGAGCCACTGCACCGATGGCTGTGAGAATCCAGTGCATAGTACCCGAATTGCAGAATCGCGCCCAAGCACGAGCACGCGCCTTACGGCGCTGAGCCTTGCGGGCAGCCGCTTCGCGGGCCTTAGCCTTGGCCTTGGCAGCCTTGCGCTTCTCCTTATCCGTCATGGGTTTGCCCTTCTTGGTGCTCTTGGCCTTCTGCTTGGGCTTGCCGTTCATGCGGATGGTGGTGGTGCGTACGGTGGAACTTGTCTTCGCCATTCGTATCTTTATATAAAAGTAGGGGCAGACGTTGTCTGCCCTTACTTTACATCACTATTTAATTGTCAATTATCAATTGTCAATTCCGAATTAGAGGTCGCCCAACTCGTAACGGAGAGTCATAGTAGGCTGGTCGCATACCTCACGGGGACCGTAGTACTGGATAGGACCGGGGAATACATACTCCGTCTCGGTTGCCCAGGCCTCACGCTTGGCTGCAAAAGCCTTGAAGGGTGCCCCGTCGAGCTCTACAAGCGCCTTCTTGATTACGGGCTTCATCTGGCCGTGACGACGCTCCATGTTCATCATCATTGTCACAGGGATACCACCTGCCAACCACTCCTCTGCAGGACGTGTGGTCTGACGGATCGAAGGCATGTAACCGGTCTTGCCGGCAGCGATGAGCAGCGATGCAGCATAGCCGAGCGAGTAGCAGTAGTCAGCATCGTAGTTTGAGGGAGCTGCGCAACGGCCTTCGTAGCCGAAGAAGTGGTGCTGGGCAGCGAACTTACCGTTGTACTTGCCGGCAGCCTTCCACTCGTCGAGCTTGTTGCCTACCATCTCAGAGAGCAACTTCTCTGTCTCGATGAGCGATACCTGCACGTTGCCGTGGGGGTCGCGGTCCAGTGAGAGCTGGCGTGCCACGCCTTCGGGCAGACTTGCGTATACCTTGGCGTTAGCCTCAGAGAGGTGGTCGATGATGTACTGACGCTGGTCAGCCTCTTCCACAGCGGCAAACTCGGCAGCGTTGTGTGCGAGGAAGTCGTTGAGCTCGCTGATGAGCGACTTGATCTCGGGGATGAACTCGATAAGGCCTTCGGGGATGAGCACGATACCATAGTTGCAGCCATTCTCGGCACGCTTTACTACCACGTTGGCAATGCCGGTCACCACCTCGTCGAGCGACTGGCGCTTGGCCTCAACCTCCTCAGAGATGATACAGATATTGGGCTGCACCTGAAGGGCTACCTCCAGAGCGATGTGAGAAGCCGAACGGCCCATCAGCTTGATGAAGTGATAGTACTTACGGGCCGAGTCACAGTCGCGCTCGATATTACCTACAACCTCAGCATATACCTTACAAGCGGTGTCGAAACCGAAAGAGGTCTCAATCATCTCGTTCTTCAAGTCACCGTCGATGGTCTTGGGGCAACCGATAACCTGCACGCCGGCATTGATAGAAGCATAGTACTCAGCGAGTACGCAGGCGTTGGTGTTAGAGTCGTCGCCGCCAATGATTACAAGCGCATTGATCTCAAGCTTCTTGAGGATTTCAAGACCCTTGTCGAACTGCTCCTTGGTCTCAAGCTTCGTACGGCCCGAACCGATCATATCGAAACCACCGGTGTTGCGGTATTCGTCCACCACCTCAGCGGTGAGCTCGCGGTAGTTGTGCTTCACAAGGCCATCAGGGCCCATCAGGAAGCCATAGAGACGGCTGGCGGGGTTGAGCATCTTGAGGCCGTCGAACAGGCCAGAAATCACGTTGTGACCACCGGGAGCCTGACCTCCGGAAAGGATAACACCTACGTTCAGGGGCTTGCTCTCTGCCTTGTCGGCAGGCACGAACTTCAACATAGGCATACCATAGGTATTGGGGAACAGTTCCTTGATAGCCTCCTGGTCGGCTGCAGACTGTGTGAGGGCACCCTCTTCAATCTTCACAGCACTTCTCAATACTTGGGGGAGCTTCGGCTGATAAGAAGCTCTGGCCAATTGCAATGCGCTTTTCTTCATTGTGGATAAATGTGTATAGTTAAAAAATAGTGTTTAGTGTTTAGAGTTTAGTGTTTATAGCTCATAACTCACATATGATAATTCGTTCTGTTCGTCTCTTATGGCACACGGGTGACACAGATTCTACGGATTTAATTATTATCCGTGGCCATCCGCGTGCTCCGTATAATCCGTGATCAAGAAAATCTGTGGTCATCAGCGTGCTTTTAGCGAATCTTTACAAACTGTCGCAAATTTTGCAAAAATCCGTGAGAACATCAAATTTATCAGTTTTTTTCTCGGCTGTTTGGTGCATTAAACTTTATTGACTACCTTTACCGGGCAAACTGACGGCATGGATTGCAACCTCTACGTTGCACTTACCGTTTCTAATACAAGAAAGACTATGGCAAACAAGAGAGATCTGAAGAAGAGCATCAACTATGTGGCAGGCGAGCTGTTCGGCGAGTGCCTCGTGCTCAAAGCGTTAAGGAAGGCCGACGATGCGAAGGTGGACGAGGTGCTGACCGACATCCTCAACCTGCAGAACGAGTTCCTGGCCCGCGCCAACCATCCGCAGCCCGGCGCCATCAAACCCTATTTCCGCAAGCTATACAGCGACTTCGGCGATGCCGTAGAGGCCATCATTGCCAAGATGCAGGGAATGTGAGTGGATTGAAATTCGAGGTTCGTTATTCGTAATTCGTTATTCGAAACTCGTTATTCGAGGTTCGAAGTTCGTAATTCGAAGTTCGTTATTCGTTATTCGTAATTCGAAGTTCGAAATTCGATGCAGCCCCCATTTTCGCTGTTGCCGGTGTTGCCTGTTGCCCGCGGGGTGAGGGGGAGTGGAAAAGAATTCTTCCACATATTTTGTTATGACAGACAAACATTTCACGGGGGCTACCCGAATGGGCAGCTCCCGTGAGTATCATGCAGGTATGCAGCGATGTGCCTTACTTGATCACCACCTTCTTACCATTGATGATGTAGATACCACCCTTGAGGTTCTCGGTATCTGCTACCTTGCGGCCTGTGAGGTCATAAATATTCAATTGGCTATAGTCAATTGTCAATGTGCCAATACCATTGTCAATATTCGCCGTATAGGTCACATCATGGGCGGGCATCGTCGCATAGCTCTCGCCTATCCATCCGAGGAAGGTGTAGCCCTCCTCCTCCGGCTCGTAGATGTATTCGGGGATAGGTTCGCCATAGGCCACCTTGACAGAGTGCACCAGCGTTGCCCCCACGAAATAGTATACGTTATACAGGTTTGCCGAATAGCTGCCCTCATAGGTCACATCGTTTGCAGGCACCGTCTCGGCCACATTGCCCCAACCGCTGAAAGTATAGCCTTCGCGCTCAGGAGCCTCGGGGGCAACGATGGCAGAGCCATAGTCTTGCGTATAGGTGGCAATCACCACACCGTCAATCTTGAAGGTTACCTGATATTTGTTCACAGTGAATGTTGCGCTGACGGTG
>JAFXEF010000008.1 GCA_017520935.1 Bacteroidaceae bacterium | reverse complement strand
ATTGTCTTCTATCTTGCAAAGATACTAATTTGAAAGCAATTCACAACTACAATGTCGCTCGGGGCGTAGGGGGCGGTATTGTCTTCTATCTTGCAAAGATACTAATTTGAAAGCAATTCACAACGACCCGCTTATGGCCGAGTAGTTGAAACCTATTGTCTTCTATCTTGCAAAGATACTAATTTGAAAGCAATTCACAACTACAATGTCGCTCGGGGCGTAGGGGGCGGTATTGTCTTCTATCTTGCAAAGATACTAATTTGAAAGCAATTCACAACCGAGAAGGTAGCAGCCGTCTATTCGTGCGAATTGTCTTCTATCTTGCAAAGATACTAATTTGAAAGCAATTCACAACAAGCGGAGAGAAGCATGAAGTTGTGTGAACATTGTCTTCTATCTTGCAAAGATACTAATTTGAAAGCAATTCACAACAGCGCCTTGTAAAGAGGATATAGGATATCCGCGTGTTCCGTGGACAAAAGCAATCAGCGGTTAGCGGTAGAGTCCGTGTCATCAGTAAGTCGCAATGCCTGGAAAGGATGTCGTATCTTTGCAGTGTCAATCGATGGACAACGTGAATATCAAAGTCGGTGGACAGCCACCTGAGCCCCATGCGAAGCGTAAGTTAGGGCAGGCGCGGTCTTAAGTTGCGACAAGCCAAGGCTCAAGTTATGACAGTTGAAAGTTGAAAGACGTAGCGAGTGTAGAAACCACGGAGCACACGAATGACACCGATTGTACGGATTAATTATTATCAGTGTTAATCAGCGTGCTCCGTGTGTTCCGTGATCAATATAAAATCTGTGGTCATCAGCAACATCCGCGTCATCAGCCGGGCCGACTACATTTAGTAGCACCTGTTCGACGAGATATAGCGACGATGAGCAATCCGTAAGTTCTTCAAATACCTATTAGCGGTAAATTCAGAACTGGCTCTTATTGTCGGAGGTGAGCTTCTGGCCCTGGTACTCACCGGTAAGGGTACGCAGGAAGGCTACGATAGATGCTACCTCGGCATCGTCGAGCGTCTCATCGCATTGGTAGAGTGCCATGTCACGTACAGCCTCTTCCATGGTGGCACGGGTGCCGTCGTGATAGTAGGGCCAGGTGAGTTCGATGTTGCGCAGGCCGGGCACCTTGAAGCGGTGACGGTCGCGCTCGTCCTGAGTCTGCTTGAAGCGGCCGTTGTCCTCCTCGGTGAGCTCGGTGCCGCGTGCCTCGAAGTAGTGTTGGCGCAGTCCCATGAGTTCGTATGACTCGCCACCGAGGTTGGCGCCCACATGGCAGGTGGCGCAGCTGTTGGCCTTGAACAGCTCGTAGCCATGCAGCTCGTCGGCAGTGAGCGCTTCGCTATCGCCCCGCAGCCATTGGTCGAACTTGGAGTTGGGGGTGACCAGCGTGCGCTCAAACTCCTCAATGGCATCGGTGATGTTGGCCTCGGTGATGCCGTCGGCGTAGAGGGCTGCGAACTCCTCTACATACTGCTTGTCCTCAGCGAGCTTGGCTATGATCTCGTCGAATGAGGTAGAGGCCATCTCCACGGGGTTGAGGGGAGGACCGGCAGCCTGCTCGGCAAGGGTCTTGGCACGGCCATCCCAGAACTGCACGAAGTTGTATACGGCATTGTATGTAGTGGGAGCATTGACTCCGCCCATGTTGCCTGCTACGCCCTTTGAGTACTGGAGGTTGTCCACACCACCGGTGTTGAGGCCATGACATGTGGCACACGACACGGTGTTGTCGACAGAGAGGCGTGTGTCGTGATAGAGGTTGTAACCGAGCGCCACCTTACGCTGGTCTACGTCGGGGGTTGCCATGATGGGGCGTACGGGTTCGCCTGCACGCTCACCGGTGAGGCCGTCAGCGTAGTAGGCCATGCGGTAGTCGCGGGCCCACGAGGCTATCACGGCTGCCTTCGCGTCGGTCATCTGGCTACCCCAGTGCACGAGGTAGTACTTGGCCATCGGCATGCGCTTGTCCATTGCCACCTTTTCTATCTTGGCCACATCGACAGGGTTGGGTGTGGCGCCCTCTTTCAGCTTTGCCATAGCGCCCTCGATGTCATAGGCACGATAGCCTTCCTCGATGTCTTTCATCACCATATCGCCCGCTACGGGGATATGGGCATAGAACGGAACCTTGGGGTTCGCACTGTGGCAGCTGATGCAGCCACCCTCTTCCAGGATTGCTGACACACGTGCCTCGGGAGCCAACTCCCCGGAGGGCACTGTAAGCATTGCACGATAGGTGATGAAGCCACCTGCCAGAAGCAGCAATGCGGCAACAATCAGATACTGACCTCTCTTTTGCTTTTTCATAATCTTCTTACGTTTTATTGGGTTATCAACTATAACTATGCACACTTGTTGCTGCCGAGGGCAGGTAGTTGATGCCATACCAACACATCTGCAGTGCCAGGAAGCCCAGCAGGATGATGGTGTGGTATATCCATCTGCGGGATGTGTTCATCACACTCGGGGCGAGATGGATGGCCATGAGATACAATCCCCATGTGGCAGCAGCCCACGACTCCTTGGGATCCCAACTCCAATAGGCTCCCCACGCCTCCTTGGCCCACAAGGCGCCCGTGAGCATGCCTACCGAGAGGAAGGCCAGACCTGCATAGAGGAGTCTCTCGATGGCCAGATCCATGTCGGTGCTCTTTCGTACCAGTGCAACCACAGAGAGCAGTGTGGCGCATCCGAGCAGGGAATAGGAGAACATATAGACAGAGACATGAGGCACAAACCAGATACTCTGCAAGGCAGGCATCAGTGTCTGGTCATGAATCTCGGGCTTGACGATATTGATGATGATGAATACTCCCGCAAGCACGGTGGAGAACAGCATGATCCATCGGTAGTGCCAGCGCGAATAGGTAAACAAGCCTGAGACAAGGATGAAGAAGGAGTACCACAAGCGAGTTTCGCCCATAGTCCGCAAGGGAGGTCGTTCGAGGGTAGCCCACAGCAGGATGATGAAGCCACCCATGGCAAGTATGGCAGCCAACATCGTGGCTATTGCCACGGTGCTGCGCTCTTTCTTCATCACCGCCCAAATGGACGCTGTAGCTGCAATCAGCATCACGATACCTGCCCACAAGGGGAATATATTCCAACCCATGTCGTTGTTAGTAAGTTGACAGTGGAAAGATGAAAGATGAAAGTTTACCCTCCGGATGGCCTATTACCTTTACCCATCACCTTTACACGTTAATATTTAATCGTCAGTTTGTTTATTGGTTATTTGTTTATTGGTTAATGTGGCTGTGCCACGGTTAATACATCTTCGATGCGGTTAATAGTTAATAGTTGGTTTTCGTTCTCATCTTTCCACTTTCATCTTCCTCGGTCCTTGGATAAAGAGGAGCATGGCACCAGCAATCAGCATGATGATGCCCATAGCAGACAACCATTGCCATGGCTCGCTGACAATCTCAACGATGGCATATCTCTCTCCGTAGGGTGATGTGGGGAAACTGACAAGATATATCTTTTCGCTTATCGTCCGTGCATAGGGGTGATTGACCTTCAGTGTCGTCAGAGTGCCATCGACCATGACCTGTGCCTCGTAGTGGGTGGGAGTACCGTTCTCGGCCTTTTCGATGCAATAGTCCTTCAGTTCAAGGGTATAGGACAGGCGCCTCTCTTCGCCCTCCATAGTATAGGCCTCGTTGGAGGGATAACGCTGCACGGGGGCGCGTAGCTGTTCACGGTCAGGTGCTCCCCAGAATCCGGCTCCGAGAGCCAAAAACAAACCGATATGTGTCAGGCAGAAACGCCATCGTATGCCCCTCTTATTGCGCCAGCCACGCATGATGACACATTGCAGATGGCTCAGCACGAACAGGAGCGAACAGACCGTGGGCCATGCCGTCGACGAAGGCGTACGTTGCAGCCCGAGGGTGATGCCAATCACAGCAATCAAGGTAAGAGAGAGCCATGTGGCCTCGCGTGAAAGCATAAATCGGGCACAAGCGTTGTGGACTCTGCCGCGATACATCATCGTAAGCAGCAGCATCCACAAGGCCAGCACCAAGACGTTGAGCGGGAAACGGAATATGCCTACAGGGAAGCTCCCAAAGCAGACCTCGACAATAAAAGACAAAGCAACCACCACACCTACCATGCAGATGCCTACGAGGTGCGAAAATCTCTTATGTCTGGGCAATGTCTTCATAACCATCGGTAAAGATAGTTATATTTTTTTAATAGACTGTATATTGATGGGCAAAAAAAGAATTCCGGGTGATGATATAGCTGTTGTCTCAAGCCTCAAATCACTCTCCATACATCCGAATTCTCATCTCTTTGATTTGGTCACTGGTGATGTACTCATCATATTCCATCATCTTGTCGATGATACCATTCGGAGTCAGTTCAATGATACGGTTGGCTACAGTTTGAATAAATTCATGGTCATGACTGCTGAAGAGGATATTGCCTTTATACAGTTTCAGATTGTTATTGAATGCCTGGATGCTCTCGAGGTCGAGATGGTTGGTAGGAGTATCGAGGATAAGGCAGTTTGCATTTTTCAATTGCATGCGGGCAATCATACAACGCATCTTCTCGCCACCAGAGAGGACATTCGCTTTCTTCAGGACCTCCTCACCACTGAAGAGCATACGGCCGAGAAAACTCTTGAGGTACACTTCGTTGCCTTCGCCGAACTGACTGAGCCAATCTACAAGGTTGAGGTCGGTGTCGAAGAATTCAGTATTGTCGAGGGGCAAGTAGGCGGTTGTGATAGTTACTCCCCAGTTGTACTTGCCGGCATGGGGCTTACGGTTGCCATTGATAATCTCAAAGAAGGCTGTCATGGCACGTGGGTCACGACTGAGGAATACGATCTTGTCGCCCTTCTCCACATTAAGATTTACATCACTGAAGAGCACGGTGCCATCCTCCATCTCGGCACGTAGCCCGCTGACCTCCAGGATATGATTACCCGGCTCGCGCTCGGGAGTGAAGATAATGCCGGGATACTTGCGCGATGAGGGTTGGATATCCTCGACGTTGAGCTTCTCCAGCATCTTCTTGCGGCTGGTGGTCTGCTTGCTCTTGGCCACATTGGCACTGAATCGGCGGATAAACTCTTCCAGCTCTTTGCGCTTCTCCTCTGCCTTGGTCTTTTGATTTTGAGCCTGACGAAGGGCGAGCTGAGAACTTTCGTACCAGAAGCTATAGTTGCCGGCAAAGATGCTCACTTTGCCAAAGTCGATGTCCACAGTGTGAGTACACACAGAATCAAGGAAGTGGCGGTCATGACTCACCACCAATACGGTGTGTTCAAAATTGCTCAAATACTCCTCGAGCCAAGCTACAGTCTCCATATCAAGGTCATTAGTGGGCTCGTCAAGAAGAAGATTGTCGGGATTTCCAAAGAGAGCTTGAGCCAACATGACACGCACCTTCTCCTTACCGCTCAATTCGCTCATCAGCAGATGATGCTTGTCCTCCTTGATGCCCAATCCGCTAAGCAGGGAAGCGGCATCACTCTCGGCATTCCATCCTTCCAATTCGGCAAATCTCTCTTCCAGCTCGGCAGCTCTCAATCCATCCTCATCATTAAAATCAGCTTTAGCATACAGGGCATCGCGCTCGCTCATTATATCCCAAAGCACGGTGTGCCCCTTCAGTACGGTGTTGAGTACCGTATATTGATCCCACTTGAAGTGGTCCTGGCTGAGCACCGAGAGACGCTCATCGGGGCCAAGGGTTACACTTCCCTTGGTAGGCTCCAATTCGCCACTTATAGCGCGCAAAAAGGTAGACTTGCCTGCTCCGTTAGCACCAATGACTCCGTAGATATTACCGTTAGTGAACTTTAGATTAACATCCTTGTACAACACTCTTTTCCCAAACTGAATCGCTAAATCTGAAACTGTAATCATATTGCTATAACTTTATTCTTAGTTGCTATGCCATGCAAGGATTGCGTCCATCCCCTTCGCAGGAAGAGGATGGAATATATCACATAGCGAGCAATAGCATATTAAAACGGTTGATAGTGTTCATAGGCAAGGGCAACAGCTATATTACTACCAACTTTTATTTCCGTCAGCTCTCACGCTCTGCGAGGAACTTCTCCACCTCGAGGGCTGCCTTACAGCCACTGCCGGCAGCCACGATGGCTTGGCGGTAGCGGGGGTCGGCCACGTCGCCTGCAGCATATACGCCGGGCACGTTGGTGGCGGGTGAGGCTCCCTGCGTGAGGATGTAGCCTGTCTCGTCGGTGTCGAGATACTCGCGGAAAATCTCGGAGTTGGGGTTGTGGCCGATGGCGAGGAAGAGTCCGTCGATGGCGATGTCGTAGTGCTGCTCGTCGGCTTCGCCCTTGCGGCGCACCACATGGGCGCCCTCAACGCCGTTGTCGCCGAAGAGGCCAGTGACGTTGTGCTCGAAGAGGACCTCTATCTTGGGATTCTGCATGACGCGATCCTGCATGATCTGGCTGGCACGGAGGTAGTTCTTGCGTACGATGAGGTATACCTTGCTGGCAAGTCCGGCAAGGTAGCTGGCCTCCTCGCAGGCGGTGTCGCCACCGCCCACCACGGCTACCACCTTCTTGCGGTAGAAGAAGCCGTCGCAGGTGGCACAGGCACTGACACCCATGCCGGCATACTTCTTCTCGTCGTCAAGGCCGAGGTACTTGGCCGATGCGCCCGTGGCGATGATGACGGTCTCGGCCTCAATCTCGGTGCCGTCGTCAACGGTGATGCGGAAGGGGCGCTGTGAGAGGTCGGCCTTGGTGACGATGCCGCTGCGCATGCTGGCACCGAAGCGCTCGGCCTGCAGGCGAAGGTCGTCCATCATCTCGGGGCCACTGATGCCCTTGGGGTAGCCGGGGAAGTTCTCGATCTCGGTGGTGATGGTGAGCTGTCCGCCAGGTTGCAATCCTTCGTAGAGGATGGTGGGGATGTTTGCTCTACCGGTGTAGATGGCCGCCGTATAGCCGGCAGGGCCTGAGCCTATGATAAGGCATTTGGTCTTTTCCATAATGTATATATTGTTTAGAGTTAGTGCTTAAAGTTTAGAGTTCTATCTGGATAGTCGTTATATACCGTTCATCGTTCACCGCATGTCGATCACTTCATCGGCGGGATAGCTCTTGGGCTGATAGGTGAAGGTGTGTTGCGGGAAGGTGAGGCCGTTGCGCATGGAGCGCACCTCGATCTTGTACTTGCGCTCATCGGGGAAGGTGAGTTCGAGGGCGGCAGGGGTGCCTTCATGGTCTATATAGAGGCTGAGCTGAGAGAGCTCCTGCCGGTCGTCGTTGGCCTTGAGAACCACGAGGTGGAGCGGCAGTCCGTTGAAGGTCTTCTCGCCTCCATCGGTAGCAGTAAAGTGTTCCTGATAGCTGCCGAGCAGGAGGTAGGGATTGATGCTCTGCTGCTCCTCGGGAGTGGGTTCGTTGATATAGAGCTCGCTGTAGTCGTCGTCGATCTGCAGCGTCCACTGTGTGGTGCCGTCGTACCATATCTTCATCTCGTCGGTGAGGAAGCAGAATTTCTTGCCCTCGATGAGCAGTCGGCCGCTGAGGCGCACGCCATCTTCGTTGATGCGGAAACTGAGGTCAACGCCCTTCTGTTCGAACTTGTCGGCCGCTTTCCGGAGCCATACCTCGGCAGGTCCTTGGGCAGCGAGGGGCATCGCAAGGAGCATGGCACAGAGGACAGGAAGTATTGATTTTATTCGTTGCATAGTCATGGGGGGGGGGACTTTACGGTTGACAATTGATGATTGGTTAAACATTTACAAATCAGTCGTTCAGATTGTTTAGCCTCATCTCCAAATCCATCTCATCGGCACACAGCACCTGGCGTGGCTTGCTGCCGTCGACGGGCCCCACGATGCCAGCCTTCTCGAGTTGGTCCATGATACGGCCTGCGCGGTTGTAGCCGATGGAGAACTTGCGCTGGATGAGCGAGGTGGAGCCCGACTGGTGGATGACGACAAGGCGGGCTGCATCCTCGAACATGGGGTCGAGGCGCTTGAGGTCTACATCATCGAGGTTGCTGCCCTCGCCGGCATTCTCATCCACATATTCGGGCAAATAGAATGCGGTAGGGTATCCCTGCTGCTCGCTGATATAGCGGCCGATGCGCTCCACCTCGGGCGTATCGACAAAGGCACACTGCACACGCACGGGATCGCTGCCCTGGAGGAAGAGCATGTCGCCACGGCCGATGAGCTGGTTGGCACCGGGGCGGTCGAGGATGGTGCGCGAGTCAATCATGGCCGATACGCGGAAGGCGATACGGGCGGGGAAGTTGGCCTTGATGGTACCTGTGATGATGTTCGTGGTGGGGCGCTGCGTGGCGATAATCATGTGTATACCTACCGCACGAGCCAGCTGGGCAATGCGGGCAATGGGGAGCTCCACCTCCTTGCCGGCCGTCATAATGAGGTCACCGAACTCGTCGATGATGACCACGATATAGGGCATATACTTGTGTCCCTTCTCGGGGTTGAGCAGGCGGTTGATAAACTTGTCGTTATACTCGCGTAGGTTGCGCACGCCAGCCTGCTTGAGCAGGTCATAGCGGGTATCCATCTCCACGCAGAGCGACTTGAGAGTTTGCACCACCTTGGTAACATCGGTGATGATGGCATCCTCACCGTCGGGCAACTTGGCCAGGAAGTGCTTCTCGATGGACGAGTAGATACTGAGCTCCACCTTCTTGGGGTCTACCATCACGAGCTTCAGCTCGGCGGGGTGCTTCTTGTACAGCAAGGAGGTGATGATGGCGTTCAAGCCTACCGACTTACCCATACCTGTGGCACCAGCCACGAGCAGGTGAGGCATCTTGCAGAGGTCGAACATGAATATCTCGTTCGTGATGGTCTTGCCGATAGCCACGGGCAAGTCATAGTTGCACTCCTGAAACTTACGGCTACCAATGACGGAGTGCATCGACACTATCTGCTTGTTGGCATTCGGAATCTCAATGCCGATAGTGCCCTTTCCAGGCATCGGAGCAATGATACGGGTACTGAGGGCCGAGAGCGTCAGGGCTATATCGTCTTCGAGGTTCTTGATCTTTGAGATGCGCACGCCAGGGGCGGGCGTAATCTCGTAGAGTGTGATGGTGGGGCCCACGGTGGCCTTGATGGACGAGATCTCTATACCGAAGTTGCGCAGTGCCTGTATGATACGGTCTTTATTGGCATTCTGTTCTTCACGGTCTACCGACAGCGAGTCATCATTGCCCTTATCCAACAGGTCGATGGTAGGGAACTTATAT
This sequence comes from Bacteroidaceae bacterium, assembly GCA_017520935.1. Lineage (GTDB taxonomy): Bacteria > Bacteroidota > Bacteroidia > Bacteroidales > Bacteroidaceae > UBA1189. The sequence goes on along the minus strand of JAFXEF010000008.1, from coordinate 80,664 downwards.
CGTGAGAGGTCGAGACGTGGGTTGTATGGCTCAAGAATCTTCTCAGCCTCCTCCTCTTCATTGATTTCGATAGTAAAGTCAGCCTCCGATTGCCCGGCAGGAGCTGCAGGAACAGTCTCCTCCTCTACGGTCTCCACAATCTCCATTTCCATATCATCGCCCACAACATTCCCGGTATCCTTGCTATCGGTAGCCCACTCAATCTCTGTGGGCTGCTCCTCAATGGTAAAGTCAACGTCCGAAGTGTCGGGTTTGGCTTCCTCACAGAGAGGGGCGTCCTTCTCCACCTCATCCTTGCCTGGGAGCAACGACTTGGGGTGCAGCAATCTGCGAATAAACTCTATCGTATTGCTCGTGAGGTACATGCAAAACAGAACCGCAATCACAGCCAACAGAATGATGATACCGGGCATACCAAACTGGGCATTGAGCCATTCAGACACATTATGCCCGTGGTAGCCACCCCAGTAGATACCCGAATCTATAAACCAACGGTCTACGGTGATGCTCAAGAACAACGACCCCCATACGAGAATGGTGGCGCAGCAGATTCCCCAATGCTTGAGGTTGAACTTGTAGGTGCGCATGAGATTGAGTCCCAGCACCAGCAGGAACGCGGCGATGCTGTAAGCCGAGATACCGAAACAGCCATTGATGAGTGTATGAGCTATGTGTGCTCCGCTACGTCCTGTAGCATTCTCCACCTTCTCCGGAGCAGTGTCGGTAAGGGATTCAGTCACTGTTTGCGCCTCCATAGCACTCTGGTCGGCACCACCATTGAGAACAAACGAACTGAAGGCTAATATCATATATAGAGACACCATTACCAGCAGCAATCCTACAACAAATTGTGTTGTTTCGTTCTCTATTGCAGTGCGGATACTCTGTATCCATTTGATTTCCTTCTTCTCTTTCTGAACCTTTTCCTTCTTTGTATTTTTTTGCGTAGCCATATTTTATCGTGTATGCTCCTATATTGCTTGAATTTTGCAAAGTTATGAATACTTTCGGTTTTCTACAAGATTTTTTTTCGGTTTTCTTTCTGTACATCTTGCCCGCTTTTTCGTACCTTTACGATTGCATCGTGAAGGGGATCGTCGCTCGCTGTGAAAAATATTCAAGACCTGCCTTAGCACTTGGCTTGTCCAAGAAGCTTGATATTTCTCGCTCGCTTTTTCGTACCTTTACGATTGCATCGTGAAGGAGATCGTCGCTCGCTGTGAAAAATATTCAAGCAAGCTTGATATTTCTCGCTCGCTTTTTCGTACCTTTGTGCGAATTTGCGAAAATTGGATATGAAACAGACATCACAAGTGATATTTGAACGCAACTCGGTGGAGTTTGTCACCGTAGCAGCAGAGTATTGCGCCTTCATCGAGCGATGTGAGGGACAAAAGCGGGCGGAGTTTGTAGACACGCTGCTCAAGATACTACCTTTATTATATATAAAGGCTTCCATGTTGCCCGAATGCGAAGTAATGGGCGAAGACGGATTAGAGACTTTTGTCACAGAAGACGACTATGAGGTGATACGCCTCAACCTACAGGAGCTGATGGCCGACCGCGACGACTATCTCGATGTGTTCGTAGAGGATATGAAGTACAGCGACACCCCCATACGCAAAAGCATTGCCGAAGACCTGTCGGACATATATCAGGTGGTGAAGGACTTTGTGTGCCAGTTTCGCAGTGGGCTCAACGAGACGATGCACGACGCGCTGGCGCAATGTCGCGAACACTTCATCGGCTACTGGGGACAAACACTGGTCAACACGATGCGTGCCCTCCACGAAGTGAAGTACAGCACAACAGACAATGAGGAGGACGAATTCGATGATTGAGATTGCCAGCAACATTGCCAAGGCCGATATTGTCCAAATGCCATCCGACCTCTTCACAGGGCGCATCATAGTGATACACAGCGCATCCGACGTGGAGAAGGCAGTGCGATACCTCAAGGGATTCCCCGTCCTCGGCATCGACACGGAGACACGCCCCAGCTTTGCCAAAGGCAAGACCTACGAGGTGGCGCTGATGCAGGTATCGACCGAAGACACCTGCTTCCTCTTCCGCCTCAATTATATAGGAATGCCCGATGCACTCATCGAACTACTGCAGAGCAACCAACTCAAGGTGGGTCTCTCACTGAAAGACGACATACACAGCCTGCATCGCAAACACAGTTTCGAGCCACACGGATTCCTTGACCTACAAGGTTACGTAAAGGAGATGGGTATCGAGGCACAAAGCCTGCAGAAGATATATGCCCTGCTGTTCGGGAAAAAAATATCCAAGTCGCAACGCCTCACCAACTGGGAAGCCGATGTGCTCACCGACCGCCAAAAGGGCTATGCCGCCACTGACGCATGGGCCTGCATACGTATATATAAATATCTGGAGGAGCTGAAGAGCAGGCAAGATTTCCGGGTCGTGAAGGCAGACATATAATAGACGAATTAACTCAAACAGAAAAAATGTACAAGACCGTATACCTAAAAAAAGGAAAAGAGGAGTCTCTCGGGCGCTTCCACCCATGGATTTTCTCCGGTGCCATCCACCATATAGAAGGCCGCCCCGAAGAGGGCGACGTAGTGCGCATCCTCAGTGCCGACGGACGTTTCCTCGCTGTGGGTCACGTGCAGATAGGCAGTATTGCCGTGCGCGTACTCTCGTTTGAGGACATCACCATCGACCGCACCTTCTGGCTCCAGCGCCTCCGTGCAGCCTACGATGTGCGCAAGAGCATATTCAGGCAATGGACAGTTGACAATGAACAAAAGACCAACGCCTTCCGCCTCGTCCACGGTGAAGGCGACGGCCTGCCCGGCTTGGTCATCGACGTATACGACCGCACGGCAGTGATGCAGGCTCACTCGGTGGGTATGCACGTGAGCCGCCACGAAATTGCCGATGCGCTGGGCGAAGTGCTCGACGGTATCATCGACAACATCTACTACAAGTCAGAGACCACGCTGGCCTACAAGGCATCGGAGGATGGCGGCAACGGATTCCTCAAGGGAAGTCTGGCTACAGCCAGCGATATTGCCACAGAGAACGGGCTACGCTTCCATGTAGACTGGTTGGGTGGACAGAAGACAGGATTCTTCGTCGACCAACGCGAAAACCGTGCCCTGCTCGAGCGCTACTCGCAAGGACGAAAAGTGCTCAATATGTTCTGCTACACAGGCGGGTTCTCCTTCTACGCTATGCGTGGCGGAGCAGAACTGGTACACTCCGTAGACTCTTCATCGCGTGCCATCGACATCACCCGTGCCAATGTGGAGCTCAACTTCCCCAGAGACACCCGCCACGAAGCCTTTGCCGAGGATGCTTTCAAGTATCTCGACCGCATGGGCGACCAGTACGACCTCATCATCCTTGACCCGCCAGCCTTTGCCAAGCACAAGGATGCCCTGCGCAACGCCCTCATGGGCTACCGCAAGCTCAACGCCAAGGCCTTCGAGAAGATACGCCCTGGCGGCATCCTCTTCACCTTCTCCTGCTCGCAGGTAGTGACGAAGGACAACTTCCGCACGGCCGTATTCACTGCTGCTGCCATGTCGGGACGCCGCGTGCGCATACTCCACCAGCTCACCCAACCGGCCGACCATCCCGTCAGCATCTACCATCCCGAAGGCGAGTATCTCAAGGGATTGGTGCTGTATGTAGAATAGTGCGTTTTTGCCAAGCCCATATTACAGGTTCAAGACAAGAGGCACATTTCTTAACGAAAAAAGCATAGAAGAAGTGTAAAAAGTGTAAATTTTACACTTCTTTCCTTTTCACAGCTTGCAGAATCAAAAATAAGTCGTACCTTTGCATCGTGTTTTTCATGGTATTAGATTTTTAAAGTTGGAAGATTGGTCGTCGGGATGACGACCTTCTTTTTTTAAGGACAAGCACCACCTTCTTTAGAAAACAAGCATCACTTCGCAAGAATCAAAAGTGCACAAAGCGCTATATGGCAAGAATAATGCCTGATTACCGCTCATTGTACCCCACTCCACTTTTCTTACAAATAATGATTATTTATAATTTTTCAGCCGAACAAACTACGAAAATATCAGTTTCAGCCTCAAAAACGACCACAAAATGTTAAAAAGTGTAGCTCCGACACTTTTTTCTTTGAAAAAGTTTGCCAGTACCAAAAAAAGCCGTACCTTTGCAACGTGTTTTTCATGGTATTAGATTTTTAAAGTTGGAAGATTGGTCGTCGGGATGACGACCTTCTTTTTTTTATCTCCCCCTTTGCCAAAAGCAACTATACTCTTGGAAATAAATCTCCGCCAACGTAACCAATGCTTTTATGCAGCCACAGGAATCAGGCTGCGCCTCGGAAATACCTAAATAAATTTAACAAAATTGAACTTCTGCCTCGCTCAGAAAAGAAAATACAAGCATTTTCTCTACTTTCACTCGTTGAAATTTGGCATTTCATTCGGCTTGCACTAAATTTATCTTTACTTTGCAAAGAAGAATTTAGGCTGCGCCTCAGAAATGCTCAAATAAATTTGGCATTTCATTCGGCTTGCACTAAATTTGTCCCTTGTAATTGTGTTTAAGTATTGTTGAACCAAAAAACGCAGCGTTATGAAGATTAACGAAATCATTCAGGATCTCGAGCGTAAGCATCCGAACGAGCCTGAGTACATTCAAGCAGTTACCGAGGTGCTACACTCCGTAGAGGAGGTTTACTACCAGCACCCCGAGTTTGAAAAAGCCAAAATCATTGAGCGCATGGTGGAGCCCGACCGCATCCTCACCTTCCGCGTCACCTGGGTAGACGACAAGGGAGAGGTGCAGACCAACCTCGGCTATCGCGTGCAATACAATAATGCCATAGGGCCGTACAAGGGTGGCCTGCGATTCCACGCATCGGTAAACCTCAGCATCCTGAAGTTCCTCGGCTTCGAGCAAACCTTCAAGAATGCCCTCACCTCGCTTCCCATGGGTGGCGGTAAGGGCGGTAGCGACTTCTCGCCCCGTGGCAAGAGCCAGAATGAGATCATGCGCTTCTGCCAAGCCTACATGACGGAGCTGTGGCACAACCTCGGCCCCGACACCGACGTTCCTGCCGGTGACATCGGCGTGGGTGGCCGTGAGGTAGGCTACCTCATGGGTATGTACAAGAAGCTCACACGCGAGTGTACGGGTGTAATGACAGGTAAGGGACTCGACTTCGGCGGCTCGCTCATACGCCCCGAAGCTACCGGCTACGGTGGCCTCTACTTCGTGAATCAGATGCTCGCCACACGCAACCTCGACATCAGCGGCAAGACCGTAGCTATCAGCGGATTCGGTAACGTGGCATGGGGTGCAGCCCTCAAGGCTACCGAATTAGGAGCCAAGGTGGTGACCATCAGTGGCCCCGACGGTTATGTATATGACCCCGACGGCATCAGCGGCGAGAAGATTGACTACATGCTCGAACTGCGCGACTCGGGCGACGATATCGTGGAGCCCTACGTAGAGCAGTTCCCCTCGGCCACATTCTACCCGGGACGACGCCCGTGGGAACAGAAGGTGGACATTTGTCTCTGCTGTGCCACACAGAACGAACTCAATGGCGAGGATGCCCAGCGCATCATCGACAACGGCGTCATCTGCGTAGGCGAAATCTCGAACATGGGATGCACCCCCGAGGCCATCGAGCTCTTCATAGAGCACAAGATGCTGTATGCTCCCGGCAAGGCCGTGAATGCGGGTGGCGTGGCAACCAGCGGTCTCGAGATGAGCCAGAACGCCTGCCACATTTCCTGGAGTGCTGCCGAGGTGGACAAGAAGTTGCAGTACATCATGTACTCTATCCACGAACAGTGCGTGAAGTATGGTCGCCAGCCCGACGGATACATCAACTACGTAAAGGGTGCTAACATCAGCGGCTTCATGAAGGTGGCCAATGCCATGCTGGCACAAGGAATTTATTAGTAGGTAGATACAGAAAAAAAAGAGAGAGAGCTTCATGTGAAGCTCTCTCTTTGTATTATCATTGTCGAGGAGAGGATTATTTGTACCGATCGAGCAATGCGGCTGCATTGCTATCGCCCATAGAGACAGCCTTCTCCAGATAGGGCAGACCGCGTGACTTGTCACCCAGCTGCACGCAGCAGAAGCCGAGGAGGCGGTTGCAGTCCATGTCGTCGGGGAAAGCCGCCACCAAGACTTCGAGTATGGGTAATGCCTCTGCATAACGGGCTACGCGGACATTGAGCGAGGCCTTCTCAAGTAGGTAGAGGGGATTGCGTGGTGCGAGGGCAATGGCGCGGTCTATATCGTCAAGCGCCTGCTGGAACATGCGGCCGGCAGCCTCAGACTGCTCGCGCAGGTAATAGAAGCGGTCAGTCCCGATGGTGCCCACCAGCTCTTCGTAGAGGTTATAGTCGGCCACGGCAGGACGATGCAGGCCGTGGCGCGCCTTGAGTAGCGCCCGTTCGAGAACGTACGTCGATGAATTCTGAATCTTGGATTCTGAATTCCTGTTCCGTTGACTGTTGACGATCGCACTGTCTATAAGCGCAATGGCAAGTTCCACGTCCCCCTCACCGGCACGCTGCTCTATGATATAAGCCGTACGTAGCCATGTATCGGGGCTACCGATGTCGCTACGGTTGACCTCCATATATTTATCATAGGCAGCGGTGTAGTCCTTCAACGTAATATAGATGTCGCCCTGTTGCTGTGCGTAGATGGGCAGGGGATTGATGGCACGGGCCTTGTCTATCTCTGTCAGCACACGAGCATAGTCCCAGTCCTTGTAACTCTGCAACGTGTCGATGGCTACAGAGAACATCTGCTTGGCTATCTGAAAATGCACCTCGTCGGCCTTGTCGGCAGCATGCTCAAGCGCCAAAGCGTGGTCGGCCTCGGCCAGGACATAGGCACTGTCGCTCTTGAGAGCGATGTGGTGGGCAGCACGGCCGAGATAGCCTTCGTAGCTGTCGGGGAAAGACTGGATAAATTCATCAATCACCTCAGCACGCAGCTGAGCATCATCCTGCTCGGCCACGAGAAAGAGACTCACCTGTGCCTGGTCAATCTCGGCAGGCAGTGCCTTGCGAATGGGCAGTGCGCGATAGGTGCGGTCGTTGACCGAGAGTGCCTTCACGGCAAGGTCTGTAGCATAGCGTATGTCGAGAGCATAGAGCACGGTGTCGGTCTCTACGGAAGGTTGCACGATGGCGACCACGTTGCCCGAAGCGTCGAGCAGCGGACGGTGGCTGAGTGCCGGATGACCGGCATGGTGCAACGTGTAGTAGCGGTAACTACCTGCAGCCTGCTCGGTGCTCAGCACGGGTACCCACGTGTCGTACACCTTCTTCTCCCTGCCTATAGCGGGGAGGAACAAGCTCGTATGCTCCACCGCCGAGGTGGTGTCGACAGCGATGCTTGCCAACTTCTTTATCGAGGCGGTCTGCAGGCGCACGATGTCATACGTCTCATTGGCTCCCAGCACCTTCGTGATGTCGTATGCCTTGCCTTTGCTGTCAGTGACGACGGCCCTGGAGCAGTTCGGGAACAGCGCATATGAGGTGATGAGGTCTCCGCCCGGAGCCACGAAGAATCCATTGCCCGTGTGCAATACATTGCCCTCGGCATCGAGGGTCTGCACGGTATAAACTGCTTTCTTTACCTGCTTCAAGGTCTTGGGCAACTGAGCTGAAGCTGCGAAGACGGTTAGCACAAGCAGCATGCCTATAAAGTTTCGTTTCATAGTGGTTGTTATGTAGGATTCTCTGAGTCCTCTGAGTCCTCCGAGAATTCCGAGTTCTCCGACTCAGAGTCTTAATTTTTATTTCTTAATTCTCAATTACTCCTCTGCCTTACCGCTTCATATATAAGCACACCTGCCGCCACCGATACGTTGAGCGACTGTATGTGTCCGAACTGCGGGATGGATATCCACTCATCGCACAATGCAAGGTGCTCATTGGGTATACCCTTATCCTCGGCTCCCATCACGATGCAGAGCGGGTCAGTGAGGTTGGCTTTCGTGTAGGTATACTTGGCCTTCTCGGTGGCTGCCACCACGCGGAATCCACAGTTCTTGAGATATTTGATGGCATTACCTATGTTAGGCTCGCGACATACGGGCAGTGTGTGAAGTGCACCGGCCGAGGTCTTCATGGCATCGGCATTGACGCTCACGCTGTCGTGTGTGGGAATGATGACAGCATCCACTCCGGCACATTCGCAGGTGCGGGCGATGGCACCGAAATTGCGCACGTCGGTCACGCCGTCGAGCATCACGAACAGCGGGTTCTTGCCCTCCTCATAGAGCATGGGCACGAGATCCTCGACACGCTGGTAGGTCACTGCCGAAGTGAAGGCGATGACGCCCTGATGGTTCTTCGCAGTGAGGCGGTTGAGTTTCTCGATGGGGACGCGCTGCACGGGGATGAGCTGTCCCTTGAGTGCATCGAAAAGTTCGCGCGAAAGCTCGTTCTGCAAGCCGCGCTTGATGAGTATCTTGTCTATGTCCTTGCCCGCCTCAATAGCCTCGATGACGGCGCGGGTTCCGAAGATAAGTTCGTTCTTGTCTATCATTACTTATATTCTGTATTGAGCTGCTATTAATTTGGACACAAAGGTACGAATAAACGAGCGAGAAATATCAAGCTGGCTTGGATATTTTTCAAAGCGAGTGAAAGTATCTTCGCGGTTTACCGCAAAGGTACGAATAAACGAGCGAGAAATATCAAGCTCTTGGATATTTTTCACAGCGAGCACAAGTACCCTCTTGCGAGCCATAAAGAAAAGGCCAAGGCCGTTTTCACCCACATGCGCGGAACAACCTTGCATATTCTACTCGAATAACGTAAATTTGCACCTTGATAAAAGGTATATTCCAAGACTTGGAATAAATATTGCTAGTCTTGGAATGAATATTGCCAGTCTTGGAATATAGAACAGATCGTGTACAAAATATTTTTTCTTAACTATGTCGCTAATTTATCACATCCAAGAATTACCCCGAATGCGGGATGAAGGACAGCAGACATTTCCCAAGTTGGAAACGTACAATGCTTTCAACAACAAAAAAATGATTAAGCGTATAGCCCTTGAATCGGGTTTACAGGAAGGGGCTGTAATGGCTGTACTCGATGCACTGCCCAGAGCATTGAAAAACATTTTACTTGAGGGGCATACATGCAAGTTGGACGGGATAGGAACTTTTTCGCTTTCGCTGGCCTTCAATAAAGGCCATGAGGTAACCATTAACAAACTGAATCTGAAGATCGACACTGAGTTCATGAAGGAGTTGCGCAAAGAAGCGGAATTCGAAAAGGTCCAGCAAGAGGTGGTGACAGTCGGTCCATCCAAAGGTCATATAAGCGAACATGCTGCATTGGCCCATAAATGGTTGGAAAGCCATCCGTTTATCACGCTTCAGGAATATGCTAACCTGACAGGCGTGGCACCTTCTACTGCATCGCGCGAACTGAAGAAAATCTGTAATAACCCGAGCTATGGCATCAGTTCGAAAGGAGCAGGACCTACAAAGATTTGGGTGAGATGACTCGCAAACATTATACAATACTTTTGCCAACAACATTTACGAACAATGACACCCCAAAGCAACCCCTATCTGCATCTACTTCTCTCGGCCATGCTGTTTACCGGTTCGGTAACCGCTGCAGCGCGCCCCATTACCGAGGACAAAGCGTGTGTTATGGCCACAAAGTTTTACTATATGAAGGTGATGGGCGACAAGATATCCAAAGTGACGTCGCTCAAGGCACTCGACCTTGTATACAGTTCGCTTCACGCTGAGACCGAGCGTTACACTGCACCCGAGTACTATATCTTTGCACCCTCCAACGGAAAAGGCTTTGTCATCGTTGCCGGTGATGACCGTGTCAGCCAACTCATCGTAGGCTATTCGCTGGACGGGGACATCAGTCCTCCTCTGTCGAATAGTCTGCAAGGCTACCTCAACTGCTATGCCGGCTACATCGATGCCTTGCGTAAAGGCACCGCAGAGGCCAAGCCGCGCTGCAAGACGCAGCCCGTAGCACCGCTGCTCACCACTACGTGGGGGCAGGGGAAGCCTTACAATTATTATTGCCCCACATTGAACGAGCGCAAACTCATCACGGGTTGTGTGACCACTGCCGTGGCGCAGATAATGAAGTATTATGAATGGCCCGTATGCGGACAAGGCAAATGCACGGCTGAGGTGCATAACCTTGACACCGTATACACAACGGTTACCTTGGGCGAGGAATACCGCTGGGACAGGATGAAAGAGCATTACAGTCGCTCATCCAGAATGAAAACCAGCGACGTGGCCCGCCTCATGCGCGATGTGGGCCACGCGGTGGGCGTGCGCTATACCCCCGTGCTAACCAGTGCCAACTCGGTCAATGTGACACGGGCCTTGAGCAAGCATTTCCAATATTCGCCTGAGCTACACCAGGAACACCGCTCACGCTACACCGATAAGGAGTGGAATGATATGATGGCGGCCGAACTTGCAGCCCGACGGCCTGTCTACTACAGCGCTCGCTCCACCCGTTTCGATGGTCACGCCTTCGTGGTATGCGGAATGGACAACCAGGGACTGTACTATGTCAACTGGGGATGGGGTGGCCACTGCGATGGCTACTTTGACTTCGATGCCGTGACGGCCAATGGTACCTCATACAACTACGTGCAGAGTGCCATTGTGGGTATCAAGCCGGCGGGAACGGGAAACGGGCAGTGAGAATCCGAGACACCGGCACTGAAAGAAGTTGTGTCGCGCGACACAACTTCTTTGCCAATGAGCTTCATAGCAGATTTTACATCTTCTTGAATATCTTGCAATTTCATTCCATACCCAGCATATCGCGCGCATTGTTGATGGCCGCCTCGGTGAGGGTACCGGAGCTCATCATCTGTGCGAGTTCGCTGATGCGTTCGTCGGTAGTGAGCATGCGGATGTGGCTGACAGTAGCGTCGTCCGTATCCTCTTTATATACTTTGTAATGGGCTGTGCCCTTAGCTGCAATCTGTGGCAGATGGGTGATGCTGATGACTTGGCGTCCATGACCGGCGATGCTCTCCATAATATCAGCCATGCGAGCAGCGATAGTGCCTGATACACCGGTGTCAATCTCGTCGAAGATGAGGGTAGGCATGGCTGTGGCAGCAGCGATGATGCTCTTCAGCGAGAGCATGATGCGTGAGATTTCACCACCCGAAGCCACATCGGCAATATTCTGCAGAGCACTGTTCTTGTTGGCCGAGAAGAGGAAGGCAACGCTGTCGGCACCCGTAGTATCGGGCTGACGGCGTGGAGTGATGTCTACGGAAAAGCGCGTATTGGGCATACCCAACTCTATCAGACGCGCGGCAATCTCCTTCTCAAAAGTAGTGGCGACGGATCGGCGCTGTGCTGTCAGGGTCTCGGCAGCATGCTGCAGAACTTCAAGGGCAGCAGCAGTCTCCTTCTCCATCGCTGCAATACGTTCGCCTGCCTCATCGATACGCTGCAGCGTGTCGCGGAAGCGCTGCGCTATATCCAGAAGTTCCGTTACAGAGCCTACGCGATGCTTCTGCTGGGCTGTGTAAATGGTGTCGAGGCGTTGCTCCACCCAAGCCTGTCGTTCGGGATCGAAGCTGATGCTTTCGCTGGCATCGGACACCTCCCCGGCTATGTCCTTAAGCTCGATGTAGAGGCTCTCCATGCGCTCGTGCCACTCCTCGGCCCCAGGGTAGATGGACGAGAGCGAGCGCAACTGTGCGACGATGCTCCGCAGCGCCGAGGTCTGACCGCCTTCATCGCCGCTGAGTGCCGTGTCTATGCGATAAAGACTATCCTTGATATCCTCGGCGTGGGTCAGCAGCTCCAGTTCTTGTTCCAGTTCCTCCTGCTCACCCTCTTGAAAGCGCCACCCGTCAAACTGCTCCAATTGAAAGCGGATATACTCTTCATCGCCCTGATCGCCCGTGAGTTGCTCACGTAACTCGTTGAGGCGTGCCGCTGTGTCACGGTAGTGGCGGTAGGCCTCGGCATATTGTTGACGAATGCTTTTATCCTCGCTCAGTGTATCGAGCACGCGCAGCTGAAAGCCCTCGGTGTTGAGCAACAGATTCTGATGCTGTGAGTGTATATCGATGAGGCGTTCGCCCAACTGTTTCAGAATGGTCAGCGGCACGGGCGTATCGTTGATGAAGGCACGGCTCTTACCCGTGGCAGCTATCTCGCGACGCACGATACACTCGGCTTCATACTCAATATCGTTCTCCTCGAAGAGTGCCTGCAGCGCATAACCACTGACATCAAACGTCCCCTCTACGACACATTTTGTTGCTCCACGACGTATGGCTGCCGTCTCGGCACGCTGTCCAGTAAGCAGACCAATGGCACCAAGGAGAATTGACTTTCCCGCACCAGTCTCACCGGTAATGACCGAGAAGCCTTCTGTGAAGTCCAAATCAAGCGACTCTATGAGCGCGTAGTTCTGTATATGTAGGTTGCGTAGCATTACAATTATCGTTTATTCCTTTATCTTGTCCCAATCACTTGTCAGCGAGGGGTTCACAAGGCAGAGGATGCGGTTGACCTCCTCCTTCTCTTTCGAGGTTCCTTTGCTGTATACGTTGATGAGCTCGTCTTTCTTGATTTCGGTGAACAGTTGGGGCAGTACCGACATGGGCTTGTCCTGCTTTACCTTCTCAAGCAATGTCAGTGAGGTGGTGATATTGCTGCGTCCGCGCTCGGCATTCTGTGCCATTTCATCGAGACCTTTACGGTGATAGTCGTAACAAAGTTGGCGGTAAGGCTCCATGGCTCCGTTCATGTAATCGTTGATGAGTGCGTGGCGGTTCTTGCTGTCGCCAAAAGCTTTCCAACCATCCTCACCCAACATCTGTGCATTGTTCACCACATTCTCGGCTTTATTAAGCACATCAGTACCACCTTTCGGGGCAAACGTGTCCATGTCGAGCCCTATAATGAGATAAGCATAATAGGCGAGCACGGCAGTAAGGTTGTTGTCTACGATATCGTCAGAAAACTCCAGTTTGTCGTGTTCTATGTAATTGAAGTCTACGGCATTGTCATTGAAGTTGAACACTGTGGTATTGTAAGAAGCATTATACACTGGACGGTTGGCCTGTACCATAAGGCTGCAGCCGAAGCGCCCATCGTCGCTGTACTCATTGACGATGAGGTTGAAGCTGCACGCAATCTTCTCCCTTGTTGTGTACTGTGCGTTACTCCACTTGCGGGTGTTGAGAAACTCCGTCATGGCCTCCTGCAGAGTGGTGAAGACGGAGGTGTTGGTGCCCTGTATCTTCGAGTGGTTTACCACCACCTTGGCTTCAAGTTCCTGTGCCGTGGTTCTTTGCGGCAACAGCCCTACGAGAGCTATTACCATCATGGCAACATTTCGTATAGTCATTTTCATTTATATACTGCTGTTTGATAGGGCAAAGATAGTGACAAACGAGCGATAAACACGAAACTTGTTTCAGTATTTTTCACAGCGAGTGCAGTATATCTTCGCAGTTTACTGCAAAGATACGGATAAACGAGCAAGAAATATCAAGCTTGCTTGAATATTTTTTACAGCGAGTGAAAATATCCTCGAAGTTTACCTCAAAGATACGAACAAACGAGCGATAAACACGAAACTTGTTTCAGTATTTTTCACAGCGAGTGCAGTCAATAGCCATTACTGGACAGCATAGTAGGTTTGGTTAATAAATTCCAATCTCATCAAAAGACCTCCTTGATATAACCTTTACATCATCATTCATTCTTGAATATATACCCTACGCCCAGGCGTACATACAGAGCGGTATCACATATATCATGCCACAAATAGGAATTAGGCGGTGCCTCAGGAAAGTGCAAATAAATTTAACATTATTGAATTTCGGCCTCGCTCAGCAATAGAACAGAAAAGTAAACTTTTCCATTACATTCACTCGTTGAAATTTGCATTTCCGTTCGGCTTGCACTAATTTTGTGAAATATTTAAAGTATTTATGGCAGAAAACAGTTTGATGGCGCGGCTCGATGGGCTGGTAGGCAAGTACGAGGAGATAGAACTCCTCATCACCGATCCTGCCGTAATAGCCGACATGCGCCGATTCGTAAAGTTAAACAAGGAATATAAAGAGCTGGGCGCACTGATGGAAGCGCGTAGCCGCTATATGCAATTGACCCGCCAGCTCGAAGAGGCCAAAGAGCTATTCACCACGGAGAATGATGCCGATATGCGTGAGATGGCTCGCGAGGAAATTGATGCTTGCGAAAGCCAGTTGCCCGCACTCGAGGAAGAGATAAAGTTGCTTCTGGTGCCTGCCGATCCCGAAGACGACAAGAATGTCATCATGGAGATACGTGGCGGCACGGGTGGCGACGAAGCTGCACTCTTTGCCGGCGACCTCTTCAAGATGTACACCAAGTACTGCGAGCAGAAAGGTTGGCGCATGGAGGTGTCGAGCTTCAATGAGGGTACCGCCGGAGGCTACAAGGAAATCATCTTCAGCGTCAGCGGTGAGAAGGTATACGGCACGCTGAAATATGAGTCGGGCGTACACCGCGTGCAGCGTGTGCCTGCCACCGAGACACAGGGCCGTGTGCATACCTCAGCAGCTACTGTGGCCTGTCTGCCCCAAGCCGAAGCCTTCGAGGTAGAAATCAACGAGGGAGAGATCAAGTGGGACACCTTCCGCTCCAGTGGTGCCGGAGGTCAGAATGTAAACAAGGTAGAGTCGGGTGTGCGCCTGCGCTACAACTGGAAGAACCCCAACACGGGAGAGGTGGAAGAGATACTCATCGAGTGTACCGAGACCCGCGACCAGCCGAAGAACAAGGAGCGCGCCCTCTCGCGCCTACGCACATTCATCTACGACAAGGAGCATCAGAAATACATCGACGACATCGCCTCGAAGCGTAAGACCATGGTATCCACCGGAGACCGCTCGGCCAAGATACGCACCTACAACTATCCTCAAGGACGCATCACCGACCACCGCATCAACTACACCATCTACAACCTCGCCGCCTTCATGAACGGCGACATACAGGAATGCATTGACCAGCTGATGGTAGCCGAGAATGCAGAAAGGTTGAAGGAGAGCCAGTTGTAATCTACAACTTGACTATTTACGATTGATGTACGATTCTACAATTTTGTAATTCAGTCAATAAGTTGTCGTAAAAATAGTCAAATCATCTAATTAATAAATAGTAATTAGCACATTTGTAAATTGTAAATAAATAGCTATGAACAAACAACAACTCATCCAAAACATCAAAGCGCGCAAGTCATTCCTCTGCGTAGGCCTCGACACCGACACCAAGAAGATTCCCGCTCACCTGCTGAACGAAGCGGATCCCATCTTTGCCTTCAACAAGGCCATCATCGATGCTACAGCCGACTATTGCGTAGCTTACAAACCCAACCTCGCCTTTTACGAGTGCGATGGACTCAAAGGTTACGAGGCATACGAGAAAACCATCGCTTACCTCAAGGAAAACTACCCAGACCACTTCATCATCGCCGATGCCAAGCGTGGC
The DNA here is from genome assembly GCA_017520935.1 of Bacteroidaceae bacterium. Taxonomy (GTDB): domain Bacteria; phylum Bacteroidota; class Bacteroidia; order Bacteroidales; family Bacteroidaceae; genus UBA1189. The sequence continues at coordinate 65,147 of JAFXEF010000008.1, read as the reverse complement.
GATATAGGCAACACCTCATCAATGTATGCCCGCTCATTCTTCGAGGAGCAGGATGTGCACGCCCTCACCGTAGCTCCCTACATGGGCGAAGATAGCGTGAAGCCTTTCCTCGCCTACGAAGGCAAGTGGGTGATACTGCTCGCGCTGACCTCGAACAAGGGTTCGCTCGACTTCCAGCTTATGGAGGACAAGGAGACCGGTGAGCGCCTCTTCGAGAAGGTATTGCGCCGTTCACAGGAGTGGGGCAACGACGAGAACATGATGTACGTCGTAGGTGCTACTCGCGGACAACTTTTCGAGGACATCCGTAAGATTGTGCCGAGTCACTTCCTCCTCGTCCCCGGTGTAGGTGCCCAGGGCGGTTCGCTCAGCGAGGTTTGCAAGTATGGTATCACCAAGGAGTGCGGACTCATCGTCAACTCAAGCCGTGCCATCATCTATGCCGACAACACCGAGAACTTTGCTGTTGTAGCTCGCGAAGAAGCACGCAAGGTGCAGGAAGAGATGGCTACCGAACTCATGAAGTACGGCATACTGTAAGCACAACCACATCCAAGTATGAAACATATAGGACCACACGTATCGGCATCGGGGGGCGTAGAATTCGCCCCCACCAACGCAAAGGAACTGGGTGCTACCGCCTTTGCCCTCTTCACCCGCAACCAGCGCCAATGGGTCTCGAAACCCTTGACGGAGCAGAGTATCATCCTCTTCAAGGAGCGCTGTGCCGAGTATGGCTACGATACACGCTACATACTACCTCACGACAGTTACCTCATCAACTTGGGTCATCCACACGAAGAGGGGTTAGAGAAGTCTCGCGCTGCCTTCTACGATGAGATGCACCGCTGCGAGCAGTTGGGACTCACGATGCTCAACTTCCACCCAGGCAGTCACCTCAACGAAATAGACAAAGACGCCTGCCTGGCACGCATTGCCGAGAGCATCAACATCGCCCTCGACCACACGCAGGGAGTGACAGCTGTCATCGAAAATACCGCCGGACAGGGAAGCAATATGGGATTCTCGTTCTATCACCTGGCACAGATTATCGCTCAGGTAGAGGACAAGAGCCGCGTGGGTGTATGCCTTGATACCTGCCACACCTATTCGGCAGGATACGATATCCGTGACAACTATGAAGCCGTATGGCAGGAGTTTGGCGAGATTGTAGGCTTCTCATATTTGAGAGGCATACACCTTAACGACACAAAGAAAGCACTTGGGTCACGTGTCGACCGCCACGAAAGTATCGGGCTTGGTCTGTTAGGGATTGATTTCTTCAAGCGATTTATGCAAGACCCCCGCTTCGACAACATCCCGCTCATACTCGAGACACCTGATGAGTCGCGTTGGGCCGAGGAGATACAGCTATTAAAAAGCTTCGAAACAACCTAACAAGAGGAGAGAAAGAACCAAATTGACGGAATTTTGTTGGTTTTAATGATAATTTTTCACAATAGCGCAAATTTTCTTGCCAATTTGTTGCAACTATCAAAACAATCCTATACCTTTGCACAAGGTAAACTAAGGTAAAAAGAGAAAATGAAGCAAACTCGCCTACATCGCCATCATCACCCTATCAGCCGATAAGGTAAGCGATGTATGCTGTTTGTCTTCACAAGCAAATAAGGACTTACCTATCAGGCAAGTCCTTTTTTGTTTTTCTATACCTATTATAATAAAGCCGAATAACGAAAACGATATGATACGAATAGCCATCCAGTCGAAAGGACGACTTAACGAACAGAGCGTAGACCTGCTACAAGATGCAGGCATGAATGTGAATGACCAGAAGCGCAAGTTTCTTGACCGCGTGGGCAACTTCCCCTTGGAAATTCTCTACTTGCGCGACGATGATATCCCTGAAGTAGTAGCCGACGGCTCAGCCGACATCGGCATCGTGGGCTACAACGAAGTGGCCGAGACCAGCGCAGAGGTGGAGGTGGTGCGCCATTTGGGCTTTGGCGGTTGCCGCATCTCGCTGGCTATCCCCAAAGCCGATGAGTATACCTCGCCCGCGTATTTCCAGGACAAGCGCATCGCCACCTCCTACCCCAACATCCTGCGCCGCTTCCTCGAAGAGCAAGGAGTAGAGGCTTCGATACGCGTCATCAAGGGTTCGGTGGAGATAGCTCCCGCAGCAGGCATTGCCGATGCCATCTTCGACATCGTCTCGTCGGGCGGTACCCTCGTGTCGAACGGACTCAAGGAGGTGGAACAGGTCATCAGCTCCGAGGCTGTGCTCATCGCCAACCCCAACCTCTCGCCCGAGAAGCGTGCCATTCTCGACTCGCTGCTCTTCCGCATCGATGCTGTCACGGGCAGCCGCGGCAAGAAGTACATCCTGATGAACCTCCCTGCCGATAAGGTAGACGAGGCCATCACCATACTGCCCGCCATGCGCAGTCCGTCGGTGATGCCTTTGGCCGACAAATCCTGGTGCTCACTGCACTCCGTAGTGAAAGCCGACGAGCTGTGGGACAAGATAGAGCGCCTCAAGCAGATTGGTGCAGAAGGTATCCTCGTGCTGGATCTGGATAAGGTGATTGAATAAAGAGAGACCTCTCCCCCCGCCCTCTCCCAAGGAGAGGGGGCTTGCAGGCATCACAAAAAGTATACCTAACAACAATAGTAATATATATTATAAAAGAAAAGCCCTTCTCCACGATGACCGAGTCACCCCTCCTTGGGAGGGGAAGGGGAGGCCTCCATTTAATTTTATATGCTACAAACCTACATTACCCCCGATAAGAAGACCTGGCCTGTCCTGATGCTGCGCGCCACCGACAACGACACAGTCATAGAACAACGTGTACGCACTATCCTTGAGCGCATCCGCCAGGGAGGTGACGAGGCCCTACGTGCCATCACCACAGAGATTGACGGACGTTGCCCCGAATCGCTGCAAGTCTCCGAGGCCGAGTTTACCGAAGCCGAGTCCTTGGTGAGCGACGAACTCAAAGCCGCCATCCGCCAGGCGGCGAGCAATATCAGCGCTTTCCATAAGGCACAGCACACACCTGCGGTAGATGTATGCACCATGCCCGGTGTGCACTGCCGTCGCCGTGTGCTCCCCATACGCCGCATAGGTCTATATATCCCCGGTGGCAGTGCCCCACTCTTCTCTACTATCCTCATGCTGGCACTCCCCGCCCAAATAGCAGGTTGCGAGGAGATTGTGCTGTGTACCCCATGCGACCGCACCACCGGCAAGGTCAATCCCGTAGTGCTCTACACTGCCCAGCTGTGTGGTGTACGCACCATATATAAACTTGGTGGCGCACAAGCCATCGCTGCCATGGCCTACGGTACCGAGAGCATAGAGCGCGTATACAAGATATTTGGTCCGGGCAACCGCTATGTGACCAAGGCCAAGCAGATGGTCAGTGCGCAGGGCACCGCCATAGATATGCCTGCAGGTCCTTCCGAGGTGATGATCATGGCCGATGACAGCGCCCGCTCCGACTTCGTGGCGGCCGACTTCCTCTCCCAAGCCGAGCATGGCCCCGACAGCCAGTCGCTGCTCGTATGCCGCAGTCAGGAGTTTGCCGAGCAGGTCAACGCCGAGATCGTGCGTCAGCTCGCCCTGCTTCCCCGTGCCGACATCGCCACACGCTCACTCGAAAACAGCCGCATCGTGGTGTTTGATGACATCGACACCATGGTTGCCTTTGCCAACGACTACGCCTCCGAGCACCTCATCATCGCCATGGACGATGCATGGGCTGTAGCCAACCGCATCACCGCAGCAGGCAGCATTTTCGTGGGTCACTACTCGCCCGAAAGTGCCGGCGACTATGCCTCAGGCACCAACCACACCCTGCCCACCATGGGACTCGCCAATGCCTACAGCGGCATCGGACTCGACAGCTTCATGCATGCCATCACCTATCAGGAGCTCACCCAAGAAGGCCTCAACAGCCTCAGCAGCACCATCATCCGCATGGCCGAAGCCGAGGGACTGGACGCACACGCCAATGCAGTGAAGGTGAGGGTGGCCTCCGAAGGTTCTGGCAACTCCGAGAACGCAGAGAACCCTAATTGTCCATTAAGCAACATCCGCCCTAATATCGCAGCCTTGAAGCCCTACTCCACGGCCCGCGACGAGTACAAGGGAAGCATCGGCATCTACCTCGATGCCAACGAAAATCCCTTCGACAACGGATACAACCGCTACCCCTCCACCGCACTCAAGGAGCAGGTGCGCAGTACCATAGCACAGAAGAAGGGCATCGATCCCGCGCGCCTCTTCCTCGGCAACGGTAGCGACGAAGCCATAGACCTCTTGTTCCGCGTCTTCTGCCGCCCCGGCATCGACAATATCGTCAGCATAGCGCCCACCTACGGCATGTACAGCGTATGTGCCGCCATCAACGATATCGAGTGCCGCGAGGTGATGCTCGGCGAGGATTTCAGTCTGCCCGTAGAGGCGCTCCTGAGCGCGACGGACATGCAGAGCAAGCTGCTCTTCGTCTGCTCGCCCAACAACCCCACGGCCAATGCCTTCCCCCGCGAACAGATTGTCTCGCTCGTGAGCCGCTTCCCCGGCATCGTAGTAGTCGACGAGGCTTATATCGACTTCTCCTCCGTGCCCAGCATGGTAGAGCTGATAGGCCAATACCCCAACCTCATCGTCCTGCAGACCCTCTCGAAAGCCTACGGCCTTGCCGGTCTGCGCATAGGCCTCGCCTTCGCCGAGGAGCGTATCATCCGCCTGTTCGAACAGGTAAAGTATCCCTACAACATCGGCACCGACACGCTCTCACTCGCCCTGCGCCTTCTCGCGACGGACATCACCCCACAGGTGCAGACCCTCATCGCCGAGCGCGAGCGCGTAGCTGCAGCACTCACCGAGCTGCCCTACATAGAGAAGGTATACCCCAGCGATGCCAACTTCCTCCTCGTGAAGACCGCCCGTCCGCGCGAGCTATACGACTACCTCATCGCCCGCGAACTCATCGTGCGCGACCGCTCGCGCACTCCTGGCTGCGAAGGCACCCTGCGCATCACCATCGGCACACCCGAGGAGAACGACAGACTGATAGAGGAGTTGAGGGTTTGGAGTTGAGAAATATTTCTGGTGCGTCTGCCATGCCCCTCTATAACAGAGGGGCAGTCTGCTAGAATCTTACAATAAGTTTGTTAAGAAAAATCCTTATATCTGACTCCCGTTAATGATGATGGTAGGTCAGATTTCTTCTTTTGCAGCGTTCATAAAGTTGCAAAGTATTCGCCGAAAAACTAAATCATAAGCACTGATTTATAATTCAAAGCTTATAAATAATAAATCAAAGGCACTGAATATAAAATCAAAGCTTATGATTTAAGAATTTGCTTCGTGGAAACAGGAAAATAGATGATGCGTTCAGAAAAAATGGTACTGCTGAATATAAGAAGTACTTAGTCACACTACATAGAGACTGGAGTATCGCAGTATTGAGATTGAACAGAGACAGGCTTCTTCTTTCGACATGAAATGAAGCTTTCCGCCAAACGCAAACACATTTTATTTCACGTTGTAGGAGATAATTCGGAATTAATTCGTACATTTGCGGTAAACCATAGGGTAGACCTCATTAATTGAAATGTATGCCCGCACAATAAGGGAAACACTTATGAAGACAGGCGAATCAATCATACTCTACACCTCCGAGGACGGACGCAGTAGCGTCGCCCTTTATGCGCGTGACGGCTCCGTTTGGCTTAACCAGTTGCAGATGGCAGAACTTTTTGCCACCTCGAAGCAAAACGTAGGGTATCATATAGCAAATATATTAAAAGACAAGGAATTAGAAGAAAAATTCAGTTGTAATGGAATATTTTACAACTGCCTCAGATGGCAAAAAATACAAAGTCATTTTTTATTCTTTGGAGATGATTATGGCCGTAGGTTTCCGCGTTCGTTCGGTGCGTGGAGTCCAGTTCCGTCAATGGGCAAACCGTCACCTTGCTGAATTTCTCCAGAAAGGTTTTGTCATGGATGTGGAGCGACTGAAAAACCCGGATGGCCGTCCCGACTATTTCGACGAACTGCTGTCGCAGATTCGCGATATCCGTGCTTCGGAAAAACGCTTCTATCAGAAGGTGCGCGACCTGTTCAAACTAAGTGTTGACTAGATGCTACGGACAAAGCCACGCAGATGTTCTATGCCAACACACAAAACAAGCTGCTCTTCGCGGTAACAAGTATGACCGCCGCAGAGATTATCTGCAATCGTGCCAATGCCGAGCTCCCTAATATGGGGCTGACAGCCTGGAAGGGTAGCATCGTGCGCAAGCAAGACGTTATCATCGCCAAGAATTACTTGACATACGACGAGCTTGATTCGCTCAACCGACTCGTTGTCATCTTCCTCGAAACAGCTGAGTTTCGTGCCAAGAGCCGTCAGAATCTTACAATGGATTTCTGGCGTGAGAATGTTGACAAGATACTTGTCTCAAACGAGCAACCATTGCTTGTTGGTAATGGCTCCATCAGCAACAAGCGAGCCGAGGAACTTGCTGAGCACATTTACGATGACTTCCACGCCCGTCGCAAACAACTCGAAGCCACTCGGGCCGATGAAGAGGACATGCAGGAACTCTTGGAACTGGAAAAGGAACTGAAGCGGAGATAAAATATCTGTGTGAGTGAGTCAATGTTACGATAATGTTTTGTATGCAGCTTTGATTTTGAAAGAACTTATGGAGAATTAGCAAAGGGTTCATCCATATACACCATATCCCCCCCATTTCCAATAGGGAAGGACGATATGAGATAAATATTGATAATGACTTATTTCCCGTATACCCTAACTACCATGCAATGCTACATAGAAGAAAGATTCAACATTGTCTATTAAAGAACTTAAACTAATAATACAAGAGAATAATGATTAAAGAGAAAACTTATCGATATGATGATGAGTTTAAAGCAAAGGCACGTGCTCATTAATTCGCATTCAAAGAAAATGTATTGAATGATTTCTATGACGAGAAGAATCCTCAAGTCATTCTTTCTCCCGATGCGGCTAAACAGGGACTTATATTTTGTGACATTTACAGAGAACTGATTAAAAGTAAGGTTAAAGCATTTAGGTCTTCTGTATTATTTTCCAACTTGTTGAGAAGCGAGCATATTCCTTACAACATCTTTACTCCGATGGAAGAGGATTTGAATGCAGCTACTATGCTGTTTAACAAAATAATAAACGGAGGTATATCAAAGATAAATCGTATACTTATAGAATATGCCGGAGTTGGTAATAAAAGTGAATACTTAAATGACGGAACGTCTTTTGATGCTTTCATCGAGTATGCATCTTCTGATGGTTCTATTGGAGGTATTGGAATAGAAGTAAAATACACTGAGAATGGTTATCCTATTGGAGTTAAGGAGAAGCAAGATATTGAAGATACAGATGGATTGTACCATCAGATGACAAAAAAATCGCACTGGTATATTCCTTCATTAGACATCACTTCATTTATAAAAGCCAACCATTTACGTCAAATTTGGCGTAATCACATTTTGGGGTATTCTATGTTGTGCAAAGGTGATATTCAGCATTTTCACCACATACATCTTTATCCACAAGGGAATAAACATTTTCATGAACATGCTATACCCGAATACAAGTCATTGCTGAGTGATTGCGGCGAAACGACTTTTATTGATTTAACATACGAGTCTTTGTTTGATACGATAAGTAGAATTTTTATTTCAGACAAACAGCAAGAGTGGTTAAGATATCTAAGGAAGAGATACATAATACAAACAAAATAAGCCTCCGTCACGGCGGATAGAGTATATCCACCGTATTTGTGTATCAGGGTCTGAGCCCCGAGAGAATAGCCCAAAATCCACAGAAGGTTTCCGAAGAATAGGCTTTCTGTGGATTTATAGCCTTAGAAAACTATGAGAACGTTATCTACTAATATATCACCAGCCCCACCAAAGCTCCTAAGCCTATTACGGAGAAGGGACCGAGTTTCTTGAGGTACAGGGCGATGAAGGCGACGATGCAGATGACAAAGCTCTTCCAGTCGATGAAGTTCTCGGGGGTAGCAAGACTGAGGGCAGCGGTACCGATGAGACCTAGCACGGCGGGACGGAGACCACTCATCACACCACGGAAGATGGGGTGATCTTTCCAGCGATTGTAGACCTTGGCAAGCAGCAGCACGATGATGAACGAGGGAAGCACCACAGCAAAGGTAGCGGTGAACGAGCCAAGGATGCTCATGAACTCTGACGCTCCGGCCTTGGCCAGCACTTCGTAGCCGATATAGGTGGCCGAGTTGATGCCGATAGGCCCTGGGGTCATCTGCGAGATGGCAACGATGTCGGTAAAGGTGGTGTCGTCAATCCAGCCGTGCACCGTGACCACCTGGTTCTGGATGAGCGAAAGCATGGCATAGCCACCACCGATGGTGAACATGCCGATGAGGAAAAAGGTCAGGAACAACTCTACGTATATCATAATATTAATCCTTAATTATGAATTATTAATTATGAGTTGTCCGTTGTCCATTGTCTGTTGTCTGTCGTCCATTGTACCAACTGATGAAAGCGGCAACGACGATGACACATATCAATATATATATAGGCGACACGCTGAGGAGGCACACGAGCACCATCGACGCTATCCAAACCATCCACGACCACCAGCGCATCTTGGTAGCCTTGAGCATGTCGATCATGGGTACACCGATAAGTGCCACCACGACGGGACGAATACCCTTGAAGGCCTTGATGACATAAGGATTGTCCTTGAAACTGGTGAAGAACATCGCCACCAGCAGGATGATGAGGAAGGGGGGCAAGCAGCTGGCAATGGTGGCCATCACACTGCCCTTGGTGCCGCGTAGACGGTGACCGGTAAGGATAGAGATGTTGACGGCAAAGAGTCCGGGCGCCGTCTGTGCCAAGGTGATAATGTCTACAAAGTCTTCATCGCCCAACCACCCGCGTTGCACGAGCTCGCTCTTTATCGCCGCTATCATGGGGATGCCACCACCTATCGTGAAGGCACCAATCTTTCCGAACACAAGAAATATCTGCCAAAGGCTTATCATGAATGTACCTATTATTTTTGCGAGTGCAAAGGTACAACAAGCCCAGAAAATAAAAAAATAAACGATTTATTTTGTTGTCCTATCTACATATTGTACCTTTGTAACTTAAAGTAAAAAGATTGTATGAACCGACTACTCGTCATTGACCGCGACGGCACTATTCTCGTGGAGCCGCCCGTGGATTATCAGATAGACAGCATAGCCAAGACAGACTTTGTACCTGGTGCCATCAGTGGTATGAAGGTACTGAGTTCCCTCGGCTACCAACTGGTGATGTGCAGCAATCAGGACGGCCTCGGCACAGCCAGTTTCCCCATGGAGGATTTCCTGCCCCCACAAGAGATGATGCTCAAGGTGCTCGCTTCGGAAGGCGTGCGGTTCGACGATATCCTCATCGACCCCACCATGCCCGAGGAGAATGCTTCCACGCGCAAACCAGGCATAGGCATGTTTGGCAAATACCTCACAGGCGAATACAACTTGGCAGAGAGTTACGTGATTGGCGACCGCCTCACCGATGTGATGCTGGCCAAGAACCTCGGTGCTCGCGCTATCCTGTTGCAGTCGCCCGAGAGCGTTGCCGATGCACTTGACGAGCAAGGCCTCACTGAGACATGCGCCCTGTGCACCACCTCATGGAGCGAGATTGCCGAATATCTGCGCCGCACACGCCGCATAGCCTCAACAGAGCGCAATACCCGCGAGACGAAGATTGCCGTGGCCGTAGACCTCGACGGACATCTGCCCACAAGCATCGATACGGGACTGAAGTTCTTTGACCACATGCTCGACCAGATAGCCCACCATGGCAGTATCTCACTACAGATACAATGCAAGGGCGACCTCGAGGTAGACGAACACCACACGATGGAGGATGTAGCCATCGCCCTCGGCAACACTCTACGAGAGGCATTGGGCGACAAACGTGGCATCGAGCGCTACGGCTTTGCCCTCCCCATGGACGAGTGCAAGGCGCTCGTACTCCTTGACCTTGGCGGCCGTATCGACTTTGATTGGGATGTCACCTTCACCCGCGAGTATGTGGGCGACACACCCACCGAGATGTTCCGCCACTTCTTCTATTCGCTCTGCGCAGCCATGCAGTGCAACCTCCACATCAGCGCTCGCGGCGACAACAACCATCACCTCATCGAAGGAGTATTCAAGGCCTTTGCCCGAAGCTTGCGTGCAGCCCTGTACCGACAACCATTCAACTATAACCTGCCCAGCAGTAAAGGAGTATTATGATAGCCATAGTAAACTACGACACAGGAAACATACGTTCAGTGACCAACGCCTTGGCCCGCGTAGGTTGCACCGACTGGGTGTATACCGATGACAAGTGCCTGCTCACCACTGCCGACAAGGTGATATTGCCAGGTGTGGGCGAAGCATCCACCGCCATGGCTAAGCTCGCCGAGCGTGGTCTCGACACCCTCATCCCTACCCTAACGCAACCCGTACTGGGCATCTGCGTGGGCACCCAACTGATGTGCCAAAGCAGCGAAGAGGGTAACGCAACGTGTATGGGTATCTTCCGTACGAAAGTGAAGAAGTTTGTCAGTCTACAAACGACAGACAACAGCCAACAGTCAACACTGGATAGCCAACTTTCAACTTTCAACTTTCAACTTTGAAAGTTCCCCACATGGGCTGGAACCAGATTACTACCCTACGCACACCGCTTTTCAATCAGATTGACGAAGGAGCCTACATCTACTACATCCACTCCTACTATCCCGAATTGTGCGACGACACCATCGCCACCTCCCACTATATAAATGCATTCAGCGGGGCTCTTGGCCGCGACAACTTCTTCGGCACACAATTCCACCCGGAAAAGAGCGGAGGCGTAGGAGCGCAAATCCTTAAAAACTTTCTGGAGTTGTAAGCATACATAATTGTCATTCCCCTAATGGAACAACAAGGAAAGGATGTGTAAAAAAAAGAATGCAGCACACCCTCTTTTGCTTTAGTTTACATTTTTTCCTCATGCGAAATGATGTTCGCTGCCGTACCCTTAACCACACCTTATTCCCAAAGAATATAGATGCAAAGCGTCAATATTGTTTGTTTACAACTATTGACTAATAAGAGGTGGTAAAACGAGGAACTTCCGAATCTTTGTATTCAACGATAGACTTTACGAAACAAGGGCCAAATTTCGGCTACACGCAAGGGAAATAGTATAAAAAAATGAAAGATTTGCTGAAATTCTTTCTTTTTTCAGAATCTTTTCAGAATTGGTTCCTATTTTTACAGCCGAAAACGCCCGTAAAGCGTGAAAGCCATTATAGAACAAGTTGAAACCAAAAACAATAGTAACACACAGAAATAACTTTAATGACTAAGAACCAGCTTATGAGAATCAGAACTTTACTTTTCGGCCTAATGATGCCGATGGTGGGATTTGCACAGACCTACGACTTGCCCAACCCGGACAATGCGCCTGCACCGTGTCACCCTGTGCCCCACAAGCGACAGATTTTGTGGAACGAGACGGAGTTTTACGCCTTCTTCCACTATGGAATGAATACCTTTACCGGCCTTGAATGGGGCTTTGGTAATGAAGACGAGAAGACCTACGCTCCCTTGGGCAAGCCCGACCCCGAGCAGTGGGTGACCTCAGTGAAGGCTGCCGGCATGCGCGGCGGCATTGCCGTGGTGAAGCACCACGACGGCTTCTGCCTGTGGCCCACAGCGACTACCGAGCACAGCATCAAGAATTCGGGTAATGAGTATGGCCGCACGACCAACATCCCTGAACTGTTTGCTCAGGCAAGCATCAAGCACAACATGAAATATGGCTTCTACATCTCTCCATGGGACCGCAACTCGGCCCATTATGGTAAGGACACCTATGTGACCGAAGTATTCCTCAAACAATGTGAGGAGTTGGCTGAGTATGGCAGCGACCAGTTCGAGATGTGGTTCGACGGCGCCCGCGGTGGCGATGGCTACTACGGTGGCGAGGGCGGCAGCCGCAATATCGATGCCGAGATCTACTACGACGTTCCCAACCTGCGTGCCCGTGTACACCGCATTGCCCCCAACTGCATCATGTGGGGTGTAGGTGGCGAGGCCCGCTGGATTGGCAACGAGTCGGGCTATGCCGGTGAGAGCAACTGGGCCATGACGGACTACCTGTCCGAGACCGTTGTACGCGAGGAAGGCGACATCAACGGATGGTTCTGGAACCCCGGCGAGAGCGACGCCAAGGCTACCAGTGGTGGTTGGTTCTGGCATCAAGGCGAATGGATACATAGCGCCGAGCGCCTGTTCCAGATGTACCTCGAGACCGTAGGCCGCAATGCCACGCTCATCCTCAACTGTCCGCCCGACCAGTATGGCGTGCTCCCCGAGCATACGGTGAACAGATTGGTGGAATTAGGTCAGATGCTTCACCAGCGCCTGGCAGTACCCGTGGAGGGACTCAACGCTCCAGCTACCGACCTGGCCAAGACAGCCACCATTACCGTGGACGACACCCGTGACGGAGGCGCCAATGGTAACTACGGGAAGGACAACCTCACCGATGGCAACAAGGAGACCTACTGGGGTACCAATGATGACGACCTCGACGCTACCATCACGCTCACATGGGAGACTCCACAGACCATCCGTTACCTCGTGATGCAGGAGCCCATCAAGTTGGGACAGCGCATCAAGGACTTCAAGATTGAGTACAGCGAAGACGGCTCCACATGGACCGAACTCTGCCCCAACATGCAAACCACTACCGTGGGCTACAAGCGCATCATCCCCCTCAACGGCAGCACCAGCAGCAGCTACGGCAACGGATACAGCGCCAAGCAGTTGCGCATCACCATCCTCGACAGCCGCGCCTGCCCCTTGCTCTCTAACTTGAATGTATACTAAACATAAACATCAACACTAACCATAAAAAACAGGAAACAATATGAAAAAGAATATCATCCTTTCTGCTGCGTTGATGTTTTTCGGACTCACCGCACAGGCACAGACCACGATAACATTCGACACGGAAGACTACAAGGCCATCAGTGTGTACGACTCATGGGAGGAGAGCCCCTTCCGTGCCGAGACCCCTATCATCGACTGGGAGGCTGGCGTGGTAGCCAACCCCGACACCAAGGTTGACGAAGTACTGGGCAAAGCCCCCAACACCACCGGCAACGTAGTGAAGCTGCGCCGCAGCCGCCACGGGAGCAACACCTTCGGCGTGCGCATCGACCTCAAGGAGCCAATCCGCCTGACCAAGCAACTGCAGTATATCCACATCATGGCCTACCTCAAGGACAAGCCCGCCGAAAGCCGCATGATGGTGATTGGGCTCGGCAAACGTATCGAGGAGAGCTGGAACTGGCAGACTGGCGAGGACGAACAATTTTGGGCCACCACGACCAGTAACATCAAGCCCAAGGAGGGTTGGCAGGACATCGTGGTCAGCTTCAAGGGCTTCTCCTACTCCAAGGAGGAGAATGCCAACAGCGGTATCGACATCCACTCGCTCGTCATCGTGCCCGATGTGCGCTCACCCCATGCCGACGCTGCTGACTGGTATGCCTACATTGACGAGATCGTCATCGACAACACCCCCGACAAGCGCTTCTCGACCGACAAGTATGCCCTCACCTATGAGAAGGATGCGGCCACCACACGCAACGACCGCAAGCTCAACAGTGTAGGCCTCACCTCGGCAGGTGTCAGCTACTCATCGGCAGCCATCAACGGCAAGGTATATAGCGACAATACAGCCAAGAGCGTGTTCTCAGCCAAGGCCGGCGCTGAAGTGCAGCCCACATTCGGCTACTCGGGCAACTGGATGAGTGGCTATGTATATGTAGACTGGAACAACGATGGCCGATTCGACTATGAGGTTAATGCGGACGGCACACCTGCCGTTGGCAGTGAAATCGTAAGCTACAGCGCTGCACAGATAGACGGAACATGGTACAAGAGCGACGGCACCACAACGGCCAACGGCAACACCATTGGTGCCGGTGTACCCAAGTTTACCGTTCCGGCTGGAACCCCGACCGGTCTCTATCGCATGCGCTACAAGGTGGACTGGGACAACCGTAACCCCGCAGGAGCAAACGACATCATCTCGAATGGTGGAGGATACATCGATGTCATGCTCGATGTGCATGGCGACAAGGTAGCCGTGAATGCATCGCAGCTCAATGGTGATATTAAACTGGCTGTAGACGAAAGCGCTCTTCAAAATTACAGTGCTGCTTACGGGCAACCTCTGAAGGTGAAGATAGTGCCTGCTCCCGGATTCGTGCAGTATGGCTTTATCCTCAAGTATGGATACAATGTGAATGCATCGCAGCAGCTCGACGATAACGGCAACCCCAACTGGGTGGAGGTGAGCGTGCCCTACAGCGTCATCAATGGCGACGGCACCTACGACATCCCTGCTGAGTATATGCGTGGTAGCCAGGTGAGCATCAAGGGTGACATGCAGCAGGAGCAGCTCTACACCGTAGAGGTCACCGGCCTCCCGGACAACACGCTCGGCGGTGCCGTGTATGCCAATATCGAGACCAAGGATGGCGGCACCATCCGTGCTACCCAGTACTTCTCAGCCGAGCAGGTGACCCCCGCCACAGTAGAGAACTACGATGGCGCAGTAGCCCTCGAAGACCGCAAGGTGACGATAACCTATACCTTAAGCGCAGAGCCATACAAAGAGGTGACCTCACTCTCGGAGCTGAAGAACTATAAGCTCTATCAGATCAAGTCCAAGAACAACATGGGATATTGGGCATATAACAGCACCATCACCAACGAGTATGTCAGCGTGCGAGGTGCGAGCAGTTTCCCAAACGGCGAGCCCAGCAATGAAGCCTCCGTTGCTAAATATAAGGAGGAAGTAAACCCTTTTGACGAGACCACTGTGTGGCGTATCATCCTCGAAGAGGGCAAGTACTACCTATATCAACCCGAGCGCAAGGCTTATTTGACACGCAGTGGAAGAGACTATAAGTTCACGGAGACCAAGACCGCACTTGACGGCATACGCGTCAATGAGGGTAACCACGCAGGTACTTTCAGCTTCCATGCAGGAGGCGGCTACAACGATGAGTCTATCTATTTTGCATGCATCGCAAACAACGAAGCCACAACAGCTCTGCGCAACTGGACCTGGAACGATCACGGCTCAGTGATGCAAATCATCGAGAATCCCAACGTGTATACTCTCGAGTATACAGTGGAGATTACCGGCCATGCCAATGGTAAAGTCATTTTTGATGGCACTGAGTATGCCAATGGCTCAACCGTCACCGTCACGGAGTTCCTTACTGCCGCAGATGTGGAGGTGAAGACAATAGTCAACCATACCTCTGAGGTAACCGTTGACAAGGAGAACGGTAAAATCACTGTAGTGTACACCCCACCCACGGTGGTCACATCCATCAACCCCGAGATGTTCTATACGCTTGAGTGCAAAGCAACAGACCACTCAGGATTCATCAGTGACAATGGTACGATAATCAACGGTCGTTCAAGCGAGCCCACCTATTTCATGTTCGAGCCTGGAACAACCGAGGGAACATGGTATATCAAGAGCGTAGTGTCGGGTAAGTATATCAACAGTGATGGATCCAAGGTAACGGCCAGCACTACAAAGAACACTGCATGGACGTTAGGAGTGCCCACCCACACAGCTAACGTAGTCACCTTTGGTATCACTGGCGACAAGTTCCTCAACAATAATTCCACCTCAAACGATGGTACATGTGCTGGTTTGAAACCAAACACCCACTCTGGTGGCCCTGGCAGCGGCAACGCCTGCTCCCTATGGGAGATGTGCGAGTTTGAGCCTACCTACAAAGACTATCTGGTGACCGTGCTTGGCGATGCCTCAGCTACCGTGACTTTCGATGGACAGGAGTTTAAGAATGGGGCTACCATCCGAACTCTCAATTATATTCTGAAGGATGACATTACCCCTGCCGAAGTAGAGGGCAAGATGACCATTGTCAACATTGACGGCACTACCATCTACGTCAGCTACATAGACCAGAACACCCCGTTCTATACCATCCGTCATCATGGAGGTAGCTATGTCAGCCTCAATGCTGCCTATACCGATGGCAACGGTAACCTCAAGCTGACCAACAGCACAGCCGTAGCAGATGAGACGGGGTATTGGGCATTCGTGAGCCAGGATGGTGGCGGATTCAAGATCTACAACTACACCACCGGACTATACAAGGTATTGGGCATGAACGGTAGTGAGGCCAATGCCCGCGCATCTATGGTGGCTCACGACAACACCACCCACACCACCACATTCTATGGCACACTAAATCTGGAAGACAACAACACCGCAAGCTACATCCGTATGGCCAGCGAGGGCAACAACTACTGGAACAAACGCGGTGACTACTTGGCCTTGTGGAACAGCAGTAACGCCACAGGTAGCGACACCGGCAGTAGATTCTACCTGACAAAGGTCACCCCCGAAACAGTCACCATCGGCGAGCACGGCATTGCCACCTTCTACTCCAACACATCGGCACTGATCCCCGAGGGCGTGACAGCCTATGTGGCCACCACAGCCCCCGTGATGAACGGCAATGAGGGTACCATCACCATGACTGAGATTGCCAACGGCATCATCCCCGCCAAGACCGGTGCCGTGCTGCGTGGTACAGCCGACACCTACAACTTCGAATACACCTCCCAGGCAGGTACCCCTGTCACAGGCAACCTGCTCCGTGGCTATGCCGGCAATGCCGAGTATCAGGAGATAACCCTCCCCACCGATGGTAGCACCAACTATGTGCTCACAGTCGAGAACGAGAAGGCTGGCTTCTACCGCAAAGAATCATCCTTCAACGTCTACAACCACAAAGCATACCTGAATGTACCGGCGACACAAGGCGTACGCTCACTCACCATCCGTTTCGGCGATGACGACACCACAGGCATTGAGATGACAACGGACTACAGATTACAGTCAACAGCCATCTACGACCTCATGGGCCGCCGCGTCGAGAAAATGGAGAAGGGTATCTACATCGTGAACGGAAAGAAAGTTGTAAAGTAAGTTTATAAACCTAAAGACTTAAATAAAATGGATAAGATAGCATATATCGCCCCCACCATGGAGGCTATGAACATCGAGGCTGCAGAGATGATAGCCACCTCAAGTGCTACAAATACATTCGAGATTTCAGATGATATCACCGACGCTGATGCCAACATGACCAACGGACGTCGTGGTACATGGGGGGATCTGTGGAACAAGAAATGACGTGAACGCCCCTACGAGGCGCAAGGACATGAAGCATGCCTATGACTCGCAAGAAAAAGTGTAAAACTTTTTCAAATGATTTATAAGAGAAGTCTATACCGTAAGGTGTGGGCTTCTCGTTCATTACAGGCCCAAACAAGAGCAGAAATAATCAATCTTAATCTCTGCCGAGTGACAAGGAGGAAAATATAATTAAAGAAATTTGCGTTTTCTCTTGGCTTGCACTAATTTTGTCGATGCATACAAAAGTATTAGTAGAGTATGATCAATATAATCCCTGCCATAGACCTCATCAACGGCAAATGTGTGCGCCTTACCAAAGGTGACTACAACCAAAAGAAGCAGTACGATGCTTCACCACTCGACATGGCACTGCGCTATCAGGACGTAGGCATACGGCGTCTGCACCTCGTAGACCTCGATGGAGCCAAGAGCAGTAGTCCCCGCAACCTGCACGTATTGGAAGAGATTGCCACGCGCACCTCACTCGATATAGAATGGGGTGGCGGCATCAAGAGCGACGAAGCCTTGCGCGATGCCTTCAACGCTGGTGCTCACCACCTTATCATAGGTAGCGTGGCAGTGAGCCAACCCGAATTGTTTGCCCATTGGCTTGAACAGTACGGAGGCGAACGCCTCATCCTCGGTGCCGATGTCAACGATGGCCGCGTGGCCATCCATGGATGGTTGGAGCAATCGGAGCAGACCATCGAGGAACTTATTGACCGCTTCCGTCCCCACGGGCTACGTGAGGTCATCTGTACCGATATCTCCAAGGACGGCATGCTGCAGGGGCCATCCTTTGACCTCTACACCCGCCTACAAACGGCATACCCCGAGCAGGAGATCATCGTGAGTGGCGGCATCAGCGCCATGGACGACATATTCCGTCTCAATGAGATGAACCTGCGCCACGTTATCGTAGGGAAGGCAATCTATGAGGGACGGATTACATTGGAAGAGATAAGAAGAGGCCTCTCCTAACTCCTTCCAAGGAGGGGAATTACTGAGTCCTCCCCAATTAATAATGAAGTGTATAATAAATAAAAAACTCCCGTGATGATTATTCACCCCTCCTTCGGAGGGGAAGGGGAGCCACAACTAAGAAGATGTTAGCCAAACGTATCATACCCTGCTTAGATGTCAAAGATGGGCGCACAGTCAAGGGTATCAATTTCGAAGGACTACGCGATGTAGGCGATGCTGTCGCTCTCGGTAGCAAGTATGCCAGCGAGGGAGCCGATGAACTCGTCTACCTCGATATCAGTGCCACCCAGGAGGGGCGCAATACCTTCACTCACTTGGTGAACCGCATCGCCGAGTCCATTGACATCCCCTTCACCGTAGGTGGGGGTATCAGCACACTGGACGATGCAGCCCGACTGCTCGATGCCGGTGCCGACAAGGTGAGCATCAACAGTGCTGCCATACGCAACCCGAGCCTCATTGACGAGATTGCCTCGAAGTATGGTTCGCAATTTGTAGTCATCGCCATTGATGCCCGCCTTACCGACGGCCAGTGGTTGGCGACCACGCATGGTGGCAAGCGCAATACAGACAAGGAGCTCTTTGCCTGGGCACATGAGGCACAGGAACGCGGGGCAGGCGAACTGCTGTTCACCTCAATGAACCACGACGGCACACGCCAAGGCTATCCCTGCGACACCTTTGCCCGATTGGCCCAACACCTGCGAATCCCCATCATCGCTTCGGGCGGAGCCGGCAGTATCGATGACATTGCCGATGTGCTCACACACGGTCGCGCCGATGCTGCTCTTGCAGCCAGCATCTTCCACTACGGCGAAATACCGATTCCTGTGCTCAAACAAGCACTCAGCGAACGGGGGATAGTAGTGAGAAGATAGGCGACCTCCCTTAGGGATATAAGCTCTTCCACAATCTCCTATAAAAAATAAGAACAACTAAAAACAATAATAATGCAATTCCAAGAATTCAACCTCAGCAAAAACGCCGACGGACTCCTGCCCGTCATCATCCAGGATGCCGACAGCCTCAAAGTGCTGATGCTCGGCTACATGAACCAAGAAGCTTTCGAGAAGAGTCAAGCCGAAAGGCGCGTCACCTTTTATAGCCGTAGTCGCCAGGCCCTATGGACCAAAGGCGAGACCAGCGGCAACTATCTGCACATCGTAGATATGTTTATGGACTGCGATGGCGACACGCTCCTCATCATGGCCCGCCCCGACGGTCCCACCTGCCATCGCGGCACCGTAGCCTGTTTTGACACCCGCGACAACGAGGGTTTCCTCGGTACACTCGAAGCCTGCATCAAAGACCGCCACGCCAAAATGCCCGAAGGCTCATACACCACCTATCTCTTCAACAAGGGTGTGAACAAGATTGCCCAAAAAGTGGGCGAAGAGGCTGTAGAAACCGTCATCGAAGCTATCGACGGAAACCGTGAACGCTACCTCTACGAAGCAGGTGACCTGCTCTACCACCTCCTCGTGCTCACCGAGCAGATGGGCTGTTCACTTTCAGACCTCGAAGACGAGCTGGCCAAGCGACACAAATAAAGGAGACCACCTTCTTTCTTATCGATTTGGCTGACAGCTAACCAATTCCACAAATGCGCTACCAACATAAAAATAAGCCCTACTCAAGAAAAATTTCAAGTAAATTATTTTCTTAATTGAAGAATATTGTGTTCCTTTGCAGATAATTAATTGCAATAGAACTAAAAAACAATAATATTATGAATGATTTTTTGAAAAACTTAGGTCTCATCCTTGTTGTTATTGCTGCCATCGTATTAGTACTCAGCTATTTTATGGGGTGGAATAACATCAATGGAGTTCAGTTCGGTGCATTTGGCGCCATGATTGTAGGAGTCGTACTATACATTATCCTCAACAAGAAGTTCCAATAAAAGAGACTAAACACAAAAATAAAAGCGAGAACACTTGAGTGCTCTCGCTTTTACTTTATACACAACCCATCAGGCCTCTACGTTTTCAGGGATGATTAGCTTATACCCCTTGCCATGAATATTGATAATTTCGATAGACTCGTCTTCCTTCAAATGCTTGCGCAACTTAGTGATATATACATCCATGCTGCGTGCATTAAAGTAATTGTCGTCAATCCAGATAGTCTTCAGAGCAAAGTCGCGCTGTAGTATCTCATTCGAGTGAGCACACAACAGTGCCAGCAGTTCAGACTCTTTTGTAGTCAGTTTGTTCTGCCGTCCGTCAATCGTCAACAACTGCTTTTGGGTATCAAAGGTAAAGCGGCCAATCTTATACATGCTACTCTCCTTGCTCTTCTTGCCACGTACACGGCGCAGGATGGCTTCGATACGGAACGTAAGCTCCTCCATGCTAAAGGGTTTGGTCAGATAATCATCGGCACCAATCTTGAATCCCTCGAGCACATCCTCCTTGAGGGTCTTGGCCGTGAGGAATACAATGGGGATCTCTGCATTCACCTGACGTATCTCTTGTGCCAATGCGAATCCATCCTTCTTGGGCATCATCACATCCAGCACACACAAGTCATACTTATTTTTCAAAAAAGCCTTATAGCCAGCCTCGCCATCAGGAAACAGCTCTGCGCTATATCCCTTTGCGTTCAAATACTCTCTTAGAAGCATGCCAAGATTCTCATCATCTTCGCATAGCAAAATACTTAATTTTTCGCCCATAGTCACTTACTATTTAATAAAGGTAATACAATTATAAACTTTGTTCCCACGCCAAGTTCGCTCTCGGCCCGTATAGAACCCCGATGATCCTGTATGACTTTCTTCACATACGCGAGTCCAAGACCGAAGCCCTTCACGTCATGCACGTTCCCTGTATGCACCCGATAGAAACGGTCGAACACACGCTTCAGGTTGTCTTTCTTGATACCTATACCGTTGTCCTGAATAGAGAGACAAAACTTGCCGGCCTCGTTCCATGTGCGGATGGTAAGACGCAGCGGTTCATCGTCACGCTTATACTTCACCGCATTGTCCAACAAATTGAACACGACATTGGTTATGTGCATCTCGTCGCCCATCACAATCGGCCTCGTAGCATCCAGATGCGTCACTATCGTGCCTCCATTCTTCTCCACCTTGAGTGCAAAGGTATTCACTACCCCCGTCAACAACTCGTTGATATCGAGTTCGCGCGTCTTCAAGGTAGCCTTCTGCTCATCGAACAACGATATCTGGAGCACCTTCTCCACCTGGAACCGCAAGCGCTTGGCCTCATCATTGATGACACCAGTCACATGCTGCATCATCTGTGGCGATTTCGACACAGAGTCATCTGCCAGCATCTGTGCAGCTAATGAAATAGTTGATACCGGTGTTTTGAACTCGTGCGTCATATTATTGATAAAGTCATTTTTAAGTTCCGTTACCTTCTTCTGCCTGAATATAATATAAAGTGTGAACATAAACGTCAAACACAATACCACCGTAAAGAACAGAGCAGGTATCATAAAACGAACGGAACTGAATATATAACTGTTCATTGTAGGGAAGTGTATTTTTAGCACTCCCATCTTATTAGGCGGATCATTGCCAAATAAAATTTGTGAATAGGCATCCTCCTCTCCCGTAGCCTCATAATCCGAGCAACGATACACCTCACGTCCATCGCTCGTCGACACCGTAAAATGGTAAGGTATCTCAATACCATTGTTCAACAGCTCAGCCTGCAAGTCGCGATCCAGTGCCCGAAAATTGACCCTAGCCTCCAGAGGCTGGCTACTTGCCGTATACAATATCTTATATATCACCTCGTCCATCAATGCTCGTTGATGAGCATAGCGGCTGCGGATTACATCCTGCAGCGAGCGCGAAGCCTCAGGTATATCCTTCTTCTCCTGTTGAGGACGCTTAGGCATAATGATAGTGCGCATCTCAAAAGACGACACCTTGCCATCCTTCGAATTCTTGAAATCATACTGATGAATCTCTACCCCCACTTCAGGTCGGTTGACAGCCTCAGCGGCATCCTTCTCTAAATAGCGCATCGTCTCATACAGTTCCAATTTATGGGCAGCATTGTAGAGACTACGCTTCACCGATTCATCGAACTGCTCACGACGCATAGTCACCATCTCCTCTATATACCTTACTTGCAAAGAAAGCAGAGCGAGGAATGAGCAGACCATTATCAAGCCTAATATTATAATCGTCCTCCTTTTCATATTGCAAATATACAAGACTTCTTAAAAACTGCCGAACAAATTAACCAAGATTAGTCATGATTATAAATAAATTTAACAAATCAATACGTTAAACTTATCAAATCAACATATTCTTTAATAGATTTGTTCATCAGCCACAAACTGATGACATAGGCATACATCGCTGTATGGACAATGCCTTAACACATGGTTAGCAGGACTGCAATTAGCCCCCGCCAAGGAGTAGAGACACAATCACCAGATGCCTATAATC
Organism: Bacteroidaceae bacterium; assembly: GCA_017520935.1. Lineage (GTDB taxonomy): Bacteria > Bacteroidota > Bacteroidia > Bacteroidales > Bacteroidaceae > UBA1189. Next base: position 42,417 of record JAFXEF010000008.1, on the reverse strand, counting down.
AGAAAATCCCAAACCGTATTATAAGCACTGATGCGACAAAAAAGCATTAGGGATACTCAATACACCATCTTATATATATAATCGTAGACAAATAGGACATCTGCAATTTCACCCCAACGGTTGCCATCGTTATCGCAGTCGTAGAAGAGTGTGGGGTAGTCTTCGTCAAGGTCGGCAGCGGTGGTAAACTTGATTTCCGCTATGGCACCGTGAGTGCCGTCGTGCATCACGATATTGAGGTGTAAGCCAAGATCGGCATTGAAGGTAGAACTGTCTTCGGTGCGGAACTTGATCTGGGTGACCTCATAGCCCGCTGGTGCCTCGTATACTACGTAGCGGTCGCCATTGGAGACATTGTATCGGTATACGGTGCCACCCTCAGCAAAGAAGAGGTTGTTGGTGGTAAACCATGAGTTGTAGGTGACGGTGCTCGGATAAGTAGGAGTGAACCCAACAAGCCGTTTCTCGCTCAGAATAGTGTAGGCCGAGGGAGCTTCGCTTTCTTCATCCCCAGCACTGTGTCGTTGGGGTGCCTTGCTGCCATCACCAATGTCCTGCTTGAGTAGTTCGTAACGGTAGTAGTCACCGGTGACTTCATCGCGGAAAATGAAATAGGCGTTCTGTTGTTCATAGTTATCCCGATAGTTTGTGTATCCCATCACGGCGGTCATTTCCGCAGGAGACCTCTGTAATCCTTGGAACTTGACGTGAGCATCGAGTAGCGGATTCATCGACATGCAGTTGGGTTTGATGGATGACACTTCATCACGGGCAAATCCAGAGTCCTCCTTGGCTGCATAGAGGAAACGTCCGTGCTTGGCATCCCACAACAGGAAACGGTTGTAGGTGATGGTGGCAGCCGTAATCGTGTAGTCAGTCTGGTGCAGTATGGCAGGATTGTTCTCACACCCTTGTCCAGGCTTGTAAAGGGCATGCACACAATTTCCCACGTACACATCACCGTTTTCCGAAAGCACAACCTTGTATTGGGTGAAGTTGGTGGGATCACCAGTCTGCACCAACTTCTTGAAGATGAAGGCCTCGCTCTCAGGCTTGAACATCTGTGGGGCAGTATACTTGACCTGCATGCCGTGAGGATTGTATGCCTTTGTTTCACCATTGGAGCCGAAGACGGTCAGTGTACTGGTGATGCCAAACCGTGACAGGTCTTCGGGGATATCCATGAAGGTGGTGTAGGCTAGTCCGGTGGCATCCGCGTAATGGTTGACATCGCGGGTCACCGTTTTCACATCGGTGTATATCTTTGTCTCATTGCCAACGACCTCGATGTTGCCTACCTGGCGGTTTCCTTCATTGCCGTGCAGCACGAAGAGGCTGTTCTTGAACACAGGGCGTGTGTTAACCTTGAAAGCCTCGTAGTGTGACAAATCGGTGGTACGGTCATATATCTGTAGGAATATATTGTAGGTCATCGCTTGGCCTACGGGAAGGTCAAACTCCATGTAGCCCACCGTGCGCAGGGTATCCCTGACGCTCTTTCCCCGATGGCCGGTATAGGTGCGGCACCAGTAGAAGTCGAGGTCGTCAAGGCTCTTGGCCAACGTCTGCTCCACGGTGGCTTCGATACGGCGCGTGGTACTGGCCGAGTCAAGAGCCTGCTGCACCTCAATGACACTGCCCTCTGCCCCCTGACTTACCGATGGGGTGAAGGTGACAGACACAATCTCATTCATCGTGCCTAAGGTGTAGTCATAGTTTCCTTTGTCTTCGTAGCACCCGGCAAGCAGGAATGCCAACAGCAGGAGTGAGGTTATCTTTTTCATAATGTCATAGTTCTACTTCCGGTATATCAAATCGTCTCGATGCGGGACGCCTGTCATTGGCCGCTTTAATGAGGCGATAGCACTCCTTGAGGCGTGCTTCACCTGCGAGTTGTCGGGTACCGAGAGGAGAGTTGTCCCAAACGTAAGTGCCCGTTGTCTTGTCATATATGAAAGGGAACAGAGAGGCTGCCACGAAGTGCTCCACCCCATCCTCTTTCATTATCGTCTTCAGCATAAATTGATACTTGTCGTCCGCGTATTCACCGAAATATCTCTTCACGATGCCTGCAGTGCCCAGTCCGTGGGGGTCTTCCCACCAGTAGGGAATCCTCACCGTGTAGTTCACATCGCTCTTCATCTCCACCCAGCATAGATCCTTGTATTCGGCTATTGGGTAACCCACCCTTGCATAGGCGTAATACTCATTCAGCATATACAGCACATCGTCCTTGTGAAAGTCACCAGCCACCTCCTCCATCTTCAGTCTGGCCGCTTCGCTGGCAAAGAGAGTTGCCACATCCCGAGTGCCTGAGCCGCCCATCATCAGAACGAAGCGACAAAACTTACTGGCTCTGTACATACCCAGCAGGCTTTCGTGGTCGTTCCAGAAGTAGGGTTCGCTGTAGTCGGGATAGTCGCTTTCCTTTAATATCGGCAGGTCGATTGAGATTGAGTCGGCAGGCTTGTGGGCAAGCAGTGCATTCACGGCACTCACATTGAGTGCGATGATAGAGTCGTAGAGGTGTATGCCCAGTTCCTCATCGTACAAGCGCAAGTAGAAATGGTCGTCGCCCGTGTGCTGTGCTAAGAATATATGCTTCGCCCTTTCCCATTCGCCGAGGTAGGTGCTGACATGACTATACCACACGATGGGCTGCTCGTACGATTCTGTCACATAGAGGTTAATTTCATCCTTGCCTTTGATGCCCGCACCTATGTCACCGCTGCCGTCAAGGTATATGCATACGGCATACAACACGTCCTCAACCTTGGGACGGCACACCTTGACCTCCACCACCTTTTCATATTCGTTGTTGGCAAACATCACCTCCTCGATAACGACATCGGCCAGTTCGCAACCCTCTATAGCGCGTGTCTTCACCGCTAATGTGCGTCCCTCCTCCTTGAGGTAACCGAGCAGCTTCACCTTCAATGCCACGGTCACCGTATCAGGATTGCCCACGATATGATCGGCAAAGTTGACCATACGGTCAAAGTCCGTCGCATAGTCGTAGTCGAAATAGGCTCCATTGGCCTCCTTGTTATATCGTTCCGGCTCAATCTTCTCACAGGACATAAAGAGCAGCACAAAGCACAGAATTCCAAAAATACAGCTTGCTTTATTTTTCATGTCGTCGCGTGTTATTTGGTTATAATGTTCCGCACCATACAATACAATAGCTTTCATGGGTTCAAAGATACGAATAAGCGAGCGAAAAACATCAAGCTTGCTTGAATATTTTTTTGCAGCGACCGAAAGTATCTTCTTGGCTGGTTCCATAAATCAATCATACCCGTAACCAATAAATGAAATTTACTTGAACATACATCAGTCTTAAGTTACGATAAATCGAAGCATCAGTGATGATAAAATTTAGAGCCTTCGGTAGATCCTTCACTCTCCTCATTGCTGCTTTCTTCGGTCCAGCCATACTCGACCTCAGCATCGGGGAGCGGGAACACAAAGTTCTCGGCCACAAGGGTCACCTCGGGGCTGTGGGTAAGATTGCCTACGACACCATTGGTCTTGAGGAACCAAAAGTACTGGCCTTCGGCATAGAACTCCTTGCGATACTCGCGGTTGAGAGCAGCGATGCGTTGTTCATCGGTGTCGCAAGCTACATCCTTGGTCTTGGAGATGCCCCGCTTGTTGCGCACGCTGTTGATGTATGTGGCAGCCTCGTCACTTGCAGCCACTGACTGGCAAGCTATATAGTACATCTCGGGGAGGCGTATGAGAGGAACAACCTCATTGTCGTTGTCAATATACTTGAGGGAGATGGCGCTCTGCAATTCGGTGCTGATATGGAAGGCTGTACCCTTGGCCCGCATGTCCTCGCTCTCGGTGCCTGTGGTCTCGAAAAGGGCATTCAGGGTGCTGATGTTCAAATAGTACTTGGTGGCAATCTTTTCGCCAAAAGCAAAGTATTCGGAAAGGTTGTCTTTCAGCTCGTGCATGCTCAATCCGCAAATCATCTCCTTGGTAAGGATGGGATCGTTGTCGTTGCCATTCTGGAGGGTGAGCCCGCACTCCCCAATTACCATCTTGGCATAATGGGCAGCACTATCCTGCAGTCCAGCATAGTTGTATACACGAGCCAGCAGGGCATTGATGGCATGGTAGTTGAAGCGCATGTTACGATCGCTCGTTGGGTCGCTCAGGTCGAGTTCCTTCTCGTAGTTCATGCACTCACGAGCTTCATTGAGATCGGCGATGATGTGGTTCACGATATCGCTGGCCGGCAGCAAAGGTTGCTTGGAATGGTCGGCCACGGTGCGGTAGGGCATGCACCTCATGGCCTTGGCCTCGTCGCTGCCAGCATAGTGCATGGGACCCCAGCCACGTAGCAGGTCGAAGTGCAGGAAAGCGCGGAGAGCAAGAGCTTCGCCACGTATCATGCGGCGGGTTATGGTGTCGGTGAGCACTGCCTCTCCATTGAGATTCCACCACTTGAGCAGGTTGTTGGCATTGGCAATAGTATGGTATTGCGCTTGCCAGATGCTGGCCAGCACCCCCTTGGTGTTGTATGCACCGCTGGTCTCGCGGTCGTAGATGTATATGCTGCGACGGTCTGAAGTGCCATCGGGGAGCTTGTCGTACATTTGTGCCAACTGATCCACTAGTCCAAAACTGAGGTTCTTACCATAGGTATTCTCCTCAGTCATGGTGATGTAGAGGCCTGCAAGGGCACTTTCGAAACCGTTTTCAGTAGTGAAAAGTTCTTTGGCGGGCACATCTGTGTTGGGTGTCACATCAAGCCACTGCTCACATGAGGTGAGGGTGAACAAGGCGATGAGAAAGTATGCTATTTTCTTCATTTTATGGTTGTTTTCATTATTTACGATCTCTTAGTCGGAGGGTTCGGAGAATTCGGAGTGCACAAGAACTTATCTGAACATTATAGACATTGACAGTGTGTAGGAGCGTGCGAACGGGTAGTCGAGTCCGCGTTCCATCTTCACCCGAGAGAGTCGGGCGAGGTCATTGGTGGTGAAGTTCAGAGCCAATACGTCAATATTGGCTTGTTGCAGGAGTTTGAAGTCATCCCCCTTGAAGCGGTAGCCCATATTCAAGGTGGCCAGCCTTATCTCATCGTCGTCCATGATGAAACGTGTGCTTGCCGGTGTGTTGGCACCAGTGGGGCTGAAGCCTACGTACGAAGTCACATCACCGGGTTTCTCCCAACGTCCCTGACCGGCACGATTGTCGAGGTTATAGGCCACGTTCTGGTTCTCTATCTTGTCTACCAACGTCTGGTTATATACCACACCGCCATACTTGTAGGTGAAGCCAATCGAGCATGAGAAGTCCTTCCAGTTGATGCTGGTAGAAGCCGTACCGCTCACCGTGGGATTGGTATCTCCTACGGGCACCTTGTCAGTGGCATCCCAGATGAAGGTCTTGGTGCCATCGCGCTTCAGATATACCTCCTTGCCGGTGACGGGGTCGACACCGAGCGATCGCACTACGTAGAGCGTGGTGGTGGATTCGCCCTCGCGGTATTGGGGCAATGGTGCATCGTCCGACTTCATCTGCTCCTCATTGACCTTCTTAAGGTAATCGGAGAGCTTGAGTATGCGGTTACGGTTGCAGTTGGCATTGGCACTAATGGTCCAGAAGAACTCCTTGCGAAGATTCTGCATGGCAATGATGTTGAGTGTAGCGTCAAAGCCACGATTCTGCAACTCTCCGGCATTCATCACCATGGTAGGGTACCCCGTTGAGGGAGCCAGATCGTAGCTGGTGAGCAGTTCCTTGGTGATATTATTGTAATAGTTGAAGGTGGTGTTAACGCGGTTCTTCCAGAAGCCGAGGTCAAGCGAGAGGCTGGTGTTGTGAGTCTTGGCCCAGCCGAGTTCAGCATTGTTGAGTCCGCTCAGCAAAGCACCCAGCACGGGGAATGAGTGATAGGGGCGCATGGTGCCAGCAAACGAGTAATACTCGATGGCATCAGAGGGGCTGAAGTTCTGTTCACCAGTGATACCGTAGCTGGCTCGCAACACAAAGTTCGACAGATAGCCTTGCAGCCACTTCTCATTGTGGGCATTCCATCGTCCGCCCAACGACCAGAAGGGCACGAAGTCGTGCTTGGCATAGCGCGACGAAGCCTCACCGCTGAGGTTGAAGTCGGCCGAGTAGCGGTTGTCATAGCTGTATGAGAACTGCCCTATGAGACCTATCGAGCGCGATATATTCTCGCTACCGATGTTGGTCATACTGGTCTCCATCTTGTTGCCGAAGATGAAGTCATCCATGTGGGCATCAGGGTAACCGGTGGCCGAGAGGTTGACGTAGTCGTTGCGGTCCTCGCTAATGGTCCAGTTGGCAAAGGCACTGAAGAGGTGCTTGCCCAGCACGAGGTTATAGTTGATACCTAAGTTACTCGACCATGATGCCATCTCTCCGGTGCTCTTGAAGTAGCTTCCCTTGCGTGTAAGGTCGTCCTCAAGTTCGAAGCTGGTATGGTCGGCAGGGAGAAACCTGTCGGTACCTGCCATTCCGCGTGTATAGGAGAGTTGCTCGGTGATGCGCAAATTGCGCAGCACCATGTATTCCAGGTTGAGACTGGTAGTCATGTTGAGGCTTTGGCTGAGATCCTTGATACCCAGAGTAGCATCGTACAGGGGATTGGTGATGATGGTACTCTGTCCGCTCACGGTATTGTTGTCGAGAACCTTCTGCTGGTTGCCGTTGGTATCCTCAGGTATATAATAAGGATTCAGGCGAGTGTATTGAGAAAATGAGCCGTAAGGAGAGTTGCTGCTGTTCGACTCATTGAGGCTCACGTTGGCACGCATCGTAAACTTCTCCTTCATGTAAGTCATGTTGAAGTTGACGCCCTTGGTATTGTTTGCCGACTCCTTCATCACACCGGGCTGCATGGCAGCATTGATATCGAGGCTGTAACGGAATACTTCTGTTCCGCCCGACACGCTGGCCGAATGGCGGTGCTGGAAAGCTGTACGCAAGGGTTTCGAGAGCCAGTAGGTGTCGACTCCACCCAGCACGTAGCGCCGATACCTATTGTAGAGGTTCATATCGCTGGCATTAGCAGGGTTGTAGAGTCCGGCACGCCACTCGGTATCGAGCTTCGTGGCGGCATCCATCATGTTATAATCGGTGAGGTCAGGAGTCTGCACAGTCATCGTACCGTTGTACGATACAGAAAGGTCACCGTCGGGGGCTACCTTGGTCTCTACTACCACTACACCGTTGGCAGCTCGCGAACCGTATACCGATGTGGCGGCAGCGTCTTTGAGGATGGTGATGGTCTCCACACGCTCGGGGTCAAGGTCGAGGATACGGCTCATGGGCACGATGAATCCATCGAGTACGAAAAGCGGTGTATTGGGACGACTTGACACGTTGTCGAGCATAAGATCCATGCTGTTCATCGACTTGGTGCCCAACGACTGGTCGCCACGTATTTGAAAGTCGGGCTCCGCATTGGGATCCGAGCCGGTCTTATTGTTTTCGATAATCTTGAAACTCGGGTCAAAGAACTGCAACCCCTTGAGGATGTTCGTTGGATTCATCTTCCGCAACGCATCGCCCTTAACCTCCACGTAGTTACCCGTGAAGCTGTTTTTATTGCGTCGGCTGATACCGGTGACCACCACGTCGTCGAGTTCGATGCTCGGCTTCATTTCAATGATAAGGTTGCCCTCTTCCTTTGTTATCTGTTTAGACACAGCCTCGTAGCCTATATAGGATATACTGATCGACTCCTTCTTGCCTACGCGTATGCTGAACTTGCCGTCGATGTCGGTGATGCATCCGCGAGCACCCTTGTCTTTACCTGTACCGTCGGTTATGAGCACCGTTGCGCCTATCAGCGCTTCGCCTGTAGCTTTGTCGATGACCTGCCCCGAGACGTTGAGCTCCACTTTGTCGGAGGCAAACTGCCTGTCGGGCTCCACGATAATCTGGCCTTCACCCTCGTAACGTATCACCACGTTCTGGTTTCCGATGAGTTCGCCCAACACCTTGTCGAGCGGCTTGTCCTTGACGACAAGGCTCGTAGGCTTGTTGATGTTCCATAGCGACACCCCCTGCAGGGTGATTTTCGCGCCTGCAGCATCGGCCACCATCTCGAGCACCTTACCCAAGGGTTGGTTGCTCACTCTCAGGCTCACGGGTCTCTCCTTCCATTCCGTCTGCGCCTGCATGGGAATGCTCCACGCAAGCACCGCAACGGCTATGAGTATTTTGTGAAATGATTTCATATTCATGGATGTTATTGTTTTTCTCGGAGTCCTCGGAGCTCTCGGAGTGCTCAGAGTTGTCAGAGACCTCAATCCTTATTGCAACAGCATCTCCAATATTCCCTTATGGAATGCACTGGTATTATACTTCTCTATATAGTCCTTGTACAACACATCGGCACGCTCTATTTCCTTGCCGTTCATTATGAAGTTGCGCAACAAGGTATACAGCACATAGTCGCGCTGGTCGCCCTCGTAACAGACCGAGAGTTCCTTGTACATATCCTCCATCTTTGTGGGCATGGCATACTGCTCGCCCTTGGCCTTGGCCGCCTTCTCGTTCAGGTAGAAGCAGTAGCGCATCAGCAGGCTCGCATATTCGGGACAGCGCAATGCAGCCGTATCGGAGCGTGGGGTATAGCCATCGGCAATGCTCCAGTAGTCGCCTATCTCCTGTTCGGCGAGAGAGAGTCCACGAGTGCTCTCATACATCACCGGATACTCGATGAACGACATGTATACGTCGTAGTCGATGATAGCGCGTACGTAGTTCTTGGCATCCTCGCTTGCCTGGCTCTTCTCGATGAGTGCCGTGGCCTTCTCCATCAGTATGCGCGAGTCATCGATACGTGCCTTCGGCTTGATGTCCAGCGTCACGCATCCGAGCAGCTGGCTACGGTAGCGCATGCTACGCTTCAGGTTGTCGATGCTCTTGAGCAGGCGGTTGTTGTGTACCGCACGTTCGGTGCCGCTATAGTCCACCGTAGCATTCTTGCCCTCGTAGTTCATCTCCACGTGCAGACTGTCGCCCGGGAGCAGCATCACCGTCGTGCGTCCGTTGATGGTGAGGCACATCAGGCCTTCGCACTCGAAGCTGTAGAGGTGCTCCTCGCCGGGGTTTGTGTGAAACTCGGCCGCTATGAGCGGTGTCTGCATACAATCGAAATAGACCATTGCCTGCTGATAGCCATACACTTTCGCACTCAATGTAGCCTTCTCCTGAGCCGCCACCGTCGTATGCAGGGCTACGCTCATGACCAGCAACGCTGCGAATATACTCTTTCTCTTCATATCAGTTGTGTGTTTATTGTTAAAATCCAACCTTTATTTAATCAAGGCAAATATACGATAATTGTATGTAATAACCATCAAGATATACTAAAAAAACTTAACACAGATTCTTAGCACACATATAATAAGTATGGGGAGTGCAGGCAGGGCTATATGGAAACCGGCCCCTACAGCTTATTGGCCTACCATGACAGCCTGGCCATCGCGGATGTAAATACCCTTTTCTACGGGTTGCTCTACTCTCCTCCCGCCAAGGTCATAAACCACCGTAGCCATATCCTTGTCGTGTTCGGCCTCTACAGTGTCTATTGCTGTAGGTGTGGCACTCATCTCCTCGATGTCGATGTCGATGGCTGCGGGGAAGAGGCGCTCGGGGTCGAAGTAGTAGGCACAACTCTCCACCATGGTCTTCAGATTGGTGCCCACCATGCCGTTGAAGATTTCCGTGCCATTGAGCACTACCTTGACGGGTTGTGTGAAGTCATACTCCTTCTCGTTGAGGTAGAGGCGCACCTTGCCTTTAGTGATGGTTTCGTATTGCTTCGTGAAATCGATTTCAATGCCACTTGGCGCATATACTGTAGTGTAGGTTACCTTTTTCACATCGAGTGTTACGGTGTTACCCTCGCGGGTCATCTCATAGCAGGCGCGTCCCTGATTGTCGTTGGTGAGGCTGGGCTCCATGACTCTCAGGTTGTAGAATCCGGTGCGTCGGCCACCATACATATCGTAGTTTTCCCAGAAGAAGTAGTCGGGATGCGGGTCGCGTGTGTACTCTGCAAGCCAGGGGGTTGTGGGGCGATAGTCTATCGAGTGACCGTCGCCTTCGATGACCTCGATGAAGTGGTTGTAGTATCCAGGATGTTGCTTTTGCAGTTCATCGGCAACCTCGAGTGCCTTCTGGGTAAGTTTGTTTCTATAGAACGCATCATCGAGCGCTCCTGTGCGCAAAGAGAATGCTATGTTGGCCACGTTCTCCATAGGAGCATTTCTCAATGGCTCGCCACCGGCCATAGGGCCAGCACCGGCAAGGTAGTCGGCATAGAACGCCGCCAGGCGCTGGCTGCCATACGCACCCTCGGAAATCCCGAAGAAGTATATCTTGTTGGCATCTACCTCATCGGTGAGGAAAGCCAAGCGCAGGAGCTTCTCCCATGCCCACTGCTTGCTGCGTGTGGCCCATCGGTATTCGCTCGTGTTGGGAATCTGCGGTACAAAATAGATGCCAGGACTGTAAAAACGGCGTAAGCTGAGGCCAATACCCGTTTCCCATTCTTGGTTCTTATCGCCGGAGCCGTGCATATAGAGAAACAGCGGATATTTGGTGTCAGGTTCCACCTCCACAGCATTGCACCCCCAATAGAAGGGCATGGTGGCATTGGCCTCCAGGTGTGCAGGCAGTTTCCACGAACTTTTCTCTCTCTTCTCCAGTTCGGTCACCTCGAACAGTTTTTCCTCGTCGAAGTTCTCTACTGCCGATTTCCATATACTCCATACCTTGTCGCGTGTGGCCGATATCTGCTCCGCCGGTATTTCGGTGTTCTCTTCATACGCAGAGCCTTCTCCATTGAGCGAGGTGCTGAAGGTATCGTAGATGCGTGTCTTAATCTCTTCTGTAACAATGTCTTGCGATGTTGCGGGTATGCCCGTCAAGGCAGCAACGAGCAGGAGTGCTGATGTCTTTTTCATAGGTTTCATGTAATTTTTTTGTATAAATGTGTACAAAAGTAATGATAATTTATTGGATGGGGAAAATATTGTAGAATTTATTTCGTTTGTAGCACAGACAGGAGGAACACGGAATCAAAACAAATAACTCATTTTGTCCTCCGCACGATTTATAGGGTCTTTAGTTGAGAACAGAAATTAGGCGGTGACTCGGAAATATCCAAATATATTTGATATTTCGCTCGTCTTGCACTAATTTTGCACTAAATTTTAATAATTAATAATGACATCTATGATTAGACGTATGGGTGCAATGCTGTCGCTGCTGTGTGTAGCGGTGATGATGCAAGCACAGATTCATGAGCCTATCAAGTGTGAAGCTTCGTGGGCTATGGTGGGCGAAGGCGTGGCCGAGCTGCGCATTGCTGCCAAGATTGATGCCGGATGGCATGTGTATTCTACCGAACTGGAGGATGGCCCTACCGCTGCGGCGCTCACCGTAGAGACCATCAAGGGCGCTCGCCTCGATGGCAAGCTGGGATTCACCGACGGTAAGGAGATTGCCAAGTATGACGATATGTTCGGTATGGACGTGCGCTACTTTGAGGACAAGGTAACCTTCGTGCAGCGCTTCATCCTCGAAGGCGACTACCTCGTGCAGGGCTACTTCACCTATGGTGCCTGCGACGACGAGAGCTGCTTGCCGCCTACCAACGTGGAGTTCAAGTATGAAGGGAAATATACCGCGCCTGCAGCCCCTCAAAAGAAAGCTGAGGCTGCGACACCGGCTCCCAAGAAAGAGGAGCCTAAGGCAGCCCCCGCTGCCCCGGTAGTTGCTCCTGCAGAGACCACTGAGCCCTCAGAGAACTCAGAGAACTCCGATAACCTCGTAGAGAAAGCAAGCGCCTCTCCTTTTGGTGCCCTCTGGGAGCCCGTCATCGAGGAATTGGGTCAGCCTAAGGGCACAGCCGACACGGCTAACCAGTCGCTTTGGGCTATCTTCCTGCTCGGACTTGCCGGCGGTCTCGTAGCTCTCGTGACTCCCTGCGTATGGCCTATCATACCGATGACCGTGAGCTTCTTCCTCAAGCGCAGTGGCGACAAGAAGAAGGGCCGTCGCGATGCCTATATATATGGTATATCTATCGTAGTCATCTACGTGCTGCTGGGCTTGCTCGTGACACTGCTGTTCGGTGCCTCGGCCCTCAACGCCTTGTCTACGGCCGCTATCCCCAACCTCTTCTTCTTCCTCCTGCTGGTGGTATTCGCCATGTCGTTCATGGGTGCTTTCGAGCTCACCCTGCCCGAGAAATGGACTACCGCTGTGGATGGCAAGGCTGAGAAGACGGGCGGACTGCTCGGCATCTTCCTCATGGCCTTCACACTCACACTGGTGTCGTTCTCATGCACCGGCCCCATCATCGGTTTCCTCCTGGTAGAGGTTTCTACCTCAGGCAATATCTTGGCTCCCACCATCGGAATGCTCGGCTTCGCCATCGCGCTGGCCTTGCCCTTCACCCTGTTTGCCATCTTCCCCGCATGGCTCAAGGCTGCCCCCAAGAGCGGCGGCTGGATGAATACCGTGAAGGTGGTATTGGCCTTCGTGGAGCTGGCCTTCGCGCTCAAGTTCCTCTCTGTGGCCGACCTTGCCTACGGCTGGCATATCCTCGACCGTGAGACCTTCCTCGCCCTGTGGATTGCCCTCTTCGCACTGCTCGGCGCATACCTGATGAAGTGGATTATGTTCCCCCATGACGATGATGACGACCGCAAGGTGGGTGTGCCCCGCTTCATGCTCGGCCTCGTGTCATTTGCCTTCGCCATCTATATGGTGCCCGGCTTGTGGGGCGCTCCCTGCAAGGCTATCAGCGCCTTTGCTCCTCCTATGAGCACTCAGGACTTCAACCTCTATGAGCAAGAGCTGCATCCGCAGTCGATGGACTATGATCAAGGTATGGCCATTGCCCGTCAGGAGAAGAAGCCCGTGATGCTCGACTTCAGCGGTTATGGCTGTGTCAACTGCCGCGAGATGGAGCAGTCGGTACTGGCCGATGACAAGGTACTCGACCTCATCAACAACGACTACGTGCTCATCAGCCTCTACGTGGACGACAAGACTCCCCTCCCCGAGCCCATCCGTCTCACCGAGAACGGCAAGGAGGTGGTACTACGTAGCATCGGCGACAAGTGGAGCTATCTGCAGCGTACCAAGTTTGGTGCCAACGCACAACCTTTCTACGTACTACTCGACAATACAGGTCATCCATTGAACACCCCTCGCTCGTACGATGAGGACATCGATGCCTACGTCAAGTTCCTCGAAGAGGGCTTGAACGAGTATAAGAAGCGATAAATAAAAGCACCCGCGGGGTGCTTTTATTATAAGATGCCCAAATGCGATTAAGCCGAGTAACAGATTCTTAACCAGGCCCACAATCATTAACCTACAGAATTATAATTGTGAAGAGACTTTTTACATACACCCTTATGGCCATGCTTTCCCTATCTGCCATGGCTCAGCAGCACCACACCATCAGCGGTTACATCACCGATGGAGCGGCCGAGGAGACAATGATAGGGGCTACGGTATATGATTATGCGAGCGGTAGCGGCACGGTGACCAATGCCTATGGATTCTACTCGCTCACGCTGCCCCAAGGAGCGGTGGAACTGACGGCTTCGTATGTAGGCTACACACCGCAGAAAATATCGCTCGTACTGACGTGCGACACCGTACTCAACATTGCCATGCAGGCACACTCGGCACTGGAGGAGGTGACCATCGTGGGCAACCGTCTGGACTTGGGTGTACGCGGGTCGCAGATGAGTGCCGTAGACATCCCCGTAGCACAGATCAAGGCAGTGCCTGCCATGTTCGGCGAAACGGATGTCCTGAAGGTATTGCAATTGCTTCCCGGTGTGCAAAGCGGCACGGAAGGCACCTCGGGTCTCTATGTGCGTGGTGGCAGCCCTGACGAGAACCTGATGCTGCTCGACGGTGTTCCCGTATACAACGTGAATCACATGTTCGGATTCTTCTCGGCTTTCAACGCTGATGCTATCAAGAACGTCACCCTCTACAAGGGCAGCTTCCCCGCCCATTATGCAGGCCGACTGTCATCAGTAGTGGACGTACGCATGAAAGAGGGCGACATGCACCACTTCCACGGCAACCTGCATGTGGGGGCTGTATCGTCAAAATTCAGCCTCGAAGGGCCATTATGGAAGGGCAAGACCTCATTTAACATCTCGGCACGACGCACCTACTCGGACCTCATCACCAACGCGGCATTGTGGTATATGAACAACATGCAAGATGATAATCCCAACGGTAATGCGGGCTACTACTTCTATGATCTCAACGTGAAAGTCAACCACAAGTTCTCTGACCGCGACCGCCTCTATCTCAGTTATTACTCGGGGGACGACGAGATATACTTCTCCCTGCGTGATGCCGACACTAAAGACTACCGCAACGAAAGCCGCCTGTCCTGGAAGTGGGGCAATATAGTCACCGCTGCACGCTGGAACCACGTCATCACGCCCAAGATGTTTCTCGATGCCTCGATCAACTACACCCAGTACCGCCACAAGGTGGGCATGGGATTTGACGAATGGGACAAGGCTCTGGATCAGCGATACAAAGCCAATCTGGACATGAAGTCAGGCATCTTCGATCTCACGGGCAAGGCCGAATTGCACTACAGCCCTACCCCACAGCACGATATGCGCATGGGTATGGCCTACACGCACCACACCTTCCGCCCCGATGTGATGAGCATGAGCGAGAAGCAAGACAAACAGACGAACACGCAGAAGATAGGCGAACCCGATATCCTCGCTCATGAGACACAGCTCTACGTGGAGGACAACATGACCGTGGCCGATGCCATAAAGGTCAACGCCGGCCTCAACTACTCCACCTTCACCGTGGGCAATAAGTTCTACCACTCGCTGGAGCCACGCCTCAGCAGTCGCCTGCTCGTGAGCGACAAACTCTCACTCAAGGCGGGATATGCCTATATGACACAGTACGTGCACCTACTGTCGAACAGCAGCATCAGCCTGCCCACCGATCTTTGGGTGCCCACTACCGAGAACATCGTGCCCGAGCACGCACATCAGATTGCCGCTGGCGGATACTACGAATGGGAAGGACTTTGCGACCTTTCGGCCGAGGTGTACTATAAGCACATGGACAACCTGCTTGAGTATCGCGAAGGTACCTCCTTCATGACGGGTACCACCTCGTGGGAAGACAAGGTGGCCATGGGACGCGGCTGGGCCTACGGTGTGGAGCTGATGGCACAGCGCTCCATCGGCAACTTCACCGGTTGGGTAGCCTATACGTGGGCCAAGACGATGCGCCAGTTCGATCGCAAGGGACATATCATCAACGAAGGACGCCCCTTCCATGCCAAATATGACCGCCGCCACGATGTGAACGTGACCGCCAACTACAAGTTCAGCGAACGCTTCGACCTCTCAGCTACCTGGGTATATGCCACGGGCAACTGCGGGACCCTCTACACCCACTACTACGAAGATCAGCCCCACACACCCGATGACTACGCTGGCCAATTGGGCTACTTTGACAACCGCAACAATTACCGTCTGGAGCCTTACCACCGGCTCGACCTCTCGGTAAACTTTCACAAGCGCTTCCACCGTCACCCTGGCATCAAGCGCACCATCAACATCAGCGTATATAATGCCTATAATAGCATGAATCCCTTCATGGTATTCCTCTACGACGGCTACGACTTCGACAAGGACGAGCCTTACCGCACGCTGCGCAAAGTCACCATCTTCCCCATCATACCATCAATAAGCTATGGCATACAGTTTTGACAGGAGGCCTCCCCAACCCCTCCCAAGGAGAGGGCTACAGGCTATACATCAACAAACTAATCATAGAAATCCAAGAACAAGCATATAATAATGAAAACAAATCACCATATAATCCGCGATATTCTAAAGCCCCTCCTTGGGAAGGGTTGGGGAGGCCTCTTCATTGCAATGATGTTCTCCTCCTGCGTCAACGACATCCCCTACGATGCTGAGATTGGAGCCCCCAAGTTGGTACTCAATGCCATACTCACCCCTGATGGCGAACAACTCACGGCTACCGTGAGCCGCACCGTCCATTTCCTCGATACGGAGGAGCCCCAACGTCTGAGCGATGCTACCGTCACTGCCACCATCAACGGCGAAGAGCACACACTCACCTATGACGCTGCTGCCGAGAAATACGTCAGTCACTACGGCCTCAACGCAGGCGATGAAGTCACCCTTACAGCCATACACCCTCTCGGCACTGCCACCGCCACACAGCGTGTGATGTCACCCACTACTGTTAACGTAACAACCACAGCCATGCAGCCTTTTGTAAAGCCCGGCGACCCCTTGAGCGGGATGCTGCTCAGCGATGTTGATAGTGCATTGGTCGTAAACATCCATATCGATGACCCTGCCGACGAGGCCAACTACTACCGTCTGACCATCAACTATGAGGGTAGCTATGAGGTAATGTTCCGCGAGGACATATACACGAAGCGTACCCCCCAGGCCACCTATCAGGAGACTTTCTACCCTCACTACCTCCTCACCGAGAGTAGCAGCAGACTCTTCACCAACAGTGAAAGTACGGGGCAGCTCCTCGGAGGACTGATGTATATGTCGAGCTACAATTCGTTACTCTTTACCGACGAGCACTTACGGAACGACCAGGGAGTACCTGCCATTGATTTCCTAATGTTGCTGGAGACACCCGCCACGAGCGACGACATGTACGATCCCGAGAGTGGCTGGGACGATGACATGGATGAAGGAAGTGGCTATATATTCCCTGCCGACACCGTCAGCCGCGCCACCTACCACTACTCCTTCACACTGGAGACACTGAGCGAAGACTATTACCGCTACCTCAACACCGCTTCATCATACGCAATGATAGGGGGTGCCTTCGTTGGAGAGCCCACCCACATCCACTGCAACATCCGAGGCGGACTCGGTATCGTGGGAAGCTATAGTCGGACACTGTGTAGTGGATACAAGGAATACGGATTCCCCCAGAAATAGAAAAATCCACCTTAAACTGACCAAAAAGTCTGTAAGGGCTGATGGTCAGCCTCTGACGGGAAAACACTGATATTTCTCGCTCGTTTGTTCGCTCTTTGCGGTAAACCGCGAAGATACACTGCACTCGCTGCAATAAATATTCAAGTAAACTTTATATTTCTCGCTCGTTTGTTCGTATCTTTGCAGTAAAATCGCGAAAAGTACAGAATTATGCCATTAACACTGCCTGATAAGTTGCCGGCAATAGAGTTGCTGAAGCAGGAGAATATCTTCGTGATGGACACTACACGTGCCACTTCGCAGGATATCCGCCCCCTGCGTATTGCCGTGCTTAACCTGATGCCGCTCAAAATCACTACCGAGACCGACCTCGTGCGCCTGCTCTCTAACTCTCCGTTGCAGATAGAGCTCAGTTTCATGAAGGTGAAGAGCCATACATCGAAGAATACACCCATCGAACACATGAGGGCTTTCTACACAGACTTCGAGGAGATGCGCCACCACAAGTACGACGGATTCATCATCACCGGTGCCCCTGTAGAGCAGATGGACTTCGAGGAGGTGAGCTACTGGAAAGAGATGACCGAGATATTCGACTGGGCACGCCACAATGTAACCTCCACCTTATATATATGCTGGGCAGCACAAGCGGGACTGTATCATCACTACGGCATACCCAAATATCCGTTGGACAAGAAAATGTTTGGTATTTTCAAACATCGCGTCAGCAACCCCGAGCTACCCATCTTCCGCGGCTTCGACGATGAGTTTTCCATTCCCCATAGCCGCCACACCGAGATTCGCCGTGAAGACATAGAACGCAATCCTGAACTTGACATCCTGGCCGAGAGTGAGGAGAGCGGTGTATATATGGTAATGGCACGTGGAGGCCGTGAGATATTCCTCACGGGCCACTCCGAGTACTCGCCGCTGACACTTGACACCGAATACAAACGTGACCTTGCCAAAGGGCTTCCCATCGAGATGCCCCGCCACTACTACCGCAACGATGATCCCTCACAACCTCCCTTGGTGACATGGCGCGGCCATGCCAACCTGCTCTTCAACAATTGGCTCAACTACTACGTATATCAGGCAACACCGTATAGATTGGAAGACATCAAGTAAAGTATGGCTACACGTAATGGTGATAATCCCGAACTGTCTGTGACTCCCTCTCCTTGGGAGAGGGGTGGGAAGAGGCCCCCAATCGAGCTATTAGCACCTGCCAAGAACCTCGAGTGCGGTATCGAGGCCATCCGCCACGGAGCCGATGCCGTATACATAGGTGCCCCCAAGTATGGTGCTCGTGCTGCAGCGGGCAACTCCATCGATGACCTGCGCCAACTGGCAGCGTATGCCCATCAGTTTGGTGCCCGAGTATACGTGACACTCAACACCATCATCTATGATGACGAATTGGCCGAAGCCGAGGCTCTTGTGTGGCAGCTCTACCGCATCGGCATAGACGCTCTCATCGTGCAGGATATGGCCTTGCTCACGATGAACCTACCACCCATAGCACTACATGCCAGCACGCAAACCGACAACCGCACCCCCGAGAAGGTACAGTGGCTCCACTCCGTGGGGTTCTCGCAGGTAGTGCTGGCCCGTGAACTCTCACTGCAGGATATTGCGGCCATCCACCGTGCCTGTCCCGTACCGCTCGAGGCTTTCGTGCATGGTGCCCTCTGCGTGAGCTATAGCGGACAGTGCTATGCCTCGCAAGCCTGCTTCGGGCGCAGTGCCAATAGAGGCGAGTGTGCCCAGTTCTGCCGTCTGCCCTTCACGCTGGTCGATGCCGACGGACATGTCATCGAGCGCAACCGACACTTGCTCTCGCTGAGGGATATGAACCGCAGTGCCCACCTTGAGGCCATGATGGATGCAGGTGTCTGCTCGTTCAAGATTGAGGGACGCCTGAAAGATGTATCGTACGTCAAGAACGTCACCGCCCACTACCGCCAGGCCATCGATGCCATCCTTGCCCGTCGTCCCGAATATAGGCGGGCTTCGTATGGTGTGAGCACCTATACCTTTACCCCCCAGCTCGACAAGAGCTTCAACCGCGGTTTTACCGACTACTTCCTCACGGGACAACGCACCGATATCACCTCCTTTGCTACTCCCAAGGCCATGGGCGAGCCTGCAGGCCACGTCAAGGAGGTGGGGCGCGGCTATATCGCCGTGTCATCAGTGAAGGCGTTCCATAACGGTGACGGGCTCTGCTATATCGACGAGAACGGCCAACTGCAAGGCTTCCGCGTGAATAGAGTAGAAGGCACCCGCCTCTATCCCAAGGATATGCCACGCACGCTCCGCATCCGCACCCCCCTCTTCCGCAACTACGACATGGAGTTCGAGCGTCTGCTTTCACGCCCTTCGGCCGAGCGGCGTATACCTATAGATATACGTCTGCGCGAGGTCTCCTTCGGGTTTGCCCTCACCTTTACCGATGAGCAGGGACGTAGCGCCACCGTCTCCTTCACCCGCGACAAGGAGCTGGCACGCACCGAGCAGCGTACCGGCATCGAAGCCCAGCTATCCAAACTCGGCGGCACCATCCTTATGGCACGTACTGTTGAGATTGACTTCACCGGCAACTGGTTTATTCCCTCCTCCGCAGTGGCCGAGATGCGTCGTGCAGCGGTAGAGGCGTATGGGAGGACAAGCAAACTGAGGAGGCCTACCCTACCCCCTCCCAAGGAGGGGGATATGCGAATGCAGTCACCAAGTCACCTCTCCGTGGCGGAGGAAGGAGAGAGGCCATCCCTTACTTATCTTGCCAACGTAGCCAACCATTGTTCCGAGGCATTCTATCGTTCACAAGGAGCCAAGGAGATTGCTCCAGCCTACGAGCTCAAGGCTCCACGTGGAGTCACGCTGATGTTTTGCCGCCATTGCTTGCGCTATGCGATGGGCTGGTGCCCGCGCCACGGAGGCATCAAGTCTCCCTATCGCGAACCTTTCGCCCTCGTCTCGGCCGACGGCCGTCGTTTCGCCCTGGAGTTCGACTGCAAGCAGTGTGTGATGCTGGTAAAGGAGAGATGAGCAATAAAGGCATTGCCGTGGCACATATAGAACGGACGTAACTGGCGCAACACACAGACTTAGCAGGAAGAGCAAGTGCTATTCGATACCCGGAGAGAGGGTAACTACATCCTATCTTAAACTTCGTCAGTAGACAAGGTAAACTCGGTCAACGCGGTAAACTCACTTGTTCTTATTTTTTACATGTCACTTAGGGCAGGCACGGAAAGCCCTATATATAGGGTAATATTATTAATAATAATTATATAATAATATATATGATATAATATCAAGCTCTTTCCCCCTCCTGAAAGCAGGTGAGTTTACCGCGTTGACCGAGTTTACCTGTCGAAAAAGACGGCTGTTTTAAGGCCCAAAATTTGCGCACCAGTTGGGCTGCAAATGTTTCCCAGTTGGGCAGCAAAATCCAAACAGCTTCTGAGCGACCCACAAAGTGTCCTATACCTGACGTTTCGTCCCCTCGGATATCCGAGGGTGTTGAGGTAGGGTCTCTGACCTCTTTCGAAACACGAAAAATGAGCATTTCTTTTGTTTTAATAAAGAAAATAGTATCTTTGCGACGAATGAAGCTTTAGCTTCACCAAGGAGTGTGCTTTAGCACCATCTTGGAGGCTCTGCGGATTTTGCGTCTCCAAACGATTAATGCTCGCAGATGTAGTTTACAAACACCTACAGGTAAGTAACAGAAAAGATACTCAACATACGAAGATACAGCTTCCTCCTATATCCACCAACAGACGTCCGGCCAATACCGTCTGTCCGCGGACATCTCACGGTAGCCGATTTTCCCTTGTAAAGGAGGCGATTTTTGTTTCATCGCGATGAAACAAAATTTTTATCGCGTAGAAACAAAATTTTCTTCGTGAGGGGGTGATTTTGCTTCAATGCTGTTTTGTCCGGCATTAAGTTTCATTGATACACCATAAATTCATGCAGGGAATCAAGAATCCAGAACTTATGAGAAAAAAATTGGCAGGCAACGGTTGCCTGCCAATTCTATCCGTAAATGTAGGAGATTACTCCTTATTGATGAACCAATTATCAGGGGTAGAGAGACGCACGAAGAGCTCTTCGTTGCGCGGATGGTTCTCACCCTTACGGCGAGCCACCTTATCGGCCAAATAGGTAGGGTCATCACGATGCTGAGCAACACGCATCAAATCAGCAAAGCGGTTACCCTCAAAGGCTGTCTCCAAAGCCATTTCGTCAACAATGAGATCCTCCACCTTCTCCACGAGATAGTTCCTGGGGTATACATTCATGATAAGTGTATCGGGGCTCTCCTTGTCTTTTTTGCGGTCAGGATTGCGCCACTCTGACACGGCGTACTGTCCGTACTCACCCTCATCCTCTGAATGATATACGGTGAAATACACGATGGTGTCTCCCACGACACCTGCAGACACATCATACAGGGTATCGTTCACGAGGTAGGCGGTAACTGTAGGCTCCACACTTGAGGGCACAAAGTCCTCATAGGTGGGGAGGTGATACTCATCGTTCTTGCCTGCCGCACCCGAGCCACGAGCGTGGATACCCTTATAGCCTGTGTTCTCAGCTGTAGGTATCATAAACGAGATGTTGCCATCGACAATACGCACTGAAGCCACACCATCCTTGAGGATAGTGAAAGCCGACTCGCAATCGCCCATGCGGTTGAGGGCCTCGGCCATGCGGAGGTATACGTTACCGATGGTGTATACGGGAAGAGGATATCTGTTACGATATTTGTAATTAACCAGATACTTGCTCTCCACATTTATCCGATACCACTCCTCCTCATCGGGCAAGTTAGGATTGTATGAGCCGTCGGTCCATTCATACAAACGATAGTCTCTGATAGCACGTGCATCACCACATGCGATATGGCGGATGGTGGTGGCATTCTGCTCATAGGCATAATCCTGCTTCTCGGCCAGCTCTTTCCATGCATACGAGGGTGATATGGGTCGCTTCCCCTCATTGACATCGGTAGAACTGAAGATATTGTTGAGGTTCGTGGTGGTACCGCTCAGCTTACTTTCGGCCATAGGGATGATACAGATGTTCTCATCTGTAGAGGTGAATATCGACAAACCAGCGAAATCATTGGTATTGGCATTGAACCCACTCACGGACACACCATTGCTGACAGTACCCAATTCTTCGTTGTACATATACTCGGCATAGTAGCGGAAAGCGTTTGCATAGTCCTCTTTCCACAGATACATGTCGCCCAAGAGCAGACGGATGGGGAAGAACATCTTGCGCGAAGCAATCTTATTAATCTCGCCATAGTTGGGATATTCGGTATCAACATAGGGAAGAAGGTCGGCAATGAAGTAGTCGCACACATCCTCAAAAGTGTAATAGGGATAATCCTTCTCTGCATCTACCACCGAAAGGATAGGCTCGGTGATGAATGGTACAGACCTATAGACGAGGGTCATCTGCAAGTAGGTCCAAGCACGAATGGCCTTTACCACAGCATACTCACGCAACAGCACTGGCTGATTGGACACAAGCACAGTGGTATCGACCTTAGAGAGGAAATAATTGCAATTGTTGATGACTGCGTAGTAGTCACTGTAGTTGTAATAGGGATTTGAGGGCGACACATTGTAGTTGATAATCTCACGCAGGTCGTTCTCGGTATTGACATTCTCGTCCACCAAGTCACCACGGAGCTCGCCAAGGAGCACTGTGCGATCGGCAATACCCTGCACCTTGCTCAAGACACCTATCACGGAATACAAGCTGTCGGCCGGTGAATTGATGTCATGACTACCCTCGTACTGTACCGACGAAGAGGTCAAGTCAAACATATCTTCGCACGCTGTAAATATGCCCAATACAGTGCACAGCACCATCGTATAGAATATTGATTTTCTTTTCATAATCGTTGCTTTTTAGAGGTTTATCTTGATACCCATCAACACGCTACGGCCCTGTGCCGTGAGACCACGGTCAATACCCTGGTATAATACAGAGTTGCCAGCCCATACCTCGGGATCGCTGCCTAAATAGTTGGTGAGTGTAAAGAGATTGTTGGCAGTAGCCCATACGGTAAGACCTTGCAACCATACCGAGTTGACAGGAAGTTCATAGCTGAGAGTCACACTGCGAAGACGGAGATATGAGCCATCCTCAATCCAGCGGTCAGAGAAGCGTGCATTGCCCATAGGGTCACCAAATGTGGCCTTAGGAATATCGGTCTGCTGTCCCTCAGCAATCCAACGACGGTTGAGGGCAGTAGTCTGATTGAAGAATTGCGAGCCACCTTCGAGCAAAGAGCGCTGATAGTTGTAGATGTCATTACCATACGAATAGCTGAAATTCATATCTAACGTAAAATGCTTGTATGACAGGCTTGAATAGAGATTGCCATAAACATCGGGATTGGGGTCGCCAATAACAACCATATCCTTCTCATTGATGACACCATCGGCCACGTGGTCAACGAACTTCATATCGCCGGCAGCGAACGGAGTGACCTCACCTGTATTGGCCACCAAGGTAAGACCCGCTTCCTCGGCCTCCTGTTGTGTGGCATACACGCCATCGGTTTCGTAGCCATAGAAGACACCGGCAGCACGCCCCACAGAAGTGAGCACGTTAGCACCGTAGATCTTGGTAGTGTAGTCGCCGTCGGGCAATGCAGTAATCTTGTTCTTATAAGCTGTAGCATTGGCACCAAACTCCCACTTCCAGTTCTTGCGGTTGAGCAATTTGAAGCGTACACCAAAGTCGATACCGGTATTCTCCAAAGAGCCGTCATTGGACCAATAATAGCCCTCACCAGAAATCTCAGGCAGTGACTTCAATGTAAGCAGATTGTTGGTATAGCTCTTGAAGAAGTTGAGCGAAAGTCCTAAGATATCGTTATACTCGGTAAGGTCGAGACCTACACGAAAACGATGGGTAGTCTCCCACTGCACACCAGTGTTACCGATATTGTTCAGCACGAGGCCTACAGAACCATTCAGGAATCGATTGGCTGCAAGACTGGTGCGCGATGCGCTGATAGCGATATCGTCGTTGCCCGAAGCATCATATCCGGCACTCAACTTCAAGCTGTTGATACCGAGCTTTTCTCTATCGAAAAAGTCCTCAGAAGATACCAACCAAGCTGTCTGTAGCGATGGGAACAGGCCCCAATGCACACCTGCCAACTTGATACCAGACTTCACATCCTTACCGAAACGAGAAGTAGTCTCCATAGAGAGACCTCCCTGTACGAAGTACTTGTACTTGTAGCTATAGTCAGCATTGGCATAGTAAGCAAATGAGCGCCAAGTATCATCGGCACCACCCACATCACTAAAGTTCAACGAACCAGACACGTTAGGAGTCTTATCGTTACCGGTATTGTGACCCTCCTGAGCGGTAGACACGTAGTTGTCGTTGGTAAAGCGGAAACCACCTACAAGATTGAGGTAATGAGCCTTGTTGCGGTGAGTCCAGTCAATCTTAGTATCACTAAAGAGTGACTCCTGCTTGGCATTGAATGCCGCAGCACGGTTCGTCGATGAGCCCACACCATCAATATAGAAGGTAGGAGTACCTGTCATAGGCACGAACGAACGCTGGTTGTTGTTTGATAAGGCATAGTAGAACAGAGTGGTAGCATAAAGGTTGCTATTGAAGTCGTAGCGAGGAGCTATTGTGATGTTGAACATACTATATTCCAATCGGTTCTTGTTCTTTGCATCGCCATACTTATTGATAGCTACAGGATTGGCCCATGAAGTATTGAGTCCAAAACCTTCGGCAAAGTCGTCGGCCCCTGATACGAACGTGGTGACATCACCATTCTCGTCCTGACGATAAGGATTCAAGAAAGGAGCCTTAATCAGTGCCAAGAAGTTGGGCGAAAGGATGGTCTCGGCAGTAAAGTCCTCAATGATGCCATCGTCACGCAAGTTACGTGTGTTGTAGTTGTAAGCAACATCAAAGCGAGTGCTTAGATTACCTATCAGCTTGATGTCTGTATTGAAGCGCAGGTTCATACGGCTGAAATTGTTGAAATCGAGCGTACTCTCGGCACCGGTATAACCCAACGACAGGTTGTAATCGGCTACCTCATCACCACCCTGAACACTGATGCTGTAGTTCTGAGTGATAGCCTCACGGTATACATACTCATCCCACTTGGTATCGTTGTGATACATGTGGTAATAGTAATAGTCAGGATCCTC
Organism: Bacteroidaceae bacterium; assembly: GCA_017520935.1. Classification (GTDB taxonomy): domain Bacteria; phylum Bacteroidota; class Bacteroidia; order Bacteroidales; family Bacteroidaceae; genus UBA1189. Next base: position 17,159 of record JAFXEF010000008.1, on the reverse strand, counting down.
GTTCAAAAACTTGAACTTGGTAAGTTCAGTACCTGTGCTACCGATAAGCTCTGAAGCATACATACGATACTGACTGGCATTCATCATAGAAGGACGGTCGGGCATTAGTTCCACTCCCGCCATCACATTGGCCTCAATGCGGGTTGCCATACTGGTACTACGCTTGGTGTCGATGATGATGACACCGTTAGACCCCTTGGTTCCATACAATGCCGTAGCATTCTTAAGCACGGTGACCTTGGCGATATCATTCACATTGATTGCCGATAACACATTATTATAGTGTCCCTCATGCAAGGCATCGCGACCATACTGCTGATCGAGATACACCCCATCGAGGATGATGAGCGGCTGGGCATTGGCATTCAATGAGTTCAAGCCTCCGATAAACATAGCCGAACCCATCGCAGGGGTACCGCTACGGGTGATTGAATACAGGTCACCACCAAGGCGTGTACCAATCTCCTGATCAATCGTGAGTGCTGTACTCAATGAGAAGTCTTCGGTAGAAGCCACATCGGTAACCTGCACCTTGGAGGTGTAGTCGTCGGTAAACAGTTCTGAGTGCATGAATACCTCTTGCGCCTTCTCACTGACAGCCATCTGTACGAGGTTATAGCCGGGAGCCGTCAAATCGAGCAAGGTAACAAATGCAGGCACATTGAGCGTATAGGCACCCGTCTCATTGGTCATCACCGAATATTTGGAGTTACCATGAGCTACCACACGCACACCCGCCAGTGGAGTACGTGTTGCGGCATCATAAGCCACACCACTTACGGTCACCATCTTTTCTGTCTGCTGCACAGATTCCTCTGGCATTGCTGCATAGGCAGGGGCTGTGAGCGACATACCGCCTGCAACCAAACAGCACAATACAAACTGTATATGATTATTCATCTTCTTCATAATCTATCATTCTTTTACAGGTTCAAATATCACACAGTCAATCAACATCGTACGTGATTTGGTCTTATCTTTTGAACTAACCACAGACTTCACATTTAGCTTTGTTGACGATTTCTCCTCACCATAAGTAGCCACGGGGAATGTGAAAGTACCTACATGGACGGTATCAATGCGAGTGGGGTCAACAAGCAAGGAGTCCTTGGCTACAGTCAAATTGGTCTTTTTAGTTCTTCCCTGCTCATCAAGGTAGCTCAATGATACCGCCAGGTGATTGGGCTTGATGCCGATGCTACGGTCGGTAGCCAAGCGCTGAGGCAAGAATACCACCTTGACATCATACGTTGCAGCCAATGTATTCCAGATATTAAAATCGACCTCCGTAACTGAGTTGGAATTCTTGGGAACAATCTCCAGATATTGTCCGCCCGAAACCTTGGTATACAATGAGTCTGAATACTGAAGATTTCTACGGTACTCAATAGAGGTAGTCTCCTTCACCGTATGGCCGTTGACACGCTCGCCCTCAACCTTCAGACGATTATGCCATGAGTCCCAAGGATGGTGATACAGTTCATCTACAACAAAAACATTACCATTGCTACAAGCAAGGCCTTCATCAAGCGAATTATAGCCCTTCAAGATATAATCGAACGGAGTGTAGAAGACATTGCCCGTAGTAGACACCAGCGAATCCTGCACATTGCCCTGCATGGTGTGACTAAACACAAGGTCGTTGATGATACCCAGTTTCGTGTAACGCTCTTGCAGAGAATCGCGATACTCATTCTTATTGTGGAAGGTATAATACGGAGCTATACGCTCGTATGCTTCATCCCAAGCCTTGTTGGTAGGCAGCAACATGGTATAGGTACTGTCTTCATTATTCAGTTTGCCAACCAAATAATGCAGCATGTTATAGGTTACCACAACAGAGTCCACATAGGTCTGCAAGCCATTTACGATGGGACCCTTAACGCTGGACTCCTCATCCAGTTCCTCCTCATCAAAGGAGTACATGAACTTGCAGATATTGCTGAACTCATCATCAATAGTCAGGTACTCCCACACATTATAGAAGAAGGGTACATGGCTGCTAATGATATGCAGTACACCATTCTTGGCAATGATATTAGAAGCCGTGAGCGTGGCATCACCGAAGGTGTAGGCATCGCCCATCTTAGTAAAGGTTACCAACTTCTCATTGAGCATCTGCACATCTTTGTCAACCGTAGCATTGTTGGCCGAGTGAACAAAGCGTGCGATATGATTGCCCAACACCTCTTTCTTGACCTTCTCGTCGCTAAGGCCGGCAACATCAATTGTTCCCTGGGGAGCAAATACGGTATACATCTGGTCGCCATCAAGCACCTTGTCATAGCCATATTGCTTCAGACAATCGGCAAATCCCTGAAGCTCGGGATGCGATTTTATCTCTTCCCAAAGAGTCTTATCGGCAATCTGCTGCTGATTGTCTACATCATAGTGGCCGTTCCATACATCAGTACAACTGCCAAGTGCCAAAGGAAACATCAGCAATAGGCCAATACGCTTAACATATTCAATATATCTCATAGTCTTATACTTTTAAATAGATTAGTGACGGTCTTCGGGCACGATGGGCGAATCATATACGCTCTTCGGACAAAGCTCAATATAGTCTAACATAAACTCCTCACCCGATTCATCAACAGCGCGGAAACGGATGTAATGGTCTTCTGTGTTCTGCAGATATTGTGTAGCCACAATACGACGAAGAAGATTCTGATGAGTAGGAGCCATATCGCTTTCGTTGGTACCCATAGTCTGAGTATCAGGCGCACGCATGTAACCGCGATTGTGCATAGCCTTGTCATTACGTACAATCTCCTCTGCTGACAAACCATCTTCAGAGAACCAACCGATCTTCGGATTAGGAGTTCCCTCCGCATTCATGGTCAAATCAATAGGAATACCACAAGGGATATTATCCACATATACCTGTGTTACACCGCGCTGCACCATGGGCACATAGCCATAGCGGATTTCATAAGTTCCTTCCGGAACGGGAGGCAATTTGATAGCAAAGTCATACTGACCCATGGCGATAATCTCATCACCATACCAGCACCAGAATCCCCATACAGGATGAGAATACCATACCACGGCCTCTTGGTACATAATCATATTCTTTACATACCCTTTAGGAATTTGGTAGCACTTTTCCTCCTTATTACGGAATATACCATTCGTTGCCAATTCGGGGAGCAAGGTGGCTGCATCAAAGCGCATACGATCGTTGAGAACCTTCATCGTCACATCGGTGCTATACACCAACGGATTGTCAATGGTATAGTAGACACCATTGTTGCCATCGAATGATGCGGTCTTATCAATCACCGAACCACGCACTTGGTATTGAGTGTCCCAACGGCGGTTAAGATATAACTTCCATTCAGAACGGCGGCCACACTGCACCTTCAAGATAGTACCCTTACACATGGTCTCATAGAAATCAAAAGCATCGTACGAACCTTCGGGATAATGCATGAAGGTATACAGCTGCCCCTCACTGGCATAAATCTTACGATCTAAGAAGTGATAAGCCACAAAACGGTTCAGAGGGTTCTTCGGATGAGTGGGATCATCGTCATACAAGCCTGCGTCCTTCGGGAAGGTAGCATCGTAAATTCTCTTGGCATAAGCCATCAGGTCGTCAATATTGTGAATACCCAACTTCTCATATACATCGTTCGTCTCTATGAAACCGGTGTAACCGAAACGACGCTTCTGAGGATACCAAGTATCCCAACCGTGACGATCATATCTGACACCGTTCTCACCAGGAGCCACATAAGCGTCATCCATATACAATTGCAAAGAGTCCTGGAAATGGGTAAGCAGCATAGCTTCGCAGAAAAGACTGATGTCAGGATTCTCCATCATCAGGTCAGGTAAGCCGGCGATAGAGTGCATCAGCACATGGTCAACCACATGCACAACACCATTCTCCAACTCCTCATCTTTAACAATAATCTTAGAGTCACGATTGATATAGAAGTCACCTGTGAGTGAGTCGATATACACTTGAATATAACGATCATTCATATTGGCAGTACCCAATACACCGTTGTCCATATCGGTAGTCAAGAAGTAGTCAAGCTCCGACTTTATCACGTGACCATACGAGATGGTGTCGCACTCCTCATCGGTAAGTTCTTCTACGCTTGACTTTCCTCGCTCGGCCAGATAGAGTGCAAACGCCTCATTGGTAGGAGCAAAGCAAGTATAATTGCCATAGGCATCCAAAAGTTCCTTCACACCCGAACGTCCGAGCACATAGGTAAAGTCGCTGAACCGCTCCTCTCTATTCTCCAGATAGTCGGTTATCATCTCTCCGGTGAATGTATAAAAATTCTCCGTCTTCAGTTCCTCTACGCAGCTGGTGGTCAGCATAAGTGCAAACAAGGAACATATCATTACAATATATTTACTTCTTCTCATAGCAGAATTTATTTTGCGGTTGATATTGTTTCTTCTGTCTCATATTCAGGATTCTGCTTCAACAGTGTATTTACCTTGAGTTCCTCTTCGTAGATAGGCAGATAAAGCATATCGGGCTTGATCCACTTGCTCTTCACGGCATCGGGTTTGTTGTACTTACGCTTAGCCAGGTCGAGCATCGGGCCATTGGTACCATCACGACGTGCCTTACGTACGAGGTCGAACCAACGCTTACCTTCGAGCATCAACTCGCGCTGACGTTCAAGAAGTACCAACTCACGCATCTTGCTTTGAGAACCGTAAGAAGAGAATGTCAGCGAATCGCTCTCGGCTGCTGCCAAGTTGGAACGACTATACACCGCATTCGTAATATTGAAAGCCTTGCGCAGGTCATTGGATGCAGAGTCATTGCGCTCTACCAAAGCCTCGGCCTCCATCAACATAACATCGGTCAAACGATAGAATATCCAGTTGGTAAACGTACCCATAATTTTAGAAGCTTCACCTTCATCATCAATCATACTTGAGATGTATTTACGGATAGAATACACATTGACATCGTCGACATCAAACAACTCAGATGGACGAATATCGGTCTTGGGGAAGATGGTATTTCCATCCTTAGCTCCATCGCCAATAAATGCCGAAACCGAATAGGCACCCATCTCTACATCAGCGGCACCATAATAGGCACGGAGCAGGTCGCCTCTATCCTTCAGATTATAAGGGTAATCTATCTGAATCTCAAAGATACTCTCAAACGAGTTACCTACACCAAATATCTGGTTATATGCCTGATGTTTGTTATTGGTAGCACTTGCCTTCATATTGGCCAGCAAGGGATATTCACCATCATAGCTCATACGCTCCTCTTCAGCCTCTTCCACCTTGGCTGCAATCACTTTCTCACAATACTCAATGCACTCATCATAGCGTTCCATCCAAAGGTAGATATCGGCCAAGAGCGACCATACCGCCTGCTGGGTGATACGACCCTTGGTATAGGAAATATCCATTGAGGTAGTATTCATAGGATACTCCTTCACGGCATTAAGTTCGGCTTTCCGCAAGTCAGCCACCAATACGTTGAGCAGGCTGTCCGGGTCAGCAGCTGCCACCATGAATGGTTTACTGTCGTCTATCGTAGGCTCCAGCACCAAAGGTACATCACGGAACGAGCGCACTAAATAGAAATAGCACAAGGCACGCAATGTCAACATCTCGGCCTCCATAGCCAGCCATTCTGACTCATTGAAGTCGGGGTCGCGTTCGAGCACATCGGGAGCATAGTGCAATACCGTATTGCAACGATTGATTACCCGATAGAAGCTTGACCAATCGGCAATCTCATGATTGGGTAGAATATTACCCTCCAACATCTCGGGCAACTGCACATGGTTCACATATTTAACATCGCGATTTATCAATCCCTTAGTCACGTTATCGGAACGCAACTCACCCCACATCATGGCACGTTTCAGGAATTCCCCATCAGCCATACCACTATAGCACGATGACACCACCGAGGTCACCTCGGCCTCATTCTCCCAGAAGTTCTCCAATACAATTTCATTCAAAGGAACTGTACTCAAGAAGTCCTCGCAGGATGTCATGCACAGCACAGAGCAAAGTGCTGCCGCTGTATATTTGATTTTATCAGTTATTCTTTTCATAGCACTATACCATTAGAATGTAACATTTAATCTGCATGTAAACGACTTGGCACGCGGAGTCTGCGAGTTGTCGGTGCTCAAGCCATAGCCACCATAACCTACCTCGGGGTCAACGCCTGAATAGCGTGTCCAGTTGAAGAGGTTATTCGCCGACATTGACAAAGTAGCCTTACGAATACCCAAACGCTTGGCAACCTCTGTACCAAGACTATAGGAAAGCTGCAAGTAATTCAAACGGCAGAAAGAGCCATCCTCTACAAAGCGGTCGCTACCCAAGAAGTTATAGCCGGCATTGTGCAATGCGCGAGGAATAGTTGTCAAGTCACCTTCAGTACGCCAACGCCAGTTAACGGCATAGCTCTGATTACTGTTGCTGTGCATATTCTCAGCATTCATCTTGGCCATATTCAGCACCTTGCTACCATATCGATAGTTGAACTGCATATTCATAGACCAACGCTTATAGTAGAAGCGTAGACCAAAACCACCTGTAACTAACGGGTTACAGTTACCAAGATAGACAATATCCAATTCATTGATGTTACCATCGTGGTTAACATCCTCATAGATGGCATCACCACCTTGGAATTCATAGTCTGTATCGCCATAGTTGAACATCATGGGCAGAGGTTTGCCCTTCTCATCGGTAATCACATTGCCATTGGCATCGCGGGCTACCGGGGCGCTCTCCTGCTCACCGGGTATATAGTCGCTGTACTGATATACCCCCTTGTAGCGGAATCCATAAATAGAGCCGAATGCATTAGCCACCTGCACACGAGTCAGATAAGAGCCATTAGCATAGTTGAAGTCGGAATTCAAACTGGCCAGCACAGTCTCGTCCATGGACACGATTTCATTGACGTTGTTACCCAAAGTCAAGTTAAATCCGGCAGAGAAGTCACCAACCTTGACACACTTGTTACCATAGATATTCAATTCCCAACCTTGGTTGCGCATACTACCCACATTCTTCCATGACAATGCGCCATAACCTGTAGACGACGGAATACGAACATCCTTCATCAAAAGGTCCTCTGTCAACTGCGAATACATATTGATATCCATCGTAAATTTGTCATCAAAGATACCGATATCGGTACCGATATTCCAAGTGGTCTTTGTCTCCCACTTAAGGTCTGAAAGACGGATATTGTTAGGAGCAGTAGATGCCATATCACCATACACATCGACAGAAGAGTACTTACTGAAGTGCAGATACTCAGCCCCCGGCTGCACACCTACCTGACCTATACCTGGACGAATAGAAAGCATTGACAACCAATCCAAGTCTTCCATAAACGCTTCGTCACTGATATTCCAACGACCAGAGATAGAGGGGAAGAAACCCCAGCGGTTGCCTGCACCAAACTTGGTACTTCCATCCAATCGGCCGGTAAGGGTCAATGCATACTTTGACTTATACGAATAGTGTCCTTGATAGGTAAAATATACACTACGCCATTGGCTCTGGTTGGTCCACATATTCTCAAGCTGTCCCTGAGTCGTAGACGATGTAATATCACCAGAGGGGAGACCATGTGATATCGTTCCGTAGCCACTGCCATCACCATTAGTAATCTCCATACGGGCCATTGTAGTAAAGAAATGATCCTCATTGTCAAACTTCGGAGTAAAGGTCAAGGTATGACGTGTCCGGAACGCAACACTCTTGCTCGAACTTTGCTCTGATCTATTGATCGAAGCTTCCGACCAAGCCAAAGTAGACAACTCACGCGGATAATACTTATCGGTGTAGTCGTTAAATACGGTCATAAGCACCTGTCCCTCATAGTCCAACTGGTGTCCACTATCGTCCGGGCTAAGCAGGTCATATACAATTTGGAAGAGAGCACTCAGATTGTATGAGCGGTACTCATTCTTTGCCAAGTTAGCCTCGGCGATAGGATTGATACGTTCACGCTGATCCTTCAGTGCCTCAGGCATCGATTGCAATGCGAGATAATACTCGCCGGTAGGCCTATCATTAGCATCCTCACGATAGATAGCCATATTGGGCATCTTCAGATAAGCAGCTCCCAACAGGTTGGAATAATTTCGATTGTTATCAGTATAAGTCAAGTTGAAGTCTGACTTAATCTTGATACGCTCAGACACCCAATAGTCCAAATTCACACGGGTAGAGAAACGGTCGAGGCTCTGTGCTATAATAGAACCCGTCTCGTGGTCATAGCCACCTGATACACGGAAATTTGCCTTCTCACCACCACCAGAAAGAGAAAGGTAATGAGAATGCTTGGAGCCCACCTGCTTCACAGCATCTACCCAATCGGTATTGTTATTAAACATACGATACTCAGAGAAAGAGGGGTCGTAGTTCAACTCACGCAAGTTAGCTGCTGCGTCATTCAACTCAGGATTAAAGTATGCCTCTTTCATAAACATGGTGTAGTCGTCACCATTAAGCATACGAATACCATCAGGCTGGTAAGTGACATTCAAACCATACGAATAGTCTACCATCGTAGGACCACGCGTACCACGTTTCGTCTTAATGGAGATGACACCATTGGCACCTTGCGAACCCCAAACGGCAGTAGCCGCAGCATCCTTCAACACATCAATAGACTCAATGTCATCGGGGTTCACACAAAGCAGTTCGGCAAACTTTTCTTCATTGGCAGTAGCATAGTCAAAATCGTCATTACCGGTTGTTTCAAACACATTGCCATCAACCACAATAAGCGGCTCGGCATTACCATTAATAGATGACACACCACGCAGACGCATGGTAGTACCACTACCCAAGTTACCAGAGTTCATCACAATGTCAAGACCTGCAATACGTCCCTGTAAGGCTTCGTCTACCGAGGTAAAATTGAGTCCCTCAAACTCAGACATCTTCAAGCTCTGTGCAGCTACAGACATCTCACGTTCAGGAATCTCAAGACCACCAGTGCTCTTCTTCACTACAGCCTTAATTACCACCTCTTCAATCAGGTTCTCGTCTTTCATCACAACGTTAAACACGCGACGATCGCCAATAGCCAAGGTTTGTGTTTCATATCCAACATACGAAATCTGCAACTTGTCCTTGGTATTTTTTATACGCATAGAAAAGTCACCGTTCATATCCGTTGTAGTAGCTTCTACGAAACGTCCAGCCTCGTCAACCTCCACAACATTCACCATCATCAACGGCTCAATAGCATCGGCCACATTACCTGTGATGATAACCTGGGCAAAAGCCGAAGATATGCTCACGCAGAGCATCAGTACTAATATATATAATTTGTTTCTCATAGCCATTATTCGTTAGAAGAGAATTGTTGCTGCAGACGTTCAACCATTTTAATATAGTCCTCTATCTGACCCTTCTTATGATACAAAGCCTGAGGAATACGATGAACAACTGCAAATGATGACGTCTCAATCTGCTTAGAAGACTTCAAGTCACTGTCGTCAAACAGATAATCACGAGTCATAATATTATACAATGCGGGATCTGAAGTGTCTACAGACTGTGTATTGCCGGCACCATCCTCGATAGTGATACCTGTATTGCTACCCGTAACACTCAGACGGCAGAAGGTACCTGTAGACTCATCCAACGTACTGGTTTCGAAATTACCCACCGTATTACCACCACCTATATATACAGAGTTGTCCTGAATATGGTAATTGACGAAATCAGCAATAATACTCTTGATTGAATCACGATAGTCATCTTCATCAAAAGAGTAGTTTTCTTCTTGAGTCAGGATAAACTCTTCGGCATCCTCCATTGTAGGAAGTCCCGCTGCAAGAGCCTCACGAACAGCCTCATTAGAGGGCACATAAATAGTATAATGATAGGTATTGAAAGACTCTACCGTCTGTCCGAACGAAGCGAAGTCCTCATTGGTAAAGAATACACCGGCATCGACCATCAACTTGTGGAACTCATAGAACGGACCGGGTGCCTCTTCTGTACCTGCCTGCTCGGTAATAGCAGCATACACCGACTTGACAGACGATTGCATCACTGAAGGCACAATATATGTCTTACCATTACCTTCCTTGGTCTGGTCCTTGATATTCTCTGTTGTCACATGGATAGGTGTTGAGTTCTCAATCTGATATCCACCAAAAACATTCAAGCCATCTGTTGGATTAACTTCTACCTTGACGGTTCCGTTAGCCTTGGTACGATAATACAATTTCCCTTGGCTGCTCTGATCTATATTATCCACAATGATGTGATTGTCAATCAAGTCCTCTAATCTATCATCCACTTGAACATTGGAAGGAGCAGGAGATATTTCTGCGCCTTTCTGCTGTGTTTCAAGATCGTATTTATAGGCTTTAGCCTTTGCTCTCTTGGTCTTCTCGTCAAAGTAGAACTCCCAAAGTTCAGGCTCACCCTTAGCTATTGACAACGGGTCAACATAATGCTTGAGCGCTTCGTCGGTAGGAAGCACAAAGCTATAATATGAGTCCATAGAAAGAAGATAAGCATCGAAACCATACGCTTCAATAGCCCAACGCATGATTTTCATATTCTCATTCACAAGAGTCGGAGCTGATACTGCAACATAGGACACTGGAGGGAATACGCGGTTGGTGATGTAAACGACACCGTTGCAACACATGATGGTGCGCTCTACATCTTCAATCTTTACGCCCATCTCTACCTGTCCGTCATTCTTCACTTGATTGAACTTACTTGGCACTGAGGCAATGAGTGAAGGCTTCATGTGGTTGTTCACAAAATCATCAATCACATAATCGGGAACATTCTCCCAACTGCCAAAACGGTCTTTCAAGAATTCACCACCGCCTGTCTCCCAATAGGTTTTAAGAGCCTCGTCTGAGGGAACGAACATCACGCCCATATCCTGACTCATCGGAATGAGGTCTGAAGTCGTAAATGTATTCCATCCTGGGTCAAACTTCAGAAAACTCTCCACCAAAGTATCTGCAGGAGCTGAAATCTGAATTTCATTATCCACAGAAGTCGACAGGAAATTTACGCTCAACCCGTTATTATGGCTATGAGTAGCCATATACTTCTTCACGTATACGGAATCAGAACCACCATAAATACGTTGATACTCAAGCGAAGCCGAACGGCTATAATAAGGAGCGGCAAAACGATTCAACAATTGGCTGAAACGGCTCACAGCGGGATCGTTGCTAACAACTTCGGCCATGTTGGTCAACGGGGTAATCAACTTCTCCATACGATGCACCACACCGTTCTTACACTTCAGGTTAGGCTCAGCTATACGTACACCATTGACAAACACATCACTCTTGTCGTACACATAACTCGAATCCTGATTGGTCAGAATACGGTAATCCTCACCGGTCAGATTATTGATTGTGAGATAATCATGAGTAAGGTTCACCAAAGGAGCAGGAGTATTGTCCTTGAGCAAAACCATACCATCCTTACGATACTTGTTCCAATAAGGCGACTCTGGCAAATCATTTCCAGAGACCTTGGTAAGATTGTCGTAGATTGACACCGCTGAAGTCCTACGTATGGTACGCCCCTCTATACGATCGGTACCCAATCCCAACATGTCTGAGAAGTAGACATTGTTCAACATCGAAGAGTTGAGCAACAGTTTTTTGTGTGAATCACTCAGTTGTTCGTATGAACTGACACCCCAATCATTGTTGCTCAGGAAAGCATCGAATGTTGCATCATCCACGACAAACAACGTTTTACTACCCGTCTTGGACAACACTTCCGCATAGTCCAAGTCATCAATCAGACGTACAAAATAATCGTACTTACCCTCTTCTTTCAAGAAATCGTAAATACTTCCGCCCAACCATACAGGTTCTTCTTCGTCGAGATAATAATCTTCCCGACAGGAGGTAGTCAATAACATTGATGCCACGACAGGCAACAATAGCCACCACCTTCTTGGTTGTTTTACTGAATTGTTTTTCATTTAAATAGTATATAAATTATTGTATGTTTTTCATCCAAAAAGCCAATATAGGTATATTAATCTGCAAATTTGCAAAAAAACTTTAATAAGCGCAACGAAAAAGACTCTTTTTTCACCTGACAAGACGTTAAAATCATTTCTAAAAATTTCTATCTTGCAAAAAGAGAAATGGGGCACCCGCATATCGGGCACCCCACTCTATCGACTAATGTCAGTGAAGACTACTTCACTACATATTTCTCCACAAATTCGGTTGACTCAGTAGCCATACGCACCATATATACCCCCTCTGGCAAACCCGACTCATTCAAGCGTTGCTTCACCTCATCATACTGGCAGGTATATCGAGCACACTCTACGCCACTGGTATTGTAAATAGTGCACGCAAGCATCTTGTCTGCGGCAATAGGTTCAATGGCGGTACCATCTTTGATCACACGCAAGATACCGGATTCTATATCCGAGGTATCCCATACGAGACCACCTCCAATACTATCAAGTTCGAACACGGTCGTTGTAGAGGTGCGCGTACTACTGCTGGTCCAAAGTTGGAACTCATCACCCTCCTGTAATGCTATGCCTTCACGCAACTGCACCTTCAGTATACCACGTAACGACAAGCTGCCTACATCTGTCAATTTTGTATACAACGAACGACTTCCGATATAGAAACGCAATGTTCCGCCATCGGCAATCGTAACATTATGCCCATTCAGTTTCAGCGTTCCCGATGTGGAAGTTTCCTTTACTCCCGGACGCAGCAGAGCTCCGGTAGCTACCGTCACAGCACTGTTATCGAGCATACCAGCACCACATAACGTTGCCCCCTTAGCTACAGAAAGAGCACCTTTTCCTAACATACCAGATTTGGCCGAACTCTTATTCAGGCAGATAGCACCAGCTGATACGGTCGCCTTACCCGTAAAGTCACTTGTGCCTGTCATCGTCATCATACCGGCACCTAACTTCTCGAACACTGTTCCAGAGCCTGTAATAGAACCGGCAAAGGTAAAGTCCGTATCCAGCGAGCCCACCTTCCAGGTGTTAGAACCCACCGTGGCACCATTACTGAACGTGCATCCTCCACCAAGCGTACCGCTACCCGTCAACTCACCTATGGTATATACCTTGCCTGTATTTTGCACAATTATACCACTTGGGATATCCATCTTACCCTTAGCAATACCCGAAGCCGTATTTAGAGTAAATCTGCCATCACTGGCATTCGTTGCCTGCGGTACAAGCATACCCGTAAAATCCGAAGTATTGATTTGTATAGGTGTACGTGTTGCCACCCAGCCGCTACCAGATTCTGTAGCACAATATACCGTAAGTTTGCCTTCACCAGTTATCTTATTGGAGTATGTCTGGCGATTGGCAGTCGTCCACGAGCCGGCCTTGCCCTCCGGCACATTGATTTCATTGTTCGTTCCCACCTGATCTACAAGTGAACCAGAATGTATTTCTACCACCTTGGCCGCTATTCCCGAATGGTTCTGCACAGTACCACCCGCAATAATCATCCGACCGAGTCCAGAGCCCGAAGCATAGGTCTTCAGCCAACCACCACCACGCTTCGTCATTACAGTTCCAGAGAAAGGCTTGTCCATGGCAAAGTCGTTAGAGTTGTTGATAACACCACCCTCTTCGCCTACAAGACGAATAGGAGACCCCATCTTCACGGCTGCACTCGTCTGCAACACCGCCCCATTTTCCATCACAAAGTGCAACGGATTGTTTGTCACAGCACCCAGGTTTCCATACACCTGATTCTCATTAGAAAGCGAAGAGACGCTCACCACTCCTCCACTGAGGCGATTACCACCCGTATAAGTGTTATCCGTAGATATAGTCAAACGTCCTGTTCCACTCTTAACCAGTGTTGCAGTTCCTGTTATAGCCCCCGCTCCACTGAATGTATAGGCTGTCGTATTATCAACAAACACCGTATCACAAGGAAGATCGCCCACAAGCTCCACATCAAACACTGTGGCATCATCAGTAAAGCGAACCTTATCATTCTCTACAAAATAGCTGGCATCACCGTCATTCGTAAAGTTCATATCCGAAGCGTAATTCCACAATGCACTATTCTGACCATTCCAGAACACCAACGAAGCTTCTCTGACGCCTTCAACCACAAGATAGATTTTGCCACCCTCATGCTTGAGTGAGCATTTCTTACCATAAGTACCCTCCAGCTTTATAGTCCCAAGGTCACCCTTTACAGATTCCACTTCTGCTATTGTATATGTTGCAGTTTCCAAGTCTCCACCGTCAGGAAGCACCAGACGTATTACCGGTGTCAAGTATTGAGGACCATACTCCCACGATTTGGTCTCAATGCTCACGCACTTAGCCTTAATCATATCGGCAGTATGTGCAGCACCTGCAACATCCAGTTCAACAACGGCACCAAAGCGAAGATTCAAAGTATCAGCAGAAACCGTACCTATTTTATCTACACCACCAGGACGAAGCACCGAAGCATACTCCATATCTATTCCACGGAACACGCCACCATCAGTGTTGAATTCTGCAAAACGGTTAAGCCACAGTTTGGAATTCTTCATCGTACCATTAAAGTTCACTATACCAGCCCATATATCCGTGTTACCAGTATGCATCATATCCACTGCAGGAAGATTAAGAATACCATCACCCTGCTTTACCAGACGGGTAGAACCTGTCAACCCATTCCCAGTCACAGTATGGGTAAACTTCTCATAAATAATATTATTGTTATTGGTAGTACCCTGCACCCAACTCGGCACATTGAACAGGAGTACATGAGGCGAGGCACCTTCCGCAATGGATACGTTCATATCATTTGTTTCGCATACAATAACCTGTTTGCCATTCAACTCTGTCCCGATTGTACCGTTATTGGCAACCTCTGTACGTCCGGTCATAGTCAATGGAGGCGGAGCGACAGTGATTCCTTCCAGCTCACCGGCAAAATAGCTAACATGAGGGGGCTGATTATAGCCAACACATTGCCAAACCATAGCCTGACGATATTGATGATCATGCCACAAAGTATAAAGTCTATGCGAAGTCGGAATCGTTGTCGTATAAATACGCAAGTTTGAGTCATCACCTGTACGCAAGACCATTTCCTCACGCCAGTCTCCAAAGATATCACCCGTCGCACAAGGATTATTCTTTGAATCATTATTCATTTTACATCCACCTGATGTAAAGATACGCCCTGTACCGGGTTTTTCAATCTTTGCTTCACGCTCCGTACCCGGACTGTTGAGCACCTCATCCAAAAGGTCTCCATCCCAAAAGATACGGAAATTCAGGTCACTCCAAACAATATAGTCTCCAATACCTTGGATAGGTTTGTCAGCAACAGTAGAAATCATCGCCGACTGGGTAGATCGTCCCATACTGCCAGGATACTGATTGGAGAAGTTTCCACACAAGGCACGCCCGTCATCACCTGTACTCTGTAAACGATAATAGATTCTTGAGGTAGTTGCATCACGATAATTCATAGCAGGACTGCTCTCGTTGCAGGTAAATATTTCCTGTCCGTGGCGATAGGGGTCAAAATCGCGACAATGCTGTGCATCTCCATGTCCTAATCCCGTAGTAGAAAGTCCTTTACCGTTATCGTCAATTACCATTGAGCCAAACACGATTTCATCACGTCCATCCCAATCCACATCGGCAATACCGAAATTATGGAATCCCTGTCCAAACCAAGCATTGGCACTATACTGATTCCAACGCCAACGCTGCACCAACTGATGGGTTACAGGATCTACGTCAAGCGCACACATCTTGTGACGTGTATAGCACCCACGTCCCAAGAAGATACTTGCTTTACGACCATCCAAGACAGGCGCACCAAAATAGAACTTAGATGAGCGATGGCCACCATCACTCTTTCCCCAAACAGCCCCATAATCACTCTCCCCTGCTTCAAAACGAGGAAGAGGGAAAGCCATAGGAGTATAATTCTCAGCAACACCATCCCAATCATATGGTTCTCCTGTCTCACCATTTAAATATAATAGATACTCTGCGCCATTGCATGTATATTGATCACGAGGAGCGACATAATTCATGTTACCTATATTAATAGACTTCCCTGATGATGTATGGATAATCATATTGTCCGCACCTCGCATCACACATTCAGCTTTCCCATCCAGATCCCAGTCATAAGCTATAAGATCCCATTGCTCATCAGGCCCTGCCATCATATTTGGACCAAGATCAATCCACCACAACCGTTTACCGGACATATCAACACACTCGTAATGATTAAATCTTGTAACATTGCCTGTAGTATTGAGGTCAGCACCAGCATAATTGCGTTTCACAATGAACTCCGTCACACCATCACCCGTAACATCACCTAAGGAGACATCATTTAATATATACCCTCCGGCACCATTAGCCACAACCTTCCCGTTACGGTCGAATGCAGACGGCATCTTGATATCAAAATATTGATTACTCCACACCTTAACAGCAGCACATTGTGCTTGCTCCACCCCATCAATTATCGGAGCTACGGTATATGTATTACTTGAAGTCCCTTGCTTATCAGTATAATTTGATACAGACAATGGCGTAGAGTTCACCTTAGTTCCATTTCTGTAAAGATTATAAGTGATATCATAATACTCTTCACCAAAAACTCTCCAGCTAAGATACACACCACTGTTTACTTTAACAGCCACCAGTCCACGATCCACGACATCAGTCATACGTTGAGCAAAAGCAACGCAACTGATAAACATACTTAAAAACAATAGTCCAAGTTTCTTCATAATTATGATGATATTAGTTTCTCATTCAAAAAATAGGTACAATTGCCGCTTCTTTAAAGCAACATTTGTCATTTTGCAATGCAAATATATAAAAAAGGATTAAATCATTGATATTTTTAGCCCCAAAAGCATAGATTTATAGAAAAAAGGACCTCAAAGAAACCCAAAATGATTTTAGAAACGACTCAAAAATCGCACGTACCTGCACTCACCCACCTATCGGTGTATTGCCAGTATCCGTCCTTCCCTCCATAACGAACGAGAGAGAGGAGCCTTCATCCCTGACTGCTCCTCTCTCCTGAAAACGGCGGCTACCTACTCTCCCACTTGCGCAGTACCATCGGCGCGGTCGGGCTTAACTTCTCTGTTCGGAATGGGAAGAGGTGGAACCCCGACACTAT
>JAFXEF010000007.1 GCA_017520935.1 Bacteroidaceae bacterium | reverse complement strand
GGTGATTTATACCATAGGCTCTTGCCTTGTTGCTTTATAGGGGTATATCCCAAACTTTGCAGATAGTCTGCCAACTTGATTTGTTTTGCGTCTTGGATTGTCATATTACATACGGTTTTAAGGTTGATGAAAATTTGTTGATTTGATGAATTGTTGATGTAATATGCTTATATACAGACTTGTAATAGCTCAACATATTCTCAACAAACTGCTCACCAAAAGAGAAATCTACAATTTGGCGTGTGCTGTATCTCAACTTCTCTTTTGGCTTGTTGAGATTTTGTTGAGAGTGTATATTGTTTATTATCAGTGTGTTTATACTCATATTCAACAATTCAACAGAAAAATGATAGTGTTACAAGGATTCGAGTTGCTCCCTTGTGATGGTGTAGTAGCGTCCCACTCTCCTTATCGGCTCATAGTGGCAACTTTGATTGTAGTTGCCTTGATAGGTAGTGTAGGTAAGCCCGTTGGGTGCAGGTGTCAGTTTCCAACACTCTTGCACCACTTTACGCACTTGATGTTTCTCTACCTTTACCTGAGAGTGCATCAACAGCACGATAAGGTCGTTAAGGCAGAATGAAACGCTATCCACATTCATAGTCGCCATAATGTCGAGCAGCAGCTCCGACATCTCTATCTCCAATCGGTTACGGTTACTGCGGATAATCCTCTGCAATGCTTCGGTATGCAGCAGCGATGGACTGAACCACATTCGGCTCTCCCTCTCGGTGGATAACGTTCGATTGGTGAGGAAATGGAGAAATGCTGGTATCTCCGCTTTCAAGCGTTGCAGGAAGTTGGTATCATCGGACTGCAAGCGGTTTATCTTGCGTACCCAATAACGTGTTTCCCCTGCATCAATGATTACGGGCAGATACTCGTTGTTGGAGCATAGCACGAATTTGGCAAAGAACGCAATTTCATCACGGTCTTTGCCTTTGGCTTCTACCTTGTAGGATAGTGTGGTACTTAGATTCTTCAATCGTTCGCTGTCCTCCCTGCGGTTGAGCAGCACCTCATCGACCATAATAAGGAGTTTGCCAGCCCAATCAGAATTGAATTGACTGCGGAAATCCTCGTTGGTGTTGAATGTTACATTGTTCTGAAAGATGACTTTCAGAAAATTGAGGAATGTGCTTTTGCCTGTATTGCGTTCCTCCGATACCAATAACAGGATTGGCAACTTCTGAACGGGTTGCAGGTAGAGCAGTTGCAGATAGTCCATACCCAACTCGTATTGTTCACCGAAGATATGCTCCACCAATGAGCGGATAGAGGGGAAATCTCCCTCATGCGGTTGGTGGTCTATCGGCTCATAGAGGTTAAGGAACTTGCCGATTACAGGGCGATAGCCGATGTGTTCGGGTACAGTACAGAATCCGTCATACTTGGGAACGCTGCCGATGTAGTCCTTGCCATAGTCTTGGCGGAGCGTTTCATTGTTCCAGGGGATACGCTTCTTTACATATCCACCGCTCAGTCTCGGTTGCTCCACAATCTTGTAGAGCGTTGTTCCCACTCGGATAAATTCTTCTTTTGCCATACCACCATCTGATGGCGGTTTATGGCTTGCGATTACTTTGTTAGCTTCCATTTTCAAATGCTTTTAAGTTCAAAAAATGTCAGCTACAAAAATATAAGTGATTGACGGATAAGTTGCTACGCAAATCATAGCAGAATAGTGAATAAAGTACTATGGGGATTGGAATTTGAGGGGGTGCATAAACAAAGTAAGTCCGAAAACAGGTCGTAAACCTATCTTGGGACTTACCTTGACTGACTAATCAGCCGATATGCAGGCCAACCGACTTATCAACTTACCGAAATGCCGATATTATGACATACCTATTGGAGAATTGGCAAGAGAAAAGAGATAACATACTTTCTCTTTTCGTCCGCATATTCTCTTTAACAACTCACTACGTATCTTCTCCGCACCGTATGAGTTGATACGGAAAGCAAGGGCTGCAATCATATCCATATTGTAGAGGGTAGCCCAATAGGTATATGGCATTACTTCGCAATGTTGTGTATGTTCCGCTATTACTCCGCTTTTGTGTATGGCTCGGATTGCTGCCTTTAGTGTGGGTGCTGCCACATCGAACAGCACCATAAGTTCCGCAAAAGACATCCATATATTGCCGTCGGGTATGTTCACATTGCCCGATTCGCTGATTGTTATAATTGTTCGTTCCATACCTTATGCCATTGTGGTGTTACCGAATGATTGATTAAGTTGGTTGCCGAACATCGTTAAATCCTTGTCGATTTTCTCGGTGGTAATCTTCGCATATAGCTGTGTTGTAACGATGTTCGTATGTCCTAAAACTCTACTTACACTCTCGATTGGCATACCTTTACTGAGGGCGAGGGTAGCGAATCCATGTCTTGAGCAGTGGAATGAAATGTCCTTGTCTATTCCACACTCTTTTATCATCTTTTTCAATGGTTTACAGATACTCCAATAGTTCAGATTGGGGAATACGAGTTTGTTCTCTTGGAATGGCTCGTATCGCTTGATAATCTGCAACGGAATATCCAACAACTTAACTTGGAAAGGTATTTTGGTTTTATGTCGCTTGGATAATATCCATTTCTCACCGTTAACCTCTACAATATCATCGGTGGTCAGCTCCTTAATATCCACGAATGACAAGGCTGTGAAACTTGCAAACACAAACAGGTCTCGGATATATGCCAACTTGCTATCCGTAAATTCGTGTGTCATCACCGCTTTTAATTCATCTTCGGTCAGAAACTCCCTCTCCTTAACATTGGGGCTTATGTGAAATTGAGCAAATGGGTTTCTCGGCATCAATCCGTTGTAATGGGCACGCATAACAACACCCTTGAGCCACATACAATTTGCCCAGATACTGCCATTCTGCAAACCTCTGTCTGTTGCGAGGAACACCGCAAACTCCTTGATAAAGTCGGGAGTCAGCTCAATCATAGACATATCGTTACGCTTGTAATTCGCCTTGATGAATGATGCAACATGATTTCTAGCCCGTACTCTCGACATATAAGTAGCCATCACACGGTCTGTGCCTACACGCTTCTTGAATGTGGCATTATCCTTATCAAATGCTCCGAGCAGTGTTTCATACTCTGTTCCGATGCCTTGATAGGCATTGCGTACCATTTCGGCAGTTACATAGGCTTCTCTATCCGACAGGCGTTGATAGTGTTTGATGATTTGAGCCTTGATATTATCCAAAGCAAGATTGATTTCTCTTGCTTCCTTGCTCTTACCTTTGGCTCGGTTGCCTTTCACATCCCAAAGTTCTTTCGGAATGGTACGTTTACAACTGAATTGGGCCACTGAGCCGTTAATTGTCACTCGTCCCATAATGGGGACAATACCATTTTTCTCCTTGCTTGCGTTCACGTAGAACAGCACCTTAAATGTACTTCGCATAATCCAATTCTTTTTGGTTACAAAATTATGTATCAGCGAGTTATACATTGCTACGCAATATGATGCAGAACTATGAAACGTGACGACACAAAGAAAAATCTTACTCGTTTTCGGGTAACGATTAGGCAACCGTTCTATTTCATTACCTTGCGTTTCTTTGCTAAATTGCCATTTCCCGTATTTCCGAGATTTTCAGCGTAATGCGTTTATTATCAGTGCAAGATGCACTATTATTCCGATTTCGGTTGATTATTCCAGCGTTTTCTCATAACTTTGCTAAAAATAAAGTAGAGAACTTATGAGACCATACATTATATGCCACATGATGTCACTTCTTGACGGACGCATCGATTGTGATGTGACAGAACAGATTGAAAGTGGTGACGAGTATTATGATGCTCTCAACCAACTTGATTGCCCATCGACCTTGATGGGTAGGGTGACGATGCAGATTCATTATGCTCTTTCCGAGCCATTTATAGCCGAAGACAAAACTTCTATCGGTAAAGAACTGTTTTATGTAGCTATTAGAGCCAAAGGATATATGGTTGCCATAGACACGATGGGTAAACTTCGCTGGGCACAGAACCAGTTTGATGGAATGCCTCTTTTGGTTATAACTTCGGAAGATTGTCCAAAGGAATACCACGAAACCCTTACCCAACAACATATCTCGTGGATAGCAACAGGCAAAGGCAGAATAGACTTGCCAAGAGCCATGGAAATCCTTTGCAAAAAGTTCGATGTGGAAAGACTGAGCGTTACTGGTGGCGGAAACATCAACGGAGCGTTCCTGAGAGCTGGTTTGCTCGACGAGGTGAGTATGATGTGGTGCCCAGGCATCGACGGGCGCAAGGGTATGGCTGCAGCTTTCGATGGCTTGGATGCAGATATTCCTCCTACTAAACTGCAACTGATA
Source organism: Bacteroidaceae bacterium (assembly GCA_017520935.1). Lineage (GTDB taxonomy): Bacteria > Bacteroidota > Bacteroidia > Bacteroidales > Bacteroidaceae > UBA1189. The sequence continues at coordinate 26,109 of JAFXEF010000007.1, read as the reverse complement.
AGCGTGGAGAAAATGGGTGAAACAATTTGGGCAAAATATAAGTTATGAAGATGATGGCCCGTTTATGTCATTCTTCTGCCGCTGGGGCATAATGGCCATTGGCTGGTACATAGACAGGGTTGCGCGGTGTAGAGATGTTCTTCAATTTGCCGGCTTCTACCAGATTGCGTAGTCTGCGGCAGGCGGTCGATCTCACTTGCAAGCACAAGAGCTCGAAGTCACGGCGGGTGAGGATGGGATTCTCTGCAAAGTGTTCCGTCAGTTTCGCATCGATTTCCTTTTCTGTCATCGGCATGGAGTGGGGCATGATCTTTGAACGCTGGATCTTCTCCTTTCTGAGGCTTTTCTTCAAGTCGGTATCGGCACGGAAGGAGACGGATTTGAACTCTACGTTCTTCGAACGGGCACCGCGTATGGTGCGCACCTCTTCCTTGCAATGGAGGTTCACCTGGAAGTAGCCGATACCTTCCAGATACACCTTGCGGCCTTGGCCCAGGTGCTCTGCCATCTTGTCTGCCAAGGCTATGAGGACAGCCTTCACGTCTGCCACGGTGAGCGATGATTCTTTCTGGATTTCTTTGGCCAATTGGTTATTTGATATACGACCACTGGGCACGACACGGGCGTGGTATTTTCTATCCTTGGTTGTCGCACAATCAGGGTTGTGATAGAATTCATATTTCAATGCCATAACGTCTGTGTTTTAATTCGAGTACGAATATAGATGTTTTCGTGGAAAGATGCAAATGTTTGGAGTGTTTTATTCAAGTGATACGATTGGATTACTGGAATGATGAGGTTGAATCACGAGTGTGATGAAACCGGCTTATTGGAGTGATACATCATATTTATAGGAATACTGACACGTGTAGGGCGAGAGGAGATAGTGGAGTGGTGCGAGTTATTCATTTGCAGGATGAACCTATGATGGCTTGCGATAAGCTTCTGCAGTGCTTATAAAAACGCAAATGCCTTGGTGGGGAGCCAAGGCATCTGTTGTGGCAGCGGACGCTTCCGCCTCGTCGTTAGCCGACTTTCACAAGCAGGCTATGACTATGAAATCTATTTACTATGAAAAACACATGCATAGAACACTGCTTGCCGATGTTTTGTTCGGCTACATAAAGTTATTCTCTATAGTGCGCTTGCATAGTGAGAGTAGCTTGCAGTATTTGCAGGCCTCTTTGTCTTCTGCTGCAATGTAGGGGATGTCACTGTTGAATATCTCGTCGATGGTGTGTGCCAGTAGGGTGCCAAACTCTTCGCCGTATGCATTGAAGTCGGTTACTGGATCACCGTTGACGATGATGTCCGGTTCAATGTCTTTCGATGTGTTGCGTACGAACAGGAGTGAAGGGGCTATCTGAGGATAGTCGTGCTGCAGCAGGTGGGCATAGTAGAAGGCTTGGAATACATAGCCGTCGCGCGACTTTCCTCTGTTGAAGAGGCTGCTGACGGTTTGTACCGTCTTCTGCTTGCCGCCTGTCTTATAGTCGATGATGCGGGTGATGCCCTCTTTGCTGTCTATGCGGTCGACTTTTCCGCCAAGCAGTATGGGGAGTTCCTTGCCGTGGCTCTCTATGGTGATAGGGTGGTGTATGGGGACTTCGCTGCCTATATATTTGAAAGGTGCGCGTCTCTCATCCATAAGTAGCAGCTGTACCAGATAGCTGGTGATGGCTTTTTGTACGATATACTGTGTGCCGTTGAAGGGGAGTGGCTCGCCCTTTTCCGTATGGAAGAATTCTTGGCGGAAGGCTTCGTTGACCAATGCTTCTATGGCTATCTTGTTGCTGTATAGTGTCTGCAGGTCCGAAGCCCGTATCATGTCGCCCCGTTCGGTGAGTTGCTCATAGGCCAGCTCGGCACTCTTGTGGAAAATGCTTCCAAAATGCGAAACGTCAATGTCGCTTTGCAGCTCTTGCGGGGGTACGATGCCTTCAACGTGCTTGAGGTAGAACTTGAGCCTACAGTCCAACCAGTCGTTGATGGCCGATGGCGAGAGCTTGTAGTTCTTTTTCTTGTCTGGGTCGTAGGCAAAGTGTGCCTGTAGCTTATGGCGGGTGAGTGGTGTCTGCTCTATGCTGATGTCGGCATGCTGGCTGGGCTGTGAGGTGGCCTGTATGGTTTGTGCCGTGAGCACACCTGGAAACTCTACTTGCAACTGCATTACATAGCGTGAGGGTTCCTGCTTGTTGATACCGTCGGTGCCGTCGTTGTACACGATGGTTACCCGTTCGGCACGCTGAATCATGCGGTAGAAGTAGTAGGCATATACGGCATTTTGTCGCTGTATGGTGGTCATGCCGAAGGCTTCGCGCAGATTGTAGGGGATGAATGAGGCTTCGTTGGAACTTTTGGGCAGTTTGCCTTCGTTGGTCGATAGCAGTATGATGTTGCGGAAGTCGAGGTTGCGTGTCTCCAGCACCCCCATAACCTGTAGTCCTATGGCAGGCTCGCCGTGGAATGGGATACTGCTCTGCTTCATTACTCGCTGCATAAGGCGGACGAGTGTACGTGGATTTACCTTCAGCGTGTCGTCTGAAAGCATTGACAGGAAACTGGTTGTCAACTGATGGATACGGAATAGTGCCTCCTCGTATAGTTGGGTGTAGATGTCTAGGCTTTCGGATTCGGATTGTGTACTCTTGTGTGAGAATAGGAGTCCGATGTTGTCGACCAATATGCTCAGTGCCTCTAATAGTGACTGGTTGTTGTCGTGATGAATAAACAACGTACCCAATGTGGGGTGTGCCGTCAGCGTGTTTAGAGGGAACAGTTGTCTGTTTGTTTTCAGCAGTGTTTCGCACCAGTTGCTTGCCTCGGGGTATAGCTGGTTGATGTATGGGTGTGTGAGGAGCAGTCGGGTATCTTCGGCTTTGTATAGCGACTTCTCCTCATCGTATCCGCGGGTGTGCAGATTGAGATAACTGTTGACCAGCGTGTATATGGGAGTTTGCGTGAGCTTGAATCCCATCGTGACATTGACATTCCTGACGTGGTCTGTGGGGAGAGAGTGAAGTACCGGCAGAGCCATGTCTTCGTTGCAGAGTATCACTGCAGTATCCTGCTCATGCTGGGTAGTGTGATATTTTGACAGCCAGTCGTGTAGATATCGTGCCTGGGCGTTATCGGTAGGGGAACTTATATAACTGATTTCGGGCAGATGACTTAGATTGTCGAACAACCATGTATCATCAGGCAAGGCGTTGCCAAAGCGGGCAATGTTCTCTCGGACAAATAGGCCTGCCTCGTGGTTGGGATTGTCGTAATAGTAGTGGTCGTAGTCCCAGTAGAACAAGGCCTTGTCGCACTCTTTCAGCTTACGGAAGAGTTGCTGTTCCACTTGGTTGAGTACGTTGAACCCTACGAACACGTAACGGTCATACCTCAGCCGGTCGGTATTGAACTTCTCTATGGCATCACGGAACATCATGCCCTCATAGGCCAGTCCGTCGGACTGCAGCTGCTGCCGGAGTTCGTGGTAAATGGTGCCCATCACCTGCCATAGCTCTATGAAGCGGTCTTTGAGCTCGGTACGTTGTTCCTCATTGCGGAAACCGGCAAAGAAACGTTCAAGCACCTCCTTCTGCTCTTCGGTAAGGTAGTCGAACTGGCTGTTGAAGGCTTTCACATCGGCCAGGTTGATGAAAAGGCTGTCGGCCTCTACCATGTTCTTGTCGATGTCGTCAAAATCGGCCAGCATCAGTTCGCCCCAATGGTAGAAGTCGTCAAGTGGCTCAGTGCGTCGGGTACACTTGTTGAATATCCGGTGCAGCAGACAAACCTGCCGGATGGGTGCCTCGATGTTCAGCGAAGAGAGCTGCCCGAAGAGGTCGCTAATGGTGAGATAGGCTGGTGCCCAAAGCGGCCGGCCAGCACATTCAAGCAGGTGTTGATTGAAGAACAGGCTTGCACGTTTGCCGGGAAAGACGATGGCTGTGCGGCTCAGATTGTCGCCAACCCTGCGATATATATCCTCGGCTACGGCTTTAAGGAAAGGGTTCATATAGTGCGTTTGTCGTGTGAAGAGAGGTTATAGTATGAAACCGATGGAAAAGCTTAGCACATTCTTCCGGCGGTCAAACACAATGCCGCCAGGGTTTATGTCGTCGCTGTTGTCTGTGGCCTCAATGCCTTGTGAGATATTGTGCAAGCCATACTCTAAAGAGAAATCAAAGAATACGCGACTGATATTTATGCCCAATCCGAACATCATACTGAAGTTGACGGGATAAATGCTTTCTTTGATATACTCGTAGGGGAAGTTCTCGAAGGTGTGCCTGCTGTAGTCGGTGTGGACGAACTTGGCTTTCGGACCTACATAGAATGACATGCCGTATGGCCCTTCTTTCATTATGTGGTAGCCATAGTACAAGGGTATCTCTATGCCATTGATTTTGGTGCTGATGACAGATTGCTCCGTTTTGTTGGCCGATGGGTCCCACTGCTCGGTCGGGAAATTGATGGAGTAGTTGCTGATGTTGTAGCTCACTTCTGTCTGCAAGTAGTGTTTCTTGATGTTGAAGCGTGCAAAGGCCGTGAAGAACGAACTGATTTCAGATTTGGCGGTATAGTTATTGATGGGCAGGGTATTTACTTGCAGGTCAATGATGTCGTAAATCGTAGAACTGAATCCCGTCTTTACTCCATAGTTGACCAGCGATTCTTTCCTTGTCTGAGCATATACCATAGCACAGCAGAGGATGGCCAATATGACTGCCGCTTGCCGCTTCATCGCTTGCCTTTTTTCTTTTTTTCTACCGACCAGCCGAATTTCCCTATCTTCTCGCCCAAGTGGTAGTAGCCGCCGTGAAGATATACGAGCGGGTCACTGTCGGCCAGTTCAAACTTGCCAGTCTCTTTGTCTATATATTTGTCGTCAGCTATGACGTTGACCACCTCGGCGATATACATCTCGTGTGACCCCAGCGATATGATCTCCTTTACGCGGCACTCGATGCTCAGGGGAGCCTCCTTTATGATGGGTGCCTGCACGATGGTGGCTTTACCTGGTGTGAGTCCCATCTCGTGGAATTTGTTGTAGTCGCGGCCTGAGCGTACCCCACACCAGTCTGTGGCATAGGCAGTGGAGGCATCGGTGAGGTTTATGACGAACTCCATGTTGTGTTTGATAATGTCGGCCGAGTGACGCTCGGGGCGTACGGAGATGTAGCACATGGGAGGGTTGGTACATATAGTACCTGTCCATGCTATGGTGATGATGTTGTACTCCTCCTCACACGAGCCGCAGGTGACCATTACGGCTGGCAGGGGATAAATCATCGTGCCCGGTTTCCAGTTTACTTTCATGTCTTGATGATAGCAAATTCTGTTCACAGAGCATACGGGCACACTGAAGCCACGAATGATGATGATAGGTCTGTGTAGATCAGTGTAGCCCGTGTGGTCTGTGCCAATACTCTGTTTGTTGGTTAAACCAGTTTCACTTCGCTTTTGTTCTGCTCCTTCTCGCAATAGTGGCATTTGAGTGTACCTGCTGTCTTGTCTACGACATGGAAGTACGTGGGCATGGGCTCGTTGTTGGTGATACACTTGGGATTGCCGCAGCGTACTATTCCGCACAGCTCGTCGGGGATGATGACCTCCTTCTTCTCCACCACGTCAAAGTCGCGGATGATATTGAGCACCACGTTGGGAGCCACCACGGAGAGGCGGCTTATTTCCTCGTCAGAGAAGTACTTGTCAGCTACTTTGATAATCCCCTTCTTACCCAGCTTGCTACTATGCAGGTTGTAACCAATGGTAACGCTCGAACCCAACTTCTCCAGTTCGAGCAGCGAGGCGATGGTGAATACAAGTTCCGAGGGGATATGGTCGATGACGGTGCCATTCTCGAGAGCGGCTACCAGCAGTTCTGTCTTATTGTTCTTCATAACTTTTTGTTTTAGTTGCCGATGTTGATATTCGTTTATACCTCTATTCCCAGACAGTCACAGATGAGTGCCTCGCGCACATATAGTCCGTTCTTGGCTTGCTGGAAGTAGTATGCCTTGGGACTTTCGTCTACATCGTAGGCAATCTCGTTCACACGGGGCAGGGGATGCAGAATACGTAAGTTGTCACGAGTGCCCTGCAGCATATCGGCCTTGAGGATATACACGTCCTTCACACGCTCATACTCCATGAGGTCGGTAAATCGTTCGCGCTGTACGCGAGTCATATACAGGATATCGGCATCGGCTATCACCTCCTCGGTAAAGTCGGTGTGCTCCACGTACTTGATACCGTGCTCCTTGCAATAGAGTTTGTATTCGTTGGGCATGGCCAACTCCTTTGGTGCAATGAAGTGGAACTGTGGATTGAAATGGCGCATGGCCATCAGCAGCGAGTGTACTGTACGGCCATATTTGAGGTCACCTACAAGGTAGATGTTGAGGTTCTCTAATGTGCCTTGGGTCTTGTAGATGGAGTAGAGGTCGAGCATCGTCTGTGAGGGGTGTTGGTTGGCACCGTCACCGGCATTGATGATGGGTACGGGGGATACCTCGCTGGCATATCGTGCCGCACCTTCGAGATGATGGCGCATCACAATGAGGTCGGCATAGTTGCTTACCATCATGATGGTGTCCTTTAGACTCTCGCCCTTCGACGAACTCGATGTGGCGGCATCACTGAATCCGATTACTCGTCCTCCCAGACGGTTTACGGCTGTCTCGAAAGAGAGGCGCGTACGTGTAGATGGTTCAAAGAACAGGGTGGCGATGACGCGTCCGTCCAGTGTCTTGCGGTTGGGCATCGCTTCAAATCGGCTGGCGGCCTCGAGCAGACTCATGATCTTCTCTTTGCTGAGGTCGGCAATGGTTACGAAACTCTTTGTCATAGTATTCTTGATTGTTGCAGTTGATAGTCTGTATTGGTGGCGTTATTTCTCGTTTAGCAGGTCGGGACGCAGGCGCTTGGTGCGTTCGAGCGATTGCTGGAATTCCCATTCGCGTATTTTGGCTTCGTGTCCAGAGAGCAGTACTTCGGGCACGCACCATCCCTTGTATTCCGCAGGACGGGTATATACAGGTGGGGCCAGCAGATTGTCCTGGAAGGAATCGGAGAGTGCCGACTGCTCATCGCTGATGACACCGGGGATGATACGTACCAGGCTGTCGGCCATCACGGCAGCAGCCAGTTCGCCCCCCGTGAGCACATAGTCGCCTATGCTTACCTCCTTTGTTATCAGATGTTCGCGTATGCGGTAGTCGATGCCCTTGAAGTGACCGCAGAGGATGATGAGGTTCTCGCACATTGACATGGTGTTGGCCATCTTCTGATTCCACTGCTCGCCATCGGGTGTCGTGAATATCACCTCGTCGTAGTGGCGTTCGCTTTTGAGCTTGGTGATGAGGTTGTCTATAGGCTCTATCTTCATCACCATGCCGGCACACCCTCCGAAGGGATAGTCGTCGGTACGGTGGTGCTTGTCGGTAGTGTAGTCGCGTATGTTGTGTATCACGATGTCGGCCAACCCTTTCTTCTTGGCACGCGCCATGATTGAGCAGTCAAAGAAGCCTTCGATCATCTCTGGCAATACGGTAAGTATATCGATGCGCATATTCTATCTGTACTTTTAATACTGCAAAGATAGTGCAAACGAACGTAACGAAAGCTTGCTTGCAGGTTACAAAGTGAGTGCAGCCTATCTTCGCTATTCATGTTGCAAAGATACACTTTTTTGTAAGATAAAGAAAAAAGTCCTTCCATCTTTTGCTGAGATAACAAAAAAATAAATCTGAATATAAGGCCATATTAAAATGAAAAAGTCCCTTTTGAAACCTTGACGGGTTCATAAGGGACTTCTCTTTGGACGTTTATGTGACTAAACTTATAGATTGTAGGTCGTCTATACTGATTATCTCTACATTTTGATATGTCTTTCTGTTTTGTACACTTCTTGTTTTAGTCAAACAGGTTGCGGAACTTGCGGAAGATTTTTTCCTTGAGGCTTTCGTTGGGGCGGAAGTTGTCGGACTTCTGGAATTTTTCCATCGCTGCCTTCTCGTCGCGGCTCAGCGTCTCGGGGATGTAGACACTGATGTTGACGAGCAGGTCACCAGTACCGTAGCCGTTGACACTGGGTAGACCCTTGCCTCGGAGACGCAGTACCTTACCAGGTTGGGTGCCCGGTTCTATCTTGACGCGCACCTTGCTGTCAATGGTGGGGATATCGGCCGTACCGCCGAGTGTGGCGGTAGGGATATCAAGCAGGAGGTTGTAGATGAGGTCATTCTCATCGCGGAGCAGCTCGGGATGAGCCTCTTCCTCGATGAGTACGAGGAGGTCGCCCGGAACACCGTTGTGCTTGCCTGCGTTACCCTTGCCGCTCATGGAGAGCTGCATGCCCTCGGCTACACCGGCGGGAATCTTCACGGTGACAATCTCCTCGGCATATACGATGCCTTCGCCACTACAATGCGGACACTTGTTCTTGATGATTTTGCCTTCGCCACCACAACGGGGACATACGGTTTGGGTTTGCATCATGCCGAAGATACTCTGCTGGGTGCGTGTCACCGAACCTGTACCGTTGCAGTCGGGGCAGGTTTCTGTGCCGCTACTGCCCTCGGCACCTGTACCGTTGCAGTGTGTACAGGGCACATATTTCTTGAGCTTGAGTTTCTTCTCTACACCCTCGGCAATCTCCTTAAGGTTAAGCTTCACCTTGATGCGGAGATCCGAGCCACGAAAACGGCGTGTCTGTTGACGGCTGCTGCCGCCACCAAAACCACCGAAGCCGCCAAAGCCACTACGGCCACCGAAGATGTCGCCAAACATGGAGAAAATGTCATCCATAGACATGCTCTGCCCGTAGCCGCCACCGGCTGCACCGCCCATGCCTGCATGACCGAACTGGTCGTAACGGGCACGCTTGTTCTCGTCGCTCAGCACCTCGTAGGCTTCGGCTGCCTCCTTGAACTTGTCTTCGGCCTCCTTGTCACCCGGATTGCGGTCGGGGTGATACTTGATGGCCATCTTCTTGTATGCTTTCTTTATTTCATCGGCCGAGGCGTTCTTCTCGACGCCAAGCACCTCGTAGTAATCTCTCTTTTCCATCGTGTCTGTGCAAATTGAGAATCGATAATTGAACGTTGGGGTTCGCGATGTGCTCTGCCCAATGGATTAAGTTTCAGTTATCTATTTTCGGGGACTTTGTTTGTTGTACGATTCTTCTGTTTTTAACTTTCAATTCTCATTGTCCTACCGCTACCTTAGCGTGACGTATCACCTTGTCGCCCAATTTGTAGCCAGGTTGTACACAGTCGAGAATCTTGCCCTTGAGCTCTTCTGCTGGAGCAGGGATGAGGGCGATGGCTTCGTGGAAATCGGTATCGAAGTCCTGACCATCGGTCTCGATCTTCTCCAATCCGTTTTGTGTAAGGATGTTTCTGAACTTGTGTACAATGAGCTTGAATCCCTCGATGCAGGCATCGGCATCCATGCCCTTTTCCATATTCTCGAGTGCGCGATCCATGTCGTCCACAACAGGTAGTTCGGCTACCATGACTTTCTCGGCGGCACTCTTGATAAGTTCGGCCTTCTCCTTGATGGTGCGCTTGCGGTAGTTGTCAAACTCGGCGGCCTGGCGCAAGTACTTGTCTTGCAGTTCGGCAATCTTTGCCTCGGCCTCGGCCAGCTGGTTCTTCAACTGGTCAACTTCGCTCAGCGGCTCTTCCTGTTCGGTGAGTTCCTCTACGTTCTCGGGGTTCTCGGGAGTCTCAGTCTCTGATGTCTCTTCGGCTGTGATGTTCAACTCCTCATCGGTCATCTTCTTTTTTTCTTGAGTGCTCATATCTAAATTCATTGTTTACAAATTTACTATTTACTATTTGGTCAATTTGCAGTTCCTAAATCTTCAAAATAGCAAATCTCATGTCAACTTGACACATATCTGCCAACAAAAACCTTGCCAATATGTTCTGATACGCCATAAATTGCTCCAGATTATCACTCTTACTGACAACGGGTGACAATTTGTCGGTGAAGAAATCTCTTTTCGGTCAAGTTCGTTTGATTATTTTTAGCCATTCGTGTTGTATGTTGATGGATAGTCGTGAAATGTCTGGTGCGTTTTCGCTTGTCTTGCACTGATTCCAGCAACTACTATCGTTGGAAATAAGCTGCTCCTCGGGATAAAAAATAAATCAATTTATTTTGTTCTCCTCTCGGTTTGCTGTATCTTTGCAGAATATTTCATTTTGATAGGAAGAATTTTATAAAAAAGATATAGGCAATATGAATATTTCGTACAATTGGCTTAAAGAATATGTCGATTTTAACCTCTCTCCCGATGAGGTGGCCGCAGCGCTCACCTCGATAGGTTTGGAGACTGGCAGTGTGGAGGAGGTGCAGACAATCAAGGGCGGACTCGAGGGTATCGTCATCGGTGAGGTGCTCACCTGCGAGCCGCATCCCAACTCGGATCACATGCACGTGACCACCGTTAACCTCGGCGAGGGCGACCCCGTACAGATTGTCTGTGGAGCTGCCAATGTGGCTGCTGGCCAGAAGGTGGTGGTGGCTACATTGGGAACGAAGCTGTATGACGGCGACGAGTGCTTCACTATCAAGAAGTCGAAGTTGCGCGGTGTGGAGTCGAACGGTATGATATGTGCCGAGGATGAGATTGGCTTGGGATCAAGCCACGAGGGTATCATAGTGCTGCCTGCCGATGCGGTGCCCGGTACACCTGCCAAGGACTATTATAATATCAAGAGCGACTATGTGCTTGAGGTGGACATCACACCGAACCGTGCTGATGCCTGCTCGCACTATGGTGTGGCTCGCGACCTCTATGCCTACTTGTTGCAGAATGGCTATGAGACCGCACTGCATCGCCCCTCTGTAGAGGCATTCGCCGTAGATAACAATGAGCAGCCTATCACAGTGGAGGTGAAGAATGCGCAGGCTTGCCCGCGCTATGCCGGCGTGAGCATCAAGGGTGTCACCGTGAAGGAAAGTCCCGAATGGCTCAAGGATAAACTCACGACCATCGGTTTGCGTCCTATCAACAACATCGTGGATATTACCAATTATATACTGCACGCTTACGGTCAGCCGCTCCATTGCTTCGATGCCGACAAGGTGAAAGGGGATATGGTAGTGGTACAGACCTTGGCCGAGGGTACCCCCTTCGTGACTCTTGACGGTGTGGAGCGCAAACTCTCAGAAAACGATCTGATGATATGCAACGCCGAGGAGCCTATGTGTATTGCCGGTGTCTTTGGTGGCTTGGAGTCGGGCACCACGGAGGAGACAGTGAATATCTTCCTTGAGAGCGCCTACTTTAACCCCACCTCGGTGCGCAAGACAGCCCGCCGTCATGGACTCAATACCGACTCATCGTTCCGCTTTGAACGCGGTATCGACCCTAATGGCACCATCTATGCTCTCAAGCAAGCTGCTATTCTCGTGAAGGAGTTGGCTGGTGGCACCATTTCCATGGAGATCAGCGACAGCTATCCTACACCCATCGAGGACTTCAAGGTGGAGCTTAAGTATGATTTCGTAAATTCACTCATAGGTAAGGAGATTCCTGTCGAGGCAGTGAAGAGTATCGTCACCAGCCTGGAAATGAAGATTGAGAACGAGACTGCTGAAGGACTGATGCTGAGCATTCCTCCCTATCGTGTGGATGTGCAGCGTCCCTGCGATGTGGTAGAAGACATCCTCCGTATCTATGGTTACAACAATGTGGAGATTCCCTCGGCACTGAAGTCGAGCCTCACCACAAAGAATAAGGAAGACCGCTCACACCGTCTGCAACAGGTAGTGGCCGAGCAGCTGGTGGGTTGCGGATTCAATGAGATACTCAACAACTCGCTCACTCGTGCGGCTTACTATGACGGCAATGAAACCTATAAGCCCGAGAACCTGGTAAACTTGATGAACCCGCTGAGTAACGATCTCAACGTGATGCGTCAGACACTCCTCTTCGGTGGCCTCGAGAGCATAGCGCATAATGCCAACCGCAAGAGTGCCGACCTGCGTTTCTTCGAGTATGGCAATTGCTATTATTATAATAAGGAGAAGAAGAACGACGAGAAGGTGCTCGCCTGCTATAGCGAGGACTATCATCTCGGCCTTTGGCTGACGGGTAAGCGCGTGAGTGGTTCATGGGCACATACCGATGAGGATGCTACCGTATATGAGCTCAAAGCATATGTGGAGAATATCTTCGCACGTCTCGGCCTTAATCTCCGCAGTGTGGTGGTAGGTAATCTTACCGATGGTATCTACTCTGCTGCCCTTAGCTATCACACTCGTGGTGGCAAACTGTTGGCTACCGTAGGTATTGTAAGCAAGAAGCTGACCAAGGCCTTCGACATCGATAATGAGGTGTACTATGCCGACATCAACTGGAAGAACCTGCTCCAGGCCATCAAGTCGGTAAAGGTAAGCTACACCGAACTGTCAAAGTTCCCTGCCGTGAAGCGCGACCTCGCCCTGTTGCTCGACAAGAACGTGCAGTTTGCCGACATCGAGCGCATCGCCTACGAGTGTGAACGCAAGTTGCTCAAGGCCGTTGAACTTTTCGACGTGTACGAAGGCAGGAACCTTGAGCCGGGCAAGAAGAGCTATGCCATCAGCTTCATCCTGCAAGATGAGGAAAAGACCCTCAACGACAAGCAGATTGACAAGATTATGGCCAAGCTCATCGCCTCATACGAGAAGCAGCTGGGAGCGAAGTTGAGATAAAAGAGGAGGCATCTCCCAATCATGCCGCAAGCGGACTCCTTTGTGAAGCTAAAGCTTCAGCCGTCGCAAACGACGCTTTGTCTCGCGTCGTCCCGAAGAGGGGCTTTCGGACATCTCTGAGTTCTCCGAACTCTTTAAGTATTCCGAATCCTCTGAGTCCTCTGAATCCTCCTAAAAAAAGAATATATAATCACTAAATAAAATAGAACTATGGGAAGAGCGTTTGAATTCCGTAAAGCAAGAAAACTGAAGAGATGGGGCAACATGGCCCGCACATTTACACGTATCGGTAAGCAGATTGCCATTGCCGTGAAGGCTGGCGGTCCCGACCCCGACAACAACGCGGCACTCCGTGCCATCATTGCCACCGCGCGTCACGAGAACATGCCCAAGGACAACATTGAGCGTGCCATCAAGAATGCCTGTGGCAAGGATCAGAAGGATTACAAGGAGATGAACTACGAAGGCTATGGACCTCACGGTGTAGCCATCTATGTGGAGACTCTTACCGACAACACAACACGTACCGTAGCCAATGTACGTAGTGTATTCACCAAGTTTGGTGGCACCCTCGGAACATCGGGCTCGCTCGACTTCATCTTCACCCACAAGTCAATGTTCACCTTCGCCAAGAAGGATGATGTGGATATGGACGAACTGGTACTCGACCTCATTGACTTCGGTGTAGAAGACGAGTACGACGAGGAGGAGAAGGAAGAGGGTGGCACTGAAATCACCATCTATGGCGATCCTAAATCATTCTCACAGATTCAGAAGCACCTTGAGGAGTGCGGTTTCGAGGTACGCAGTGCCGAGTTCACCCGTATTCCCAACGACCTGAAGGATGTCAACGAGGAGCAGCGTGCTACCATCGACAAGATTGTAGAACGCCTCGAGGAGGATGAGGACGTACAGAACGTATACACCAACATGAAGCCCGAGGAGTAATCACAGGGAATCATTGGTATGATGTATCATTAAAGGTGTCTTGTGTTATTGCAGGGCACCTTTATAATAATAAATAATGAATGGTGACTATGGACAATGAACAAAGGATAGCACGTGCTGTTGAACTCTTCAAGATGGGTTACAACTGTGCACAATCAGTAGTGGCGGCTTTTGCCGACGAGTATGGGTATACCGAGGAGCAGGCATTGAAGATGTCGGCCTCGTTTGGAGGTGGCATAGGACGTATGCGTGAAACTTGTGGCGCGGCTTGCGGGATGTTTATCTTGGCTGGGTTGGAGACAGGATGTACCGATGCTACCGATCGTCAGGGCAAGGCCGATAACTATGCTTTCGTACAACGACTGGCCGAGGAGTTTAAGCGCGAAAACGGTTCGCTTGTCTGTGCCGAACTGCTCGGATTGCGTGAGAGGAAGCCACAACCGGCTATGCCCGAGGAGCGTACGGATACCTACTATATGAAACGTCCATGTGTCAAAATGGTAGAAACCGCGGCACAGATTTGGGCAAATAGGAAAAAAAAGCAATAAAAAATGTAAAAACGAGAAGAAATTTCCCGATAAAAATATGTTGTAAAACATAAAAATAGTAACTTTGCAGCGGATTTAATACGAATTCGCTCTTGTGAGAGTGATAGATGTTTAACAATTAAAATAAATTAAAGAACTATGTTGACAGAGAAAGCCGGTGAAAATGCAGGTCTGATTTGGAATGCACTTGACGGTAAGGAAGGTTTGACCTTCAAGGAAATTAAGAAGGAAACAAAGCAGAAGAAGGAAGATTTCGTTCTTGGCTTGGGTTGGTTGCTTCGCGAGGGCAAGATTGCTGCCGTTGAGGTAGAGGACGATGTTGTTTACTCACTGAAGTAATCATATTTATATAAGAATTAACATTATCACCCTGGTGGCCTTTGGCTTGCCAGGGTGATTTGTTCTATATATGTCATAATTTATCTAAAATGTTAATCGTGGCATACTAAATAGTCTGATGGCACGTTACATTAGTGTATCATCTTTAAAATATGTGCCTATGAACAATGACTCTACTCTATTCTCTACTTCTGAATTTGTTGCGTTGGTTCGCAAAGCGGTAAAGCAGGAAAAGACACGTCAGCCTAAAGAATCGATTGTGGTGCTCTTGAAGAACTTTGCATACAATTATAGGGCTGATGTAAGTATGCCCGAGGATCTGCGGGGATATGTGCTCAGTTGAGACGGTTCATATAATCCACCCAGAGTTAATTAACGTGTTTTTGTTTGCTTAATCCATACTATTTGCCTACTTTTGTCGGTAAATAGCCGTGGAGAGGCCATGAATTTATATGTTTTTTGTAGCTATTAATATTGGAGTATGAAGCCGATGATTGCCCCTTCGTTGCTGGCCGCCGATTTCTCGAATTTGGCTCGCGATATTGATATGATTAACCGTAGTGAAGCTGACTGGCTACACTTGGATGTAATGGATGGCGTGTTTGTGCCTAATATCTCATTTGGATTCCCTGTGTTGGAGCACGTGGCACGCCTGTGTAAGAAACCGCTTGATGTGCATTTGATGATTGTACAGCCCGAGAAGTTCATACACGAGGTGAAGGCATTGGGGGCCATGATGATGAATGTGCATTACGAAGCTTGTACGCATCTGAATAGGGTAATCTATGAGATACATGAGGCTGGAATGAAGGCGGGTGTGACGCTCAATCCCTCAACTCCAGTGAGTATGCTCGTCGATGTGATACGCGATGTGGATATGGTATTGCTGATGACGGTGAACCCTGGATTTGGTGGGCAGAAGTTCATAGAGCATTCTATCGATAAGGTACGTCAGCTACGAAAACTCATTGACGATACAGGTTCGCAAGCTCTCATCGAAGTGGATGGCGGAGTCAATATGGATACTGGCCATCGCCTGGTGGATGCAGGTGCCGATGTGCTGGTTGCCGGTAGTGCCGTGTTTAAGGCTCCAGATCAGCTTGCAATGATACACGAGTTGAAGAATTTGTAATCTTTCCTCAATCATAGTATAGCCGTGGCAATAGGTGACTCCATACAGCGATATCCTTTGCTGCGGCTTTTTGTTCCCTATGCTTGCGGCATCGCCTTGGGCGATACGTTGTATTCGGTGGGGATGTTTGCACTCACGAGTGTTGCTATAGCGGTTAGCTTGATGCTTGTGGGTGCTATGTTGTGTGTGTACGAGTTGCGTCATGCAACTTGGCGTATGGTATATGGTATACTGGCCTCGGGGGTGTTCTTGTTGCTGGGGGTGGGGTGCTATTCGTTGTCGCGTGATAATATCTCGTATGGGTGGCCTTCTGAAGAGCATGTGTATGAGGCTCGTGTGGTAGACTCTCCCCGTAAACGTGCCCGAAGTACGCTATGTATGATGCAAGTGGGTGCAATGGCTGATTCTGCAGGATGGACTTCCGTGCAGCGTAAGGTATTTGTATATATGGAGTCTACGGAGGCTGTCGATTCGTTGCTTCCTGGTGATGTGGTGTGCTTTAGAGGTAAGGTGCGTAGACCGCAAAACTTTACCGATGACCTTGACTTCGACTATGCGCGCTATGTGACTATGCAAGGCGTTTCGGGTACCGTATATCTTCCATCTTCGCAATGGAAGAGAGTAGGGGAGGGACACCTTACTCTTCGGGAACGCTTATTGCGATTTCGCCTATATCTGCAGGAGCATTATATGCATTCTACATTTAGTGATGATGCATTGGGAGTGCTGGCGGCACTGACCTTAGGCGACAAACGCTTGCTCAGCGAAGAAATCCGTGCTGCCTATAGCGATGCAGGGGCGGCTCATGTCTTGGCCTTGTCTGGACTACATGTCGGCGTTATCTATGCCATGTTGGCTTTTATGATGCGTGGTGTGGTGCGGCAACGTGGTATGCGTTGGTTGCGCGAGTTGCTCATCATCGGGGTATTGTGGGCTTTTGCGCTTATGATAGGCATGTCGGCATCGGTGGTGCGTGCTGTCTTTATGTGTACGCTCTATATTCTGGCTCGATGGATCAGTCGTGACAGTTCATCCATCAGCGTGTTGTCTCTGGCTGCTTTTGTGATGCTTCTTGCACATCCCCTTTATCTGTTCGATGTTAGTTTCCAACTCTCTTTTATGGCGATGGCCGCTATACTTTGGCTTGAGCCTTATGCTGAGACCTTCTTGCATAACAAGCGATTGCCATGGCTGCTGGCATATCCTATAGGAATCATAGGCATGTCTTTGGTGGCTCAGTTGGGTACCTTCCCTTTGGCATTGTATCATTTCGGTACCTTCCCCACCTATTTCCTGCTCACTAATCTTGTGGTGATACCCTATCTGAATATCGTGCTGTTGCTTACCGTAGCGTGGTGGGCACTTGTGCTGTTGGGGGTGCCTCTGTCGAACCAGCTCGGGCAGTTGCTGCAACATCTCACTCAGTGGATGAACGACAGCTTGGCTTCTATAGGGCAATGGCCTCATGCCGTACTGCACATTACGGAATATAGTGCTATGGCTACCATGTTTACCTATCTGCTGATATTGTTCCTCGCCCTGTACCTCACGAAGAAGTGGCCGCGTGGCTTGGTGTTGGCTTTGGCCTCATTGCTGGGTTTGCTGGTTACCTATTTGTTTTGATGTGGAAGCTTATTGTCTCATGTAACCTCGTATCTATTTTTCTGCATCTGTTTTTTGTGGAGCAAACTTTTTTCCTTATTTTTGCACTTTCATATAAACAAAGCATGGTGGCCACTACGGCAAGTGTGACACTGCCTTTGTGAATTGAGTAACAAAGAATGGATAGATGTATAGTTAAATCGGGTATATATATATGGGTAGCGCTATTATTATGCCTGTTTAATATAAGGATTGAGGGTAGTGCCAATACGATACTTGCTCCCTATACTAATTCATCTGCTATCCAAAGTGCTATACCAGCAACTGACCAATACTGCGAACACGCATCGGTATTGGAGATCCCTACTGACAATATACTTGAAGCTAAGCGGGCAAGCAATCGTCTTGCTACCCCGGCTACAACAATAATGCTACAAGGTGCAGGGCGTACTGTGTCGATTATAGACGCCCTACAACGCATAGTGCGTTCCCAAAGCACGGCACAGAGCGAACAAAGCAACTGCATATTGTATCAAAGCTATACTGTAGTGCAAGCAATCTCATCGAAACGCTTTCACACAGGCTACTACATCTATAACCGCTGTCAAATGCGGTGTTAGCAGAGTTTCCATTACTTAATCATTCCTCATACCGGACTCGGTTATGAGAATAGTATGTAACCTTAGTATACTATAAGCATATAGGTGTTATACAACCTTTATGCTTCATCCTGTAAATCTCAACAACAAACGAAAAAGTAAAAAAGTATGGAAAACTCACTTAACGAAATGGACGGCAATGTTTCAACTGCTTACCCATCATCCATTATAGAATCCAAATCCGCTATCAATCCCCAGTCATTGCTTTGGACCCTGATTGCCGTTGTCCTGTTTGTCATCTATAGCCAGCAGGAAGATAAAGAAACCACCTTGGGGATGATACAGATAGCTTTGGTGCTGGTATGCGCCATAATGGCTGCTGCAAAGATGCTTATTGGCAATAAGAAACTCATCTACCAGCCTACGGGCTGCATTGTAGATAAACAGAGTTGTTATTTCAACAACACTCTCTACAACGATATTCTTCAATGTCTTAAGGAAGGAAATATAGCACGAATCAAAGCACTCAAGAACGATAGTGCAGGTGGCTTGATGGTCGAACTACTTGAGTCAAGAGACAAGTCATTCGCTGCTGCCCGACTGCTCAAGTATGAGCCCCACGGATATGAGGTTAAGACCAATTGGGTGGAAATGAGCTGAACCGCACGACAACGAACTATAACCATAAACTATGAATCATTTTAATCTGTAATAAAGAAAAAGTACTATGAATTATGTATTATTGTTAGTAAGCCTTGCTATGCTTGTGATAGGAGCCAATTGGCTGGTCGATGGTTCGGCTGCCATAGCACGTCGCTATCATTTGTCAGAATATCTAATCGGAGCCACTATCGTAGGTATGGGTACCAGTACTCCCGAATTGGTCGTGAGCACCATCTCGGCCATCGGTGGCCACGAGGACATTGCCATTGGCAACGTGGTGGGCAGCAATATCTTCAATGTGTTCCTCATATTGGGTATCACCGCGCTGATGATGCCTATCAAGTATACAAGAGAAAATATCCGTCGCGATATCCCGCTCAATGTAGGTGTGTCAATCATCGTTGTAGCGATGTGTGCCATGGGTATTGTATGGCGTGGCGAGTATGGCTTAGGGCGTGTTGATGGTCTGATATTGCTCGTAATCTTTGCCGCCTACCTCTGGAGTACTATGAGAAGCGAGAAGAAACAGCAACTGGCCAAGCAGAATGGCGAGCAATTGCCCGATGGCGACCAAACAGCACCGGTAGAGACTGGACGTTACAAGTCCATGTTCGTATGTGTGCTGGCTATCGTCTTCGGTTTGGGAGGTCTCGTCCTCGGCAGCGACATGTTTGTAGATTCAGCTTCGGCCATAGCGCAAGACTTGGGCGTGTCGGAAGCTATCATCGGACTTACCATCGTTGCGGGTGGAACCTCGCTGCCTGAATTGGTGTCGTCAGTGATTGCTGTCACCAAGAACAAGGGACAGATGGCCTTGGGCAATATCGTCGGTTCCAACCTTTTCAACCTTTTGCTCATACTTGGTGTAAGTTCTACGATACAACCGCTCACAATGGGCGACATCACTTTCATCGATTGGGGAGTAATGATATTCTCGGCTCTCGCACTGATGGCTGCAGCCGTTACATTCAGGCGGAATCAGCTCGACCGTGCCGATGCCACCGCATTCCTTCTTATATATGCTGGCTATCTGACATGGCTCATCGCCGGCCTATAAATAAAGACCAATTGGCTTCTTTCTGAAGAGACCGACCGGAAACACTTCCTGGTCGGTCTCTTTTTATAGATACATCCCGTGCTCCCAATGGATCGGGAACTATGAAATCAACTACTTTATAGCTGTGGAAACATCTGTATACGAATGTTTAGGGCTTTTGTCATTATTTGCAGAAAAGAGGTATATTTCTTGTCTCTCTGAGAATTAATCCTTATGTTTGCAATGCAAAGAAGAAACTATCTATATGCGTCAACCGACGCTAAAGGATTTTGTAATAATAAACCTATGAAAAGACTGACACTATTACTTGCTGCGGTGCTGATGTTAGGAGCCTGTGGCGGCAAGAAGGAAAAGGCTACGGTCGTAGCCGAGGAGTTCACCAAGCTGGAGATACGTAAGGCACGCGGCTTTCGTACCGGTATTCCGCTCGACTCGATTCGCTTGAGCGATCCCTGTATTATGGCCGACAAGGCTACACAAACGTATTATATGACAGGTACGGGCGGTCGCATGTGGAAGAGCCGTGACCTTGCCCGTTGGGAAGGCCCCTATCACATAGCATTCACCGACAGCACTTCATGGATGGGACCACGTCCGCAGATTTGGGCTGCTGAGTTCCACCGGTACAAGGATAAGTACTACTACTTTGCCACCTTTACCAACAATGCCGTCAAGATTGACACTGTAGCAGGCAACGTCATCCCTCGTCGGGCGAGCCACATTCTGGTGAGCGACACGCCCGAAGGCCCCTATCGCCCGATGGCCGACTCCATCTACCTACCGGCCGATATGCCTACCCTGGATGGAACCTTCTGGATAGACACCGATGGCAAACCATATATGGTATATTGCGGTGAGTGGTTGCAAAATCTCAACGGCACCATGGAGAAGATAGAGCTGAAGCCTGATCTCAGCGGCCCGATAGGTACTGGCAAGGTGCTCTTCCGTGCCAGCGACTCGCCTTGGAGCCGCGAGAAGATTGACGGTCAGATTGTTCCCAATCGCGTGACCGATGGTCCTTGGCTTTTCCGTACAGGTTCCGGCCGCCTTGGCATGATATGGACAAGCTGGATATACGATGTGTATACCCAGGGAGTAGCCTATTCGGTAAGCGGTACGCTCGATGGACCGTGGGTACAGGAGCCCGAGCCCATCACACCTCCCAACTTCGGTCACGGTATGCTTTTCCAAGACTTGAACGGACAATGGCTGATGTCCGTACATAGTCACCGCGATGTGGGGCACTATATCCGCATCCCACATTTGTTCAAGGTTGATCTCTCGGGCGACAAGCTTGTGGTGGGCGATCGGTATATCCCGTAGAGATATTCGATACTTTACCACATACTATTGTTGCATATTTTATGCATATTTCAAGAATTATCCGTAACTTCGCGCTCTGATTTTTGAGAAGATCAACGTATAACATAAAATTTATAGACAACATGACACAACAAATTCAACAAACACTGCGCGACTCTAAGGCTGCCCGCTGGGCTGCCCTTGTGATCGTATCGTTCACAATGATGTGGGGATATTTCCTCACCGACGCCATGTCGCCCCTGATGACCATGCTTGAGGTAGAGATGCACTGGTCAAGTTCTGATTTCGGTATCTTCAACTGGGCCTACTGTTGGTTCAACGTATTCCTCTTCATGCTCATCTTCGGTGGCATGATTCTCGACAAGCTGGGCGTACGCATCACCGGTGTGGCCTCCTGTGCACTGATGGTTATTGGTGCCTTCATCAAGTACTACTCCGTAGAGTTCATCTCGCCGGGGCCTGAGGCTGGCTACATCTTCGGCATCCGCACCCAGGTGCTTGTGGCAAGCCTCGGATATGCCATTTTTGCTGTGGGTACAGAGAACTGCGGTATCACGGTGACAAAGGTAATTGCCAAGTGGTTCAAGGGTAAGGAGATGGCGCTCGCCATGGGTACTCAGGTCGCTGTGGCCCGTTTGGGTACGGCATTGGCCATGATCGTGAGTCCGCTCATCGTGAAGCACTTCAGCATGTCGGCTCCGCTGCTCTTTGCACTGGTGCTTATCGGTATCGGACTGCTTGCCTACTGTGTATTTTGCGTGATGGATGCCAAGCTCGACAAGCAGATCACTGCCGAGCAGGGCGAAGACGACACCTTCCACATCTCGGACCTCAAGGAGATCGTCACCAACAAGGGCTTCTGGCTCATTGCCCTGCTGTGCCTGATGTTCTACTCGGCCGTATTCCCCTTCATGAAGTATGCCACTTCGCTGATGGAGAACAAGTATGGCATGGCCAATGAGTGGGCCGGCTGGATTCCTGCCCTCATCCCTATGGGCAACCTCATCATGACTCCTCTCTTCGGCGGCATCTACGACCGCAAGGGCAAGGGAGCCACCATCATGATTATCGGTTCGGCCATGCTCATCCTCGTGCATGTACTCTTCGCTCTCCCCGTGCTCAACTACTGGTGGTTTGCGGCCTTCATCGCTATCGTGCTGGGTGTAGCCTTCTCGCTCGTGCCCTCAGCCATGTGGCCCTCGGTACCCAAGATTATCCCTGAGAAGTTGCTCGGTTCGGCCTATGCCCTCATCTTCTGGGTGCAGAACATCGGTCTCGGTTTCGTGCCCCTGCTCATCGGCTGGCTGCTCAATGAGTACTGCATCACAGGTGAGCGCATTGTAGACGGACAGGCCTTCATCCAGTACGACTACACCTTGCCGATGTGCGTGTTCGCCTGCTTCGGTATCATCGCCCTGCTGCTCGCCTTCGCCTTGAAGAAAGAGGACAAACGCAAGGGCTACGGTCTGGAACAGCCCAACATCAAGTAATCAGTTCCTTTAAGGATTTTTCATACGGCTTCATCGCAATGTTTTAGTGCATTGTGGTGAAGCCGTTTGGCTTTTCTCGTCCCATAATTAAGGCATATAGTGCGTCTTTTCGTGCTGTATCGTAGAAACTATGTTGTAAAACATAAAAACGAATTGCTGTTTTCTTTGTGTGTCCGATGAATATTTATTACTTTCGCACCGTTTCTCGTAATAGAGTACAAGGAACTATGTAGTTTTAACTAATAAATACAATACTATGAAGGTTTATAAAACTAACGAAATCAAGAACATTGCCCTTCTTGGCAATGACGGCTCAGGTAAAACCACCCTCACAGAAGCGCTGCTCTATGAGAGTGGAGTTATAAAACGCCGTGGTAGAATCACACAAAAGAACACCGTCAGCGACTACTTCCCCGTAGAGCAGGAGTATGGCTATTCGGTATTCTCCACCGTATTCAGCTGTGAGTGGAACAACAAGAAACTCAATATCATCGATTGCCCGGGTAGTGACGACTTTGTAGGAGCAGCTACATCGGCCATTACAGTGACCGACACCACCATCCTTCTTCTCAATGGCCAGTATGGCTCTGAAGTGGGCACACAGACACACTTCCGCTACACCGAGCAGCTGGGCAAGCCCGTCATCTTCCTCGTAAACCAACTTGACAATGAGAAGTGCGACTACGACAACATCGTGGAGCAACTCAAGAGCATCTATGGTCCCAAGGTGGTGCCCGTGCAATATCCTATCCAGACAGGTCCCGACTTCCATGAACTCATCGATGTACTCCTGATGAAGAAGTACTCTTGGAAGCCCGAAGGCGGTGCTCCCATCATCGAGGATATCCCCGCTTCAGAGATGGAGAAGGCCAAGGAGTGGCACAAGGCGCTCGTGGAGGCTGCTGCCGAGCACGATGAGAGCTTGATGGAGAAGTTCTTCGAGACCGAGTCACTCACCGAGGACGAGATGCGCGAAGGTATCCGTAAGGGTATGGTAAGCCGCGGTATCTTCCCCGTATTCTGCGTATGTGCAGGCAAGGACATGGGCGTTCGTCGTCTGATGGAGTTCCTCGGCAACGTGGTTCCCTTCGTAGACGAGATGCCAGCTGTGGTAAACACCAAGGGTGAAGAGGTGAAGCCCGACCCCAATGGCCCCACATCACTCTATTTCTTCAAGACAGCCGTAGAGCCCCATATCGGTGGTGTGCAATACTTCAAGGTACTCAGCGGTAAGGTGCGCGAGGGCGACGACCTCACCAATGCCGACCGCGGCTCTAAGGAGCGCATGGCCCAGCTCTTCTGCTGTGCCGGTGCCAACCGCTTCCCCGTAGAGGAACTTGTTGCCGGTGACATAGGTTGTACCGTCAAGCTCAAGGACGTGAAGACAGGCAACACCTTGAATGGCAAGGATTGCGACTGGCAGTTCGACTTCATCAAGTATCCCAATGCCAAGTACTCACGCGCTATCCGTCCCGAGAACGAGGCCGATATGGAGAAGATGATGAGTATCCTCAACCGTATGCGCGAGGAAGACCCCACATGGGTGGTTGAGCAGTCAAAGGAGTTGCGCCAAACCATCGTGCATGGCCAGGGCGAGTTCCACTTGCGCACTCTGAAATGGCGTTTCGAGAACAACGAGAAGCTCCCCATCCGCTTCGAGGAAACACGCATACCTTATCGTGAGACTATCACCAAGGCAGCCCGTGCCGACTACCGTCACAAGAAGCAGTCGGGTGGTGCAGGCCAGTTTGGTGAAGTACACCTCATCGTTGAGCCCTACTACGAGGGTATGCCTATGCCCGACGTATACCGCTTCGGCAATCAGGAGTTCAAGATCAACGTGAAGGGTCAGGAAGAGTACACCTTGGAGTGGGGCGGCAAGCTCGTCTTCATCAACTCCATCGTAGGTGGTAGCATCGACGCACGCTTCATGCCCGCTATCCTCAAGGGTATCATGGGTCGTCTGGAGCAGGGGCCGCTCACCGGTTCTTATGCCCGCGACGTGCGCGTCATCGTTTACGACGGCAAGATGCACCCGGTAGACTCCAATGAAATCTCCTTCATGCTTGCTGGCCGCAACGCCTTCAGCGAGGCCTTCAAGAATGCAGGCCCGAAGATTCTCGAACCCATCTACGACGTAGAGGTTCTCGTTCCGTCAGACAAGATGGGCGACGTGATGGGCGACCTCCAGGGACGTCGCGGTATGATTATGGGTATGAGCAGCGAGAAGGGCTATGAGAAGCTCGAAGCCAAGGTGCCCTTGAAGGAGATGTCATCATACTCCACCGCACTCAGCTCACTCACCGGTGGCCGTGCATCGTTCAATATGAAGTTCTCAAGCTACGAGCTCGTGCCCATGGACGTACAGGACAAGCTGGTTAAGGAGTTCGAAGCTAAGCAGCAGGCCGAAGACTAAAGCTGCAATCTATAACAATAAAGTAAATATCCATCCTTCTCGCGAGGATGGATATTTTTTTTTCTTATAGCTGGGATGGCAATGCAGTGGCGTAACCCGGTTACGGTTACGGAACATTGGTTGATAGAACCTGTCTATGATTTTCTTGCCTTTCCTCCTTTGGCTTCTTATAATGACAGTATTACAAATGAGGTTGCTTTACATGCTACAAAAAGTTGGAGTGCACAGACCCCTGTTGCGGATATGGACTCAACAATAAGAATGGCAACAAGAGACAGATACAAAAACCAAATACTTGAGGCATACCAAGAAACTGCACTCTTAAAAGCTGCAAACTTCAATAAAGATATGGAAGTTGAAGAAATGCGCTCAGTAACCTTAATGAAACATCTGACTGATAATACACGTACTAAAGTAGAATCTGCATATGAAAAGGCCATGAAAAAGAAACTGCAAGTGCCTTTCGTCCGCTTGGGAATTCAAGGTGAAGCTGCAATTTGTGATGACTATAGTATCAATTGGGGTATTGGCGCAGGTATGATAATGGGACGATGCCATCATCTGATAAATCTGTATGTAGGAGCTGGATATCATAGCGTATCTAATAGCAACGACAACAGCAATGAGAATGAGAGTATTATTGACATGAATAATCCTGTTGATCCCAACACCGCTTATATCTCATATAGAAAGATCTCAATACCTGCAGAAGTGCGCATAAACCTTGTTCGCTCATATACAAGCAGTATCTATATAGGAGTAGGAGGTATATATAACCATATATTAGGCGGAAGTATCAATCCCATAGAAGGAGACGCTATAACATTGAGCGATGGATTGAACCCTAATCATCTTACAGGTAGAGTTTCAGCAGGCTTTGGAGGTGAACATTTAGACTTCTCGTTGTTTGTCAATTACGATTTATCATCACCATATAATAAGGATGCTACTACAGATAAGTTGAACCAATATACAGGTGCAGTTCCTGAACAATTAAAGAATAAATTCTCAGTAGGACTCAAAGCTATATATTTCTTCTAACAATACGTAAGTATAATCTAAAAATAAAAACAGACAGCCCGCCATTGACGAAATCCACGTTAAAGGCGGGCCTCTTATCAAATAAGTTTATACGTAAACTTACGCTTCGGCTTATCGTAACTTAAGACTGGCACCTGCCTTAACTTATGCCTCGTAATTGCCTCAAAGCCTACGGGAGCCATTCTATATTTGTACCTCGATAAAAGTAATATTCCAAGACTTGGAATATATATTGCCAGTCTT
>JAFXEF010000006.1 GCA_017520935.1 Bacteroidaceae bacterium | reverse complement strand
TTGTCTGTATGGAAAATATTTTCAAAGAACACTTCTTCTCGACAACCGCAAGGGGTGTCCCTCTCGATTGCGGATGCAAAGGTACTACAAATTACACATACAAACCAAATCTTTTACCAACTTTTTTTGAAAGAAATTTTAGACTTTTCAATAAGTGTCTGATTTACACTCATCTTTTCTTCGGAGTCCTAAAACGCATTTCGCAAGTATTGACACCTCGGGATTGCAAAAAGGCATTTCCCAGGAAAAAGTCACCCCAAAGAGGCAGATAGCTTTCATCATCATTTACCCACATTTAGTCCGACACCACGCCACCATTCGGGTATTTTCTGTAATTTTGCAGCAAACATTAGTATTAAAGAAAATGAAAAAACGTTGGCATCTTCCCTTCCTCCTATTCCTCATTATAGGAAGCATCATCATTCTAAGCAAAAGCAAACCCACCTACCGCACCCAGCAAGGCAAGATATTCGGTACGCTCTACACCGTTATCTACGAGCACAATGCCGACCTGCAGCCACAAATCATGGGAGCGATGCAAGCTGTAGACAATTCGCTGTCACCATTCAACCCACACTCCATCATCACCCACGTCAACAACAACGACTCCCTCACCATAGACTCGCTCTTCGCTGAAGTATTCCGCCATTCCTTATATATATATAATGAAACTCACGGTGCCTTCGACCCCACAGTAGCTCCGCTTGTCAACGCTTGGGGCTTCGGATTCAAGAACGGCATTGAGGTCACCACCTCTACAATCGACAGCCTGCGCTCACTTATCGGCATGAACCGCATCAGCCTCACCCCCGAAGGCCGCATAGTGAAGGAAGACCCGCGCATCATGCTCGACTTCAGCGCCATCGCCAAAGGATACGGCAGTGACCGCGTAGCGCGCGTACTTGACAGTTGCGGTGTGAAGAACTACATGGTAGAGATTGGCGGCGAGGTAGTAGTAAAAGGGAAGAACCGTCACAACAACCCTTGGGGCATCGGCATCAACAAGCCTATTGACGACTCGCTTGCTACCAACCAAGAGCTACAGACGGTGCTCCGCCTCACTGATTGCGCCATCGCCACCTCAGGCAACTACCGCAACTTCTATTACAAAGACGGTGTGAAGTATGCCCATACCATAGACCCGCGCAACGGTTACCCTGTG
Source organism: Bacteroidaceae bacterium (assembly GCA_017520935.1). Taxonomy (GTDB): domain Bacteria; phylum Bacteroidota; class Bacteroidia; order Bacteroidales; family Bacteroidaceae; genus UBA1189. The sequence goes on along the minus strand of JAFXEF010000006.1, from coordinate 37,585 downwards.
CAACACTCCCTGCTCTCGGCCACCGTGATTGCCGACAATTGCATGCGTGCCGATGCCCTTGCTACAGCTTTCATGGTATTGGGTGTAGACTCAGCCATGGCTTACTGCGAGCGTCACCCCGAAATCGACGGCTACTTCATCGTAGCAGCAGATAGCGGGCGCTACGAGGTATGCCAATCTTTCGAAGAGGGGAAGTATTAGAGGAAGGTTACTAAAAATGCCCCGGGCCATCAAAAGCATAACATATAAAAACACCACATGCACATACGTTTTGCGGAGATTTTGCGTTAATACAGAATAATGAAAAAGGTAGTACTGCTTATTCTGTCGCTGATGGTCATGTTGCCCTGCTGTATGTTCCCGCAAGAGAGCATAGAGGGCAGCGGTGTAGTCATCAAAGGTAAGGTGACCGACGAGACGGGAAGTCCCATAGAGATTGCCAACGTATGGGTGGCACGGCAGATGAAGGGTACCACTACGGATCTCAAAGGAGAGTATACCCTACGGATTGCTACGGCCGACACGGTGGAGATAGCCTACTCGATGATAGGATACCAGTCGCGCCGACGCATTCTCGTCAAGCCTTCAGGCATCATCACAATGGACATCATGCTCCCCCACACGAACACAGCACTGCAGGGGATCACCATCCGCGAGACACGCCGACAGACGGGCACCATGCAACACCTCTCACAGAAGCAGGCGCGACTATTGCCCGATGCCACGGGAGGCTCCATAGAGTCATTCATCGCCACACAAGCAGGAGTGAGCTCCACCAATGAGCTGTCATCGACCTACAACGTCAGAGGCGGCAACTATGACGAGAACTCCGTATATGTCAACGGCATAGAGATCTATCGTCCGCTGCTCATCCGTGCCGGGCAGCAGGAGGGACTATCGTTCATCAATCCCGACATGGTGGAGAGCATAGGTTTCTCCTCGGGTGGTTTTGAAGCCAAGTATGGTGACAAAATGAGCAGCGTACTCGATATCACCTACCGCCGCCCCACACGACTGGAGGGTTCGGTATCGGCAGGATTGCTCGGCGCAAATGCTTACGTAGGCATAGGCAAGAAGGAGAAATGGAGCATGACCCACAGCCTGCGCTACAAGACAAGCCAATACCTCTTGGGCACATTGGACACGCACGGCGAATACGACCCCTCGTTTGTGGACTATCAGACATACCTCACCTATCGCCTTACAGAGCAGCTGAGAGTGGGTTTCATCGGTAACATCTCACAAAACCGCTACCGGTTTGTCCCGTCGGACCGCAATACATCGTTCGGCACATTGGAAGATGTGAAGGAGTTCAAGGTATACTTCGGCGGACGTGAGGAAGACACGTTCCGCACATGGTTCGGGGCACTGACATTGGACTACGACATCAACGAAGTCAACCACATCACCCTGAGCACATCGGCCTACCGCACCGATGAGCAGGAGACCTTCGACATCATCAGCCAGTACTGGCTCAACGATGTGGATGAGAGCAAGAACATGGGCGTAGGCACCTATATGGAGCATGCGCGCAACTACCTCGCCGCTTCCGTCGCTTCCGTAGGACTCAGCGGCAGCCACAAGATGGAGCAACACGAACTCCACTGGGGAGCAGAATACAAATTAGAGACCATCAGCGACAAGCTCAACGAATGGGAGATGCGCGACTCGGCCGGCTACTCATTGCCCCACACAGGCGAGCGCATTGAGCTCATCTACAATCTTCGTTCACAGAACGACGTACGCAACCACCGCCTCTCGGGCTTCGTGCAGGACACGTGGCGCAAGCATGCAGACATAGGCCTCTTCGTCATCAACGGTGGTGTACGCCTCTCCTATTGGTCGTGGAACCGAGAACCCCTCTTCTCGCCCCGCGTATCTGTAGGCTTCATACCTGAAGACAACGAGAAGTTCACCTTCCGCCTTGCCACCGGCCTCTATTACCAAAGTCCCTTCTACAAAGAGTTCCGCGATACGGTACAGGCTGGCGGTTCATCGTTCGTAAGGCTCAACAGGGGCATCAAGTCGCAACGCTCCATACAGGTCGTCGGTGCCATGGACTATCAATTCCGTGTGTGGGACCGCCCCTTCAAGTTCACCACAGAGGTATACTATAAGGCACTGGCAAACCTCATCCCTTACAATATAAATAATGTGCGCCTCACGTACTATGGCGAGAACTGCGCCTCAGGCTATGCCACAGGGCTCGACATGAAGCTCTTCGGCGAATTCATACCCGGCACAGACTCCTGGCTCACGGCCTCCATCATGAGCACCGAGGAGAAAATCGACGGTAAGTGGTATCCACGTCCAACGGACCAGCGTTTCAACCTCTCGTTCTGCCTTACCGACTATTTCCCCGGCTCGGACCGCTGGCAGATGAACCTACGTGCCGTATATGCCAATGGTCTGCCCTTCGGCCCTCCCCACTCAGGCCGCGAGAAGCAAATATTCCGCGCACCGGCCTACCGCCGTGTTGACATCGGCATGAGCTACCGCATAGTAAACAATGAAGAACGCAATATCCGAACAGGATGGCAACAGCACTTCCGCAACGTATGGTTCGGCGTGGATGCCTTCAACCTGTTAGACATCAACAACGTGAACTCCTATTACTGGATCACTGACACTGAGAACCACCGTTATGCCGTCCCCAATTACCTCACGGGCCGACGCATCAACGCTCGCCTGCTCATCGAGTTCTAAACCCGCACATTTCCCTGATTCCAACTGCGCCCTTGCCCAAACCACAAGGGTTTCTATGCACAAGGGTTTCTATGGCATACAAGACACTATTTATCAAAAAATAAATCACGATTTATCGGTCGTAAATGAAAAATAAGTCGTAACTTTGAAGCCAAATAGTATTTTTATAAAAATAACCAATTTTAATTATAAAAAACAACATGAAAATCTCAAGAATTGAGCACCTCGGCATTGCTGTAAAGAGCATCGAGGAGGCACTGCCCTATTATGAGAACGTATTGGGTCTGAAGTGCTACAACATCGAGACCGTAGAAGACCAGAAGGTACGCACCGCATTCCTTATGGTAGGCGAGACTAAGATTGAATTGCTTGAACCCACCTCTGAGGAGAGCACCATCGCCAAGTTCATCGAGAACAAGGGTGCAGGCGTACACCACGTAGCATTTGCCGTTGAAGACGGCGTTGCCAACGCACTTGCCGAGTGTGACACTGCAGGCATCCGCCTTATCGACAAGGCTCCCCGCAAGGGTGCTGAGGGACTCAATATCGCATTCCTCCACCCGAAAGCCACACAGGGCGTATTGACCGAACTTTGCGAGAAACCGTAAATTAATTCTGAATTTTGAATTATGAATTGTGAGTTGGCTCCGTGATGAGTGATAATTCATAATTCATAATTCATAATTATAATAATCATGTCACAATTAGATAAAATTAGAGAGCTCGTAGAGCTGCGCGAGAAAGCCCGTTTGGGCGGTGGCGAGAAGGCCATTCAAAAGCAGCATGAGAAGGGTAAGTATACCGCACGCGAACGCATCGATATGCTGCTCGACAAAGGTTCATTCGAAGAGATGGACATGTTCGTAACCCACCGTTGCCACAACTTTGGCATGGAGAAGAAACAGAGCCTCGGCGATGGTGTGGTAACGGGTTATGGTACCATCGACGGCCGCCTCGTGTATGTATTTGCACAGGACTTCACCGTGAATGCCGGTTCTCTCTCCGAGACCATGGCCATGAAGATCTGCAAGATTATGGATGCAGCCATGAAGATGGGTGCTCCCGTTATCGGTATCAACGACTCGGGTGGTGCACGTATCCAGGAAGGCATCAACGCCCTCGCCGGCTACTCAGAGATCTTCCAGCGCAACATCATGGCATCGGGTGTGATACCCCAGATTTCGGGTATTTTCGGTCCCTGTGCCGGCGGTGCCGTCTACTCACCTGCACTGACTGACTTCACCTTGATGATGGAAGGCACCTCATACATGTTCCTCACCGGTCCCGCCGTGGTAAAGACCGTGCTTGGCGAGGAGGTTACCCAGGAGCAGCTTGGCGGTGCATCAGTACATTCAAGCAAGTCCGGTGTTACCCACTTCACCGCACAAACCGAGGAAGAGGCCCTTGCCATGATCCGCAAGCTCCTCTCCTACATGCCCCAGAACAACATGGAGCAGGCACCCCGCGTAGTGTGCACCGACCCCATCGACCGTAAGGAGGACCTCCTCAACGAGATTATCCCCGACAACCCCAACAAGGCATACGACATGTACGAGGTTATCGGCGCTATCGTCGACAACGGCGAGTTCCTCGAGGTACAGAAAGACTATGCCAAGAACATCATCGTGGGCTTCGCCCGCTTCAACGGCGAGTCAGTGGGTATCGTAGCCAACCAGCCTATGGCCTTTGCCGGCGTACTCGACTGCAACGCCTCACGCAAGGCAGCCCGCTTCGTACGCTTCTGCGATGCCTTCAACATTCCTTTGGTAACTCTCGTTGACGTACCCGGCTTCCTCCCCGGTACAGGCCAGGAGTACAACGCCGTTATCCTCCACGGTGCCAAGTTGCTCTACGCCTTCGGCGAAGCTACCGTGCCCAAGGTAACCGTTACCCTGCGCAAGAGCTATGGTGGTAGCCACATCGTGATGAGCTGCAAGCAGCTCCGTGGCGACATGAACTACGCATGGCCTACAGCCGAGATTGCCGTAATGGGTGCCAGCGGCGCTGCAGCCGTACTCTACGCCAAGGAGGCCAAGGAGAAGGAAGACCCCAAGGCATTCATTGCCGAGAAGGAGGCCGAGTATACCAAGCTCTTCGCCAACCCGTACAATGCAGCCAAGTATGGCTACATCGACGACGTTATCGAGCCTCGTAACACCCGCTTCCGCATCGTCCGTGCATTGGCCGAGTTGCAGACCAAGAAGCTCGAGAACCCGAAGAGAAAACACGGTAACATACCTCTTTAATAATTGACAATTGAAAATTGATAATTGACAATTATGAAAAAAGTTCTTTTTAGTATAATGATGGCTCTTGCCACCACCGCAGGCTTCGCTCAGGGTGCCAAGAGCCTCAAGTTCAATGAAATTCTCGTGACCAATACGGAGAGCATACTCGATGAGTATGGTTGCCGTTCGGCATGGATAGAATTTCACAACGATGCTTTTGCCTCAGCCAATGCACGCAACTGTTTCCTTACGACCAACCGTGCCGTGCTCAACGAAGAGCTGAGTGCTCCCGAACGCATTAAGATGATGTACCAGATACCCTCTGGCGATGTAGCCACAAGCATTCACGGCAAACAGAAGATACTCTTCTTTGCCGACAACATGCCTAAGCGCGGTGTCTTCCACACAAACTTCACATTGGCCGACAGCACCGAGAACTGGATTGCCCTGTACGATGCCAACGGCACTACCCTACTCGACTCAGTCACCGTACCCGCCCTCGGCGAGAACCAGTCATGGGCCCGTGCCAAAGATGGCGTAGGTGAATGGCGCATCGTGACAGCCGACAACGTGACTCCTGCCGCTACCAACATCGTAGAGCAGGGCGAAGGCAAGGTGGCCAAGTTCAAGCGTCTCGACGGCTATGGCCTCGGCATGACCGTGATGTGTATGGCTGTAGTTTTCTCAGCCCTCGCTATCCTCTGGTTCTTGTTCGCTGCGATCGGTAAGATTTTTGCCAGCACCATCTCAAGCGCCAAGAAGGCTCCTGCCCAGGCTGCCACTCCTGCTCCTGCAGCACCCGCTGCCAAGGGCGGTAAGGCCGACGAAGAGATGGCCGCCATCTGTATGGCACTGCACGAGCACTTCGGCAACGTACACGATGAGGAGAGTGACGTGCTCACCATCGACGGTGGCGAATCAAGTTGGCACATGCTGACACATACCCACTCACATCCGTATCCGTATAATTAATGGTCTCAACCCCACCCCTCTCCCAACCTTTAGGTCGACGCCCGAAGGGGCCGAAGTCAAGGAGAGGGAGCTCAGGGTTCACTGATAAATAATAAATGTAAAAACTATTTTTTAAGTCCTCTTGCTTCCGCGATGTCGGAAAGCCCCTCCTTGGGAGGGGTTGGGGAGGCCTCCCAATATTATGAAAGAATATAAATACAAGATTAACGGCAATGAGTACAATGTAGCCGTAGAAGAACTTGAAGGCAACAAGGCCAACGTTACCGTAAACGGAAAGTCATATCAAGTAGAACTCGACCGTCCGGCCAAGCCCGCAGTAACCAAACCCGTGGCACGTCCTGCAGCAACACCCGCTGCTGCTCCAGCACCTGCAGCTGCTCCCGCTCCACGCCCCACAGCCGGGGGTGCCGGCATCAAGGCTCCTCTGCCCGGTGTCATCCTCGACATCAAGGTAAAGGTTGGCGATGCCGTAGCCAAGGGACAGACCGTAGCTATCCTTGAGGCCATGAAGATGGAGAACAACATCAATGCCGACCGCGACGGTCAGGTAGTTGCCATCAACGTAGAGAAGGGACAGTCTATCGCAGAGGGAACAGATATCATTACACTGGGATAAAAGGAGCCTCCCCCTGCCCCTCCCGAGGAGGGGTGACCCGGAGTGCACTAATAATAAGAATGTAAAACCTATAAAAAGTCCTCTTATTTCCGCAATGACGGAAAGCCCCTCCTTGGGAGGGGTTGGGGAGCCTCATTATTATGAACGACTTTTTTAACTTTATCGGAAACAACCTCGTAGACTTCTGGCAATACACCGGTTTTGCCAACGCTACCTGGGGACATATCGTGATGATCTTGGTAGGATGCCTCTTCATCACACTCGCCATCAAGAAGGGCTGGGAGCCTCTATTGCTCGTGCCCATCGGCTTCGGTATCATCTTGGGCAACATCCCCTTCAAGGCCGATGCAGGCCTTGAGATCGGTCTCTACGAAGAGGGTTCTGTGCTCAACATCCTCTATCAAGGCGTGAAAACCGGTTGGTACCCACCACTCATCTTCCTCGGCATTGGTGCCATGACCGACTTTGCTCCACTCATCGCCAATCCTAAGATGATGCTCGTGGGTGCTGCCGCTCAGTTCGGTATCTTCGCAGCCTATATCATCGCACTTGCCCTCGGCTTCGAGCCCGACCAGGCAGCAGGTATCGCCATCATCGGTGGTGCCGACGGTCCTACCGCCATCTTCCTGTCGTCGAAGCTCGCGCCCAACCTCATGGGAGCCATCGCCGTGTGTGCCTACTCCTACATGGCCCTCGTGCCCGTGATCCAGCGCCCCATCATGCGCCTGCTCACCACCAAGAAGGAGCGCCTCATCCGCATGGAGGCTCTCCGTCAGGTATCACAAACCGAGAAAATTATCTTCCCCATCGTAGGTCTGCTGCTCACAGCGTTCATCGTGCCCAGCGGTCTGCCCCTCTTGGGTATGCTCTTCTTCGGTAACCTGCTCAACGTAAGTGGCGTAACTGGCCGTCTGGCCGAAGCGGCCAAGGGTCCTCTGATCAACTGCGTCACCATCCTGCTCGGTCTCACCGTAGGTGCCTCTACCCAGGCAAGTGAGTTCCTCACTCCCTCTACGCTGAAGATCCTGCTCGTAGGTATCACAGCCTTCATCATCGCTACCGCCAGCGGTGTACTGTTCGTGAAGTTCATGAATCTCTTCCTCCCGAAGGGTCAGAAGATCAACCCGCTCATCGGTAATGCCGGTGTGTCTGCCGTGCCTATGGCAGCCCGTATCTCTCACGACGAGGGCCAGAAGGCCGACCCCACCAACTACCTGCTCATGAACGCCATGGGTCCCAACGTAGCCGGTGTCATCGGTTCGGCTTGTGCTGCCGGTGTGTTGCTCGGATTCTTGATCTAAGCCCCTCCCTACCCCTCCCTTAAAAGAGGGGAATCCTGGAAATGCATAACTAACCCCTCTTGTTCCCCCCTAAAGGACGGCAAGAGGGGATTTGCATTTTTCATCGCAACGGATATGCCCGCCGTTCCCGACATATTCTATATTGCCACCGTGGGAATATAGAATAGCACCCGCAAGCCTTGAGACAACTACGAGGCGTAAGTTAAGGCTGGTGCCAGTCTTAACTTACGATAAGCCGAAGCGTAAGCTACGATAAAAAAGGAGCTCAAGGGAAGACGACCTTCCGTCCACTCGGATATCCAATATCCGAGGGTGCTGAGATTGGGGTCTCTGAACCTAATAATCAGGAACGGCGGATAAGGCATACCTCCGGGACGGAGGTGTCATAAAACCTTCAATTATCTTTTCGAGTAAACCAGCACGTCAACCGAGCATTTCTGATGGTATGCACAAAAAGAAAAAAGCATCGACAATCTTGTGATTATCAATGCTTCTTCTCAGTCGGGGTGACTGGATTCGAACCAGCGACCACACGCCCCCCAGACGCGTACTCTAACCGGGCTGAGCTACACCCCGCTGCTCAATTGCGGTGCAAAAGTCATGCCAGCGAGCAAGTAAAAGCGTGCTTTTATTTTCAGCGAGCACAGATGACTTTCGCAATTGCGGTGCAAAGGTAGGTCTTTTTATTTATCCGCGCAAATTTTTCTCGTTTTTTTTCGTATTTTGTGTATAATTTTGCTACTTTTGTCGAAAATAGAGGACTATACTGATGGAAATATCCCTGAATATCCCCCGAAAGGTGGAGGCCACCGTAACGCTGCCTACCTCGAAAAGCATCAGCAACCGTGCACTGCTGATACAGGCCTTGTGCCCGGAACGGCAATGCAACATAGCGCACCTTGCCGTATGCGACGATACGGAGCACATGCAGCAGGGCATCGAGGCCAAGCGGGCAGGCACACCATTCATCGACATCGGTGCCACGGGCACTGCCATGCGATTCCTCACGGCCTACCTCGCCATCACCCCCAGCGAGACAGTGCTGACAGGTAGCGAGCGCATGCAACAACGCCCCATCAAGGTATTGGTAGAGGCTCTGCGTGCCTTGGGAGCCGACATCAGCTACACCCGCCACGAGGGCTACCCTCCCCTACGCATCGTGGGCAAGAACCTGCAAGGTGGCGAGGTGGAGGTGGAGGCGGGCATCAGTTCGCAATACATCTCGGCTCTGCTGATGATAGGCCCGTGCCTTACCGATGGGCTCACCCTGCGCCTCAAAGGCACGATAGCCTCGCGTACCTATATAGAACTGACGCTCGACCTCATGCGGCACTACGGAGCCACGGCCGAGTGGACCGATGAACAAACGATACATATCGCCCCAGGCGGATACACCAACCGACCGCTCACCGTGGAGGGTGACTGGAGCGGTGCCTCGTACTGGTACGAGCTGGCAGCCATCGCGAGCCACTGCGGACATGAGATGGAGATATGCTTAGGTGGACTCACGGCCAACAGCAAGCAGGGCGACCGCATAGTGGCGGAGATGTTCGAGCCATTAGGAGTAAGTACCGAATATACAAAGGAAGGAGCCAAGATAACGGCCACTCCCCAATCTTCCCTGAGGGGAGGACTTGTGGGGCGCGATGCAGGAGTCATCCTCCCCGAGGGGGGTAAGAGGGCGACTCTCGACTTCTCCCACTGCCCCGACATAGTGCAAACGCTGGCCGTAACCTGCTGCTTGCTTGATGTGCCCTTCACATTCAGCGGCATCCATAGCCTGCGTATCAAGGAGACCGACCGCGTGGCGGCTCTCATCACCGAACTGTACAAGTTAGGCTACGTGTTGCGCGCCGAGGGCAATGAACTGCTCATCTGGGATGGAGAGCGCACCGAGCCCGAGCCCCATCCCACGATAGTCACCTACGACGACCACCGCATGGCCATGGCCTTTGCCCCCGCAGCACTCTGCCATGAGGGACTGACGATAGAGAACCCCGAAGTGGTGACAAAGTCGTATCCTGGATATTGGGAGGACTTGCTTAAATTAAAAAAAATAAAAGTTGAGAATTCATAATTCAGAATTAACAAGCATGAACATCGCAGTATATAGTATAATCTTTTTAGTAGCACTCGTGCTACTCTCGTATGTAGGACAGCTGATAAGAAAAAAGAACGGTGACGGGCAACTGCAGCCCCCACAATCGGCAGAGACATTGCCGCCTCCTGCCAACGAGCATGAGTTCTCTCACGAAGAGGATGATGACGACGAGTGCTGCGGCGAGCACGAGGTGTGCGAAAAGGGCAAGATAAAGCGCGCACTACGTACCGACATCGAATATTTTGACGATGAGGAGTTAGATGCCTACCGCGGAACCCCCTCTAACAAGTATGACGACGAAGCGGTGGAGGAGTTCCGTGAAGTACTCTACACGATGGACCCCAAAGAGATTGACGACTGGCTCAAGAGCCTTGAACTGCGCAAGGTGGCACTGCCCGATGCACTGAAAGACGAAGTATTCATGTTGCTCGGCCGATAACGTCACTGAGCCCTTTGCAGAGCACGAGCATCAACAAAAACGACACACGCTGTGTTTTGCTATGAGGACTGCCAACTGATAAGAAAACATAAAACATCTAAGAAAATGAAAAAACACCTATTCTCCATCCTGTTTGCCATGATTACTTCCGTGGCCATGGCACAACAAACAGAGATTTTTCCCAAGCCACAGCAGGTGGTATGGGACACAACGAAAGCCTTCGACAACACCACCACGTATACCCTCGTCGGTGCAGAGACCGCTGATGCGGATGCCGTGGCGTTGCTCAAACGGCACTTCACTACTGAGGGAGGCACCATACAGTTTATAATCGGTGAGCGTGGCGATGCAGCTGTGGCCGACTACGAGAGCCTTATCCCCGCACAGGCCGAAGGCTACTACCTCAACGTGAGTGCAGACAAGGTGGTAATTGCTGGCACCGATACCGCAGGCACCTACTATGGCGTACAGACCTACTTGCAGGTGACAGTAAGCCCCGAGGTAACGGGTGTCACCATCACCGACTGGCCCGACGTGGCCGACCGCGGACTCGTGGAGGGCTACTACGGTAATCCCTACAGCGATGCCGACCGCAAGAGCCTGCTCGAATTCTTCGGACGCACCAAGATGAATGTCTACATCTATGGTCCCAAGGACGACCCTTATCACCGAGGCCAATGGCGCGAACCATACCCTAAGGCCGAGGCCGAACGTATCAGTGAGTTGGCCGCTGAGGCAGCCCGCCACAAAGTGAAGTTCGTATGGGCTATGCATCCCGGCGGCGACATCCAGTGGACCGAGGCCGACCGCAAGAGTTCGGTAGCCAAACTGGAGAAGATGTATGCCCTCGGCATACGTGCCTTCGCGGTCTTCTTCGATGACATATCCGGTACCGAGCAGAAGCAGGCCGACAAGCAGGCCGAGTATCTCAACTACCTCAACACCGAGTTTGTGAAAAAGCACTCTGATGTAGATCCTCTCATCATGTGCCCCACCGAGTACAATAAGGGATGGGCAGGAAGCGACTACCTCAATGTACTGGGTAGCAAACTGGCCGCCGAGACCCGTATCATGTGGACGGGCAACAGCGTGGTGGACATGATAGGCAAGAGCGACATGACCTGGATCAACAACCGTATCAAACGTAACGCCTATATCTGGCTCAACTATCCCGTCAACGACTACTGCCGCGACCACCTTCTCATGGGTCCCACCTATGGCAACGACCTTGACATTGCCTCCACACTTGCGGGATTCACCTCCAACCCCATGGAGTATGCCGAAGCCTCCAAGCTATCACTCTACAGCATCGGCGACTACTGCTGGAACATGACCGCCTATGACGCTGATGCCTCATGGGAGAGTGCCATCAAGTACCTCCTTCCCGAACACGACGAGGTCTTCCGCCTCTTCTGCGAAAACAATGTAGACCTTGGCGACAATGTACATGGTTTGCGACGTACGAATGAGTCGCCCCGTTTCGTGGAGGCAAAGGCAACCTTCGACAGCCAGATGCAGCAAGGAAATACGGCCGATGCAGTAACGGCAATGCGTGCTCACTTCGCCCTCCTGGCCGATGCCGCCACCACACTCATGGAGTGCAACGAGAGCCCTGCCCTCATCACCGAGATCACCCCATGGTGCGAGGTGATGCGCTATATGGCCCTCAAGGGTACGGAGCTGATGAACATGTACGATGCCCTTGAGGCCAAGTCGCCCGAGACCTTCATCGACAGCTACCTCCGCTATCAGGAGCACGACGAGGCACAAAGTGCCGTGCGCTCACGTGACTTCGAGGGATCGATCCGTGTGGCCCGCCCAGCCGTAGGCAGTCTACATATAGCCCCCTTCCTCAAGAACACGTTGAACACGCTCATCAGTACCTATAAGGCCAACTACGACTACCGCATCGACGTGTTCCCCGCACAGGAACTTGAGAACGGCACCTACCTCATCATGCACAATGGGAAATACCTCACCAACCAGAATGAAAACGTAGCCGGCTCAGTGCCCCAGTTTATCGACAAGCGCGACGACGTGAAGCCACAGAGCCAAGAGTGGCATATCTCCATCGACCCCGAGACTGACCGCTACAAGATAGTCAATAGGTTGGATGACCGCTACCTAAACGAAAAAGGTGTATTCACGGTGAGCAACACTACCAACCCCTACGAAGCAGTATGGCACACCTACCATATCCTGCGTCTGGCAAACGGCAAGTACTGCATACAGAATGCCGGCAGTGCAGGCAGCAAGTTCTGGACGGTGAGCGGTTCGCGCGTGACACAGGGCCAGAGCACCACCTTGGAGTACGACAACTTCATCTTCGACCTCGTGCCCGTCAATGGCGCTGCCCCCGAACCACCCATCACCTCCACCCGCGATGTCTACTATATTATGGATGGTGACCGCTATCTCACCAACACCAACCCCGGTGGCAATGGCGGGACACCTACCTTCAAGGCAGTAGATACTCCGGGCGATGCACAGGAATGGCGCTTCACCCTCGACCCTGCAGGCAAGAACTTCTACAAGATCACCAGCGATGCCGATGGCCGCTACATCAATGAATATGGCGTGTTTGGTACCAACCCCTATTATGCCGACTGGAACACCTACCTCATCCTTACCATGGACGGCATGTGCTCCATACAGGTCACTCAATCGGCTTTGGACGCTTTCCACGGCGAGCGTTGGTGGAATGTAAAAGGCGACCGCCTCGAAATAGATGAAGAGCTCGGACGCTCATCAAGCTATGTCATCCGCATCGTACCCAAAGGTGAGGTTACTGATCCCGACCCTGAGCCAGGCACCTTGCGCCAATATACCGAAAACGGTAGCATCGATGGTCCCAACAATACGGCTCTACCCTCCACAGTGATGCCTCTACAGCCGATAGAGGTAGTGCTTCGCGGTGCTCCGGGCTATGCTGCCAAGGGGCTTACCATACGCTATGGGCACAATCTTGAAGGTGAGGAATATGATGCCGATGGAAACCGGCAGTGGACAGAGCAATACATTGCCGCCACAAACGGCAAGGCAGTGATAGATGCCTCCATGACCGAGGGCGACATCAATCTCTATGCCACCTTCGAGCGTGAAGCCGATACGGAGTGGTGTCTCGTGTTCAGCGATGAGTTCAATGCCGAGAACGGTTCGCAGCCCACATCCGACAAATGGATGCGTTGCCAACGTCAAGGGGCTACTTGGAACCGCTGGCTCAGCGACAGTCCCGAGGTCATCTACCTCGAAGATGGAGACCTCGTAGCACGTGCCATACCCAACCCCAACACCACGACTGACAACGTACCCATGATTACGGGTGGCATCAAGAGCATGGGAATCTTCGGTTTCACCTACGGCTACGTCGAGGCACGCATCTACAACAATCTCTGGACAGGCAATTTTCCCGCCTTCTGGATGATGCCCGAGGATCAGAGTGCCGGATGGCCTGACTGTGGCGAGATTGACATCTGGGAGGTTATTGACACGGAGAACCGCTCGTACCACACCGTACACAGCAACTGGACCTGGGATCTCGGGCACAAGGGCAATCCTCAATCGAGCTTCAACACCGGGCTCACCTACGACCGCTACCACACCTTCGGGCTCTCATGGGACGAGAACAAGCTCATCTGGTACATTGATGGCAAGGAGGTAGGCCGATACACCAAGTCGACCAACACATCGCACCTTGCGCAAGGCCAGTGGCCCTTTGACAAGCATTTCCACCTCATCCTCAACCAGAGCGTGGGTAACGGCTCTTGGGCTGCCAATGCCGATGTAAACCACACCTACGAGACCCGTTTCGACTGGGTGCGCGTATACCAGAAAGCCGGCATGCACAACACCGACGGTATAGTTGATGCTATCGACACTCCCATACAGGCGGTTCCCGAGAACACGACCATTTACACGTTACAGGGTATACAAATCGACGGCTCCATAGAGAACCTTCCCAAAGGACTATATATCCAGAACGGGAAGAAGGTATATGTGAAGTGATAATCTGACGCACATACGATTAGTACATATAAAAATACCGCCCCCACACATCGGCATGATGGTGGGGGCGGACGTTATATTAGAGCCGTTGTTCTCTTAGGCGCTTTTACTCCTTTACGATAGTGAAAGGCTCGTCCTTCACGTAGATGCGGAACTCCTTGATGGCACCAGGGGCACCCTCTTCCATACGGGGCAGATATTGCAGGGCTGTGAGCTGCTGCTTGCTACCAAGGTTGATGATAAGGTGGTGGGGAAGCTCGGCTCCCTGTGCGGTAGCCCAATAGGTGCTCTCCTGGAGGTCATAGATGCGGTCACCGGTACGGTTGCTGCGGCTCTTGTCCTCGCTGTCGGCATATTGGATGGTCCAAGGCTCGCGGCTCAGGCGGTTGCCCTCAGCATCAAGCATATACCACTCGGCAATAGCGGTGTAGGCATCGCCAGTCTTCTGGTTGTTCACAACTTCGATGCACACGTATTGGCCTTCGGTGCCAGCGGGAAGCTTCTGCTCCTGCCAGCCGTTGCCAGGACGGAAGCGAGCTGTGAGTACGGGCTTCTCACCCTTGAGGCTAAGTACGGTGCCAGGCTCACGGTGTGTAGCAGGAACAGGGTTGCGCAAAGCATCGAGGATGGGTTTCTCGTGACCGCAGAGCTTGTTCTCCTGCGGACCCTTCACGTCGAGAATAAAGATTTCGTTCTCGCCCTTATTGAGCCAGCAACCAGGCACGTAAAGTGTCTGCTGGGGACCAATCTCCCAGAAACGGCCAAGGCAGTGACCATTCACGTATACGAGTCCCTTGCCCCAAGTAGAGAGATCGAGGAAGGTATCAGCCTTCTTGGCTACCGTAAAGATGCCCTTGTAATAGCCAGGAGCCTTGGTATCATTGGCTGCCGTATAGTTCTTATTAACGGTAAAGTCATAGCTGTTGGGGAAAAGATATACGTCCCAGCCCTTGAGCTCGGTGGTGGTAGCTTTGCCATTGGCATCTACGGTAGTGAGTTCTACCTTGTCGGTAATACCCTTGAAGTCCTTGATGGCACGACCGAAGTTGATACGTCCCATAGCCTCCACGAGGATGTCGAGCACGGCACCTTCACGTACAGAGGGGAGAGTGAGCACCTTCTCGCCGAGACGACGATCCATCTTGCCAATATACTTGCCGTCAACGAATACCTGTGCATAGTCATGAGCATCGGTGATGGTGAGGCGGCTCTGGCTATCGGTACCCTTGAGGGTGGTGCGATAAAGCATAGAGCCCCAACCTTGGTCAAACTCCTCCATGGTCCTAATTTCCTCCGAGTGGATGGGTTCGGGAAGGTTGTCGAAGATGGGGGCTACCTCGGTCATCTGGAACTCAGCTACGGTCTGCACGGGCATGGCAGCGGGAATCTCGGGGAGGGGCTTGCCGTCGGTATACTGAGCCAGCATGTTACGCAGTTCGTGGTACTTCGGTGTAGCCTGACCCGCCTCGTTGATGGGCGCATCGTAGTCGTAGGATGAGCAGTCGGGCGAGAAGCCAGGGCTGTTGGCACCGCTCCAGTGACCGAATGAGGTACCTCCGTGAGTCATGTAGAGGGAGAACGAGATGTTCTTGTCGAGCATCTCCTGAAGGCCTGCCACCATATCCTTGGCATCACGTGTCTCGTGCTGACGGCCCCAGTTGTCGAACCATCCGCTCCAGAATTCAGAGCACATAAGCGGGGTATTGGGACGCAACTCTTTCAAGCGACGGAACTGGCTGTCGATATTGGCTCCGGTACCGAAGTTCATGGTCCATACGAGGTCGTCGAGAGCATTGAGCTCGAAGTTTGACGCCCAGTCGCACTGGAAGAGAGGCACATCGGTGAATCCAGCCTCGCGCACCATGTCGCGAACGGCCGATACATAGTCCTTGTTCTTGCCGTATGAGCCGTACTCGTTCTCAACCTGTACCATGATGATGTTGCCGCCACGGGTAATCTGAAGGTCGGCAAGCTGCTTGCCCACCTCAAGCTCGAAGAGGCGTACGCGCTCCATGAAGTAGGGGTCTTGCTCACGCAAGCGGATGTCCTTCTTCTTCAGCAGCCACCAGGGCAGACCGCCCATTTCCCACTCGGCACATACATAGGGGCCGGGGCGTACGATAACATACATGCCATGCTTCTGAGCCAGCTTACAGAATGCGCGGATGTCATTGTTGCCGGTAAAGTCATATACACCCTCCTGCTGCTCATGGATATTCCAGAAGATGTAGATACAGATAGAGTTCATACCCAATGCCTTGCACATCTCGATACGGTGCTCCCAATACTCGCGTGGAATACGTGGGTAGTGTACTTCGGCGGCCTTCACGGTGAAGCTGTCGCCGTTGAGGAGAAACTTCCCGTCACCAATCTCGAAGGTGCCGGGCTTCGACTGGCAGCCTGTGTAGAGCACCGAAACCGATGCTAACATGATGCCTGCCAGAAGAGTCAGAAGTGTTTTTTTCATAACTGCTTGTGTTTTGTTAATATTGGATTATACTTACTTGTAATCTATAATATCATGCGAAGGTACGAATTTTAATTGACAATCATCTACCAAAAAGAGAGGAATTATGGAACGAAACACCTTTTTGTGTGAAAAAATGTTTTTTATATTCTTTATTAAGAATAAATGCTTACATTTGCGAAAAACATTGCACTATGGAAGCATTGACCGATATCAACAAAGTCCTGCAGGCCGAATATATCAGCCGCATTGAGATAGAGTCGCTGTGGGGACGCAGGCATATAGCATGGGACTTGAGACGCGATGTGAACATCCTGAGCGGTGTGAACGGTATAGGAAAATCAACTATCCTCAACCATACGGTAGGGGCGCTTGAGTGCCTTGCAGGAGGTATCGACGACAACGCAGATGGAGTGAAGATAACCTTCAACCCCGTGGAGGCCGCAGCGATACGATTCGATGTGATACGCAGCTTTGACCGCCCACTCTTTCACAGTAATCTGGCCGAGAAGATGGCCGACAAGAATGTGAAGACTGAACTCGACTGGCAGCTATACCAGCTGCAACGCCGTTACCTCGACTATCAAGTCAATATTGGCAACCGCATCATCGAACTGCTCTCCTCGGGCGACCCCGAGGGGCAACGCAAAGCAGCCGAGGTATCATACCCCAAACGCCGATTCCAAGACCTTGCCGACGACCTCTTTGCCGAGACGGGCAAGCGTATCATACGTGGGAAAAACGAAATCATGTTTGAGCAAGATGGTGATGAACTACTACCCTACAAGCTCTCGAGCGGCGAAAAGCAACTGCTCGTGATACTACTCACGGTGCTCGTGCAGGACAAACAGCCCTGTGTGCTCTTGATGGACGAGCCAGAAGTGTCGCTCCACATAGAGTGGCAGCAACGTATCATCGAAATCATACGGGAGATGAACCCCAACGCACAGCTTATACTCACCACACACTCACCCGCCATGATTATGGGTGGCTGGATGGACGCAGTGACGGAGGTGACGGACATTACTATAGTATAATAAATCATGTATTCTGAATTATGAGTTGCCATCCGGATGGAGGCACGCATTCTCTAATTCAGAGTTCAGAGTTCAGAATTCTAAAACGTGGCAAAGAAACTCACAGAAAACGTAACCTCACTCTATATAGGTGCTGCCAACAGCTTGCAACCCAAGACAGCCCGTAAGCGCATCGTGGCCTATGTAGAGAGCTATGATGACGTGTCGTTTTGGAGCCATCTGCTGAGCAACTTCAATACCGACAAGTACTACTTCCAGGTGATGCTCCCCTCGAACACCTCGCTGGCCAAGGGCAAGAAGGTAGCGATGATGAACGACCTTGGGCAGGGGCTCGGATGTAATATGATTGCCTGTGTAGACAGTGACTACGACTACCTGCTACAGGGTAAGACAGGTACCTCATGCCGTATTATCCGTAGTCCCTATGTACTGCACACCTATGCCTATGCCATCGAGAACTACCAATGCTATGCCGAAAGTCTGCATGGTGTATGTGTGCAGAGCACACTCAACGACAAGCCCCTGATAGACTTTCCCGCCTTTTTCCGTCTGTATTCGCAGATTATCTATCCGTTGTTTGTGTGGAACGTGTGGTTCTACCGTAAACGCGAACTCTCGGTATTCTCTATGCAAGACTTCTGCCGTGTGGTACGGCTCGACCCCGTAAGCGTGCCTCACCCCGAAGATGCGTTGGAACAGCTCCGTGTCCGTGTGCAGAAGAAGATAGGCTGGCTCAGTAGACGCTATCCCGATGCGATTTCCGAACTGGAGACCATGAAACCCGAATTGGAGAAACTGGGTGTGACATCTGACAACACCTACCTATTTATCCAAGGCCACCACCTCAAGGAGAACGTAGTGATGAAACTACTCTCACCCGTATGTGTACGCCTACGCCGTGAGCGCGAGACCGAGATTAAGTATCTCGCTTGCCACGACCAGCAATATCGCAACGAACTCACCGCCTACCACCGCAGCCTGCAAAGCATAGAGGCTGTGCTACGAAAAAATATTGACTACGAAGAGGCACCCACCTACAAGATGATATTGCGCGATGTGGAACACCTGCTGGGTACGTTAAGGGATTGCAACGGAGGGTATGCAACAAAAACAAACATAACAGACAAGAGTAGTATATAAAAACAAGGGTAGTTCACTGGGACTACCCTTGATTTCTCATTATCTGCGCGAACCTCCAGAGCGAGAAGAACTGCTACGAGAGCTACCAGAGTTGCTTGAACTACTACGCGAACTACTACTCTTATTGGATGAGCTACTGCGAGAGCTGGACACCGAGCTACTCTTGTTGGATGAACTGTTGCGGGAGCTGGAAGAGATGGAATTGTTGCGCACAGTACCCGTAGAGCTATCGCTGCGTCGGGTAGTAGTGCCACCAACACTGCCACTACTACTGCGTGAAACATTGTTCGACGTATTACCTACCGAAGAACTTGTACGGCGGGTGGTGCCAGTAACACTCCCTGAACGATTACTTGAAGAAGAACGGCTACCCGAAACTCCGACATTCGTCTTGAGTGACGAACCTGTGCGGGAACCTACGTTGGAGGTCACTGCCGTACGGCGGTTCTCCTCCGAGTTCACGCTGACCATACGACGATTCTCATCACGTGAGGGTACGCTTACATAACCTGCCTTAAGGTCGCGACGGCTCTTCTCGTAGTTCTTGACATTACTCCAAGGACGACTGCCCATATGTTCGTACTTCTTCCTTCCTGCACTATGCCATCCATCGTGGTGATGGTGGTCGTATCCTCCACCCCACAGGCGGAATGCTCCGTGATAGAGTGCGTGATGATACATACCGGCATAGTAGCTGTGAGCAAAGTGAACTCGGTAGTGGGCGCCACTATAGGTGTGATAATGAACCGGTATATTAAAGTAGAAGTAGTTGCGATCAGTATACCGCGAATAGATGCGCATGCCCCAATGCCCCTCTACCATATAGATAGGACGATAGAAATAGTCGCGCTTGATGAACCTGCGGTACTGACGGTTGCGGAGCACATACATAAGGTCTTCATTGCGCACATCGAGTAGATAGTAATAATAGTCAATGGCATCATCATAGCCATACACGAGATCGTCTATTACCTCGTTCACCTGATAGAAGAAGTCGAAATTGATCTCATATACATCTTCGTACTGGCGGTTGCTGAGTCCAAGTTCATATCCCATACGGTCAGTAAGGAAGCGTGCCTCACGACGGATCTCAGACAGACTCATCATCGCATAACTCTGTGCACTTATAGCGGCCAAGGCTACAAACATAATGGCTGATTTCATCGTTCTCATACTAATCTCCTTTCGTTAATCATTAAATGTCTTGTCGTTTTCTCACTGCGAAGATAGCAGGAAATATTCACCCGTGCTAATGATTATTCCTAAATGTTAAAAGGGATTTCCCTATTTTGCAGGGGATTTTTCCCCTAAAAAGAAACTTTTTCAAACAAAAGCAAAGGTGATATGAGTATTTATTGTAATTTTGAGGCGAAAAGAAAAGACACCTATTCATATAATATAAACGACACGTATATGAGAAAGCAACTGTTACTCCTGATTGCCCTTTGCAGCATACTGTTTACCGCTTGCCAGAACACCAAGAAAGAGGCTGCCCCACAAGCCGAGCCTGTAGACACCGACACCGTAATCGTTGATGCTGACCAATATCTGCTGATGGAGACGAGCGAAGGCAACATCACCCTGAAGCTCTATCGTGAGACACCGCTCCACCGCCACAACTTCGTTAAGTTAGCCAAGCGTGGTTACTATGACAACCAACAGTTCTACCGCATACAAAACAACTTTACCGTACAGGCCGGTGACCCCAAGTCGAAAGGAGCGACCCGTGAAACACCGCTGGGAGAGAACGACCTCGTCTACACCATCCCCGAGGAGATACAACCCGAGAAGTTCTTCCACAAACGCGGTGCACTCGCTATGGCCAGCTACTATAAGATGGAGAAGTCATCGGGCGGACATTTCTATTTCGTCACCGGATTCAAGTATTCTGACACCAAGCTCTTCAATGCCGAAGATGCCTACAACAAGCGACTGAGGAAACAGGTGTTCGACTCCATCACCCAAAGCGCCCCCTATGCCCAGCAGCTCAAAGAATATGCCAAGGACCAGAAGCGCTACATGCCCAAGATACGTGAGGTAAAGAAACAAATCACTGCAGCCACAGACAAGGTCATGGAGAAAAGGCAACAGTTTCACTACACACCGGAGCAACGCAACCTATACAAGACAACCGGTGGCGCTGCCGACCTTGATGGCTACTACACCGTATTCGGTGAAGTTATAGAGGGAATGGATGTAGTGACAAAAATCGAGAAACGTGCCGTAGATAGCAAGTTGCGTCCATTAGAGCCGGCCATCATCAAGCGAATTAGGGAGATAGAGAAACCTCAATGATCAACCGCCATACCCTCGACAACGGTCTGCGTATCGTACACTACGAAGACACCACTACCCAGATGGTAGCGGTGAACATACTATATAATGTAGGAGCACGCAACGAAGATCCCGAACACACAGGCTATGCCCATCTGCTTGAGCACTTGATGTTCGAAGGTTCCATCAACATCCCCGACTACGACACCCATGTACAACTCGCCGGAGGAGAAAACAATGCGTGGACCAATAACGATCTCACCAACTACTACATCACCCTACCCAAAAGCAATATAGAGACCGCCTTCTGGCTCGAGTCAGACCGTATGCTTGGCCTCGCACTCACCGAAGAGAGCGTAGAGACACAGAAAGGTGTCGTCATTGAGGAGTTCAAGCAACGCCATCTCAACCGTCCATACGGCGACGTGCAGCACCTCATACGTCCTATGGCCTACAAGGTGCACCCTTACCGTTGGCCTACCATAGGGCAATGTATCGAACATATTGAGCGTGCCACACTAACCGACATGATGGACTTCTACCACCGCCACTATACCCCCAGAAATGCCATTCTCGCAGTGGTGGGTAGTATCAGTTTCGACGAAACGGTAAGGCTCAGCAAGAAATGGTTTGGCCCAATAGCATCAAACTCCACGAATTCCCCACACATTTCTCTTGACGAACCAGTCCAGACACGCCTCCGTCGTCGTACAGTACATCGCCATATCCCCTCCCATATGCTTGTGATGGCTTTCCACATGGCCGACCGAAAAAGCCCCGACTATCACGTCTGCGATCTCATCACCGACCTGCTTGCTGCCGGCCAGTCGAGCCGCCTTATACAACACCTCGTGCATCGCGACAAGCTGTTCATCTCAATAGATGCCTATATACAAGGCAGCATAGCCCCCGGCCTGATTTTCATTATGGGACGCTTGACCGAAGGTGTTACCTGTGAAATGGCGGAAGAGGCTATATGGAAAGAACTGCAAACACTGAAGACACAGCCAACAGACGAAGAGGAACTGAGCAAAGTACGCAACCGCTCAGAGTCAGAGCGCACCTTCAACAACATCAACTACCTCAACCGTGCCATCAACCTGGCTCAGATGGAACTCATAGGACAAGACCTGACACTTGCCGACGAGCTACGACGCTACTGCTCCGTGACAGCACACGACATCAAGCGAGTAGCCAGCAAGATCTTCCTCAAGAAGAATTGCAGCATACTATATTACAAGAAAAAGGAAAGATAAGAATCAGCCTACAGCAGAGAAGGGAAGCTATTTCGCCATAGCTTCCGCGCTATGCCACAAGCTATCGTCAGGCACAGGAGCCACCACATCAATCATCACCTTTGACACCGGATGCTCGAAACGGATACGACGGGCATGGAGGCTGATACTACCATCAGGGTTGGAGCGCTCGGCACCATACTTGAGATCCCCTTTTATGGGAGAGCCTATCTTAGCTAACTGACAACGTATCTGATGATGACGTCCCGTCTGTAGAGTCACTTCAAGCAAGTGATAGTTATTCATGCTCGCAAGAAGACGATAACTGAGAACCGAGCGTTTCGCACCGACACGCTCCGAAGAGTAAGCATACGATTTGTTCTGCTGCTCGTTACGCACGAGATAGTGCACCAATTCTGTCTCCGGCTCCATAGGACGATTCTTGACGATAGCCCAATAGGTCTTCTGAATGCGTCCTCCCTCACGGAACATGGCGTTGAGTCGTTCCAGCGCCTTGCTGGTACGGGCAAACACCACCACCCCACTGACAGGACGATCGAGACGGTGTACCACACCAAGGAATACAGCACCTGGCTTGGCAAATTTTTCCTTGATATAAGCCTTTACCATCTCCGACAATGGCATATCACCCGTTTTGTCACCCTGCACAATCTCCGAAGAGGCCTTATTGACTATAATTATATGATTATCTTCGTATAGTATATCCACTTTTTCTACTCCGTTTTCATTACCTCTAATAATCGTTCATCGTTAAACGTCAACCGTTTAATGCTCAGATATTCATCCCTAACCCTCGCAATATCACCTGACGGGCATGACGCTCAAGTATCCGCACGTCCACATTACCGGCAACCTGACCACGCACATACGGTGATTCCAACCCCTTGATACTATAATGGATAATCGCAGCCATCACATCAGGATCATCAAAGCGAAAGATACCCTGCTCGCGTCCCTCAATGAGAATACCCCGGATAAGGTTTATCTCAAACTTATCGTACTTACGGCGTATACTATCGATTGTAAGGTAAAAACGGGTGAAGTCAGCACGAAGCGAACCGTTACGGAAAATCGTGTGGCGCACATTATTGAGTCTGCTGAAAACAAATTCCATAATCTTCTTGTCGGCAGATATATCCTTGTCGGCAATGGCACGCAGCACATCAAGAATCTTGGTAAGCTCCATCTCAATAACACGACGGAGCAGCACCTCCTTGCTTGGGAAATGCACATAGAGCGTACGTCGTCCCTTCTTTGCTTCGCGAGCAATGTCAGTCATCGTCGTATGATCATAGCCATTACGAGTAAAGAGAACCCGCGCAGCCTCAATCAGAATATTCGTTGTTTTGTTTACTGTAGCACTCATAACGGATACAAAAGTACAAAAATTTATCATGCCAAAAGGGGTAGCTGCAATAAAAAGAGAAAAAAGCCGCAAAAAAGTTTGTTATATCAAGAAAATGCACTACCTTTGCATCGTCAAAACATCGCGGAGTGGAGCAGTGGTAGCTCGTTGGGCTCATAACCCAAAGGTCATTGGTTCGAATCCTTTCTCCGCAACTACAGAAGCCCAAGGTATCTTGGGCTTTTTTATTTCATTCATATAGCAGTGGTTCGCTTTGGGGCTGCAAGTCTCAAAATGACAGTGTAAAGTTACGAAATCCAGGATCCTCACTTTCCGTGCTACTTGTTACGGGCTACCGCGTCAATGACCGCCACTTCACCAAGCGGTAAGTACAACTGATCTTCGAGTACCTGGTTGAGAATGAGCAGTCTGGAATAGTACTTAGTACAAAATTTCCCATACTAAGTACTATTTCTCCCTCACAAACAGTTTCTCAAACAGTGTAGGGTTCTCCAGCCTCACCCGTCCCAGCACACCATAGGTGTTGATGAACATGGGGTGCACCTTCTCGTCGGGTTCGAAGCAGATCTTCACACTCTTCATCCTCATCAGCGGGTCGTACTTGGGAGTGAGGTCGGCGATGTATGCCTTAAACTCCCCCTGGATGTAGCGGTACAGGATGGGCATCCCCACCTCCAGCTTCCACATGTCCTGATCCTTGATGAAGGCCACGCCCGTGAGGCGTACGCCGAATGAGTCGTCATACACATGCTCCATCCGCGACTCCACCCACAAGTACTTGGGGCAGCGGATGAAGCAGCTGGCGATGATGAACGCCACCAGCAATCCGAAGATGATACCCAGTCCCCAGCGTACCCTCCGCGAAGGTATGCGGTCCATCAGTTCCTCCACATCCTCGCTGTAGTCGTGCAGCTCCGGTAATTCTCTTTTTTTCATTGTGGTTTTGTATTTATGGTTCAACAAGACATTTTCAATTTTGATAAAAGCACAATATGATATTGCTGATGAATCATTTACACAACACTAATACCGTATCTTTATAACGCTGTAACCACGAATGGTCACGCAATATTTGTGTTGCCAACTTATCGACTTTCAGACCATGCATTGCAGCTTTTTCGATAATATATTCCTCGGGACGTAGGTTAATTGTACCCTCGGCAAGGTATTTAGGGGTCCCCCAACTAAGTACTAAATATTTCCCTGTGACATTGCTTAGATTTCCCCATACCTGTTCTTCGTAATGCTCTGGGATATACTCTCCCACAGACAGGCACAACACCATATCATACGGCTCTTCAGGCATCAGTTCGTCAGTAAGGTCGGCCTGCTCGCAAGGATATTCAGCTTGTTCGGCTAACAATTGAGAAAGTTCTGTGGTATTAGGATTTCCATCATAGCCAACTGTAGGGATATGCTTCTTCCTAAGGGCTGTGACATACCATCCTGGACCGCACCCAAGATCTATCACATCCTTCACCTCACAGATTTTGCACAGCTTTATGATACCCTGAGCCAGACCACCATCGTAAAAGTGCTTCACAAAGGTATGAGTAGTCCATGCTCCTGTTTCCGTAGATGTTAGTTCCTCAGAGGTAAGCATATACTTATCGGTCAGTTCTACCAATCGTTCACAGGTGGATATTCGTATTTGCGTGCAAAGAAAGCTTCCGTAGAGGACAACTCGTGCAGATACGATTCATCAAAGTTCACGGGGTGACTATCACCTTGTTTTGCCCAATGAATATAACGATAATTGGTATATCCCATCTTCTTGTATGGGAAATCGATGTTCCAAACAAGCGTATGGATATACATTTCATCGGGCACAAAAGTATACTTGTATCTACGCAGCAATGCCGGGTGCTTCTTTGTGTAATCCAGCAAAGCCTCCGTACAGGTGCGTGTCAGTGAGAACCATCCAGAACCTCCGTACAAATGTTCTACTTGCTTCGGAAACCGACGTATTATACCCCATTTCCTTTGTCTTTCGGCAAAGTCCCACATCCATTTTACCTGCTTGGGAGTGGAGAACTTGAACCAATCAGTAAAGAAGTAGTATTGAAATCGCTTGTAAGTATTGTTGTCCCAGTTGGGGGCAGGAAGATGCGTCCCGCCAATATATTCCTTGTCGGCCATATCGAAGAAGCGCAAGAATTTCACCAATGGCTGCAAAGGATAGTCCTGTGCACTCAACAAATGAATATAACGACAGTCAGAATGTCTCATGGCCTGTTCGAGCAGATACAGCTGACAACGCAACAGGCTGAAGCCACCCCAATGTACTGCAATCTTGCGGCTCACCTGAACAACACCGGGCAAGGATGCCAAAACCTTGTCATCCTCGGCCGTCAGTGCTTTAGACTTCTTGTCGATATGAATAAATATATCACACTGCCCATCAAAGTAGCGTACAAGTTTCTCTATCTGTGGCCTGTTCTTATGGGCCATAATCAAAATAGCCTGTTTCATTTTTACTTATTATTTTAAGTTGGATATCATTCGTATAGGTTCTATCAGCACCTCTAGCAACCGTTGCTCACGCAGCACGACCTCACCTTGTCCGTTCAATTGTAGCTTGCCAGACAGTCTTATTCCTCGGCTCGTAACCAAGCCATCAGGAAACTCAATATCTATGTCATAATAGCCTGACATATCGGGCACACCATGAATACACTTCACTTTTCCCTCCAAGAAACCATATTCCGCATCGGGATAGACATCGGTAAATACCATTACCCGAGCACCAGACACAATCTCTCCCACATTGTATGTGCAAGTTTCAGTAGCCCTTTTGTCTCAGCTGAATCGCCGGGACAATAGATGACAACAGTTCCACGCAATGTTTCCGGATAACTGAAAAAACAGTTTCCTATGAGTAATACCGAGAGAAAGAGAGCTATTACATATATTCCCCATCTTTGCAAGCTTGTAGGTATATATCCGATAATCTCATGTTCCTGCCCGTCTTCATACAATTCTATATCTTGTCTCATACCGACATTCTTTCTTTATTACTCCTCCACCAGTTCCAATTGGTTTTCCACCAGTTTGTAATACTCACCCTTACGCCCCATCAGTTCGTCATGATTGCCAACCTCTGCCACTCTGCCCTCTTTCAGCACTACTATCTGATGAGCGTAGCGTATCGTGCTGAGTCTATGAGCACACATGACTACCGTCCTGTCCTTGTAGTACTCCATCAGGTTCTGCATGATGGCCTTCTCGTTTCGGGTGTCCAATGCATTGGTGGGTTCATCGAAAAACAGGTATTCAGGATTCTTATATATGGCACGCGCTATCAGTATGCGCTGTCGCTGGCCTTGGCTCACCCCATTGCCCACCATACCTATTTTGGTATTGTAGTCCAAAGGCAACTTATCGATAAACTCCTCTATATTGGCTATGCGTACAGCCTCTTGTAGGCGTCTCTTATCAATTTCCCCCTCACCCACGGCAATATTGCGGGCAATGGTGTCAGAAAACAGAAATCCATCTTGCATCACAGCTCCTACCTTATCGCGCCACAGATGAGGGTTGACTCGGCGCAATGATACCTCACCGATTTTCACATCGCCCTCCTGTGGGTCATAGAATCCTTGCAGCAATTTCATGATAGTGGTCTTACCGCTGCCGCTCATGCCTACAATAGCCGTGGTCTTGTTGGCAGGTATATGCAAATTAACGTCTTTGAGTACATATTCACGTGGTGAACCGCTGTAACTGAACGAAACATTCTTCAGCGTCAAGTCCCTCTCTTCGGGCAACTCGGTACGCAACTCCAACTGCGTGCCGTCTTCTTCGTCCTGGCAATGTATCTCATTAAGCCTTTCTAAACTTATCTTCGCGTTCTGGTAGGAATGGATAAAGCCCAAAAGGCTCCCTATAGGGCCACTCACTTGTCCCATAATATACGAGAGCGCCATCATCATACCCAGCGTCATCTCACCATCGATAACCTGCTTGGCCACCATGAATGATACAATCAAGCTTGTTGTACGGTTTATCAACTGTGAACCGCTTTGCTTTATCTGGTCAATCTTCAGTCCGCGCATATTGTTGTGGAAAAAGCGTGCCTGCAGCTCTTCCCATTCCCATCGGCGGTGTTTCTCATCATTGTTGAGCTTTATCTCTTGCATTCCCTGTATCAGTTGTATCACACAACTGCGGTTGAGCGACTGCAATTCAAAAGCCTTGCAGTCCAACTCACGCCGATAGCGAAGAAACGAGACTACCCACAGCACATTCAGTCCGAGACCTACGAGAAAGACAAGCAAGAGAAGTCCGTTGTAATACCCCAACAGACAACTATAAATTACGAAACTTACCGCAGAGAAGACGATATTGATAGAGTCGTTCATCAGAAAAGCTCTGATGCGCCCATGATCGCCTATGCGTTGCATGAGGTCACCCGTCATTCTGGTGTCAAAGAAGCGGATAGGCAGATTCATCAGTTTGCGCCAAAAGTCCGAGATTAGTGCAAGGTCTATCCGCGTGTTTACGTGTAAGGCTATCCAGTTTTGCAAGAACCGTATGCCCATATCCGTAAAGGATAGTATACATTGTGCCACCAATATCAGCACTACAAAGTTTAAATTGCTGTTACGGATACCGACATCTACTATCGACTGGGTGAGGAACGGGAATATCAGTCCCAACACCATAAACATCACCATACAGGTTACCAACTGTCCCAATTGCCACCTGTAGGGCGAAAGATAACGAAAAAAATGCCTTATGCCATGCCCTTCTACCTTTGCCCTCTCATCGGGATGATTATAGAAGTCAGTATCAGGTTGCAGCAAAAGAGCAATACCGCGTGTGTCACCATTCTGTCTTGTACTTATCCAGTGTGTCTTAAATTCCTCCTCGCGATATGTGAGTAGTGCCGATGCTGGGTCGGCTATATAGTAACACGTACCGCTACGTCGTTTGCGTATACGGTACAATACTACATAATGGCCTTGATTCCAATGTAGTATACAGGGAAGAGGAGCCTGTTTCTGTAAATACTGCAATCCCGTCTTCACTCCCGTAGTGCGAAATCCTATTTTCTCGGCAGCATCACTCACTCCCATCAGCGATGAACCTTCGCGCGATAGGAAAGCATACTCACGCAAAGTGCTCAGCCGATACTCCTTGCCGTAATATTTGGCTATCATTCGCAGACAGGTGGCACCGCAGTCACGGGAATCCAATTGGCGGTAGTGAGGAAAGTTGATAAATTCCATAAACACCTATAAAATTCAGGAAAGGCTGACTGGAAAGTCTTTTCAAGTCAGTTTCAAGACTCTCCAATCAGCATTTTTCATTAAAATGTATGTGATAAACAGGCCTCTATAACCCAGAAGTCTACTTTCAAAGACCCAGTCGTACCTCCACCTGATCCTGATCCCGATCCGCTACTAGAGCCACTACCAGAGCCTGAATTTGAATTGCAGCCACAGCTACAACTGCTACAACAATTGGAAGAACTAGGTGTAGTACCACAGCAATTGGAGCCATCACCTGAATCACTTGTAGTTGCTCCACCATATATGCGGAGTAACTCCATTTCTGTAAGGACATTATAGTCCTCTTTCATTTGATTGATTTTCTTTAACGTTGTCATGATTTTTCTTTTAGAATTGAAACAATAAATATTAATAGCGCGCTTTGTTCTTTTATCTTTCATCTTGCATACTACGATTGTATTGTCGCACACTTTTTCCCCCATGGAAACGATATGTCAATGTTACCAATAAAGCATGTTCACTCGACTTTCTTAGATTCGCATATTGATATCCATATTGTGCCAAAGATGACGTCTCACTTTTAATAACGTTTCTCAACAAGAATGGTGTCACATATCTGACACTTACATTTAGCTGCTGATTCAGAAAATCTTTATTTCCCGTGAAAGAAAGATACTGTGCATTGATATTTCCCCATCCTTCTGGTGTAACAGTATAGCTGTTGTCTAAATTATAGCGCACTGACAAGTGTAAACGATTCTCCTCATTATAGTAACGTACTTGGATATTCCCGTCCCCTCTCCTACATAGTTGACTTATTTCCCTATAATAGGCCTTCATATAACGATACCTTAAATATGCGCTGAATGTAAATGCTTTTACTTTCTTAAATATAGAGAACGAAGTCCATCCCTCTTGATAAGAGGTGTTCTGCGGCATCCTGACAATGTATTGTCCATATTCACCCGAAGGCAATATGCCTTCCCCTATATCCGTCATCGTAGCAAACTGGTTGGGCGAATAAATATATCCCATTTGTACATTAAAGAGCTTGAAGAAGTCCACCCATACTCTACCGGAATGATTGACATTCGTCTTCAGTGCAGGATTACCACCACTCCAAGTCAAGGAATCGGTAAAATAGCCATACTCATTCACAAGGTTCAGCGATGGGTAGCTTACATTATTCCAATAGTTGATGCGCATCCATATCTGGTCATTCCAACGATGATAAAGCATTCCTCCAAGTTTATAAACCATATTGTCATCTATATAATTACGACTTTGCGTATGTACATGCTGTGCAGATGTATTGAAGTTCAAGGATGTATTTTCATTGACTTGAAACGACATCCAGGTCCACAACTCCTTACGATTGTATTTATTGCAACTCAACAAATCCTCATTATTATAGTCCTCCGGCTTATATCCTTTATATGTATAATTGTACCCGAAGTTCAAGTAGAATCGGTTATTAAGAAATCGGCGGTTTGCCTCAGTTTTCATCCAAACATAATCCATCTGGCTTTTTAAATCTTTATCAAATGTATATCCCGAACTCTGCCGATAGTCTCTTGAATAAAGAGCATCCTCTTTGATATAGTTGAAATCACAATTATAGTTCCAGTCTTTGGTCTTTCCTCTGTAAAAACAACCAATAGTTTGATGCCTGAGATTTTCATCCTCATCACTATTGACTTCTATTGAGTCTTTTATCCATGTATCAAGCCATGTACGTTCTACCTTCCTATCAACACATTGTTCAATGGAGGTGTAAGAAATCTGATAAGATGCAGAAAAAGAATGTTTCTTGTTTATCTGATAATCTAATGCTGTGTAAAAATTATGGCGTAGTCGTTTGTTGAAAGACAAGCCTTTGTCTATTTCATCTTCTACCAGTCTATTCACATAATTAATGTTCTTTTTTTCATTATGCATTTCACGTTGATGAAAATTTATGTTATACCTTCCTACAAAATTCCATTTATTGCGGGTATAAGTAAAGGCAGCCGAGGTATTATCATCTTTGATTCTTTTGTTACTTCCATTGCCATCAGTGGGTAGATAGTCCAGTGAGTTTGACAGATTTCCTTCATAGCCTTCATAGTTCTCCTTTGTATGCAAATTAATGACGGCATCATATTCTGCATATTTCCCCAACGGATTAGGGATAATATCGACCTTGTCATAACGCAAATGATGAAGTTCCTTGATATAATCGACCGGTCTTTCTATGCTGTCAACCAAAATAAGGATATTTCGTGAACCATAATACCTCAACTCATTGTTGGAATAGTCACAATCTATACCAGGGATATTGCCCAACATTTGTGCCGTATTGCGTGCTCCCTTGCGCATTTCACGGGTTATACGCACCACATCACGATCGGCATAGTGGGTAATATGTTCGGCCGTCACCACTACGGAATCCAACGTATGTATCAAAGCTATGGATGTAGTATCAATGGCAGGTCTGACCAAAGTTGTATCATACGATAACGATTCATTGCCGGCTTCAACTGTTGTAATTGTGAAAAGCATTAACAGTATGTAAAAGATATTGCGTTTCATAATTATGGAATATTTAACAGCCAATATTGAGACTTTCACAATAATGCAGAATTGCATCCTGTATGATTTTATCTTTGTTGTGTTTACCAGGAATTTTACAGACCACTCTCCCATATTGCTTAACCATCATATTGCGTTTCTTCGGACATGGTCCCATGCAAAATCCTACGTGCTTACATTGTAGACATTCACTATTTTCAGATAAAGGTAGATAAGTCTCAAATGGATGATTTTCGCTCCATACAATATCTCCAGATTCTGTAAGTATCCCTTTTAGTCCCTCTAATTTCTCATCTTCACATTTGTCAACGCAACCATTAGGAAAGATACTGTTGAAATGCTTGAAATCAACGTAGCATGTGCTTGCCTCCGAGGTGCCTACGCCATAATAATTAGAAGAAAGCAAGTGCTTTAACTTTGTAAATTTGGCTAATGGTATAGAATCCATATCTAATTGCCATATACGATTAGGAGATATTTGAATCCGATTCCTAAACTCAATAGGGATCAACCCATTAAGGTCTTTTACTATTTCCTCTGGTTCCAAAGTGTCCGGTGAACAATTAATTCGAAGAATACAATGCACATCAGGAATAATCTTTACAATCTTCAGAACATTTTTAACAGTCTGATCAAATGCAACATTGCCTTTCGTGCGTTTTACCTGATTATGCTTTTCCCTACAGCCATCAATGGTTATTTGAAACATTCTTACACCTAAATCTTTAAGTTCCGTTATACGCTCCGATGTCAATAATAACCCATTGGTTGTAATATCACAAAAGAATCTTATTCGGTATCTTCTACAGAAATCTCTTGCAAATGCAGTTATATTAATTAACTGTTTGTAGGCAATAAGAGGTTCGCCTCCAAACCATGCTAAACGGAATCGCTTTATTTTATTCTCAATGAGATAATTTTTGATATGTTTTTTATGCGTTCAACTATTTCATCTGTCAAATCTACATTCTGATGCTTCTGTATGCAATACCAACAAGAAAGATTGCAACGATAAGTTGGAAGAATCATCAGCATATATAAATCTCCGTATCGTTGTTCTTCAAATTTCTGGCGCAATAAATCCATTTCATCCGTTTTATCATCAAGTACGAATCCTTCACTCTTCATTCGTGCGAGAAAAGATGAGTATTTTAGGACGTGATCGTCTTTCTCTGGATGTGAAACCACATCTAAAAATGTCTCATAATTCTTTTCCGACACAAAAAAGAAGTGTTTACTCATTCCGTTAAAGAAAAGATACCTTCCTTTATAAGGAATATAATAATTGAACCTACTTGTTTTCATAAAGTTATATTATAATGAGATTTCTATTTTAATGGATGAAATAATCTGTTTTCAGTACTAATAAGCTCTATATACATCCTATCGTAGAGAGGTCGATAGCGCATAGTGCCATTGTTCGTCCCTGTATCAGACACATAATAACGGTTGATGTATTCTGGTGGGGTAAACTCACAATATCCGCCAATGTCGACAAGGGTATAGCCGTGATTGAAAAGGGCCGTGGGCATCAGCATCTCATAATGTCCCGAGTTGCCTGCTTTCAGGAAGGCATCCATAAATCCCAGGGCACGTGCCGAGAGACGATAGATGGGGTTGAAGGATTTGACGCAACGCTCCTTAGAAATACAATGGCCAGCCCACACGGCGGGATGCCACCAGTGCCAATTCCAATTGCGAGCATTGTATCGCTCGATATGTGTGCTGACTAAATCTGCATCAAGGCTATCAATGTCGGCAAATATGGTGTACCAGTTGCCGGTAAACACCACATCGTACTCAACTATCCAGTAGTAATCATACTCGGGATGATCCAAGCCGAAGCGTTGCATCACGAAGTTCAAACTACCAATTATGGTAGTGGTGATGGCTGTATAGCCCAAGGCATTGAGCATGGCAGAATCGAAAAAGAAGAAGCGAACCTAATTGCTATAGGCCAATGCCTGTGCCTTGTCGCCACCCTCGGCATCGAACGCCCAAAAGAGTTCATGATTGGGCGGTAGCTCGTGGCGCAGCTTCTCATACCGCGCCACGATATCGTCATTGATGATGTGTAATACAAAGAGTACCGCTACCTTGTTCATGATGGAATCAGTCTATAGTAAATGTTCCGTGATACTTATCGCCATAGGCGGTCACCAAGGTAAGGGTGTAGCTACCAACACCGCCACCGGCAATACTTATTTCGCCCATTCCATCGGCAGAATTCACCGTTCCCGACCAGCAATTTCCGGTAGTCGTATTTCGCACGCTTACCTCTACATTACCTACATTGTACGTAAAATCAAGAAAGATGGTTTCGCCTTGGTAGTATGCCTCAAGAGGGATAACAACAACTCCTCGGTCATCACTAACATCTATCATCCCTTCTTGTGTCAATATAATAGGGCCAGTTTGATTTTCAGGAATTTCAAAATCCTCCGCATAAGCAGACTGTACATTACCTACCATCACCAATCCCATCAAAAGGGAAAAGAAAAATACTTTTGTTCTCATCGCTTGTAAAAATTTAAGTTTGTGAATAATTTTGTTTGATTTCTGCGGCAAAGGTAGAGGCTTTTGTACCCTCAAAACAAAGAAAAGGACAAGAAACCGCCTTGCAAGCTCCTTTGCAAACAATTGATTTATTGCGCGTTATAACTTTGCAAGATTTTAGAACCTTGCAAGGTGGTAATGGACACTGTAAATCAGTGCATTATAGACATGCTCTGCAAGGTGGCAAAATGGACAAAAACTGCATTGACAGCTGATTCTATAATATCCTGCCATCGCATTTGCTTTATTGAATGGCTTTTTGTACTTTTACGGCAATAAACAGAAAAGATTTATTGTATGAATAACGACAATCCCATAATAAAAGGCATCGGTAACATACCTGAGAAATTCGTTTCAGATGTACGTAATATTATAGAACAGGGTAGATCCAAGGCCTACAGTTCGGTGAATAGGGTAATGATAGAGACCTATTGGAATATTGGGAAGCGTATCGTAGAAGAAGAGCAACGAGGAAACGAACGTGCAGAGTATGGGAAGATGTTAATAAAAGACCTGTCCGTAAGACTGACGACTGAGTATGGTAAAGGGTATAGTCAACGATACTTGGCGTATTTTCGACAATTTTACCTTACGATACCGGATGTCATGATTTTGCAAACGCGTTTGCAAAATCTTTCTTGGTCGCATGTACTTGCTACATTAAGAGTGGAAAATGAGACCGCCATTCGTTGGTATTTAGAAATGGCCTCACAAGAAATGTGGAGTGTACGTACCCTTAACAGAAATATCAGTACACAATATTTTGAGCGGCATTTCAGCCAACCTCAATTACCTATGCATGAGGAGCATCCCACAAAGCTGGAACTGCTTAAAAGCCCTATCATTGCAGAGTTCTTGGGTTTCAAGCAAGACAACAGCTTTCCCGAACAAGAACTTGAGACAGCCATTATTGACCATCTACAGGACTTCCTGATGGAACTCGGACGAGGTTTTGCTTTTGTAAAACGCCAACAGATGATTAGGACTGAAGCGCAAGACTACTTCATCGACCTGGTATTCTATAATGTTATACTGAAATGTTACGTCTTAATAGACCTTAAAATTGGAAAAATTACCCATCAAGATGTGGGGCAAATGGATATGTACCGCCGTATGTATGATGATTTGAAGCGTACAGAAGGTGATAACCCGACAATAGGGATTGTGCTATGCTCTGATACAGATAAAGATATCGCAAGGTATTCTATCCTAAATGGAAATGAACAGTTGTTTGCTGCCAAGTATTTACCTCTGCTCCCCACAGAGGAGGAATTACGTCGCGAAATAGAACGACAAAAGGAAATATTCAGACTACAACAGCAAAGTAAATCTCAGGACTGAACATCATGAACACACGCAATACACTGCCACTGATATTGGCACTGATGATAGCTCTGCTCACGGGATGACCAATCGCGCAGCGATGGAGGAGCTTGCATACTTGGAGACACGCATGGAGGCCAATGCCGACAGCGTCGCACCGCATTTGCTGCCATGAATGTCAACCAGCTGCATGGTGAAGCACGAGCCTTTCATGCACTGCTCTACAGCCAGGCATTGGACAAGTGCTATATAGATGTGAATAGCGACTCATTGATAAGTATAGCCACAAGGTATTATCGCAAAAGTAGTGAGCCGTTGCGTGCGCTGCAAGCATTGTATTATCATGGCAGAGTATGTGAGAATGCCAAAGAATTTCATCAAGCGATGGCATTATATACAGAAGCCGAGCAGTATGCAGGTGAAGTAGAAGATTCTTATATAAAAGGGCTGCTATATGCACACCTGGGAGCACTCTATTCTAGAGATTATGATTATGCCACAGCCTTGAGAAATCTTAAAATAGCGTATGAATATTATAAAGAAGCTAATATTCCTCGATTGCAGTACAATGCTTTAAGGAATATAGGGCACGCATATAAAGCGATGAATGATTTTTCAAATGCAGAAGCAAGCCTGAAAGAAGCTGCCGCATGGACTTATGCTAATAATCGCAAATCGTTATATGTGAGCTGCCTGCAGCATCTATTTGAGCTGTATGATGCTTTTAACGATTCGAATTCGTTCTTCCAGTTGTACAATAGTGAAGGATATAAAGCATATGCTGCAGATATGAATGGAGAATACTTGTTGGCGCGTCAATATGCATCAAATGGAGAACAAGAAAAAGCTCTCTTTCATCTGGAAAAAGCATGGGAACAGACACGCACGATAGAAGATACAATCTCACTGTACCATCAGGGGTACAAAATATATAAATCAAAGGGGGATTACATGCAGGCTCTTGCAAACCACGAGATAATGTTAAGTCTACAAGATTCATTGTTACGTATTGCTACTCGCCATCCATTAATAGAGACTCAACGCGACTTCTTCCAGGAACAATCTGAACTGACGGAGGTGAAACTACAGAAAAGTCGCCAAGCGATATTCTCCATCGTGGTGATGGCCATACTGGTAATAGCCATCATCATTATAGTATCGCGCACACGCGCGCGAAAGAAGCGTGAGGAACTGGACGGTTACGTGAACCTCACCGAAGACCTGCAACGCTCGCTCTACAGCAAGGAGGAGACGATAAACCGTATGGGAGAACAGCTGCAACAGCACGACGAGCAGGCACGCACCATGAGCACACGACTGGCCGACCTCATGCGCGGACGATACGAGCTACTCAACGAACTCACC
The DNA here is from genome assembly GCA_017520935.1 of Bacteroidaceae bacterium. Lineage (GTDB taxonomy): Bacteria > Bacteroidota > Bacteroidia > Bacteroidales > Bacteroidaceae > UBA1189. The sequence goes on along the minus strand of JAFXEF010000006.1, from coordinate 628 downwards.
AACACCTACTATGAGACCAGCGGGAGCAAGGCCGACCGCGAAGCCATATACCAAAAGGTGAAGAAGGCTATAGACCGCATGGCAGGAAACCGCAAAGAGATGCAAGAGCTGGAGAGCATTGTCAACGAATACTGCGACAACGCCATGGCACACATACATGCCGAACTGCCCGAGCTGCCCTACGACGACACGGTGCTGCTCTGCTACATCTATGCCGGATTCTCGGCCAAGGCCATACACCTGTTTACCAAGAACAGCATCTCGAACATCTACTCACGCAAATCGCGCCAGAGAGAGCACATCCGACAATCTGACGCACCTCACCGCCAGCAACTACTGAATATGATGCCGTAGCAACGGACACACGTTGTTACATCCGGTGCTTCATCTCTTTGGCCGACCATCGTTGCAAGCGCTTATATTCCCTCTTGGTCAGACGCATAAACGACCCGTGCTGCGGGTCAGTTTTTCGTCCCCCATAACGAAAGAGAGAGAGGAGCCTTCATCCCTGACTGCTCCTCTCTCCTGAAAACGGCGGCTACCTACTCTCCCACTTGCGCAGTACCATCGGCGCGGTCGGGCTTAACTTCTCTGTTCGGAATGGGAAGAGGTGGAACCCCGACACTAT
>JAFXEF010000005.1 GCA_017520935.1 Bacteroidaceae bacterium | reverse complement strand
CTAAAGAGGCGGGTGGGTAAGCAATCTATATCGCGCCGCTACGACCTAATACCTTTGCTGCGGTCAAGCCCTGGAGGGTTCAAAGGGAGCTGGCCGTATAGGACTTACCCATTTTTACGCCGCGAAATTACTACATTTTTTTCAACCAACCAAATTTTTCTACTACAAAAGCACTTCTGCCGGCGAAATCACTTCGGCGGCAGAAGACAAGAAATGGCATTTATCAGAAAAACAGAACAAGAAAAACATTATCGTTATCAGGGTAGCAGCCGTCTCGTCAGAAACTGAACTGCGTCATCAGGCTCACACGTCGTGCCCAGCGACTCTCGCCATCAGCATTCGCACGCTTCCCGAGATTGAGTTCACCACCCACCTGGATGCGGGGCGTAATGTTCCAGAACACATTGAGCGCACTGTACAGACCATATTTATACTCCGTAGGAGCCTGATTGTGCTCGGGCAGATATCTGAGCTGGCCGAAGGTGAGCCCCGTGAAGAGGTTGGGCGTGAAGTGATATTGTGCTGCACCATACCAGCCGAAGAGGCGTGGGGCATACATCTCGCCCGGGGCATCCGGGTTGTTCACCAGATCGTAGTTGCCCATCATAAGGTCGCCCGTAAGGCTACCGATGCCACGGCCATAGTTACCCATGAAGTAGAGCGTGAGCGGCTTCCAGGGGCGCATCACCGAACTGAGCTGTACTCCCCACCCCATCTTGTTGCGGTTCTCCCCCACCACCAAGTCGCGGTAAGGCAGCGTACGCAATATACCGGCCAGGCGCACGTGCTGGTTGGGTGCCCACTCGTATTGAGTGAAGGCGGCAAAGTTGGGCATCCAGTCATCTATAGCCTGTGTAGTGGTGCCGTTGGCCCCGACAAACGACTGGGGCATCTCGGCCGAAGCTGCCACAATCCAGTCCTTGCGCAGGTTGTGCATCCAGCGCACAAGCACGGCCGTGGTGCTCACGTAGGCGTTGGGACCCTGCCCGTCCACAAGGAGTGGCTCGGCAAGCGGGTCACTGAAGGTGGAGTGTGCATAGCCGATGGTCCAGTCATTGATGGTGGCATACGACTTCTTGAGCAGGAAGCCCCGTTGGTTGTACCCATCGAAGTTGGCTTCTATATAGAGTTGGTAGTCACCTATCGTGGCATTGTGGCCCAACACACGGAAGTAAAGTGCCGTACCCGCGGGGGTGGAACCCAGCCAACGACTACGCGCCGGATTCTTGGGGATGGCTATGTTGTAGGGGATGAAACCGTTGTTGGGCATCGCCCCCGCCCAGTCGTACCAGCCACGCATACGCACCACTCCACCAAGACCCATCACGAAGTTGGCATCGCGGCTCATGAAAAGGAAATAGGGCGCACGAGGATCCTGCGCATTGCGGAACTGGTCGTAGTAGAAGATATCAAGCAGGGCACGCTCATCGGTGGGAGAAGGCTTGTCGCCCTCACCCAGATACTCTATACGGTGAGTGCTCTTGAGCGAGTCGATATACTGCTCCACACGACTCTGCGGACGGTCTTGTGCCACGGCCGACACCACGGCCACTGCCGCGAAGGCTACAAACAAGTTAATCTTTGCTTTCATACGGGTTTTAGTTTCGGATAATCACTCAAAGAAACACATCCTGAAGGGAAAAGTTTAAATCCTGCTTTTAATTAACACTGCTACCTTATGTAAAAGAATCTTGTACCTCCATAAAAGGTATATTCCAAGTCTTGGAATAAATATTGCCAGTCTTGGAATATAGAACATCTTGCGCAAAGTGCGTCTTTTTCTGTGTATGTTAACGATTTTTGTTGACTGTAGTTCGTCTTATTTGTAGTCTGGGTTGACAGAGTTCACAAATATTATTTATTTTTATGAAACCACCTTTTCAGATAATGTATTCCTTTATCCTCTTTACTCATACCACCCCACCATCCTCTTCACGATGTCCTTCATCTCCTCGCGAACACACTCGGGAGCGAGCACCTCGAGTTTCTCGCGGTGCCAGAGCAGTGTCTGATACAGGTTGTAGCTGGGGCGTAGCCAGTAGGTGAAGATGCTGTAGTCATCGTGTGTCTCTACCTCTTGCTGCGAGGAGTGTATGGGGCGAGCACGGATATAGTCTACCTGACTGCCGTAGACCTTCAGCTTGATGAGCTGCGGAGCACAATCCTCGTGGTTCACGCCGAAGCAAGCATCGAAATAGGTCTGCGGACTGACCTCAGCCGATGGCACGGCCTCCTCATCCACGAGGTGCAGACCGCTGATGCGCTCCAGAGCATATACGGTAGGAGTCTTGCGCGTCAGAGGCTCGGCCACGAGGTACCACCGCTGCTCCCACGTCTTCACGAAGCAGGGGATGAGCCTGTGGCGCGTCTCCTCCTTCCGGCTGAACGAGCGATAGTCTAACTCCACCAACTGCCCCTTGTCGATAGCCTCCAGTATCGTGTGCAGATGCTCCACACCGCTGGGAGCCTCATCGAGCAGCACCTTGTCCTTATGCTTCAGTGCCAGCTCCGACAGTTCCTGTATGTGGAAGGCCGAGAGCAGGTAACGGTATATGGCATTGCTCTGCACGTCGTCCATATTGGCGATGTAGTAGCACCGCGTATGTGCATCGTATTCTATATCGATGGCAAACACCGAGGATATATACTCCTTGTATCGCCCGAAGGTCTTCGGGATAATCTCTCCATCGTAGAGCGACGAGTATTCCCAATGCTCATTGATCTCGCGCAGCGACAGCGCCTTACCGCGCGACAGCAGTTCTACTATATACAGGCATTTCTCTATCTTTCCCATGGCATGCTTGTTCTTTTATGTGGAGTTAAAGGGTTCCAACAATTATTCACTCTCCACAAAGGTAGTGCTTTTTTATATACAGCACAACCCTAACGACTTAATTCTACAGGGCAACCCTAAACACTAAACTCTAAACCCTAAACTCTACACTACAGATACAACGACTCATAATTCATCATCTCCCCCAACGACAACTCGTGGTATGCATTGAGCTTTCTATCACGCGGATCCTCCATCTCATACTCAGGAGCATCGTTATCGGTGACGATGATGTCGAGCAGCGGGCGCTCCAGACCTTCCCGCCAGGTGAAGCGCATCTTCACCCTGCAGTCGTCGAGCTTACGCTCGCGCTGCAGCAGCGCATAGAAGTCGGGCACCAGCTCCTGGGTGAGAGCCAGCATACGCTCGTTCGTGCATACAATGGTGGAGATGCACTTGCGGTGCTGACGACGCAGCCATATCTGGCGTCCCTTCTCACTCCTGAAGGTAGGCTCTCTCTGCTCACGGGAAGTGATCTCCGTGCCAAAGCGCTCCGTGCCACGGTAGCCACCATAGGCAAACAGCTCGGGAAGGTGACGCTTCACCGTGCGCAGCATCGCGGCATCGAGCACAAACTCCTCACCCGTGATGCACAGCAGGCGCTCCATCTCGTCGGTCGCCTTGCGGTAGTTCATCTTCCCATTGGGCATAAGGTAAGGCGCTACTATGGGGCGCATCACCCGGCGCATCCAGCGGCGAGCCACCTTGTCGAAGCGTAGCAGGTTGAGGCACTCCACATACTCCCACAATGCCTCGTGCTTGCAGTAGTCGAACCGCGCCCTGCAGCCATACGGGAGATTCATCCTGCAACACAGTCGCTGATAGTACCAATAGGCCGGCTTCACCGTGATATCCACAATCGCCATATCCATCTCGTACAGCTCCACCTTGATATCTACATTCCTGTTCGCGAAGCGCTCAGTGCGCAGGTACTTCACCATTATCGTCCTTTTCTGTCCCATAATCTGTCCTTTTTCTATTGTTCACGATGCAAATTTCGTTGCCAGCACAGACAATTCCTGTCTGAGTAGCATTATTTTTGCCCACAAATAACACGAATCTTCACGAATCTTACACGCGCTACGCTTGTGCTTCTCATCCAGATGGCTCTCTAAACACTAAACTCTAAACACTAAACTAATACGCCCACAAATCACACAAATAGACACAAATCTTTTAAAAGGTTTTAGCCATCGTCACACGCAAGCATGTATAATTCGTGTCCATTCGTGAAATTCGTGGGAAAAATAAAACAAGCCGTTGGTGGGACAAACACATCATCCGAGGGATATAAAAAACATGTTTACCCGTTTTCGGCCAAGGTATCGGTAACCACCCATAACACACTGTCATATTGTTAGTTACGGACCGACACCCCCGTTGCGGGGTATCGGTCATGTTGCAGTATGTGCGAGCAACGTTTTTTGCACCTACTCACCGAATTCCTTACACCTACAGGAGAAACTCCTTGCACTTGCGGAATTAAAATCGTTTCACCTAATAAAGGTACTCAAACAAGTAATTGGAGAAATCTGTAGTTAGTATAGAAATATTGCAAGGCTCTGATCAAAATGTTAGCCGACGCGGAGCATTAGCGTCGGTTGCGACGACGGAAGGTTTATCTTCCCAAAGGAGTTATTGCAAGGCTCTGATCAAAATGTCAGAGCCTTGCAATAGAAAAATTCTCTTTGTCCAATTTGGAAATTGCATGTATGCAATTCAAAAACCGCCTTTTTCGGCCTCCCGAAATCTGACGTTTTGCTACCAAAACAGACAAAATGCTGACATTATGCTACACCCCACACCCACCGACACCCTGCAGCAGGGGTGTCGGTCGATAATCGACTCATTCATTGTCGTTTACAAACAAATACCGACACCTTGACTAAAATAAAGAAAAACAAGTAAATCAATCTAAACGATCAAGCATTAAGAAGTTTCTCAAATGCAGATGCGTTATACCATTATCGTCGTTGCGAGTAACACCTGGAGTCATCGAAACCACATATTTGGGATAATTATCTTTTACATTACGTAGATTCCCAAATTCTCGTTCTCTGGTTTCGTCATTAGCAATCAAATATGCAGCCTGAATGTATATCCGTTGTGTGCCAGCCTTTTTTGTACACACAAAATCTATCTCCCCAGCTTGCAGTTGACCCACACAAACCTTGTATCCGAGGTTGATTAGATGCTGGTAAACGATGTTTTCAATAACCTTTTCTATATCACCTTCCCGGGTGCCTCCGGCCTGAGCATTTCTCAGTCCGTGATCTTCGAAGTAGTATTTGTCATTACTTTCAAAGAGACGTTTGCCGTGAATATCATATCTATTGACTTTATGTATGATATATGCCTCTTCAAGATATTGAGCATAATCGATAATCGTGTCTGCAGAAACATTCGTACCTTGCGATTTCATATATTTAGATATGCTCGAAGCTGATATGATTTTACCAATGTTATCAGCAATAAAATCAGTCAACTTCTCCAAAAAAGAGACATTGCGAATATTGTTTCTAGAGATCACATCCTTCAGAAGAACAGTGTTCAATACATCTTTCTGATATTCTATTGCGTCATCTTCTTCCAATCCCATTTTAAGTAGACCTGGAAGACCGCCAAATTGGATATACTTGACCAATGCCTCATCTCCGTCGTGCAAATTATGGAACTGTAGGAACTCCTTATAGTTCAGTGATTGCACGTAAATCTCTTTGTAACGCCCACCAATAATCGTGCTGAGTTCCTTACTCAGCATTTTAGCATTGCTACCAGTAACGATGACTTCAGCATCAGGTTCAGTTATGTAGCTTCTGACTGTTCGCTCAAAATCCTCTATCTCTTGCACCTCGTCAATGAGAATATAGTTCATCTTACCTACTTGGAAATGAGCGTCTATGTAGGCATTCAAATCTTGATAGGTCTTGATATGATCAAAAGCCTTCTTCTCTTTATCAATATAGATGATATTGTTGTTATCATCCTTTGCTTTGATATCACGAATCATCCTCAGCGTATAACTCTTGCCTACACGTCTTTGTCCTGTCAGAACAATAATAGTATCTTTTCCAAGATACTTCTCTATCTTGTCCCAATAATGTTGCCTAACCAATACGTTCATATCGTTTATATTTGATAATATCGGCAAAGATAGCAAATTTATCGATTATACAAGATAAAACAGTTAAAATATTTTCGTTTATCGATTTTGAATTGTTCTCATCCGTGAAGTGGACAAAAGAATCTCCCACGAAACGAAGTTCTTGGACTAGCCAAGCGCAAGCATTCGCTGGCCAAGGGGAAAAGCAATTACACGGATGACCACGAATTATACACGCTTGCATGTGACGATAACGATAACGAAAACGATAACCTGTTAAAGCAGTTTAATCAGTTTAAGTTCTGTTACATCTGTTGACTTTAATTCATCAGCACGATAGTGCCTATAGGTTATCGTTTTCGTTATCGTCATCGTTGATAGACAATTCGTGTACATCCGTGGGCAAAATATCTGTTTTGTGTTTTGGGAATTGTCATCATTCCTCAGTTGCTATTAAAGGGATAGCAGCGAATAGCTCGAGAGCTGTTGCAGTCTCCTCTATCAGTTTGGAGCGTACAAAAACTTTTGTTTTATTATCAATTACTTCACCCAAACCCTGCATAAGCATTTTCGGACTAGCAGCACGCAACTTCTCCACACAGGCAAGAGCATAATCACTCACTCCCATTCCTGTACGCTCCATCACAATCTGCTCATTGATTTCAGTGTGATTGTTCAAGAAGAACCAGCAGTCAAAGACATCACGTGGAGAAATTCGTTCGCCCATCGCACATAGTTTATGAGCAAACATATCGGGCATTTTCATGACACGTATATCTGTTCCGGCCAGGTTGCGTATCTCATAATGATTATCATACTGCCGATTCGATATTTCTACCTTCAGCATACGTTCGCCCTTCCCATAATTGAGCACAAGCAGAATACCATAATGCTTGATAGCCTCATCATCTATCGTACCAAAGCGCTGCAGTATGCCACGAACCTTAGCAAAAACCTCACGTTCTTTGGTTGGGTCAAGCAAGTTGAAGTCCAGGTCGGTAGAGAAACGGGGCAGATCGTGGAAGAACATCAGCGCAGTCCCCCCTTTGAATGCCAGCAGACGGCACAACTCCTTGTCACGGAAGATTAATCCCAAGATCTGGGCCATGTACAGTTTATGTTTATCCTTGTTCATACGCTATAGTCCAAGCAAATTGTTTACACGTTCGGCAAGCACCGATGAGTTATAGTTAGGCAACAACTTAAGCACCTTTTTCTTATCAAGGGGACGCAAATTATCGAAATAGCAGTTGCCGTTACTCAGATAGAGCATATCAAGAAAAGCTCGCTCGGGTGTGGCAATATTGATATTATCTTTAGTAACAATCCCCTCCATTCCAGCCCATAGTTCGTAATTAATCTTACGGAACGAATAGCTGTGTCCATCAACATCTATCGTACGCGACAAGTAGCTCACCGATGTTATCGTCGAATCATATTGAAACACCACCCCTGCACGTTGCAGCACATATTCAAGCGAGATATATGAGGGGCGGAATAGGCTGCATGCCATCTCTTCAACATTATAGCCTTGTTTGGCATAGATTCCCCTTCGAGGATTCAGCAGCACTCCCTGATGGGTATACCGGTGCATCTTGACAGCCAAGGCCGATGTACTTATCTTACTATCAATCAATAATAAGGACTGAGGCGTAAAAACCGTTCGGCTACTCCTCAAAATCTCCACCAATAGACTATTCTGTGAACTCATAATTATCAATTATGCAATTATCAGTTCACAAAATTACAAAACAACATTTAATTACACAAGCGATTGAAGAAAAAAGTGTATTCGTGTCATCCGTGCCATCTGTGGGCAATACATTAGTTTAGAGTTTAGTGTTTAGAGTTTAGAGAGCTATCTGGAAGATAACTCATAATTAACAACTCCGTTGTTGAGCTTCGGCTGCGTTCGCAGTAAGAGCAGGGCAGACGCACCAGAATAAGCTCGCACAAATGATTGATTTTCAAACAGATTTCACGAATCTCACAGATGGCGCATCGCTTCGCCCGCGCTTGTCGGCTTTGCCGAGTGTATTCAGCCGGATGGCAAGCACGAGCGATAGCAAGTGCTCTTCGTGAGATTTGTGAGATCTGTGTGAGGCTAATAAATTGATTTTCTGTGAATAGAAAACAAAACATCCATAGATATTTCTGATGCGTCTACCCTGTAGTAAGAGTTTCAATCAAGCTAAACTCTTGCTCACTGGCACGAACCTTCCTAACTCCTAATTAATCAAACCACTGGCGCACCTTCTCCGCTGCCTTGCGCTTGACCTCCTCATCAATCACCACCAGCAATTTGAATATTGCCCACAGTATAGCAGCATCATCAATGATACCCACCACAGGGATAGCATCAGGGATAAGGTCCACAGGCAAGATGAGGTAGGCCAATGCCGCTACAATCTCCGCCTTATCCTTTGTCGACAATGTGGGCGACTGCAAGGCATAGTACACCACCAGCGCCCAGTATCCCAACCACTTCACGGCTCCCATTACCCAATCCAATATCGACTCATTAGACTTATACATACTCTCGTTCTTCTGATACTTTTCCATATTACTCATACTTTATTTATTTTTTACGTTTATTTCCCACAAATGACACGGATTTACACGAATCTTTGTAAGGCTGCAAGCAGCACTCCTTTATGAAGATAAATCTTCAGCCGTCGCAGACCGATGCTTTCACACCGCATCGGCCCCACCTATGGCGAAACTCCCAATCACAAACAATACTCTTGTTACGAATTTCCGAGCTGTCCCGGCATACTTTCAATCCATCCAAAAAGTCCATTTCTATTCCTCCTATTATTAAAGGTACTAAAACAAATTGTCTTACTTCCACGATACAAAACTATCGTAAGAGTAAGACAAAAAGTGTCGGAGGAAGATCTTTTTTGCTTGAATATGTCAAAGGCTTCTGATTTTATGGCTTCGATAATTCATGGGCAAAACATTATCTTCCACGAATAGGCACTGATTTAGCGTCACATCGGCCAGACGACAAAGCCCTCTACAGGTCTTGTTTCGAAAGACCTATAGGTCATAAAAATAAAGACCTACAGGTGAAAAATTTATGACCTATAGATGCCTGAATTTGCCATCTGCAGGAGGCCTTAACTTAGGTATGCCGAAGCAGCCGCTACTGAAGCCTAATTTTGGTCGTCACTGACGACCAATGCTTGCCATCACTGAAGACCAAGCTTGGTCATCAGTGACGATAAAAATTAAGACCTTTGGGAAGGGACTTTGAGTTTTGAGCTGTGAGCCTTTTGCGAGGTTCTTCCCTCACACTGATTCTTTTTCGCACACAGAAAGCACAAGAAACACAGAAATGGCTGCAAATAAATTTAACTTTGTTGAATTTCTGCCTCGCTCAGTTATAGAAAAGTAAATTTTTCCACAATATTCGCTCGTTGAAATTTGCGTTTTCTCTCGGCTTGCACTAATTTTGTAGATTATTACGAAAATATGAACAGCCAACAGCAACAGGAGACCTCCACGATGATGCAGTGTGCCATGAATATGGGCGCAGTGGTAGGAATATATTATATAGGTAAGTTCTGCCTGTTCCCCTTGAGCCTGCACTCTACGCTGGCGGCCATGCTCTTTTTAGGATTGACGCTGATGGTGCCCTTCCTCGTCTACCGGTTGGTGAGGCTGTATCGCGACCGCTACCTGAACGGTAGCATCGAGTTTGCCCGTGCACTGGCCTTCGCGCTGCTCATCATGGGCTTCGGTTCACTGCTGGCCGCAGCAGCACACTACATCTACTTCGCCTACATCGACGGTGGAGCCATGGTGAGTGCCTTAGAAGAGAGCATCGGGCAGCTGATGGCTATCGACCTTAGTACTTTAGAAGGTACAGAGAATGCAGGAACCGCCATCGCCCAGTTCAATGAATACATCGAACTGATGCGCAATACAGCTACACAACTCAGCGCCATGACACCCATAGAGATGACCATGGGCATGCTGAGCAACAATGTATCATGGGCTATCGCCGTGGCACTTCCCGTTGCCCTATTTGTCAGGAGACTTAATAATTAAATGTAAATCATAAACTCAAAAGATATGGACATTTCCGTTATCGTACCCCTGTACAACGAGGCAGAGAGCCTTCCCGAGCTGCATGCCTGGATCAAGCGCGTGATGGATGAGCACCACTTCAGCTATGAGATATTGTTTGTCAACGACGGCAGCACCGACGATTCGTGGGACGTAATCGAGCACCTGCATGCTGAGTACCCCGAGGTCAAGGGCATCAAGTTCCGCCGCAACTACGGCAAGTCGCCAGCCCTGTACTGCGGATTCGACCGTGCCGAGGGCAAGGTAGTGATAACCATGGATGCCGACCTGCAGGACTCGCCCGACGAGATACCCGAGTTGTACCGCATGATTACGGAGGAGAAATACGATCTGGTGTCGGGTTACAAGCAGAAACGCTACGACCCCCTGTCGAAGACCATCCCCACAAAGCTCTTCAACGCCACGGCACGCAAGGTATCGGGCATCAAGAACCTGCACGACTTCAACTGCGGACTCAAGGCATACCGTAGCGAGGTGGTGAAGAATATTGAGGTGTATGGCGAGATGCACCGCTACATCCCCTACCTGGCCAAGAATGCCGGCTTCACCAAGATAGGCGAGAAGGTAGTGCAGCATCAGGCACGCAAGTACGGTGTCACCAAGTTCGGCCTCGACCGCTTCGTCAACGGCTACCTCGACCTGATGACCCTGTGGTTCCTCAACAAGTTCGGTGTCAAGCCCATGCACTTCTTCGGCTTGTGGGGTTCGGTGATGTTCATCATCTGCTTCCTGTGTGTCATCTTCATCGGTGCCAACAAACTCTACAGCCTCACCAACGGCATACCGGCACGCCTCATTACAGACAGTCCCTATTTCTACTTGGCACTGGTGGGCATGATATTGGGCGTGCAGATGTTTCTCACGGGATTCCTCGGAGAAATTGTGAGCCGCAACTCGCAGGAGCGCAACAACTATAAGATAGAAAAGGAGTTCTGATGAACCGCTACCGCCACATATCATACACGCTGGGGATGCTCCTCTGCATCGTGGCAGGGCTGACGGCCTGCTCAGGCGAAGACTGCCCCATCAACAACACCGTAGCTGGCAAGATGGTATTCTACAACCATCTGGACGACCCTATCGCCTTCAATGGTACGCTCAGCGTGAGCGTGGTGCGCCCGCAAGGCGACTCCGTAGTGCTCAACCTCAAGAGCAATGCCTCGGAGGTGACCTTCCCGCTCAGTTACATGCATGAGACCGACACGCTCATCTTCGACTACCATGAGGGCATGGCCTACGACACGCTCTACATCGGGCACACCAACACCCCCACCCTCGTGTCGGTAGCCTGCGGCACGGCGATGTTCCACACCCTCACCACAGCACGCAGCACCCACCACGTGATAGATACCCTAATCATCCACTCACCCGAAGTAAACTACGATGAACGCGAGAACATTCAGGTTATTTATCATACTACTAATTAGCGCGATAGCCTTTCCGAGCCTCTCCCAAGGAGAGGAACTCAACAAGACGCCCAAGCTCCTCATCCTTAAGAAAGACGAGAAGGCATCACTCTTCCAAGGTATCTACCTCTCTGCCGACGTGTTCGGTTACATCTATCCTATCTTCGTGAAAGACAAGTACTATAGCGCCGAACTCTCGGCCACGATGAACCTGAAGAACCGCTTCTTCCCCGTCGTGGAGGCCGGCTTGGGTCACACCGACATGGTGAGCCAGCTCTACGAGATAGGCTACCGTACACGCGCCCCTTACTACCGCATCGGTATGGACTACAACATGCAGTACAAGAACGGCAAGCCCAACTACATCTATCTGGGAGGGCGTATCGGTTACACCGCTTTCGAGTATAGCGTAGATGCTCCTGTCCTGAAAGATCCCGTATGGGGTGGCGAGGTACCCATGCAGTTGACCGACATACCCTGCCGTTCCATCTGGGCCGAAGCCGTAGCGGGAGTACGTGCCGAGATTGCGAAAAACTTCTACATGGGATGGTCGCTCCGATATAAATACCCCATACACAAAGCCCCCATCACCCATGGCGGCCCGTGGTACATTCCCGGCTATGGCACCAGTAGCGGAACAGCGTTCGGTGCCACGTACAGCATCACTTACTACCTCAACTTCAACAAGAAACACTGATGAACACCCTTGAAGTCTGGCTCACCGCTCTCGCCCTTGCCATGGACAGTTTCACCGTAGCCATCGCCGGAGGGCTGGCACTCAAGCACATCAGCCTGCGCCACTTCCTCACCATCGCCTTCTGCTTCGGCCTGGCTCAAGCCATCATGCCTCTGATAGGATGGGCAGGTTCCATCTACTTCTACCGCTTCATCGAGCAATACGACCACTGGATAGCCTTTGCCCTGCTTATCTTCCTCGGCGTGAAAATGATACGCGACGGCATCAGCGGTGACGAGGAGCACCACTTCGACCCTACACGCCTCGCCACCGTGCTCACCCTCTCACTGGCAGTAAGCATCGATGCCCTTGCGGTAGGCATCTCCTTCACCTGCATCGGCATGGACAGCATCCGGCAATTGGGCTTCCCCCTATTTGCCATCGGATTGGCCTCCTTTGTCCTTGCCCTCACCGGCTGCTTCATCGGTAGCCTCGTAGGCAACAAATTGAGGTTTCCCGTTGAACCCATCGGTGGCCTTGTACTCATCATATTGGGTATCAAAATCCTATGCGAGCATCTGATGTGATGCCGGCAACTATGCGAAGAAACAGGAGTTATCGTCTATAGAGCAAAAAGAGAGCGGGCATTGCCATACGCACACTCTGCCACGATCTCAGGAGATACGCCATATATCTCGGCCAGCCTCTCTACCACACGCACCACATAGGCACTCTCATTGCGTTTGCCACGATAAGGCGTAGGAGCCAGATAGGGCGAATCGGTCTCTACGACGATACGCGAGAGAGGAACCTCACGGAGAGCCTCGGGAAGCGTAGACTTCTTGAAGGTGACTACCCCATTGATACCGAGCAGGAATCCCGGAAACTCGAGCAAAGCATGAGCCTCATCGGCCGTGCCCGTGAAGCTATGAAACACACCGCGGATGGGTGCGCTCTTATAATGCGAAAAGAGATTGTAAAGTTCAGGGAAAGCCTCACGCGAATGAATCACAAGAGGGAGGTCGCGCTCAAGCGCCCACCCTATCTGTTCCTCCAAAGCGGCCAACTGCTCGCTCCTATAAGTCTTATCCCAATATAGGTCGAGTCCCACCTCACCAATGGCTACAAATCGATGAGCATCAAGCAGCGACTTCAGCACCGACAAAGCCTCGCGATATGCAGCATTGACCTCAGTCGGATGGAGCCCCAGCATAGGGAAGCAGTAACCCGAATACTCGGCACACACACGCAGCATCGGCTCCACAGAGGCGACATCGATGTTGGGCATGAGGATATGGGTGATACCAGCTTCGCGGGCACGTACCATCACCTCGGCACGGTCGGCATCGAACTCCTCTACAAACAGGTGGCTATGGGTGTCGATGATCTTATACATCGCGCTCCATGAGGTTGGCCATAAACTCACGCAACACCAACTTCCTGTCTTCGCTCACGCTGAGCGCATCGAGCGAAGCTTGCGCCTTACGGTAGTAGTGCTCCTCTACAGCACGGCTCATAGCGGGAAGCCCCACCTTATTATATATATCGGTGACGGCCGCAATCTTCTCCTCGGGATTGAAATCCGTGGCTGCCGCCCAATGGTCGAGCACGGCACGCTGTTCTTTATCAGCCAGGCGCAACGCATTGATATAGAGGTAGGTCTTTTTATTGCAAAGGATATCTCCACCAATCTTCTTGCCAAATACCTTAGGGTCGCCATAGACATCAAGGTAGTCATCGCGAAGTTGGAAGGCGAGGCCGATACTCTCACCCAGGCGATAGAGATAAGCAGCATCCTCCTCAGATGCGCCACCCAACACGGCACCAATCTTGAGGGCACAAGCAAGCAGCACTGAGGTCTTCAGACGTATCATCTCAATATATTCAGCCTCGGAAACATCGTCGCGCGTCTCGAAGTCCATATCATACTGTTGCCCCTCGGCAATCTCAATGGATGTGCGATGGAATGTCGCCATCACTTCGCGGAAGTGTGCATCGTCAACACGCGACATATATACATCGGCCAACGTCAGCATCACGTCACCCGATAGAATAGCCGTATTGGCATCCCAGCGCTTATGCACGGTAGGTTTGCCACGACGCACATCGGCATTGTCCATCAGGTCATCGTGCAGGAGCGTGAAGTTGTGGTATATCTCCAGAGCAAGAGCCGGATCGAGAATAGTATCCACATCGTCACGATACATGTTATAAGCCATAAGCATCATCGCCGGGCGTATGCGCTTGCCTCCGAGCGAGAGAATATACTTGACCGGTTCGTACAGGTTCATCGGTTCGTGTGCATAGTCAAGAGACTCAATATGCGCATTTACCTTATCGAGAAGTTGGGAGAATGTAAAGGGCATGATAGAATAATTTATTGTAATAAAAAAAGAGGCTACATATATGCAGCCTCTTTAACTATGTCGTGAGATTAGTTGCTCAAGCGGAATGTTACAGGCAGCGTGAAGCGTACACGCACCTTCTTACCACGTTGCTCACCGGGTTTCCACTTAGGCATGGTAGATACCACGCGGAGAGCCTCCTTGTCAAGATAGGGGTTAACGGGTTTGATTACCTGGGGGTCAACAATCGAACCGTCGGTGTTTACCACAAACTGTACGATGACACGTCCCTGAATACCCTGCTCCTGACAGATTGAAGGATACTTGATGTTCTTCTGAAGATACTTCATCAGCTCGGCCATACCACCGGGGAACTCAGGCTGGTTCTCTACCACCTGGAAGATCTCCTCCTCCTTTTCAGGCTCCTCTACCACGATGGGCACATCGTCCTGAATCTCGACGAACTCTGACTGGTCTTCAGCAGACACGAGGGTAGTCTCCTCAATCTCGGCATCGTCTTCCACGATATTCAGCACCTCTGCCTGTGTCACAGCTTGGGGAGGAGGAGGCACGGTCTTCTTTTCGGGCATGGTGATAGGAATAATTTCTTCTTCCAATACAATGTCACCAGCATCTACAATCTCACCTGTGGACTCCTGTTCAAACTGCGTCCACTCGAACGCCACGTAGTGTGCCGCCAAAACAATTACGAGACCAATAAGAACCCATGTCAGCTTACTGCTCTCCAAATTGGCTTTTTCTGATTTTTTGATTTCCATAAGTTATGCTTTTTTTATTATATTTTCCGATGTGTTTGCAAAAGTAATACTTTTTTTGTTAGTCTATACAAAAAAAAATGTTTTTTTTACTCTCCGAATGGATTTTAGTTTTTCGAGCGACGTATTTTTCCTCCGATACGACATTATATACATAAAAAAGTCGTATATTTGAGGTAAACCTCGAATATTTCGGCACTCACGGTGAAAAATATTGAAGTAAACTCCATATTTCTCGCTCGTTTGTCGTATATTTGAAGCGAAAAATAAGCACCCCTTATGAAAAGAGGCATCCTATACCTATATATGATATGCTGCAGCATATATTCTTTGCACGCACAAGATGCAGGGGCTACCTTCCAGTTCCTACAACTGCCAGTATCCTCGCATGCCGCAGCACTCGGAGGCGACAATACCTCCATCATCGAAGACGATATCACTCTTGCCTTCCATAACCCTGCCCTGCTCACCAACACCAGCGGACGCACACTCAGCCTCAACTATATGAGCTATCTACAGAAGACCCACATGGCCTCTGCCGCCTACAACATGCTCATTGGCGAACGCTCCGAACTGGCTTTCGGTGCCCATTACCTGAATTTCGGTTCAATGAGAAACACCGATGCCGAAGGCAACATCATCGGCAACTTCTCGGCTAAAGACATGGCTTTGATGGCGGTCTACAGCTTCGACTTCACCGACCGCCTTTCAGGTGGCGTGACGGGCAAATTCATCTACTCCAACTACGAACAGGTATACTCGCTCGCCCTGGGTGTAGACCTCGGGCTCAACTACTATAACCCCGACGCCATGTTCTCGGCCTCCGTAGTGGCACGCAACCTCGGCGGACAGGTAAAGACCTTCGACGACACACAGGAGCCACTGCCCTTTAACCTCCTGGTAGGTTTCACCAAAGAGTTGGAACACGCCCCCATACGCCTATCGCTTACCCTCACCGACCTCGACAAATGGCAAGCTACGGACTTCCACAACACCGCCGACAACTCATGGAAGGAGATACTGCTCAAGCACTTCATCATCGGAGCCGACATTCTGCCTACCTCCAACACGTATGTTTCTGTAGGATACAACTTCTTGCTACGCAGCGAACTCAAGAACAATGTCAGGCGTTCCATGGAGGGATTCTCCATCGGTGCCGGTCTGAACGTCAATCGCATCAAAGTGGGTGTCTCATACGGCAAGTACCACGTAGCGGCATCCTCCTTGATGATGAACTTCGCCCTGGTGCTATGAATGTAAAAGTCAAAAATTAGAATATACATATATGAAAAAGATTACCATCGCCATTGACGGCCACTCCTCGTGCGGCAAGAGCACAATGGCCAAAGACCTTGCCCGCGAAATCGGATACATCTACATCGACAGCGGTGCCATGTACCGCGCAGTCACCTATTACTGCCTCCAGCACGACCTCTTCACCGAGGACAGCGTAAAGCTCCCCGAGCTACAGGCCGCAATGCCCGACATACAGATCACTTTCCGCCTCAATGCCGAAGGCCGTCCCGAGACCTACCTGGGTGGCGAGTGCATCGAGAAGGAGATTCGCGGCATGGCCGTATCGTCGCGTGTGAGCCTCATTGCCACTATCGGATTTGTACGCGAAGCCATGGTAGCCCTGCAGCAACAGATGGGGCGCAACAAAGGTATCGTGATGGACGGACGCGATATCGGCACCACCGTGTTTCCCGATGCCGAACTCAAAGTCTTTGTCACAGCCAGTGCCGAAGTACGTGCCCAACGCCGCTACGATGAGCTCAAGGCCAAGGGCGAAGAGGCCTCCTACGAGAGCATCCTGGAGAACGTGAAGGAGCGCGACCGCATCGACAGCGGGCGTGCCATCAGCCCCCTGCGCAAAGCCGACGATGCCATCCTGCTCGACAACAGCACGATGACTATCCCCGAGCAGAAAGCTTGGTTGCTTGAGGAATTCAAGCGCGCTGCACAATGCACAATTTGATAATTTACAACATCTGTAAAATTCCAGATGATACACGTAGAGATTGACGAACATTCGGGTTTCTGCTTCGGAGTGACCACGGCCATCCGCAAGGCCGAGGAGGAGTTGCTGCGGGGTGCCCCACTCTACTGCTTAGGCGACATCGTGCACAACGGCATGGAGTGTGACCGTCTGCGCCACATGGGGCTCATCGCCATCAATCACGATGAGTTTGCCCAGCTACGCAACGTACGTGTGCTGCTCCGCGCCCATGGCGAACCGCCCGAAACCTACGACACAGCTCGCCGTAACGGTATCGACATCATCGATGCCACCTGCCCCGTGGTGCTCAACATACAGAAGCGCATCAAGCAGGAATACGACACACCATCACCTCATCCCAAGCAGATCATCATCTACGGACAGAAGGGACATGCCGAGGTGTTGGGTCTCGTAGGACAAACCGACGGCACCGCCATTGTAATAGAGAGCATCAAGGAAATCGACCGTATTGACTTCACACGCGACATCTACCTCTACTCACAGACGACCAAGTCGCTCGACGAGTTCCGCCTCATCGTAGAAACCATCAAACAACGCATCGCCCCAGACGTAAAGTTCCACTACTACGATACCATCTGCCGTCAGGTATCAAACCGCCTGGCCAATATCCGTGCCTTTGCCGCCTCACACGACCTCGTGTTCTTCGTATGCGGTCGAAAGAGCAGCAACGGCAAGGTACTGTATCAGGAGTGTCTCAAGGCCAACCTAAACTCCTACCACATCGAGGGCAGCCATGAGATAGACTTCTCGCTCATCAAGGACGGCCAATCAATAGGTATCTGCGGTGCTACCTCCACCCCAAAGTGGCTGATGGAGGAGTGCAAGCAAGCGATTATTATTCACAATTCATAATTAAAAATTAAGAATTAAAACTCAACCCTCATAATTCATAAATCATAATTATCCTCATGGCAAGAATCAAATGTATAGGCATTCTCACTTCGGGCGGCGACGCACCGGGCATGAATGCAGCAATCCGCGCCGTCACCCGTACGGCCATCTTCAACGGTCTCAAGGTCAAAGGCATCTACCGTGGCTACAAAGGCCTCATCACAAATGAAATCAAGGACTTCAAGACCGAGAACGTGAGTAACATAGTACAGCAGGGAGGCACCATCCTCAAGACCGCCCGCTGCCCCGAGTTCAAGACCGAGGAGGGACGTGCCGAAGCGTGGAAACACATGTGCGAGCACGGGATCGATGCCCTCGTGGTCATCGGTGGCGACGGTTCGCTCACCGGTGCCCGCGTACTGGCACAGGAGTATGACATCCCCTGCATCGGCATTCCCGCCACCATCGACAACGACCTCTACGGCACCGACACCACCCTCGGCTACGATACGGCGCTCAACACCATCGTGGAGGCCGTAGACAAGATACGCGACACGGCCAACTCGCACGAGCGCATCTTCTTCGTTGAGGTCATGGGTCGCGATGCCGGCTTCCTCGCCCTCAACAGCGCCATAGCTTCGGGTGCTGAAGCCGCCATCATCCCCGAACACCTCACCAAGGAGGATCAGCTCGCCACCTTCATACAGAATGGTGTACGCAAGTCCAAGAATAGCAGCATCGTGCTCGTAGCCGAAAACAAGGATTTGGGTGGAGCCATGCACTATGCCGAGCGCGTGCGCAACGAGTTTCCCCAGTTCGATGTCCGCGTATCCATCCTCGGACACCTGCAGCGCGGCGGACGCCCCACGGCCCACGACCGCATCATAGCCAGCCGCATGGGTGCTGCCAGCATCGATGCCCTGCTCGATGGCCAACGCAACGTGATGATTGGCATCCGTAACGATGAAATCGTATACGTACCCTTCAACACCGCCATCAAGAAAGACAAGCCCATCGACGAGCAGCTGGTCAACGTTCTGCACATGCTGTCAATCTAATAGAATTGCTTCATACATCAACGCCTCGGAGAATACTCCGAGGCATCTTTTCATCTCTCCTTATCTGAGGGAATTATCTCACGAAGCAAGGCATCTCGTGTACGACCCGAATAGATATCCACATTAGCACAGTGTGAGAGATAGGACCACATGTATAGAGCTATGAACTGCTGTACTTCGGCATCACCTTGGCGGAAGGCGGCAGGCACATCGTACTTGTCCATCCACGGCTTCAGCTGGGTGTTGTTATGCACATAGGGATAGTTTTCCCTACAATAAGGGTCGAGCAGTAGACGCATATTCTCCATGTAGGGAACCGCATGTGCAGTGTCGGCATATTGGTACAATTGCTGCAAGAAGGGGTGCTTGGCCTCGGATAGTGCGCTTTGCTGATAGCTGTGCGCATCAGTACGCAAGGGCAATGTGCGGAAGAGGGCAAACTGAGCAAAGATGGAGCGCATGTGGCGGTTCATGAATTCCTCCTGCGGTTCCCAACGCTCGGCATCAATGTAATAGTCAAACAAGGTGCCAGCATACAGCGACTGGTTGATGTCGAGCAATTTCCCCTGATTTACACGCAGTATATAGGCGGCGTAGTAGCGCTTGTAGTGATGCCAGAAGGTGTCGAGCGCCAAAGAATCACCGTAGTTGTCGTAGAGCGTGGACTTCACGAAGGTGAGCATGTGCTGTGTGTCACTCGCTACTTGCTGCTTGTTTGGATGGGCACACGCAACAAGGAGCAGAGCCATAAGCAGGGGAAAGGTATGTCTGATCAATGTTTTCATATCCTATCTATATTATAAAGGTGGTAGCTTGAATTCGCGCATAATGAACGTGTCGGGCACCTCTTCCTTGGGCTTGCCGCAATAGACGTCTATATTGCCGCAATGGCAGAGGTAGGGCCAGAACCTAAAGGTGAGCCACAACTGGACTTCCTCATCGCCAGCGCGAAAAGCCTCTGCAAGCCAATCGTGATTTATCCAGAAGTCGTTGACATGATAGCTTGGAAAAGCCCAAGCCTTTAAGGCCTGTTCATATACCATCTCGAAATAGGGGCGTTCGGACCTTGCTATTACGCGATGGAGATAACTGCCTTCCGTATGTGGATTGATGGATTGGGCACGTAGGCCCGGGGAATACTGCACCCAACGCACATCCCATTTGGGATTCTGCTGATACCTTGATTGACTCTCATCGTACCCACCCAGCAGATAGTCGCGCCAGGTGCGCTCGTAGATTTCGGCAAACAGCACCTTCAGTTTGTCGCGGTCTACCTGCAAGATGTAGTTGTCGTCGTAGGCGCGGTAGGCATTGATGAAGGTGTCGAACGCCAGTGAGTCGCCGTAGTTCTCATAGAGGGTGGCCTTGAAGAACTGCACCATGCGTTGGCAATCATTGTCGATGGTGACCGTGTCGGTCAGTTCGGCTTTGATGCCGAGAGCGCTCAGTGCACATAGTGCGAAAAGAATCGTGTATCGTTTCATACTTGTGTGTATTGGTTTTACGGTCGCAAAGTTCGCATAAACCATCGGGAACTTCAAAAAAACAGCGTCCCAAAAGCGTTGCAAATACCTAAACCGCAGATCTACTGTTCATAAAAGAAAGCACCATACATGTACTCAGGCAACTTATTGCGTAGTCGTGCCTTGCGCGAACGTAGGGTCGAGAGTGTCGTGAGCAGGCAATCGGCCATGCGGCGAGGCGACATGCGCAGCCCCGAGTAGATGCAGTAGAGCATCTCTTCGCGGTTGGTGTGAGGTGCCTCTTGGCGAATGTGCTGGATGATGCCGATGAAGCACGCTTCGATATCGGCGAGCAGTTGCTTGCGCTCTTCGCCCGTGAACGCCTCGTTGTCGTCAGCAGTCTGTATCAGCTGCCCCGATGCTGTTGCGGCGAATGCACGCTTCGCCTGTTTCCACTCCTCCTTGAAGGTGCTGGCGGCATTCCTCGGTGCATTGGTGCTTTTGCGATGCCGTGTATAATAGCCCACCGAGCCAAAGGTCAGCAGCAAAGCCATGCTGCCTACAATCCACGGCGCAGTCATATGTTGTCGCTCCTCATTCGCCAGCTCCACGTGCAACTTCATGTACTTCGTGGCGCGGTAGGGATCTTCGTCGCGCAGCTGATGCAACCTCGAGCGTAGCAGATAGACCATGCTGCGCTGTTCCTTGGTGAGTGAGGGAGCACAGTGCATCGAGTCGATACGTGCCTCGGCCTTTTGGTATTCGCCCATAAGGAGCAGTTCCTGCACGGAAGTGTACACCTCGGTTGTCGATGCCGTATCCGCCACGTCATCCGCTTCCTTGCCACATGCCGCAAGAACGAGGAGCATCCCCACGAGCATGACATATAGGATTTTTCTCATCTGTCCTTTTGGAAACACTGTGATTTTCTCCTGCATCAAAAAACTATACGAATAAAGTTATTGCAGAACCATTATTTCATAAATCTCTTCTCGAAAATGTTCACATAGAGCACCGCTACAATCCCAAAAATCAAAAGAGGAGACACCAACATCGCCTCAAAGAGTTTCAGATTCGGCATAAATGGGGCAGCAAGCATGAATGGTATTGTCGCAAATATCATGTTGGAGATGAAACGCCCTATACGAGGAAGGTCTATCTTGGCAAGCTTCTCGCGCGACATCGTGTTATAGCCAGATATTTGCTCGGGATGGCGACGGACGTAGAGACCGAGAAGAACAATCACAGCAGATACAAGCAGTGTGCCAACAAATAAGATAATAACAACAGTCGGTTCCATATCTTTCTTTTTTGCAAATATAAACCTCTTTCTTGTCATTCGCAAATCAATCATTCACAATTCATGCGATATTGCTGAAGAACATACTTAAGTATTCTCTCCATCTGCTGTGTGACTTCTTAAATAGGCATAACTAATTAGGCTGCCGATGCGCATCGGCAAATATAAACAAAAGGTGCGTTGTGAGAATCCTACTTGCGTACTTAAATGTTTTAACCATGAATCGGGATTTATTTATTGTCTGAACGGAAAAATAGAATTATTTTTGTCACAAAACTACGGTATGACTCGTCTGTATAAATGAAATCACAAAAAAACATAAATCAAAAAAACAACGATAGAATGATGAAAAAAATTATTGTAGCAATAGCTTTAATGCTCGGCTTCCAGATGAGCCAGGCACAGACGGTGAATGGAATCTTTAGAGAGTTTCGCAGTGAAGAAGATGCAGTATGCATGAAAGTGCCCTGGCTGCCGATAAAATTAATAGGGCTATTTGCTGATGATGAGGCAGGACAGATTGCCAGTCGTATCAACTCGGTGCGGGTAATGGATCTTTCTGACTGTCCGGCACAGGTGCAAGAGCGCTTCGCTGCAAAAATTGAGCAACTCAAGCTGGAAGGATACGAGCCACTACTTGTGGTAAAGGATGATGGTAGCCGCGTCAGAATGTGGGGAAAGATGAAAGGAGAAAAAATCAAGGAACTGCTTATTGGTGTGAGTGGGGATGAGGCAACCCTTGTTCGTATTAAAGGGAACCTGAGGATGGATGATCTGAACTTCTCAATGTCAGAGAACAACATAACGCTAAGGTCGGCCAAATAAATCCTGTCTATCCATGATGCCCGCCTCCCTTTTCAAGCAACTGTTGCTGCCGCTCTACCCACGGCTTCAACGCGTGGCTTTGCGTATACTCGGCAATGTCGAGGATGCCGAAGACATGGTGCAGGAGGTGTATATGAAGTTGTGGAACAAGCGCGAAGAGTTGCCCGACGTGCAGAATATGGAAGCCTATAGCGTAGCACTTACGAAGAATATGTGTATAGACAGGCTTCGCCTCGCAGAGGTGGATAGGGTAGATGTGGACGATTTCCCGTTGTCGCTTGCGGCAGCCGACGATATAGCGAGCCAGCTAGAGAGGCAAGATGCCGTAGAGCAAGTGAAGTTGATAATAGAAACCTTACCCGAGAAGCAACAGCAGGTGATTACCTTGCGTGACATAAGGGAATGCACCTTCGAGGAGATAGAGGAACAGACAGGGCTGACGGCCGTAAACGTGAGAGCGCTGCTGAGCCGTGCCCGAAAGACCATACGAGAGAGATTCAAGAGAGTATAACAATATAAAAGGTGTACGACATGGATGCCAAGATACTGGAACAACAGATAGAGCGGTACTTTGATGCGGCGCTCAGTGCTGACGAAGAACGTGAGCTGGTGCGATGGCTGACGGTGAGCGAAGTGCCTGAGCATCTGGAGCACGACAAGCAGGTGATACTTGCCCTTCACGAGACGACTGCAAGCGACCACGCAGAAGCTATGGAGCGATTGTCGCGAAAGATAGATGCCTGGGAAGCCGAAGAGCACCGACCCATACGCCGAGCGCTCACGGTGCGCCTATGGAAGGCGGCAAGCGTAGCGGCATGTGCCGTGCTGGTTGTAGGACTGAGTCTGCAACTTCTTCGTCCGTCCACGCCACGTGACACATTCGACAATCCCGAAGATGCCTATACAGCCACACGCGAGGCATTGCTGGCACTCTCATCGGCGCTGAACAAAGGAACAGATTATGTCGGTATGGCTATGGAGACTGGCGGCAAGGTAGAGCGCAGCGTCAACCATCAACTAGAGATATTGAAAGAACTGAATAACAACTAAAATAAAGAATATGAAAAGAATGATTCTATCGGCACTCGTTGCCATCAGTGCATTGATGGCCAATGCCCAGCACGAATACTTCCACAAGTATGCCGACATGGAGGGTGTCACCTCGGTGTATGTATCGAAAACCATGTTTCGCTTTATGAAAGGACTGCCTATCGAAGTGGACGACGTGGACATGAGTACAATCATCAGCAAGCTCGATGGGTTGTATATCCTCACAACGGACAGGCCGGAGATAAAGGAAGCCTTACGGAAAGAAACAGAATTTATTACCAAGAACGGGGATTTCGAATGCATTAAGTCGAAGCAAAAGACCAAAGAGTCTGTTAGCCGAAAAGAGGTAAACGGTTACGAGGAGATAGTGCGCATCAAGGAGGACGGACAGAAGATGGCCGTATATATGAAAGAGGAGGAAGACGCACGCACCGAATATGTGATGATAGTAGACAGCCCGGAAGACGAATTTGTAATCATGATATTCACAGGGGAGCTGCAGCCACGCGATGTACAGGGGTTGATTAGGGCTGAATAGGAGTTTGTGTGTTCTAAACAGTGAGGATGATAAACTGGCAATCGTATTAGAAAGCAAGTCGAAAGATAGTCGTAATCATTAAACAAAGAAACAGCCCTACCGCGGTAGGGCTGTTTCCATATCTATTCAAAGGAAGTCTCTTAGTCGTTGAGCATCATCGGCATGAGGAGCATGAGGAGCTCTTCGGCCTCGGTCTGCTCGGCAGGCACGAGGACACCAGCACGTGAGGGATCTGACACCTCGATGACTATGTCCTGACCATTGATGTTGGAGAGGATGTCCATGAGGAAGGTGGCCTTGAATCCGATGCTCATGGGGTTGCCCTCGTAGCTGCAGGTGAGCTTCTCCTCGGCAGAGGTGGAGAAGTCAATATCCTGAGCCGAAATAAGGAGTTCGTTGTTGGCCATACGAAGCTTGATGAGGCTGCTGCTCTGCGATGAGAATACCGATACACGGCGTAGGGCACTGAGCATGGCGGTGCGGTCGATGGTAATCTTGAAGGGGTTGTTTTGCGGGATTACCGAGTTATAGTTAGGGTAACGTCCCTCGATGAGGCGGCACACCATGCGGTGGTTGGGCATCTCGAAGGTGGCATTACGGTCGTCAAACGAGATCTTGATCTCACCGGCCTCCTTGGCCAGGAGATTCTTGAGCAGGGCTGCGGGCTTCTTAGGGAGAATAAAGGCAGCCTTCTCATCGCCCTTCACATTGTAAAGCTTGTAGCGCACGAGCTTATGGCCGTCAGATGCTACAAGAGTTACGTACTCGGTGTAGATGTCGAAGTAGATACCGTTCATCACGGGGCGCAGTTCATCGTCGGCTGTGGCAAAGATAGTGCGGTTGATACCACCAAGCAGCGTGTCGGCCTCGATGGTAAAGCTCACAGCGTTCTCACCCATCAGGGCTGCCATGGGGTATTCGTCGGCCGACTGCCCCACCATACTGTACTTACCGTTCATGTACTGGATGGAAATCTCCATCGACTGGGTGTTGACATCGAAGGTGACGGGCTGCTCAGGAAGCTCCTTGATGGCATCCAGCAGAGTCTTTGACGAAATGGCAAACTGGAGATCTCCGTCGCTCTCCACAACCTCCAAAGAGGTATCGAGGGTTGTTTCGTTGTCCGATGCGGTGATGGAGAGTTTACCTCCTTCTATATTGAAAAGAAAACAGTCGAGAATGGGGAGCGTGCTCTTGGAGTTGATGACACGTCCGATAGCTTGCAGATGGCTGTAAAGTGCCGCGCTTGATACTACAAATTTCATAGCAGTTATATTTTTTCAGTTAGTAATCCATATATCTCTACAAAAGTAGCATAAACCACTCGGCCTGCCAAAAAAAACGACAAAAAAATTAGTTTCTTTTCCAATAAAAATGTAACTTCGCGCCACATTTGACGACATTACTCAACAATACAACAAACAATACATTATGGAATTGACAGGAAAGATTATAGCTGTGCTCCCCGAACGTGGCGGCATTTCCAAAGCTGGCAATGAGTGGAAGATTCAGGAGTATGTGCTCGAGACGATGGAGCAGTATCCGCGTAAGATGATGTTCAACGTGTTTGGTGCCGACCGCATCTCACAATTCAACATCCAATTGGGTGAGACGCTCACCGTATCATTTGATATTGACAGCCGCGAGTATAACGGCCGTTGGTACAACGACATCCGCGCTTGGAAAGTAGACCGCAATGCAGCTCCTGTAGCGGGTGCTCCTGTGCCTCCCGCAGCAACGGCTGGCGCTCCTGTGCCTCCTCCTGCGGCTGACCCGTTCAGTGCAGCACCTCAGATGAATGCTTCAAGCGAGGCTGATGACCTACCCTTCTGACAGGGAGTCGAAGCTGACCTGTGAAAGAATAAAGGCTACCCAATCGGGTAGCCTTTTCTTGTTAGTATCCGTGACGCTCTATCAGATGAAGATATACTTCAGTATGAAAAGCGTTGCCAAGATGTACATTGTGGGGCTGAGTTTCTTGAACTTGCCGCAAATGAGGTTGAGCACCGTATAGGTTATCATACCGAGGAGGATACCGTTGGAGATGGAGTACGACATAGGCATCATGATGAGGCACACGAAGGCGGGAATAGATTCGGTGAAGTCATCGAACGGGATGTGACGTACAGGCTCCAGCATGAGCAGACCTACGATAATGAGCACAGGGGCTGTGGCGGCTGCGGGAATGGAGAGGAACAGGGGTGAGAAGAACAGCGTCACGGCGAAACAGCAGGCAATGACGAAAGCCGTAAGACCAGAGCGACCACCCTGCGCTACACCCGAAGCGCTCTCGACGTAGGTTGTCGTGGTAGAGGTTCCCAACATAGCACCGGCTGTGGTGGCGATAGCATCGGCCATGAAGGCCTCCTTGATGCGGTTGACGTGACCATCCTTGTCGACCATTCCAGCCTTGACACACACACCGACGAGCGTTCCTACGGTATCAAACATGTCAATGAAGAGGAAAGTGAACACTACTACGAGCATGTCGAGCGTAAAGATGTTTTCCCACTCAAACTGACAAAAAATGGGGGCTATGGACTCGGGAGCCGAGAGTATACCCTTGAATTCGGTGACACCCATGGGGATACCGATGAGCGTGGTGACCAGAATACCAATAAGCATAGCACCACGCACGTTCTTGGCATAGAGGAAGCCTGTAATAAGCAGACCTATCAACGACAGCAGCGCCGAACCAGAGGTAATATCGCCCAAAACAACGAGAGTGGCATTGTCGTTGATAATGACACCTGCATTCTGTAACCCGATGAAGGCAATGAACAGACCGATACCAGCACCAATGGCATAGCGCAAGCTCTGCGGTATGGCGTTCACGATAGCCTCACGGATGTTCGTGATGGTCATAATAATAAAGAGGATGCCCTCGATGAGCACAGCAGTAAGGGCAAACTGCCACGTGTAACCCATGCCCATACATACGGTGTATACGAAGAAGGCGTTGAGACCCATACCGGGAGCCAAGCCGAAGGGAAGTTTGCCCCAAAAAGCCATCACGAGAGTACCGATAATGGCAGCCAAGGCAGTAGAGGTGAACACGGCACCACCAGGCATACCGTCGAGCAGACTGAACATGGCAGGGTTCACTGCCAAGATGTACGACATGGTAAGGAAGGTAGTGATACCCGCCAACACCTCAGTACGGATGGTGGTTTCCTTGGGATTGAAACCGAAAAGTTTGTTTAGCATAGTTTATGATGATTAAACGTTTGTCTTAGAAGATCCATTTGGCACCGAGGGCAGGTCTTACATAGAGACCATCAAAGCCCCCGAAGTTATGAGACAGTTCCACCTCACCACCTACACTGAGGGGGATATTCTCCCAGCCGGAAACCTTGTTGAGGTTCACCCAAAGCTGTGGTTCAGAGAGGAAGATGAGTGTAGAACCTTCGCTCCACAGGTCGGCAAAGCCGCTGAATGAGCACCAACCATTGGCGAAACCGATGCCCCATACGCCAGTAAGCTGGAAGTTGTGCATACGGCACTTGCCCTGCAAATCCTTAAGCCCGGGGATAGCCTTGTACATAGCCGAGAGCGACCAGGTCTTGGAGAAGTCTGCCGAGTGGCCCGAATAAGTGAGACCGCCAAGCCAGGCATTGTTGAAAGAGTAAGCGCCAGCAAGTCCACCATCGAACTCAAGGTGTACGGAAAGCCAGTTCCAGTCAGTGTCTTGCCAGAAGCAGAGTTCGCGGGCGATTTCCGTGTATGCGCCAATGGCGCGGGGATTGTAGTCCAAATCTACGAAGTAGAAGGTGCTACCGAAGGCATCGGGGCGGAACATCTCGAGCGTCGAGGTCACGCATCCGCGCTCAGTGTCATACAGTACTTGGAGGTTTTGTGCCTCAGCCTTGCTTGCTACGCTTGCCAAGAGTACGGCAAGGAGCAGAGTGAATGTGTTTTTTTTCATGTTTGTATTGTTTATAAGGTTGATATACAATGTGGGGCGATGCGAACATGTCCGCATCACCCCACATAAGTTACTATTGCTTGGGTACGGGAGTACCGATGTGATATAGGTTCACGAGATTCATATCGAAGATGAGCGCCGAGTAGGCCGGTATGTCTGTTTGTTTGCGGCTGCCATAACCCAACTCTGCAGGAATGTATACACGCCAGATATCACCAGCCTTCATGCGTTGTAGCGCTGTACTCCATCCTACCACAACACCGCCTACGCTGAACTTGGTGGGGACATTGACGGCGGGATTGAGCGCCCCCTTGTATGACTCGTCGAAAACCTTTCCTTCAGGATAACTGAGCGTAGGGATAAGCCGCCCGCGATAGTTAACCAGCACGGTGTCGCTGAACACGGGACTCTCAGTACCTGTACCTTCAGCCTCTATATGACAATAGATATAGTCTTCGGTGTCATATTCTATGGAATCACCGTCAATATCCGTCTCGTTAAGTTTAAAAGAGAGTATGCGCAACCATTTGCCGTCGGCGTTGGCTTCGGCCACAGCGGCTATAGAGTCTATGAACTCGGCGTTCCGAACCTTCCAGTTGGCAAATTCATTCACTACAGCGGTCTCCTCACATGAGGTGAAGCTTCCCATCACCGTCCCCAAGAGGAGGATGGAGAGTGCCTTACGTAACTGTTTCTTGACATTCATTTTACAAAGTCTTCAGTATGCCGGTGATACTTACCTTGTCGGCAAGGAGTCCTACGAGACTGTCGATGCTCACACGCTCCTGCTGCATAGTATCGCGGTTGCGCAGGGTCACGCAGTTGTCCTTGAGCGTGTCGTGGTCGATAGTGATGCAGTAGGGAGTACCGATAGCATCCTGACGGCGATAGCGCTTGCCGATAGAGTCCTTCTCGTCGTACTGGCAGTTGAAGTGGAACTTCAGCATATCCTGTATCTCGCGTGCCTTCTCGGGCAGACCATCCTTCTTCACCAAAGGCATGATGGCGAGCTTCACGGGAGCCAAGGCAGCAGGCAGGCGAAGCACTACGCGAGTGTCGCCACCATCGAGCTTCTCCTCCTCATAAGAGGCACAGAGCACGCTGAGGAACATACGGTCAACACCGATAGAGGTCTCAATAACGTAGGGCACGTAGCTCTCGTTGATTTCGGGATCGAAATACTTGATACTCTTGCCCGAGTATTTCTCGTGTTGTGAGAGGTCAAAGTTGGTGCGGCTATGGATACCCTCCACCTCCTTGAAGCCAAAGGGCATGAGGAACTCGATGTCCGTAGCGGCATTGGCATAGTGAGCCAGTTTGTCGTGGTCGTGATAGCGGTAATGGTCGTCACCGAAACCGAGAGCCTTGTGCCACTTCAGGCGGGTCTCCTTCCACTTGGCAAACCAATCGAGTTCGGTGCCAGGACGTACGAAGAACTGCATCTCCATCTGCTCGAACTCGCGCATACGGAAAATGAACTGGCGTGCCACAATCTCGTTGCGGAAAGCCTTACCCATCTGTGCGATACCGAAGGGCACTTTCATACGACCGGTCTTCTGCACGTTGAGATAGTTCACAAAGATACCCTGTGCAGTCTCAGGACGCAGATAAATCTTCATAGCGCCATCAGCGGTAGAGCCCATCTCGGTAGAGAACATGAGGTTGAACTGACGCACCTCGGTCCAGTTACGTGTACCAGAGATGGGACATACAATCTCCTCGTCGAGGATAATCTGACGCAACTCGTTCAGGTCATTGGCATTGAGGGCAGTCGAGAAACGCTCGTGCAACGCATCGCGCTTGGTCTGAATCTCGAGCACGCGGCCGTTAGTCGCGCGGAACTGAGCCTCGTCGAATGCCTCGCCAAAGCGCTTGGCAGCCTTGGCTATCTCCTTATTGATCTTTTCGTCGTACTTGGCCAACTGATCCTCTATGAGTACATCGGCACGGTAGCGCTTCTTCGAGTCCTTATTGTCAATAAGAGGGTCATTAAATGCATCCACATGGCCCGATGCTTTCCAGATGGTGGGGTGCATGAAGATGGCCGAGTCGATGCCCACGATATTGTCGTGCAGCAGCACCATAGACTGCCACCAGTATTGCTTGATGTTGTTTTTCAGCTCCACACCCATCTGTCCGTAGTCATACACGGCGCCCAGACCGTCGTAGATTTCAGATGAGGGGAACACGAATCCGTATTCCTTGCAGTGCGATACAATCTTCTTGAATGTTTCTTCTTGTTGTGCCATATTGTTGTAAGTTTTATAATGTTCTAAGAATTGGTGCTCCCAATGAAGATGCAAAAATACGGTAAAAAAACGGTTAACAGAAAAGAATTCTCATTTATTTCATTCCTTTTAACAACAAATCATCTCGCAGGCATGAATTACCTTGACCGAATCATCTGGTCAGCGAGAACTTAAGCGACACGCCGAAGTCGTGGGTGGAAGTGGGGTACGACGAGGCGGATACTACGGGAATGTTGGTCTGGTGGTCGTAGTAGGCGTTGAGGGTGAGCATGCGCGAGAAGGTGTAGTCGGCCGAGAGGGAAATCTTCAGGGCCTTGTTGCCGCTGGTGGCCTGGGTGGTGATAGTCTGAATGTCGCGGCACAGGGCACTCTGGTCGCGCCACGAGAGGTCGGCACGCAAGTTGAGGTCATTGCTCACGCGGCCACGGCCACCGCCTGTGGGGCGCTTGCCTACTCCGAAGAGCTTCACGTTGGTCATCTTGTAGCCTACACCGAAGACGATGTCGTCGGAGTTGGTCTCGACGAGCTGCACGGACGACATGCTGAGGTTCATCACGCGGCTCTTGTTGTACTGCAGCTTCATGGTCATGTTGTTGAGCAGGGTGACATCGACACCCACGAGGGGC